>CAYXBP010000013.1:0-49230 GCA_964463355.1 uncultured Ruminococcus sp. | reverse complement strand
ATACCATATTTTTCTCGTTTTGTATATCTATATTTTTCGTAAGCGATTGCCGTGACTCTATTCCTTCTCACGGATTTCCCCAAAGGAAAGACCGCAGCATCTCTGCCACGGTCATTCAATCATTTCTGATACAGACGATTGCTTTGGAACTGCGCATCGCAGGTAAGATTCACCCCTAAGCGACGCAAGGTACGCTCATCTACCTGCGACAGAATCACGGTAGAATGCATCTCGCAGCCCCGAAGCCTTGCAAGCTGCGTCATGGCGCGTTCCGCCGTGGGACTGGTTGCTGCCGAAATGGACAGCGCGACCAAGGTTTCATCGGTATGCAGCCGCGGATTCTCATTGCCCAGATGATCGACCTTCAGATGCTGTATCGGCTCGATGACCGTGGGACTCAGCAGCAAGATATCATCATTAATGCGCCCCAACGATTTCAGCGCGTTCAGCAGAAGTGCGGATGCAGCACCCATCAGCTCAGTGGTACGCCCCGTCACGATCTTGCCATTGGGCAGCAGCATTGCCGCGCCCGGCTCACCAGTGGCTTCCGCAATCTCTCTGGCTCGCTGCACCACAGGACGGTCTGCCTCGGTCAAATTCGCCTGCTGCATAAGCAATTCCAGCTTACAAAGGGTTTCCGGCTCTGCCGCAGATTGTCGCAAGCTGCAACGGGTATCAAAAAATCTGCGTATAATCTCCTGACGGGCAGCAGCGCATACGATTTCATCATTCTCAATGCAGAAGCCTGCCATATTCACGCCCATATCTGTGGGCGATTGGTAGGGCGATTCTCCGAAAATCTGTCGGAACATCGCGTTCAGCACAGGAAATACTTCCACATCGCGATTGTAGTTGACCGCCATCTGCCCATGTGCTTCCAAATGGAAGGGGTCGATCATATTCACATCGTTGAGATCGGCGGTTGCAGCCTCATACGCCACATTCACGGGATGTTTCAGCGGCAGATTCCAGATGGGGAATGTCTCAAATTTGGCATAGCCCGCCTGCTTGCCACGTACATGCTCCTGATAGATTTGTGACAGGCAAACTGCCATTTTACCGCTGCCTGGGCCAGGAGCCGTCACTACCACCAGCTGCCGTGAAGTTTCAATGTATTCGTTTCTGCCAAAGCCGTTCTCGGAAAGGATCAGCTGCAAATTGGAAGGATATCCCTCGATGCGGTAGTGTCGATAAACTTTGATGCCCTGACTTTCCAGACGACGTTGGAATTTTTCGGCGGCAGGCTCATCACAGTATTGCGTCAGCACCACACTGCCGACATACAATCCCTTTTTACGGAACAAGCCGATCAGGCGCAGTACATCAATATCATAGGTGATGCCAAGATCGCCGCGCATACGATTCTTTTCGATATCGGCAGCATTAATTGCAATGACAATCTCTACATCTTTTCTCATTTGCAGTAGCATACGCAGCTTGCTGTCAGGCTGAAAGCCAGGCAACACACGGGATGCGTGAAAGTCATCGTACAGCTTACCGCCGAACTCCAAATACAATCTTCCGCCAAACTTTGCAATGCGCTCGCGGATATGTTCAGACTGCGTTTTGAGATACTTCGCGTTATCAAAGCCTTTAACACCCATATGGATACAACCTCCTGTCGAAATAATCACATCCTGCCTATTATAGCACAGACCTCAAAATAAGTCAAGATTTGATCACACAATCCCACAACGTATCAATCGGGCTTTGCAGGGGCACTCTTAAGGAAATCTTCATCAATTCTCCCTTGCATCTTAATGGAAATTTATGCTATCATACTTTTATCACGAAAACGCAAAATTCACAGAATATTCAGAATATTCGCTGTGTATGCCTGCTGTTTCGACGCTTTGTCCGTTGACAAATCCGCTTTTTCTGTGGTATAATAAGCGCGTATCGCTTCTGAATAAATCAGAAAAACAAAAGAAAGAGGAAGAATCATATGGCAAAGAAACATCGCTCCGCTGCAAGCTGCGTATGGCACAGCATTTTCTGCGTAATCGCCGTGCTGCTGCTCATCGGCGGCATTGCAACAACCCTCGCAGCACACTCTTACATCAAGCAGGATACCCTCGCAAACACCGTGAAGGACATGAACATCGCGCAGGTAACGATCAAGGATCAGACAATCGCCGAACAAATCTGCGAGGAATATGTCACCGACAGCAATGTACAGCGCAAAGATATCGAAGCAGCCATTCACGGCATGGGCATTGAGGCTTTTGCCGCCGATAAGCTGACCACCCTTGGCAAGCTGTTGCGCGGAGAATCCGATACCGTGGTGCAGGTTACCTCCGATGAGATTATCGGTCTGCTGGAGAAAAGCGAATATGACCTCTACACAAGCTGTCTGCTGATCATTGAGGATGCCGACAAGCAGGAAATTCGCAATGCTACCGAAATGCCGCTGACAGCTTTCAATAGTACCATGCAGTTCATGTTCGGTTCTCCTGCTATGCGTGCCGTCAGCCGTTATTTCGTCAGTACCGCTTGTGTGGTCGTGGATATCGTCTTGCTGGCGTTGCTGCTTTGGCGTCTGATGATAATCCGTTCACAGGCGGATAAATCCAAGAGTGGTGCGTGTGTGATTATGGGTGTTACAATCCTGATACCTGCTGCACTGACCTTTATCGCAGCCGCCGTTCATGGCATCTCTGGCGCATTTACCCCCGATGGCGCGGTTACGTTGCATATCATCACTGATGTGTTGGTGCATCCCTTCTGGGGCATCAGCCTATTAGGTGTTTTCATTGGCATTCTGCTCATCTTAACCGCAGCCATTATGCGCCGAGTGGCAAAAAATCGTGTGGATGCAGCCCTTGCCGCAAATAACCAACCAGTTGCACCCGTTGCTATGCGCAGCATCGATGCTAACACCCAACCCGATTCCTTTAATGTACCCGAAAGAATGCCTGTTCCCGCCGCAGATACCGTTTCCTGCATATCCTGCCACCGTGCTTTGGCACAAGGTGCAAGATTCTGTATCTACTGTGGCGCACCCCAAAGTGACCCACCTGCGTCACCAGCAACTCCTGTGGCAGATACAGCTGTGGAAGATATCCTACCGGAAAAAGCAGCCGAAGTACCTACGGAAGCATCTCCCGCAGCGGATACACCCATTTTGGAAACACCTGCAAATGAGTCTGCCGAACCAGATAAGGAAGCTGCTGCCGACACCATCATCAACTAACAGCAGCCGCAAGCGGCAACAGGCAACGAAAATCAAGAGGTGAAATCAAGCTATGTCACAACCATCTTCCGCGCAGCGGCGCATCCACCCATCAAGAGTTCTCGCAATTGCCGTCTGCGCACTCTTCCTCGTTCTGCTGCTTGTACTGCTAATCTGTTTTTTATGCGGATTGTTTTCCCATGAGGATGACCCGAACAGTTCCCTGCAAGATATGCCCACTGTGCTGCAATCGTCCTCATCAACCACTACTACGACAACGACACCCGTTGTGAGCCTGTATCCGCCCATTGCAACCCAATCAGCCCAAACGCTTGCCATCACCGATGATGCACTCATCTACGGACGCAATGCCATCCTCATTGATATGGAGAGTCACGAAATCATTGCGGGAAAAAACGCTGAGGATGTGATCTACCCTGCATCCATGACAAAAATCATGACGATGCTGACCGTGCTGAAATTGCTGGGCAACGATGAGAAAAAACTCTATCAGGCGTATTTAATGGATGGAGAGCTGATTGCAGAATTGCACGAAAAAACATTGCTCTGTGCCGGCTTTGCCGATGGTGAGCCATGCCGCATTATTGATATGCTCTATGCAATGATGCTGCCATCCGGCGCAGATGCCGCCGTGGGATTGGCAAACTTCTCTGCCGGCAGCGAGGATGCTTTGGTGGATGAAATGAATCGCTACGCCACCGAAATGGGATTGAAGCAGACCCACTTTGTCAATTGCACAGGTCTGCATGACGAAAATCACTACAGCACCCCCGCCGAGATCGCTTGCATTCTGGAGTACGCCATGCAGAATCCGTTGTGTAAGAAGATCATGTCCACCGCTGAATATACTACCGCCGCTACCACGGCACATCCCGATGGACTGGTGCTGAAAAGCTCCGTGTTTTTCCGTCAGCCCGCAAATCCTCCCGATGGTATCACCTTTGGGGGAGGCAAAACAGGCTTCACCGATGCCGCAGGACAATGCCTTGCATCGTGGGCGGTGGATGACAGAAGCGGCAAGACCTATATCAGCGTGATTGCAGGCTGCGACGGCGAAAAGCCATTGGACGCTGTATGTGATACCATGACGCTGTATGAACACTTCCGCGACGGCAACCCCGATGGTGCTGTGCGATTTGTTCACAGCGAAGAAATCAAGTACGAAGAGGTTCCGTGATGCAGATAACCATTGAAACTGCCAAATCCGCAGGTTTTTGCTTTGGCGTGGATCGCGCCGTAAAGCTTGTGTACGAGGCTTTGGCACAGGGTAAGCGCGTTGCCACGCTCGGCCCTATTATTCACAACGATGCCGTTGTGAACGATTTGTTGCAGCGCGGCGCAAGAATCATCTCCTCCCCGCAGGAGCTTGCTGAGGGCGAAACATTGGTCATCCGCTCGCACGGCGTTGGCAGGGCGGTGTATGACGCACTGGCAGAGATGGGCAATCCCGTCATTGATGCCACCTGCCCCTTTGTCGCACGCATTCATAGAATCGTGGCAGAACAATCTGCACAGGGCAAGGAAGTCCTTATCGCTGGCGATGCCAAGCACCCTGAGGTGCAAGGAATCGTTGGACACTGTACGGAAAAATATACAGTTTTTTCCGATGAGAACGAGCTGAAATGCTGTATTGGTAGAACTTTTGGAAATTTGCAAAAAAAGCTTGCAATTGTCGCCCAAACCACTTATAATAAAATATTATGGGGGGAGTGTATAAAGGCACTTCCGACCGTACGTCCCGATATCATGGTGTTCGATACCATTTGCAACGCAACTGCTGCCCGTCAGACAGACGCGGATGTCCTCTCACGGCACTCCGATTTGATGATCGTGGCAGGAGGAAAGCACAGTTCCAATACCGTCAAGCTCTACGATGTATGTCGCAGGAATTGTCCCACCTGGCATATCGCAGAACCGCAGGAGCTGCAAAATCTGGTACCGATACTGCGGCAAACAGCCCAGAAGATCATCAACCGCCAGATCGCGGAAGGTGATGTGCCACATCTGCATATCGGTATTACCGCCGGCGCAAGTACACCCGCCCACATCATTAAGGAGGTTCAAAGCATTATGTCTGGAATTTTTGACACCGACACCACAATCCCTGAAAGCGAGGACTTTCGCATTGCATTTGAGGAGGAGCTTGACAAGACCTTCACAAAGAAAATTCGTACAGGAGATCGCGTTGTCGGCATCGTTGCTTCCATCAGCGGCAATAACGAAGTGATGGTTGACGTTGGTGCAAAGCAGACTGGCTATATTACGCTGTCCGAACTGACCAATGACGCTTCCAAGAAGCCCGCAGACCTGGTCAAGGTCGGCGATGAACTGGATCTGGTCGTCATAAAGGTCAACGATGCAGAAGGCACTGTGATGCTTTCCAAGCGCCGTGTTGACGAGCTTGTCGGCTTTGAGAATATCCTCAAGGCGAAGGAATCCGGCGAGGTGCTGGAGGGTACTGTGCAGAGCGTTGTCAAGGGCGGCTTGGTCGTTTCCTGCAACGGCGTGCGCGTGTTCATCCCTGCTTCTCACTCTGGTCTAGGCAGAGATGCCGACCTGAGCGTTCTGGTAAAGCAGAATGTGCAGTTTGTTATCATTGATGTCAATGAACAGCGTCGCAGAGCCGTGGGATCTATCCGTCAGGTGCAAAAGGCACAGCGCGATGCCGCAAAGGCGAAGTTCTGGGAAACAGCCGAAGTGGGTAAGGTCTACATTGGCGAGGTCAAGTCCCTGACTTCTTACGGCGCGTTTGTCGATCTCGGCGGCGTGGACGGCATGGTTCATGTTTCTGAGTTGAGCTGGAGCAGAATCCATCAGCCCAGCGATGTTGTCGCAGTTGGCGATACCTTGGAAGTCTACATCAAGGCACTCAATCCCGAAACTGGCAGAATTTCTCTGGGGCATCGCCGTCCCGAGGATAACCCTTGGACAAAGTTTGTCGCAGCCTACAGCATCGGTCAGGTCGTGCAGGCAACGATTGTTTCCATCACCAGTTTTGGCGCATTTGCACGCATTGCCGATAACGTTGACGGCCTGATTCACATTTCTCAGCTGGATGTGAAACGCGTTTCCGATGTCAAGGATGTGGTTTCAATCGGCGATGTTGTGACTGCAAAGATCACCGATATCAACAACGAGCAGCAGCGCATCAGCCTGTCTATTCGTGCAGTGCTGGAGGAGAATGCTCCTGCTGAGGATGCCGAGGAAGTCGTTTACTCCGATGAGGCAG
Source organism: uncultured Ruminococcus sp. (assembly GCA_964463355.1). Taxonomy (GTDB): domain Bacteria; phylum Bacillota; class Clostridia; order Oscillospirales; family Ruminococcaceae; genus Firm-04. The sequence continues at coordinate 42,808 of CAYXBP010000013.1, read as the reverse complement.
CCACCGAATCCACAGACGCTGAGTAATCTGTTGATTGACTGCACCGCAAAAGAACAAGATTCCGTAAAAGAGAGTGGCAAAATGCCGCTCTCTTTTCTGTTTTTCCGCCAAATCTGGTTTTTTTGGCTCTTTTGGATGATTGACATTTCAATAGAATTATGGTATCATAGAATCATACAACTTATGTGATATGCGTAAAGTCTACAGTGTGGATGTATCACTAAGCCTCAGAGTCGTTTTGCGCTGCATCACCTCTATCATGCTGATACAGAAAGGAGTACAACGCCCCTATGAAGAAAAGCACCCTCGTTTTGCTTTGCCTGCTTACCATCGCGGAAGGCGCATTGGCGATCTATCTGTACGCTTTGCTGTCTGCAATGCCCTTCACCTTTGGAAAATATCTCGCACTCATCGGTGTCATCGGGCTTTCATTGCTGGTGGATTGGCTCATTCTGAAAGGCAATTCCGCTGCATCGGTAAGCGATGCGAAACGGCTGAAGGATGCCCGTGATTACATCGCCGCATTTGAAGCATGGCTTCGCGAGGATACCGCCTTCCCCGATGAAATGAGAATCGCGCTGCGGCAGCTGCAATCACTGGAACGCAAGCAGAAAGCGTTACAGGCAATCCTCGCAAGCGATACCGAAAGCCCCTTTCTGCAAACCGCCGCCGAAGTGGAGGAGTATATCCTCAACAACTGCAAGCGCGTACTAAATCGTGTGATGATCTTTGACCCAAATGAGCCGCAAAAGTATCAGACCCACATGCTGTATCTGCGACAAGTGCTTGGGCAAAACGCCCATGTGCTTTCCGATTTCGACAACCTGATCTTGGAAGTTTCGCAGATCGGCGATGATCATTCGGCAATCTCCACACCCTGTCTTAACGAGTTGACCGCTGCTCTGCGCAGCGTGCGCAATGGCGGTGCCGATGTGTGGGCAAACGGACAGATCACGCAAACACCCACTGGTGAAAACCAACAGCAGCCCCCTACGCAGATGATGGAATAATGAAAGGAGCAAAAAATGGCAAACAAAACAAAGGGTAAGGAGATTACGATTCTTGCGGTAATTGGTGCGTTGCTTGTCACATTGATCGTTGCAGGCATCGCCGTGGTGGGTCGCCTTGGCAAAACCGATTCCCAAATCACCAAGGAAAGTGCCATGACCCAGCTGCAAAAGAAGCTCAAAAAAATTGATGTGGAAACCATTGAGCCACGTAAGGCAACGGTGGAAATCTCTGGCAGCAACCTTGCCGAGGAATTGCCCAATATCGAACAATACCCCTTAAGCGTACAGGGGTACGGTGATATCAATATTGAGCTATTTTCTTCTACCGAGAAATCTTCTGAAGGCACTGACGGGTGGCTTAACGAAGTCGCGGAGGCCTTTAATAACGAGCATTACCAGATCAACGGGCAGTGGGTGACGGTTTCTGTACGTCCCATCGCTTCTGGTGCGGCAATCGACTACATCATCTCTGGTAAGTATGTGCCAGAGGTGTACACACCCTCTAACACTCTGTGGGGCGAAATGATTGCTGCCGAAAACGTGGATATCCGCATGGTGAAAGATCGTATTGCAGGCAACTGTGCAGGTATCCTTATCAACAAGGATACCTACAAGAGGCTGAAGGATTCCTATGGCGAGGTCAACAGCAGTACCATCATTGAAGGAACCATCAAAAGCGAGATCTCCATGGGCTATACCAACCCGTATTCATCCTCCACAGGCATGAATTTCCTGCTCAATGCCCTGCACGAATTTGACGCAAATGATATTCTCAGTGACAAAGCGGTGGAACAATTCCAGAAATTCCAGGCAAATGTGCCTTTTGTAGCGTATTCTACACTGCAAATGCGTGATGCAGCAGACAGCGGTGTATTGGATGCCTTCATTCTGGAATCCCAAGGCTATTACAATGCCACTGAGCTGCGTGATTACGAATTTGTACCATTCGGCGTGCGTCATGATAATCCCGTGTACGCGATCGGCAACCTGACCGCCGATGAAGAAGCTCTGCTTACCATGTTTGTGGATTATTGCCTCACCGACCACAATCAACAGCTTGCCAAAGAGTATGGCTTTAACCAGATGGAGGACTACACCAGCAACATTCCAGAAGGTATCAGCGGCGATACCATGCTCAGCGCACAAAAGCTTTGGAAAAAAGAAAAGGATGCTGGCAAGCCCGTAATGGCGGTGTTCGTAGCAGATGTTTCAGGTAGTATGGGCGGCGTTCCTTTGCAGGAGCTGCAAGCCTCTCTCATCAATGCATCGCAGTACATTAATGATACCAACTATGTCGGTTTGGTCAGCTACAGCACTGACGTGGCAATCAATTTGCCCATTAACCGCTTTGATCTGAACCAGCGAAGCTACTTTACCGGTGCTGTGCAGGATCTTTCTCCAGGCGGTAATACTGCTACCTATGACGCAGTCCTAGTGGCACTCGATATGCTCATAAAGGCGCAGGAAACCGTAGAAGCGGAAACTGGTCAGAAAATCAAGCCCTTGCTGTTTGTCCTCAGCGACGGCGAAACCAATATCGGAAACAAGCTCAGCGATATCCGCGATGTGGTAGAAGGGCTGGAAGTTCCTTGCTATACCATCGGCTATAATGCCAACCTTGATGCACTGGCAGAGCTTTCCTCCATCAATGAGGCCGCAAGTATCAATGCTGACAGCGACGATGTGGTCTACAGCCTGAAAAGCCTATTCAACGCACAGATGTAAACGAAATACCGCGCAAAAGCTCCGAGTATGTACAGTACCCGGAGCTTTTGTTTTGCATAAAAATGATTGAAATCGCTTGCATTTTAAAGGAAAATACTGTATAATAGCATTTGTAAAAGTATCTGCTTTCGGCAAACGATGCTCCAAAATCTCACGAAAAGAAAGGAAACTCTTGCGATGCAGACGAAAATTCAAGCTCTGAAGGAAAGTATCTCCGCTGTCATAGTCGGAAAAGAACAGCCCGTGCGCTGCATTATCGCTGGACTGCTCTGCGGCGGTCACATTCTGTTGGAGGATGTACCTGGCGTTGGCAAAACACAGGTCGCTGCGGCTTTGGCGAAATCCGTAGGCGGCTCCTTCAATCGTATTCAGCTTACACCCGATGTAATGCCCTCGGATATTACGGGTTTCACATTGGTAAATCAACAAACATTTACACTAGAGTACCGCCCAGGTGCTGCCATGTGTAATTTTTTGCTCGCCGATGAAATCAATCGTGCTTCTCCAAAGGTACAATCCAGCTTGCTGGAGGTCATGGAAGAACAGCAAATCTCCATTGACGGCGTGACGCATCCGCTGCCGAAGCCATTTATGGTACTCGCGACACAAAACCCCGTAGAAACTTACGGCACATACCATCTGCCCGAAGCGCAAATGGATCGTTTCTTCATGCGTATCAGCATGGGCTACCCCACCGAGGATGAAGAATTGCTGATCCTTGCACGCACCGAACGGCATAATCCCATACGCAACATTGAAAAGCCCGCGCTTTGCACTGAGGATATCCTGCGGTTGCAGGCCGCCGTGCAGGAAACCACTGTCAGTGAACCTGTCAGACGCTATATCCTGCGTATTGCCGATGCCACACGCCATCACGAGGCGTTGGTACTGGGTGCAAGCCCCCGCGGCTCCATTGCGCTGTTTAAGGCAGCAAAGGCAAATGCCTTCTTAGATGGCAGAAGCTACGCGCTGCCCGATGATGTTAAAAAAATGGCGGAAAGTGTACTGGCACACCGTCTGATTCTTTCGCCTAAGGGCAAATCTCGATACGCCGATGGTGCTGCTGTAGTCAGAGATGTACTCTCTGCGGTGGCAGTGCCGATAGATGCCACATGATTCCCGTAGGATATCTGGCGGCGATTGGTGTTGCACTGATCTTTACGCTGTACATGGATGGCAGCATTGGCGTGATGATGCTTGCGTTTTTGTTAATGATGCCTGTGCTTTCTTTGATCGTTACGCTCATTGCTAAACACGGATTACAAATCGAAGTAAAATTGTCAGAAGAATGTAGCAAGGGCAGGCAAACGGAAGCAATCATTGTGCTGACAAAGCGAACAATCCTGCCTATGCCGTTTTTGCGGCTGCGGCTGTATGCCGATGCGCATTTTACACCGCTCAACCTCACAGCCGCAGAGCCTCTTGATCCACCTGTCTGCCGCGGTAATGATCTCTTCGCCACACTGCAATATCGCATTGCATTGAGGCGGCACGAAAAACATCAGGCGGTACAGCATACACCCGATATGCTGCCACTGTGCTTTACCATGGGCTTGCAGCACCGTGGCGAATATCATATTTCGCTGACAACCCGATACTGCGGCAAGGCAGCAGTGCGCCTGACCCAACTGGAGCTGACCGATTTTTTGCGGTTGTTTCGATTCCGTATTGGCGCAGAGCCACAGGGCACTACGCTGATTTTACCGCAAATCCCCTCTATGCAAACCAGCAATCGCCTGTTTCAAAATGTAGCGAACGATGCCATCACCGCTGATGACGACAGCGAAGCAACGCCTGTGTTTTCCGCGTCCTCTGCCCCCGGCTATGAGCATCGCGACTATATCCCAGGTGATTCCCTCAAGCGCGTGAACTGGAAGCTTTCCTCCAAGCGGCGCAACCTGATGGTGCGCAAGGATGAGCCTGCGGCACTCGCAAAGCTGACCGTTATTCTGGATTTTCACCGCGATCCCAATCTGCAAAGCGGCAACGCTGCTATGGAAAAATGTCTGTCGGCAGAACAGTTACTGATTGAAAGCGCACTGGGACTAATCTCCCTTTGCTTGCAGCAAGGATATCCCTGCGTGCTGTATTATCAGAACGAAAACGCTGCATGGACAGAGCTGGCTGCTGATATGCCTGAACAGGTCACACAGGAATCTACACGACTGCTGCGCGGCGGTTTTCGCAGCGGTTATGCCCTCTCGGATAGCCCCCTGCTGCCCCATGCCGTCACCCAGCACAGCGATTTGATCCTCATACACTTTTCCACCTGCATGGCGGCAGAAACTGCCACCGCCCTGGAATCGCTCTCCGCAGTATTGCATATTGTGCAGCCTGCGTCGTCAAAGCGCACAGAAGGATATCCCCAAACAGCAAGCCTGTGGCAGATCAATGAGGAACATCGCTTCATCCCACTGATGAAATGATATCTTGACCCCCCATGAAAGGAGGCTTAGGCGTATGCAGAATACTGTAGCCACGCCCAATGCATCATCTGAATGGCTGCAAAAACTCGCACAGCACCCCATCGTAAAAAAAATCTTCGATGCAAAGCATATCCCGCTGCTGTATTCGGTGATTGCCGTCACCTCTATCTTTTATCATTACGGTGCGAAATACACACCCTTGTGGTTTCTGTTGGGGCTGATGCTGCAATTGGGCACATTCAAGCTGCTCCACTTTGTGAAAAAACACCATTTGTTGGGCGGCGCACTCTACGTGGTGGTATGCGTGCTGACTTTTTTATTGGCAGGTCTTTGCATCACTGTTGGCGGCGATCATTCCGCCTTCGGGGGCATCTTTGCGCCCATCGGCACCGATGTGAACTTGAGCTTTATGGTTTGGTTTTTAACGCCGCAATCGGTCATCAATGCTTTTTATGGGCCATATACCATAGCATTATTCCTACTGTTCACCTTGTTCATCTCCACCGTGGTCTACTATTACTCCTACATAATCTACCGCACGCTAATGTCTTTTTCAGTCATGTGCTTCCCCTTTGCCATCTATGCTAAGGAATCGGAAGTGATGCCCGTGCCATTTATCGTTGCGCTGTTTGTGATGTACTTTGTGGTGATGATCTATTGCAAGCAGCTGCACTGCGGCAATGAACAACTCGTGCATTCCTATGATCCCACCGCAGGGAGCTATGAACTGCCCGAGCCTGAAATGCTGCGCAACGCAAGAATCAAAGAACTGATCGCTATGCCCCGTCCCGAACTATTCGGCAGAGGCATCTGGCTCGCTGCCATGCTTTTTATCGGATCTGCCACCATTCTGGTGTTGATTCTGCCCAAGCCCGCCATTACTGCCGACCGCAGCTATCTGGATACATTGCTGGACGCCTCCTCCTTTGCCGATTACCTGCTCAATGCCATCAGTGGCTTCAACGACTCCTCCGATGGCGGCAGCTATTCCTCCCTTAGTTCTTCTCAGGCACTGTACTACGTTGAATCACAGGAAAATCTCAATCTACGGCTTTCCACATACACACACTATGACTACGCGACCGACAGCTGGTCAGCAGCATATCCGGATAGCCACAGCACATCCTATGACTTCTTCTACTACACGCCCTCCACGCTGCTGATGAAAGATATCATTGCAGAATACGAGCGCAATGGCACACCCTATTATCTCAGCGAAAATGCAGCAGCCACCCCCTACGATTACTATATGTTCTTCTGCATGGTAGAGGAGGCATATCCCGAACTTGCCGAAAAATATGGCTTTACAGGCATTTCTAAAATGCAGCTTTCTGCACAGAATTACGAACGAACTATGGTGTTTCATTCACCCATGTACAACAGCACAAGCTATATGGCACCACTGCATACTTATATGGCAGAGAGCAGAACTCGCCATGACACCCAACTGTATCAAGCCAAAAATGGCTTGTTTTTCCGCACCAATCCCGCCATCATCCGCATGGAGGAATACCGCCTGCAATATCTCAGCCCCTCTATGTTCAAGGACGAAGCAATGCAGTTTCTCACGCAACAGCTGACAATGGAAGAAGTCCATGCACTGGTATCGGAGATGTCGTGGTCTATGGATGCCTATGAAAACCACCCCGATCTGTGCCTGCTGGCATCTTTTCTTAATTCTGACACGATAATTGCCCTTTATTACCGTCAAGATACGGTAGAGCGCGAAACGCCCGCGCGTGTAACCGACCTTGCAGCAACCCTCACAGAGGGGCTGACCACCGATTTTGAAAAGGCAGATGCCATCCGCAATTATCTCTATTCATTCTACACCTATGATGCGGATTACCCCATTGGCGATACGGACAATGTGGAAACCTTTCTGTTTGAAAACCGAACGGGTGTGTGCTATCAGTTTGCCTCCGCAATGACAGAGCTTTGCCGTGCGGCAGGACTGCACGCACGCTACGTTGAAGGCTTTGCATTAGCGGAACAAGCCAATTCTGCACGCTACCCTAATATCACCCACGTGATCCGTGCAAAGCACTCGCACGCCTTCACTGAAGTCTATATTGCGGGCTACGGCTGGCTCTCACTGGACGCAACCGCTGCTGATCTCAACCAATCTCCCGATCTCTTTGCTGGCGCGGAGGATGTCATCAATACCTTGCAGCGCACAGGTATCATCCTGTTGATTCTTTCAGCCGTACTGGTTTTGTTTCTGCATTTCCTGCTGCCGATTCTCACAGAACAGCACTTCCGACGCATCTACCGCAAACGCAAAGGTCTGCCCATGATGTCCAAAGCCTATGCAAGATTGCAAAAGCAATGGCATACGCCATCGGCAGCCACAATTCGCGAAATTTGCGCACAAATGCAACCGCTGTTTGCTTACGATCATCAAGCAGAGGTAGCTTTGACACAGCTGCAAACCACACTGGAGCAAGCTTTCTACGGCGAATGCTACACCGATGCCCTTGCTATGGAGTGCTACTCAGCTTACTGCACCCTCCGCAGTGCATATCGCACTTGCGTGAAACAGCAGCGCAAGCAACAATCTGCGGTGACAAAAGTTGCATCACAACAGGGCTGAAAACCAAAATGAACAGGAGGAGGTTCCTCGTGCTGAATACCACACGCAAAAAAGCAGCGCGGCAAATGCTTTCTATCACAGTCGCAGCAATGTTGTTGTGCCAAAACAACACCGCGCTTATTGCCAACGCTACCGCTACTGCGGATAGCAGCAGGATCACCACTGCCGTAACTGCTGCATCAGCATATAAAAACTGGAAGCAATATAATGCCGCGTGGGCGAATTTGCCCGTGGGCAAATTTGGTGGCGATATGCGTTCAATCGGCTGTGCCGTCACCGCTGCCGCGATTCTATGCGCCGCTTCACACTCTGCTGTGCCCGATGGTTTTGACCCTGGCGTGCTTTGCGATTTTCTCACAAAAAATGGTGGGTTTTCTACCAGTGGCGATCTGCAATGGCAAGTGATCCCCAAACTGGTACCCGATTTCTGTTACGAATCCACCAGAACATTTTCCAGCAAGAATCAGCGTGAGCAAATCACAGAACTAGCCTCATATCTCGCCGATGGTTACTTTGTGGCAGTCAAGTTGACCCAAACAATTGCTGGTACCCGTACAAGTCATTTTGTTGCCATTGACCGCATTGAAAACGGCGTTGTCTATATGTTTGATCCTGGCAGCAACTACGATGTCTTGTACGACAAATATAGCTCTTATATGTTGGAAAGCGTGCGGTTGTTCCGTGGCGCAGATTCTCCCACAGTCACTGTACCTGAATCCCCTGACCAACAACCGGTAGGTGCATATTTGACAACCACTCGCCTCAATCTGCGCAGCGGCGCAGGTACTGAACACAAAGTGCTGACTGTACTCCCCAAGGATACGCATATTGAGATCACTGAAGTGGGGGAAGATTGGGGTAAAATTTCCTACAATGGCATGGATGGATGGGTCAATATGCGATACTGTACTCCTGCTGTTTCCATTTTCACTACTGGTGATTACAGCACCAATGACCAAACGCTGACATTGCGCAGCGCACCCGTCAATTCGGCAACGGCAGTGGGATATCTGCCGCCTAATACCTTGATCACAGTAACGACTGTCAATGGCGATTGGGGCTACTGCACCCTTGACGGAAAATCTGGGTGGGTTGCCCTGCGCTACTGTATCTGTCGCGAGGGTAACGCAGATATGAATGTTTCGTTGCGCTATACTACCGCTGAAAATTCTATGCGCCTGCGCACAGGGCCATCCACATCTACAGCAATGCTTACCATGCTGCCTCCCGATACCACATTCACCGTTATACAAATCAAGGGAAACTGGGGCAAAACAGTCTATGAAGGACAAATCGGGTGGATCTACATCCCCTATTGTACGCTAATCGCCGATGATACCCCTGAAACGCCCGATCTCCCCGAAGAGCCTATGCGTGATCTCTATACAACAGGCAATTATAATCTGCGTCTGCGCGCAGAAGCGAATACAACCTCCGAAACCCTTGCCTACATCGGTACGGACACCCAGCTGATCATCACTCAGGTGCATGACGGCTGGGGCAAAACCACCTACAACGGCAAAGAGGGTTGGGTCTATCTTGCCTATTGCACACTGGTGACCGAACCTCTCCCCATAGAACCTGTCACGCCCGATCTCCCCGAAGAGCCTATGCGTGATCTCTATACAACAGGCAATTATAATCTGCGTCTGCGCGCAGAAGCGAATACAACCTCCGAAACCCTTGCCTACATCGGTACGGACACCCAGCTGATCATCACTCAGGTGCATGACGGCTGGGGCAAAACCACCTACAACGGCAAAGAGGGTTGGGTCTATCTTGCCTATTGCACACTGGTGACCGAACCTCTCCCCATAGAACCTGTCACGCCCGATCTCCCCGAAGAGCCTATGCGTGATCTCTATACAACAGGCAATTATAATCTGCGTCTGCGCGCAGAAGCGAATACAACCTCCGAAACCCTTGCCTACATCGGTACGGACACCCAGCTGATCATCACTCAGGTGCATGACGGCTGGGGCAAAACCACCTACAACGGCAAAGAGGGTTGGGTCTATCTTGCCTATTGCACACTGATAACGGAAGATACTCCGTCAACACACACTTCACCATGGCGCGCGAACCTCGGCAACTGTGTAGTCGTGGCAGATGTTCTGTATGTGTACACCGAAATCAACAACGACAATGCCATGGCAGATATCATAAAACTGGGCACCCATGTCATGGTAATAGATATCGAAGGCGACTGGGCAAAAATCCAATGGAATGGCAGTAACGGCTGGATTCGCTTGGGCGAATACGGCACGCCATATGTGTATCTTGCAGGGGATGTCACTCTTGATGGCACGGTGGATATCTGCGACCATAAGCTTATGGAAGCATTTTTTAGCGGTGTGGCTCTGCCCGATGCCCTGCAAATGCTGGTTGCCGATATCAACGGCGATGGCAGTGTAAATGCTGCTGATCGCGCCATACTCGCGCAAAAGGGAGAATGAACCATGACAGAACATCAACCACGTAATGCTTTTGATATTCCCAAGCTGTTCTATTTTCAAGCGAAAAATGTCCATTCTGGAAGCCGTGGCAATATGCGGTATCGTATCTCTCCAGAAAATGATTCGCTGCTGGTCGCCGTGTGGCGCAAAGACCTCTGCTACGAGCTGGTCAGAGATGCAAACGGCATCGAAGCCGAAAACAGCTTTCCACTTTCCGAAGATGGCTTTCAAGCAATGCTTGAGTGGCTTTCTGACGAGTTTGCCAGAACACCTGCATAAATACCGCGATTTCTGCGCTCCCAATCAATTGATCTGGAATGCTTCTCAATCTTGTTCCGAAAATCACATCGCATCGCTGGAAGCACCAGCACAGCACGCTGCTGGAAGTTTTGCCAAGTGAAGCTTTCATCCCCAATCGCTGCGTTTTCATAACAAAGATTTATAAAAAAATTGGAGGATATGTCTTGCCAAAGCGAGGAAAATGTAGTATAATAGGAAAGATAGGGTGAAATATGATATACGATGCAGCCTATCGGAAAGGAATGTGAAACAAATGGAGAATCAGTATCCGCATTTCATTGACCTCAACGATTATCCCGTGACATGGTGGAACAGGGTGATCAGGCTGGGCACTGAGATCTACAAGCATCCGCAGCGATATGTACAGGCGTGTGCGGGCAAAATCATGGCAACACTGTTTTACGAGCCTTCCACGCGCACACAGATGAGCTTTCAATCTGCGATGATCCGTTTGGGCGGCAGCATCATCGGCTTTGATAACCCCATGAGTTCTTCTGTTTCCAAGGGCGAAAACCTTAAGGACACGACCAAAGTGGTCAGCACGTATTCCGATATCCTGATCATTCGTCATCCCAAAGCTGGCTCGGCAAAGGCCGCTGCCATGACGGCAGAGTGCCCTGTTGTCAATGCGGGAGATGGCGGTCACCTGCACCCCACCCAGACGCTGACAGATCTGCTGACCCTGCAAATGGAGAAACAGCGGCTGGACCATCTGACCATCGGCTTGTGCGGCGACCTGCTGTATGGCAGAACGGTGCATTCTCTTTGCAAGGCACTTTCTTGCTATGAGGGCAACCGTTTCATTCTAATCTCCACTCCCGAACTGCGTGTACCCGATTATATCACAAAAATGCTTGTGGCATCTGGCTGCGAGTACCGTGAAGAGTCCTCATTGGATGCTGTGATCGGCGAGTTGGATGTCCTGTATATGACCCGCATCCAGCGCGAACGCTTTGCATCTGAGGCAGAGTATCTTGCGCAAAAGGATACCTACCGCCTGACACCCGAAAAAATGGCACACGCCAAGGCAGATCTTGCCGTGCTACACCCACTGCCCCGCGTGGATGAAATTGAAGTAGCAGTAGACGATGACGATCGCGCACTGTATTTCAAGCAGGCCCAGTATGGTATGTATGTTCGCATGGCACTGATTCTGACTCTGCTGGAAACCAAAACAGTGCTACCCCTAATGCACGGACAAGCCGACGCTGCGCATCACTGCTGCAATCCCAAATGCATTACCGCAACGGAACACTATCTGCCGCATTGGACACTACGCACCGATAATGGGCTGCTATGCGAATTTTGTGAAGAGCCTATGGTGTGAATCTCACGAATCCTATAAAACGCAAAAAGGCGGAGCCTCTCTGACGAGGTTCCGCCTCTCTTTGTCAAGCACTGTTTGGGCTTACTGATAATTCTCGACGTACTCAACGATGTCCCCAACGGTTTTGATGGAATCCACAGCATCATCGGGCACTGCCATTTCAAATTCGTCGGAAATGGTCTTTATCAGCATCACAATATCCAGCGAATCGGCTTGCAAATCGTCCTGAATATCGGCATCCATCGTAATATCATCCTCATCTACATCCATCTGATCGAGGATAATCTCCTTGATTTTATCGAATACCATAGCAAATCGCATCCTTTCTTGTCATTCGCTGCACGGTGGCATCGTTTATAGTATAGCGTGTTACAGGCAAAAGGTCAATATTAATCTGCAATTTTCTCATCTTTTACAGCACAAAATCTCTCTACGATTTTCCACTTAGTTTTGGCAATTTTTCACAATGAGTGCAATCGAATAGAAAGGCGGCAAGGCTCAATAATACTTGATCTCCTCAGCGAGCAGCTCCTCATACTGCTCCATATGCTTCAGAATCTGCCCCGTTCCCTCGGCAACGCAGTCCAGTGGATACTCTGCCACATACACGGGCATTCCCGTTTCACGGTTGATAAGCTTATCCACCCCGCGCAGCAGTGCGCCGCCGCCGCAAATGGTAATACCCTGCTCAATGATATCCGCAGATAGTTCTGGCGGTGTATGGGCAAGTGTTTCACGAATCGCTTCAACCACCCTGCCAAGTGGCTCAGAGAGGGCCTCTCGCACTTCCTCAGAGGTAATCATGATATTTTCCGGCAACCCGTTCAGCAGGTTTCTGCCGCGTATCTCCATCGTTGCGGTGTGTGACTCCGGAAATGCCGTGCCGATCTCCAACTTGATGGTTTCTGCGGTACGCTCACCGATCAGCAGGCTATAATTGCGGCGGATGTAGTTAACGATTGCCATGTCGAATGCGTCCCCTGCCACACGAACAGAACGTGAAGCGACAATGCCGCCCATCGAGATCACGGCAACTTCCGATACACCGCCACCGATATCCACGATCATGGTACCAGTTGGTTCCAAAACGGAAAGCCCTGCACCCAACGCAGCGGCAATGGGTGCCTGCACCAAACGGATGGGTCTTGCGCCAGCCTTTTCGGCGGCTTCCATCACTGCGCGACGTTCCACGGCAGTTGCGCCCAGCGGCACGCAGATCAAGAGTGCTGCGGTAGTGAGGATCGTACCCTTCAACGCCTTTTTGATCAGTGCTTGCAGCATGGTGGCTGCAATATCGAAATCGGCAATCACGCCATCTTTCATGGGGCAAACTGCTGCGATTGAGCCTGGGGTTCTGCCGATGAGTTCCTTTGCTTCTTTGCCGACGGAGCAGACTGCGTCGTTGCGGGTATTGACGGCAACCACGGACGGCTCACGCATGACGATACCTTTGCCGTGCACAAATACCAGCGTATTTGCTGTTCCGAGATCCATGCCGATGCTTTTTGTAAACATGTCGATCTCCCTTCTTTTCTCTTGTTTCTCTTATTTTTCAAACATCGTCCCCTGCGTTTGCCCTCTGCGTGGCATTTTCATCGGGGTGTTTCTTTTGTCTTTTTTCATTTTACCACAAAACAAAGCGAGGGACAATGCTTTTTTTGCCCCTCGCCGATTTTCTGCGTTTTTCACAAAGCTGGTATGTAAGTTTCGCTGATTTTGCACAAAATCAGCATTTTTTTTGATCATGCTGTTTGCAAGTATAGTTCCAGCTATCCTTGCACATCGTCAGCAGATCAGCCTTTGCCTCCCAGCCCAGCAATTCTTTCGCCTTTTGCGGTGCAGCAAATGAAGTTGCAATATCGCCTGCACGGCGTGGTGCAATGATATAGGGTAGAGTTTTGCCGCAAGCGATTTCATAGGCGTGCAACACATCCAGCACAGAAGCCCCCTCACCTGTGCCGAGATTGATCGCCTCAAATCCCGTATGTGCCGCAGCGTAATCCAGCGCGCACAGATGCCCTTTTGCCAAATCTACCACATGAATATAATCTCGCACGCCTGTACCATCGGGGGTATCGTAATCATTGCCGTAAACATTGAGCCTTGCCAGGCTGCCTTCGGCGACTCTAGCCACATACGGCACCAAATTGTTGGGAATGCCATTGGGATTTTCGCCGATTTTGCCAGAAGGATGCGCACCAATGGGATTAAAATAGCGCAGTGCCACAATGGACCATCCAGCATCAGAAGCGGCAGTATCCATCAAAATCTGCTCGATCATCTGCTTTGTCCAGCCATAGGGGTTGGTAGCAGAAGTCGGCATATCCTCGGTAAAGGGAGCCTGATTATGCATACCATACACGGTAGCAGAGCTGGAAAACACTATGGTTTTGCAGCCGTTCGCTGCCATCGCCTGCAAGAGATTCAGCGTACCTGTCAGATTATTGTGATAGTACCGCAGGGGAATCTCGCAGGATTCGCCAACGGCCTTCAGACCTGCAAAATGCACAACCGCATCCACCGAAGTACTTGCAAAAAAATCAGAAACCGCCTTTGCATCACACAAATCAATTTCTGCAAGTGCAGGGCGCACTCCGGTGATCTCGGCAATAGATTCCAATGTTTCGGGGCTGCTATTGCAGAAGTTATCCAGTATTGTAACCTGTTCCCCCTTTTGCAGCAGTTCCACGCAGCAATGGCTGCCAATGAAGCCCGCACCACCTGTTACAACGATATGTGCCATAGAATGAATCATCCTTTCTGTGTGATTAAGTGCGTTACCGCTCAAACGAGGTCACGCATTGGGATCTTACAAGCTGCTCCATATCCTGTGGCAAATGATGCTCGATATCAAATTCGCCACCAAACTCTGCCGCAATGGGTAGATATTCTGCATACAGTGCCGTCTGTTGATACTCGACAAGCAGCTGGGGCAGTTGTTCATTCGCCTGCATCATGCGGCGAATACCCAAACAAAGGGCGATGTTCACTTCCTTGCGGCTGCCAACGCACTCAAAGGGCTTATTGGGCAGCAACCCGCAAAGCTCCTGCAAAATGCTTCGATATGCGGCATCGCGCAGCATATCATTACCGATCAGCGAAACGATTTGTGAATAAGGCAAAAATGGCAACAGAATCACCGAAACAAACAGACATTTCGCGCATTTTCCACACCATGCATCTGTTTTCGCACCCGCATTACAGCTACGGAAAATTCGATGATACGCTTCGGGAAGTGCTGCAAAATACCTTGCAATCTGGAACTCTGTCAGTGGGCGCAGCAAACTGTAATACTGCACGCCACTTCGGAGAAAATCACGCTCGTAGGTAAAAAAGTCCTTCTCAAAAGCATAGCTTTTGGAATACTGGTGATTGATCTCTGCTTGAGAAATGGTAGATTCACAGGCAGAGGACTCGTTGGAAAGAATCACCGCTTGAAGCCCGTGAAGATATGCCGTCAGCACAGCACCAAACGCGACAATCGCTGAAAAAGGCGTATGCCCGTTTAAAAAACCCTTCGCGTTGCATTCCAGCATGTTCTTGTCCAGCGTCCGTGAAACTTCGTAGATACGCTCCTGTGGAATACCTGCAAGCATTGCAGCCGCCACGGAGGAATCCCGATGGTTGATCAGAAACGCAGCAGAATCCTTATGCAGTTCTTTCAGCAGATTGAGGGTGACAATAGAATCTTTGCCGCCTCCCACAGGGATCAATCTGCCGCTCAAGCAACGGGTAGATGGCATATCCGGCAGTGGTCTGCCCTCACAGCGGATCTCCACAAAATCCGACATTGCAGTATCAATCCCATTGCGATAGAAGAACTCGCCCAAACCGCCAAAATAAAGGGTTTTCCACCACTGGCACTGCGCATCAGTCAACGCGCCACACAACACACGCACGGTGGGGGAGCAGGTAATCTTCCAGTAACTGACCAGTTCAGTCATGCCCAAAGAAAACACCATGCGTGCCACTGTGGGATCATTTACAAAATCTTGTGGTGCTTCACAAGGAATACGCCACTGCGGATGGAAATCGCACAGCCCTGTAATGGCAAAATCATACACGATGCACAGCGCATTGTCTTCAGCGGTAACGGTGTAGCCGTTATAGAGAAACTCTGGGTATTGTACACGGAGTGTAGCAAAATCCATGGCACTTACAGCCCCCTTAGCCAAAAGTCAGGGTCGTTGCAGCAACTGCATAGTCGTAGGGTTGCAGCATACAGCAACCATCATTGACCTCACCCTGTATCATATGCAGCTGTGTACAGCCCTCATGCATGGGCACGGTAACGATACGGTCGGTACGGTTGAGCGCGATAACTACTGCCTCTTTGGTGATAACATCATACCGTGCAAACACAATGGCATCCTGCTCCATATGCAGAAAGCGCAGTCTGCCTTCAGCAAAAACATCGTGCTTGCGACGAATCTCGCCCAGCCGCTTAGTAAACGCAATCAGCTCCTGATCCTCATCTCCCCACGGATAGCAGCGGCGGTTAAAGGGGTCACCGTATCCCTGCAAGCCTGCTTCATCGCCGTAGTAAATGCTTGGCACACCCGGCAAAAAGAATTGCAACACCATCGCACATTGCAGCTTCTGCTTACCACGGCAGTATTCCTCATGGGTGAGATACCGCTCTGCCGCCCATTCCTTGCTCTTACCAGCATAGGATTCGCCACCCAGCACAGTAATGGCACGTTCAATATCATGGGTAGAAACAAAGTTCATTAGCACATCCACCACAGGCTTTGGGTAATTCTCCAAAATAGTGGTAATGGCGATGCGAAAATCCTCTGGATTCATGCCCGCCATAAACTGCATGATGGCACTGCGAAAGGGATAATTCATCACAGAATCCAGCTGATCGCCCATCAGGTAGCGTCGCTTTACGCCGTATGCCTCCTTGTTGGAAGCATCCTCCCACACTTCACCAATAATGATGCGGTTGGCGTCAAAGTTCTTCACGCAGCGATGGAGTTTATCCAGAAAAGCGTCAGGCAGCTCATCCGCAACATCCAGGCGAAAGCCTGCCGCGCCTTGTTCCAACCAGTATTCCAGCACGCCACCCTTGCCGCAGATGTAGTCGGTATAATCGTGATGATTCTCATTGACATTGGGCAGGGTGGTAATGCCCCACCACGATTCGTACACATCAGGGTACTGCGAAAAACTATACCAGTTGTAGTAAGGGCTTTCTTTACTGTTATAGGCACCTGGCGTATCATATCGATTAAATTTATTAAAGTAGATGCTATCTGCACCAGTATGGGAAAAAACGCCATCCAAAATCACGGAGATGCCCAGTTTTTTCGCATCTGCACAAAGCTGTGCAAAATCCTCATTGGTGCCAAGCAGCGGGTCTACGCGGCGATAATTTGCCGTATTGTATCGATGATTCTCATGTGCTTCAAAAATGGGGTTAAGGTAGATGCAGGTCACGCCCAACTCACGCAGATAAGGTAGTTTGGAACGAATCCCTTCCAAGTCACCACCAAAATAGTCGTTATTCCACACATGCCCGTTTTCATCTGGACGATAGAATGGTGTACCGCCCCAATCATCACGAAGCCAACGGTCAGATGGCACTCCCTCATGCTGCTTGCCGCTTTTGCAGAAGCGGTCGGGAAAGATCTGGTACATGATGCCGCCCTTCAGAAAATCGGGGGTGGTGAATTTCTCGTCATAGACGGTCAGCTGGAACAAATCGCCCTCTGCATCCACGCCGATATGCCCCATGGATTTTTTAATGTAATGCCACTGCCCATTGCTAATATACGAAAAGTAATAATAATGCACGCCCGCATACTTTGCAGAACAGGTCGCACTGTAGGCTTTCACGCCATCCTCTGCCTGAACAGTATTCATCGGAATGAAGCGTTCCTTCATTCCGATGTGGTACAAAATCAACATTGGGTTGGAATCAAGCTTCACATCCGCAGGCAGACGCAATGTAAAGGTACAAGGGGCGTTCCGGCGCAGCGCACCGAAAACGCTCTTGTATTCAGGGTCCCAACTGTCATAGATCAGTCTCATCGCCAGGTCACAGATTCCAGATGTTCTCGGCATACTCGGTCACGGCACGGTCAGCAGAGAAAACGCCTGCGCCTGCAATGTTGTTCAGACTCATACGAGCAAACTTCATGCGATCACAATAGCACTCTACCGCATATGCCTGTGCGGCACGGTAGCTGTCAAAATCAGCAAGTGCCATATAGGGATCCTGTGTCCGCAGGGAAGTAGCAATCTCTGCAAAGCGGCAGCCGTTGATATCATTGTCAAGGCGATCAAGGCAGCGTCGCAGTAGATCATGATGCTCGTAAATCTGCGCGGGATGATAGCCAGGCTTGCGTTCGTTGACTTCTTCCGTTTTCATGCCGAAGATAATGATATTCTCATCCCCTGCGGCTTCCTTGATTTCAATGTTTGCGCCATCCAGCGTACCGATTGTGACCGCGCCGTTTAGCATCAGCTTCATGTTGCCGGTACCCGAAGCCTCGGTACCTGCAAGAGAGATCTGCTCGGAGAAATCAGATGCGGGCATCAGCATCTCAGAAAGGGTCACGCAGTAATTCTCAAGGAATACGACAGAAAGCTTCTTGCTGATGACGGGATGCTTGCGAATCTCCTCAGAAAGTGACCAGATCATCTTGATGATCTGCTTTGCCAGATAGTAGCCAGGAGCCGCCTTCGCCGCAAAGATATATGTTTTGGGGGTAAACTCGCGGTTCGGGTCTTCCAGCAGATAGAGGTAATCTGCAATAATATTCAATGCATTGAGGTGCTGACGCTTATATTCGTGCAAACGCTTAACCTGCACGTCAAAGATGCTTTCAGGGTTCAGCTTCTGTCCGGTTCTCTGTTTAATATACTGGGCAAACGCCTTCTTGTTCCCCGCCTTGACATCCAGCAGCTTTTGCAGCAGCTGTTCATCATTTTCAAAGGCGCGCAGCTTGGCAAGTGCCGCACCGTTTTTGAGGAAACGGTCGCCGATAGTTTCCTTCAGCAGCGCAGTCAGTGCAGGGTTGGACTGATACAGCCAGCGGCGATATGCGATACCGTTGGTAACATTCTTGAATTTTTCAGGTGCGTCACCGTACTCATCGCCAAATACAGACTCCTTGATGATCTCGGAGTGCAGCTTGGATACACCGTTGACACTATGCGAGCCTGCCACGCAGAGCTTTGCCATGTGGATACGGTTATCCTGAATGATCGACATTCTGGTGGTAAGGGCACTGTTGCCACCGTTGCGCTCCTGCACACCAGCACAATAGCGGTTATTGATCTCCACAATGATGGAGAACACGCGTGGAATAATACGACGCATCAGGTTCACATCCCACTTCTCCAAAGCCTCAGCCATAACGGTGTGGTTGGTATATGCAAATACATGGGAGGTGATATACCATGCCTTATCCCAGCCGTAGCCACATTCATCCAGCAGGATACGCATCAGTTCAGGGATTGCAAGCGTCGGATGTGTATCATTGATATGCACAGCAACTTTTTCATGGAGATTATCCAGTGTGCCATAAACGCTCATGTGCGTATTGACAATATCGCCAATGGCGGCGGCACAGAGGAAATATTGCTGGCGCAAACGCAGCGATTTTCCCTCAAGGTGATTATCGTTGGGGTACAACACCTTAGAGATAGCATTAGCAACAGAGTTTTGTGCCAGCGCGCGAGAATAATCTCCCTGATTGAACATCTGCATATCGAAGCTGGGGGCTTTTGCCGACCACAGACGCAGCACGCTAACGGCATCGCTATCATAGCCGGATACATACATATCATAGGGGATGGCAGTAACGGTACTATAGTTCACATGGGAAATATGGTGGTACTGGTGATCCCAGTATTCCTGCAAATCGCCCTCAAAATGCACATCAATCGCCTGATCAGGGCGAGGATCAAGCCACACTTCGCCACCGGGCAACCAATTATCGGGCAACTCAGCCTGCCAGCCTTCCTCAAGCTTCTGCTTGAAGATGCCGTACTCATAACAAATGCTGTGTCCAGTCGCAGGATATCCCGTGGTTGCCAGACCATCCAGATAGCAGGCAGCCAAACGACCCAAACCGCCATTGCCCAGACCTGCGTCCGGCTCATTGTCGTATATGCGCTCCGGGTTAATATCGTACTTCTTCAGAGTCTTTTCAATTTCCTCTGCAATACCCAGATTATACAAGCTGGTTTTAAGGGAACGACCCATCAGAAATTCCATAGAGAGATAATACACCTGCTTTTCGCCGTTAGAGTTGACGCGATTGATAAACTTCTGACGCTTTTTCTTCAGCTCTGCGGCAATGACGGTGGAAAGCGCAATATAGATCTGCTTGTCACTCGCCTCATCGGGGGTAACATTGCTCTGACTTTGCAGCTTCTCCAAAAATTCCTGTGTGATGGCTTCCGAATATTTTGACATAGTGTTCTCCGTTCTCCAGTGCATGGTCTGTCGCCGCATTGTGTGTGCGGCAATATATTTTTTGTGCTAATTGCTTCGGATGGCGGCTGCACCGGCGTTACACGCCACCCTGTGAGCATACCTACTCATTATACCCGATTCCGCAACAAATTGCAATAGTCGCTTTTCACAAAATTCAACAGCATTATTTATGAGAAAGTACTGAAGAATCAAAAAGTCAATTCGCAGAATATCCAATAGTTATTTCCAATTATTCTGCAATTTGCACAAAAGGCACAATTTCTATGGATAATATAACCGATATTCAACAGTGAGTAAAACGATGCAAGAAGCAAAATGAAAGCGATTCACATAAAATTTGAGGATATGCACAAAAAAGATTCTCTCTTTCCCCAGATGTCTGCTTTCACGATAAAAAATCTCAGCGAAAAGCCCTTGCTTTTCTTAAGACAATATGCTATAGTGATACTGTAAGACAGCCGTGCAGTTGGCGTATCCCCTGAAAAAACAAAAAAATCACCGCTGATGCAGTGATTTTCAAGGAAAAAAGTAAGCGCAAATGTGTACCGGCATTTACGCCCATTCAAAATAATGCAGCAGGTGCGAAAAGAGAGAGGGAAGGCTTTTACTCGGCAGAGGGGGCTACCGAACATTCATTATGAAAGAGGAGCCCTGCTACATTTCATGTAAGTTGTAAGCGTTATACTCAAGCTTACACGCTTATTATAGCACACCACACTACATTTGGCAATGGCAAATTGTGCTTTATTACTGACATATCGTCTCCTCTTTTTTCTTTCTTCGAACACTGGCAACGAAAAAAACACGTATTTTCGTCATGCCTGAAAATTCGTATGACTTTTTCTGACCACAGCGCAATATGTACTATGTACTGTGTAATTATTTCACCTGCTATCTCAAAAAGGAGTGTGCATCTATGCGTGTTCTTGCAGTCACAAACAGAGATGCTGTCGCAGAATCTCCAGCGGCAGCCACGGGAAGCTGTATGCTCTCGTTTTTTGATGTTCCTGCACTGCTCCACATCAAGGAAACGCCACTTGCCATGACGCCGCAGACACTGCTGCTTTGCCGTCCCACAACTGCTGCGCACTACCAGGCAATTGCAGAGAGTGCCGCTTTTACCGTAAGTTTTGATCCAGCTGATGCACCTGTACCACTTGCCGATGAAGCCCAATGCATCGCCCTGACTGCCGCTGATGCACCGCCTGATCAAGCACAGTTTTATGGCATCGGGGTACAGCTTGCCGATGTATTTTTCTCCCGCATGGCACAGCCACTGAAGAACACAGTCTGTTGCGCGCTGCTCTCCGCTCTACTTACCATGTATGAAGCAGTAGTGCAATATCGCTGCCGCGATGCGGCACGACACCACAACCGCACCCGCCTGATCGCACTGCGGCAGACAATCTACCGCGACCCTGCCGCCTCGTGGAGCATCGAGCAGATGTGTGCGCAGGTCAATGTCAGCCGAACGCATCTGCACCGCATTTATCAGGAAACTTTTGGCGTGGGATGCCACACCGATGTATTGCAAAGCCGCTTGCTTCACGCCGCAGATATGCTCATCGGCAGCGATGCTCCTATACGTGAAATCGCCCTTGCCTGTGGATTTGAAAACGATATTACCTTTATGCGCGCATTCAAAAAACATCAGGGATGCACCCCCACAACCTACCGTCGAGCATGGTCAGCTTCGTCGAAATGCACAAGTAGGCGTCCCTGATTTGTGAATAATGCTGAACCCTCGCCTTGAAAAAAGCACAAATACTTGACAAAAGAACGAATTTATGGTAAACTGTATGCGTATATTTGTAACGATATGATTCTGATGCGGCAATTGAAAGCCGTATCAGCAATATAAGCCAAAAAGCAAACAAGTCATGTACCCATTATCTTAATGATTGAGGTGACCCTTATGCCGAATCAAGACATCACCGTTGCTGTGATCGCGTCTGGCGTTGATGAAGAGTATCAGCGTTCCATTTTGGATGGTATCCACCGTTACGCCGCACATCATGGTGTCAATATCGCACATTTTATCGCCTTTGGCGGTATGCTGGCCAACCCCAAATATGACCAGGGCGAGTATAATATCTATGCACTGCCAAATTTTGAATTGTTGGACGGCGTGATTTTGCTTTCTAATACCTTTTCTTCCGATCTCGTCGCAGAGATCGCACAGCGCATTGCCAAAGCACGAATCCCCGCTGTAAGCATCGACCGCGATATCGAAGGAATGTACTATCTGGGCATCCGTAACGGCGATGCCATGGAACAGATCACACGCCACCTGATTGAGGAACATCACGCAAAATGCTTCAATTTCATATCTGGCCCCGATGACAACACCGAAAGTCTGGAGCGTTTGAGCCGCTTTCGCAAAGTGTTGGCGGAATATAACATCCCGCTGGAGGAGGAGCGCATCTATCACGGTTCGTTTCGCGCCAAAGATGGTCGCCGTGCCGTACGGGCGTTTCTAAGCTCGGCGTTGCCCATGCCTGATGCCATTGTGTGTGCCAATGATGCCATGGCTCTTTCTGCCATCCTCACTCTGGAAGAAAACGGCATTCACTGCCCAGAGGATGTTTTGGTGTCTGGCTTCGATAATATCTACAATGCCAAGAATTTCTCGCCGGCGTTGACCACAGTGGAGCGTCCCTTGATGCAATCAGGTGCGCTTGCCTGCGAAATGATCTGCCGCCTGCTAGATGGTGAAATCATCGACCGCGTACAGCAGCTCAGTGCCGTGCCAATCTATTCCGAAAGCTGCGGCTGTCCACCCGTTGCAGGGGAGGATATCGCACTGTTCAAGCAGCGCAATTATCAGGTGATCGAAGGCATCAATGCCGATATCGGATTGCTCAATCAAATGTCATGCGCGTTGGTGGAATGCGATACCTTTAATGAATACATCACCGCAATGCAGGATCTGGTGCTGAAAACCAAATGTGAGGAGTTTTACCTCTGCCTCAACGATAACTGGCACACAAAGCGTCTGCGCTACGATACCCTTATTACTGGTGAGATCCCCGAGGATTCGTATACCACGCAGGGGTATTCCGGTCGTATGCTGCTGCCCCTCGCTTACTATGACGGCAGGTTTTCCGTTGGTGAAAGCTTCCATACCGATATCATGTTGCCGCGTCTGCGCATAGAAAGCGACACCCCACGCCGACTGTACTTCGTGCCGCTGCATTTCCGTGAACGTTGCTTGGGCTACTTCGTCATCGTCAATTCCGATATCCCCATGACGAGCGCACTGTTCCATTCGTGGAGCATTAACATCAGCAACTCGTTGGAAAACTTCCGCAAACTGCTGTGCTTGGATGAGGTTGTGCAGGAGCTGGATAAGCTGTATGCCGTGGATTCCCTCACTGGCGTATTTAATCGTAACGGCTTTAACCGTGAAACCAGCGAGCCTTTTCATCGCTGCATAGAAGAAAAACGCACCGCCATGATTATGTTTGTGGATATGGACGGGCTCAAACAGATTAACGATACCTATGGTCATAAGGCAGGCGACCACGCCATTCGCAGCATCGCTTCCATTTTGCAGGAAAGCTGCATCAACGGCGAATTAGCCTGTCGCTTCGGCGGTGATGAGTTCTTCATCTTCGCCACCGATTACACCGAGAACGATGTGCTTGCATTACGTTCCAGAATGCAGGAGCAGATCGATATCTGCAACCGCAACAGCGGTCAACCTTACTCTTTAAGCATCAGCGTAGGCGCATATATCACCACCCCTGTAGCAGGTACATCCCTGTTCCAGTTGATCACCATCGCCGACAGCCGTATGTATGAGGAGAAAAAGAAGAAGAATCCCTCCAAGTACTTAAAGCAGCTCAAGCCCACAACGATATCATAGCACGCGACTATGCGCCCGACAGATACCATAAACAAGCACCCGGATCCATAACAAATCCGGGTGCTTTTATTGTATCATTTTTCTTCATCTGCGGAGAAATCGGCAGAATGGTTGCGGCAATTCATTCCACAGGCACCACAGTTTCTGCCACAAGCACAGGAGAACCTCCCGTGCCGTTTGTTATCAATCCACCTTGCGATAATCGCTGTCAGAATCACAACAAGAATCGCCAGTATCAGCCATGACTGCCAATTCATCATGCAGCCCCCTTATTTTTTCAGTTTGCCATCCTGATAAGGATTTTTGCGTACCACCAGATAAATCAACGCCACTAGCAGCCCCAATGCAACCGCCGTCCAGAAGCCGAAGCCTCCGCCCGTGAAAAATCGCCCCAACTGATAAACAATCAGCGAGGTTACATAAGCGAATCCGGTCATCCAGCCCAGTGCCGCCCATGTCCACTTGGAACTGTTCATTTCGCGACGGATGGCACCCATCGCAGCAAAGCAGGGCGCACAAAGCAGGTTAAACATCATAAAGGAAAAACCAGCAAGCCCACTTCCACCGAAAAATTCCTGCCCGATGAACGCCATCTGCTCAGAACTGCCGCTTTCAAGAACATCTGCAACACCACTGTTTGCCATAGATGCCAGCGCACCGAATACGCCAACAACTTCCTCTTTTGCCATCAAGCCCAGCACTGTGGCTACCGCCATTTGCCATGAGCCAAAGCCCAGAGGTTTAAACACCCATGCAAACGCACTGCCGATGATATTCAAAATCGAATCCGTTTCGCCCTCGGTGATATAATGCAAACCGCCCGTAAAACTAAAGCTGTTCAGCAACCAGATGGCAACGCTTGCAACCAGAATCACCGTGCCTGCTCGCTTGATGAAGTCCCAGCCACGCTCCCATGTAGCGCGCAGCACGTTGCTTGCCACAGGCATATGATAAGCAGGAAGCTCCATCACAAAAGGCGCAGGATCACCAGCAAACACCTTGGTTTTCTTAAGAATCAGCCCTGAAATGACCACCGCCGCCATGCCCAGAAAATACGAAGCTGTCGCTACCCATGCACCGCCCTGCCATGTATCGGCAAACAGCGCACCGGTAATCATGCCGACAATGGGCATTTTGGCACCGCAGGGAATAAACGCCGTGGTCATAATGGTCATTCTGCGGTCGCGATCCTGCTCGATGGTGCGACTTGCCATGATACCGGGAACGCCGCAGCCCGTTGCAACCAGCAGTGGAATAAAGCTTTTGCCAGAAAGTCCGAATTTTCGGAAGATCCTGTCCATAATAAATGCCACACGAGACATATAGCCGCAGTCTTCCAGCATGGAAAGCAGCAAAAACAAGATCATCATCTGGGGGACAAAGCCAAGCACCGCACCAACACCGCCGATGATCCCCTCTTGAATCAAACTATACAGCCACGGTGCAATTATCGGTTCCCCTACGGCATTCAAAAGCCAACGATCAAACAATTCAGGTATGCTGACCCAGTTCGCCATAAAAGTATCGCCGTAATTCTCAGCAAAAGAGCCAAACAGGCCGTCATTCATAAAGCCCACAGTCCAATCGCCCACTGTGCCGATAGAAAGCGTATATACCAACCACATTACCAATGCAAAAATCGGCAGAGCCAAAAAGCGATTGGTCACCACACGGTCAATGCGGTCAGAAACAGAAAGCCTGCCTGCATTCTTGCGCTTGTAGCAACGCTGCATCAAGCGGTCGATAAACAGGTATCGCTCATTGGTAATGATACTTTCGGCATCGTCATCCAGTTCCGCTTCAACTGCCGCAATATCTGATTCCATATGCTGACGCGTCGCTTCTGGCAGCTGCATTTTCTCCGTTACCCGAGAATCCCGCTCAAATAGCTTCACCGCGTACCATCGCTGTCTATCCTCTGGCAGATGATGTACCGCCGCTTCCTCAATATGTGCCAGCGCGTGTTCCACCGTCCCCGAAAAGATATGTCCCGGCACAACTGTACCGCCCTTTGCAGCTGCAATGGCAAGCTCTGCTGCCTCGATGATATGCTCGCCCCTCAGCGCGGAAATCTCAATGATTTTGCAGCCGATTCCCTTGGAAAGCCTTTCAATGTCGATCTCATCGCCGTTTTTGCGCACCACATCCATCATATTAATGGCAATAACCACGGGGATACCAAGCTCCATAAGCTGCGTAGTAAGATACAGATTGCGCTCCAGATTAGTACCATCCACGATATTCAGAATGGCATCGGGGCGTTCCTCCACCAGATAACTTCGCGCAACAATCTCCTCAGGAGTATAGGGCGAAAGCGAATAAATACCCGGCAGATCAGTAACGATGATGCCCTCCTGCTTTTTGAGTTTGCCTTCTTTTTTCTCCACCGTAACGCCAGGCCAGTTGCCCACATACTGGTTAGAACCCGTCAGGGCGTTAAACAGCGTGGTTTTACCACAATTTGGATTGCCCGCAAGTGCAATTCGTATGTCCATACGATGTCCTGCTCCCTCCTGTATCTTTTGAATTACTCTATGCTAACTGCATATCAAAAAGCAAAGGAGGAGCAATCACTCCACCTCTACCATTTCTGCGTCTGCTTTGCGCAGAGAAAGCTCGTAGCCACGCACCTGCACCTCGATAGGGTCGCCAAGTGGTGCGGCTTTGCGAATGTAGATCTCAGTATGACGGGTAATGCCCATATCCATGATACGGCGGCGCAATGCGCCTTCACCGTGCAGCTTTACCACGCGCACCGTCGAGCCAATTTTTGCATCTTTGAGGGTTTTCATAGGATATTCTCCTTTTCACGCAATACCAAGTTAGCCTTACCAAACTGTATGATACAACCTTTCTATGAATTTGTCAAGGGGAAACAGGGCAAAAGAAGCACATTTTGGAGTTTTACACAAGTGGTTAGTTTATGCTAACATATGCTTTTATGCAGATTTCAGACAAGAACCCAGCAAGCAACGATTTGATAATGAAAGTTTCAATGTCGTAAAGTCATCAAGTTGTAAATCACTGGCATCTCTTGCACAAAAGCTTGCACGAAGCCTGAATGCTATCCTTTTCGACAAACAAAGGCTCCCGAAGCAGAATCGGGAGCCTTTGGGCTACGTATTTACCAATCAGATACCCAACAAAGGTGAAGCAAAAATCATCAGCAAAACCACAGGTGCAACATAGCGGATCACCACGCAATAAAGCTTTTTTGCCTTGAACTTATGACTTAGCTCCACTTCCTCCTCTACGGTTTTGGTTCCAAGAATATATCCCACTAAGATACTAGTGCAAAGTGCCACCACGGGCATAATCATATTATTACTGATAAAATCAAAGAAATCCAGAAGCTGCCTGCCCAGAATGGTAAAATCTGACCATGTGCTGTAACCCAGCACCGAAAGCATCGCCAGCGCAAAGGATACCACAAAGACGATCAGGCAGGCAGGAATCCGCTTTAGCCTGGTACGTTCACACAAAACCGAAACCAATGTTTCCATAAGTGAAATGGAGGATGTCAGTGCCGCCAATGTTACCAGCACAAAGAAAACAATGCCGATGCCTCTACCCCATGCCATAGACGCAAAAACATTTGGCAAAGTGATAAACATCAGGCTGGGGCCTGTACCCAATGCGGATTCATCACCGCCAGAAAATGCAAACACTGCTGGAATGATCATGACACCAGCAAGAAATGCAACACCCGTATCGAACAGCTCAATATGACGCACCGCGCTTTCAATATTGTCCTCCTTGCGCATATACGAGCCGTATGTAAACAAAATGCCCATCGCCAACGACATGGAATAGAACAGCTGTCCCATGGCGGCAACCACAGTTTTAATAGAGAATTTGGAAAAATCAGGCTTAATATAGTAAATCAAACCATCCATTGCGCCATCCATGGTCAGTACATAGCCAGCAATAAAGATAGAGATCAACAGCAAAATGGGCATCATCACCTTACTGACTTTTTCGATGCCCTTTTCTACGCCCATCATCACCACAACAGCAGTAAGTGCCATGTAGATAAAGGTAAACAGCATCGGTTCGCCATAATTGCCGATAAATATGCTGAAAAAGCTGCCGTTATCTGCTGCGGCAGACTCCTGCCCGATTAGATACACCATCAGATATTTCAGCACCCAGCCACCGATAACACAATAGTACG
The DNA here is from genome assembly GCA_964463355.1 of uncultured Ruminococcus sp. Lineage (GTDB taxonomy): Bacteria > Bacillota > Clostridia > Oscillospirales > Ruminococcaceae > Firm-04. The sequence goes on along the minus strand of CAYXBP010000013.1, from coordinate 14,477 downwards.
GAAATATAATCAACGGCACAATCGCCGAAACCCAACCTAGCCATCCGAACTTCGGGTGGAGCTGCTTGTACGCACCAATGACACTTTTTCCAGTTTTTCGACCCAGTGCGATCTCCGTGACCATCAATGCAAAGCCAAAAGTTACGGCAAGCAGCAGATACACCAGCAGAAAAATTCCACCGCCATACTGCGCTGCCAAATACGGAAAACGCCACAAATTACCTAACCCCACAGCAGAACCTGCCGCTGCCAGTACAAATCCAATTTTGGAACTGAAGCTGCTTTTTTTCGTTTCCTGCATATAATTAACAACCTTTCATGATGTAAAGTATCATGGGCAACCCCGCACAAAGCATCCCAACGGCTTAACGATGCACCTGCTCTGTGCGAAGCGATCCATGACGTTATCACACAGCAGGCATTCTGCGGCAAGCCATTTGCCCACCGCACAGCCCTGCTGTGTCAAAATAGTATTACGCGATACGAACCACAGTCATACTAGCAACAAATGCCTGCGGCGCGGTACCTGCCTCGGGCAGTGTAATGGGTGCAGCACCCGCATTAACCAGCACCACATTGGCACCAGCAGGCAAGGTTGCAATTGTGCTTCCGCTAACATCGCTTCCAGCTTCTGTTGATACCTCATTTGCGCCCGAAAGTGCAAGACTGTTCATACCGTCCAATGTTTGCAATCGCAGCAGAACATCACCAGCTGTTTCGGTTGCCTGTACCAGTACATCCCATGTAAAGAAATAGGTACCAGGGGTATTGATGACAAATGCATTGTTGGTGCTGTTATAGCCGATATCCGTACCGATGGCGCGCCCTGTGCTATCAAAAGGAACTGAATCACCCACTGCCAACGATGCAACTGCGGTGTTCTGCTGGTGGCTGATAGCACTGATTGTGGAGGTGACTGGTGTCGTAGGGCACGGTGGAATCAGGGAAGAGCAACAGCCACATCCATAGCCCACAGGATATGCGGCTGGATAACTGGTCGCCATGGGGAAGGTACCCGTGGCAGGATAAGTCCCTGCGGTGGGATAAGTCCCCGTAGTGGGGCAGGCAGTACTTGTCGGATAACTACACGCCCCACAGCAGCTTCGACTCATGCCGGCATCAATGATCATAAAAGCTCACTCATTTCTGTTAAGATTACAAGCCATGATGCGAATCTATGGCTTGCACTAACAGCATATGCGCAAAAGAATCTTTTTGTGCTGCGTTCGGTAGCATCGCATAGAATCTCAAGCAGCTTTCTGTGGCATTGCTTTTTATCTTACGGTTTTGGAATCTGTGCCATTTGCCTGTAAAGCTCCTCCGCCTGCGCATCCGTGCATCCGCAATCGCAAATGATTTTGGAAATAGTATCCTGTGCGGTATATTCATAGGAGTTACGCATTGCAGACCATGGCATCTGCCGCTTCTCAAAAAAAGCCCTGCAAAGATCCTGTAACGCTTCGTTCTCCATCACCGTTTTTACCGTACTATTCGCACCATAGGTGTAAGGCGAAGTGACATCGGCATACACCGTACAGCTTGCCTGCATCTCATAGGAAGAGAATCCAACTGCAATCTGATAGCTGCCTTCTTCCGTAATCCATGTATGCAAATTCGGATCATAGCTTGCAAAATCCTTAGCAGTAAGCCAAAAGGAAACGGTATGTGCCTCCCCTGCATGCAACAGTAGCTTGCGGAAGGCTTTTAACTCACGAACGGGTTTTGTGAGCGTACTATATGGGTCAGAGATATACAGCTGCAACACAGTTTTGCCGCTGATTTCGCTGATATTGCGCACTGTCACCGATACCTGCAAACCGTCAGTAAAGCGATCACGGTCAGGGATGATGCTTTCTACCGAAAACTCGCTGTAGGAAAGACCATATCCAAAGGGGTATTGCGGCACGATACCGCACTTGTCGTATCCACGATAACCTACAAAAATACCTTCACCATAACAAACCTGCATTCCATCACCAGGAAAATTCAGATATGTGGGCATATGCTCCATACAGGCTGGCCACGAAAGAGGCAATCTACCACTGGGATTCACCTTACCTGCTAAAATATCCGCGATTGCATTTGCACCCTGCATACCAGGCAGCCACACGCAAAAGATTCCATCAAACCGCTGTGCCCATTCACCCAATGCAACAGGTGCAGCCACGTTCAGCAGCAGAATCTTTCGCATCCTCTTTGCTTCGGCGGCAGCAAGCAGTGTTTGCCACTGCAAAGCAACTGCATCACGCACCCCAATGGTTTTGCGATCATTGCCTTCCTGCCCTGAAAGATCATACACGTACACAAGGGTATTCGCCACTGACAAATCACGCAGAACAACTGACGCAAACCGTGCAGAAAGTGCATCATCCAACGCAATATTTCGGGTGGTGTGAATACCAGCGCTGCCCTCGCCACAAGTCAGAAGCTGGGGCACTTTTTCGCCGTATAGGGCGATGCTTGCATTGGTGGGCAACGGACAGCAGCCATTATTTTTCAGCATAACAATGCCCTCTGCCGCAGCCTGATATGCAGCTGCGTCGGTTTCTGCCACAGAGATTTCACCATGGGCTGGTCTTGCATACTGCCGCACAAGGTCTAACATACGCTGTGCGGAAAGTGCTAGTTCTTTCGGATTCAAACTGCCATTTTCGTAAGCTTCAGTCAATGCATCAGGAGAAACAGGCCCGGGCATTTGCAGATCATTGCCTGCATGAATTGCCGCCACTGGATGATATACTGCACCCCAATCCGAAATCACAGCACCCTGATATCCCCACTGGTCACGCAGCATATCGGTGAGCAGTTCACGGTTCTCGGTACAAGGCACTCCATTAATGCAATTATAAGCACTCATGACGGTTGCGACCCCTGCATCTACACAAGCGTGAAAAGCAGGATAATACAACTCTTGCAAGGCACGCTCAGAGATGGTTTCGTTCATGCCCAACCGGTTGGTTTCCTGATTATTGGCAGCAAAATGTTTAACATTTGCCGCAACACCGTATTTCTGTACACCCTTAACCAGCTCTGGAGCCAACACGGAAACCAAACAGGGATCCTCCGAATAGCCTTCAAACAAGCGGCCATTGCGCACATCACGATGCAGATTAACATTTGGTGTACCCAATAGCACATTTACGCCATAAGCGCGTGCCTCAATGCCCAATGCCTCGCCGATCACGCCTACCACCTCAGGCGACCATGTTGCACCCAACAAAATGCCAGGTGGATAGCATCCAGGTGGTGTCATAGCAGGAAACCGTTCCTGCAAACGAGCAAAAATCCAATGGTACAGTGCCTTGGATGCATCGTCCGACAGTTTTTCTGGTGTATAAAAATTTGCCAAAACGGCACGCAAGGCATCACCGCCAATGCCACCGTAACCTGCATCGCTTAAAAAATCGCCGAACAGCTGTTCAAAATTCATGCCTGTGCCGCCATCCAGCAATTGCAGGCGTGGAATATCCGCTTCTGGAATACGAGCAGAGCCAAAAAAGGAACCTCCTCCCACCAGTCGAATCTGCTGGGCTGGAGTAAGTTGTGTTGCATCATGAGAAATCGGCACGGCAAACCTCCTGTAGTACTAATTTTGATCGCTGACATCGGTCAGCAATTGCGCCAATGCTTGCAATGTATGCGGCGAGAGCGCATCACCGCCGTAACAAATCTGTTGATATGCTGCGGTAAACTGCTCCAACTGCTCCTGCGTATGGGATGGCAGCACACGTTCACCTCTTTGTGAGATTTCACGTGGCGTTTCCGAGGGCAGTGGCTGTGCCGCACCCCAAGCAGGAGCGCAAATCGCAAGACGATAGCCCTCTCGCAGCTTTTGCTCAGAATCAGGCATTTTTCTCCACCGTCGGCAGGCTTTCTTCCAGTTGCGCAGTGTCGCTTGATCCACACGATCTTCCATGCCACAAATGGTTTCGATATCTTCATACTCGCTTTGGGCACTGATTTGCACATCTTGACTGCGCACCTGCGCACGCCCCATACGCTGCCGCAAACCTTCCACCAGATCACGCAAAGAATCACGCAGCATAAAGTGCCAAAGCAGCATCACCATGGGAATGATCAACAGATACAACAACGACCACAACGGATTACCGCCTGCAACAGGTGTAGGCGCAGGTGCAGCATCTTCGGTACTGCCTGAAGATGCCGCAGGGGCACTGCCGCCCATAGCACTGATCAATGAGATGATACTTTTTCCCACCAGCCCAAGCATTGCAATGCCACCATTCAACAAAAGCCTTAACAGGGAAACAATGGGTTTGCTCAGCAAAAAAACAACCGCACACCAAAAAACGATGCCAAGCACCATTCGGCGGTTACTGCGCAGAATCTCAGTGGGTACCGCCATTCCACCGTCACATCGGCGATTCACCAATCGCAGCAGATGATAACGGTTACAGAGCAGGAAAAACACCACGCTCTGATAAGCTGTTAAGCCAATGGCAAGGGGCATAGAAATGTTGATCTCCACCACACCCAGCAAAATCAGGGACAATGTTTCCAGCGTGAGGTATCCCACAAAAATGGTGTGATCAAATAGTGTCTCAGATTCTTTTTGTGATGAGCGGCTGCCGAAACTCGCAGTAACCACAGCAAGCAATACCGCCGCCACATTACCGATCCCCCGATAAGTGGCAAATATACATCCCAGGCAGCAAAGGCAGGCAAATATCGCACGCACGGCGCGGTTTTGCCCGATTCTTGTAAATCTTCCCACAAGTGCCGGCAGAAAACCACAAAGTAGCAGCAACCAACACCATCGCAGGGGCGAGGTGTTATGGGGAGAAGCAAAACACATGACAGTAACCCATATCGGAAGCAGGGTAAGAATACGCGAAAGCAGCCCGAACAATTCGGGGCAAAGGGCGAAAATCCGCATGGATACACCTCTTTTCTTGCAACTTATTTCATTCTATCATAATGTTTCAGTTTTGTCAACAAAAACACCGCACCCAAAGTATCGGATGCGGCATTTGATTCATTGCGCGGATTACTTGAAGTCTTTCAGACCCTTCAGCAGTGCTTCATAGGCGATCACCATACCAGAGCTTCCAGTAAAGCGATTCAATCGCACAGTAAGACCAGTATATTCGCCATCCACTACCAGGTAGAAATTGTTTTCCGCCTGTGGTATAAACTCTACGGAAGTCACGCTACCATCCAGATGTGTATACAGGATAGTCACTGCGGCATCCCCCTCTGGCACGGCTTCCAGATCCATTGCGGAGAATTGCAGATTTGCAACTGCGCGATAGAAATTCTGGTACAGGGTCAGGATATCTTCATCATCGTAGGCATCAATATCAATATCGCCCAGCGCATACTGCTCATTGGCGTAATCCAGATAGAGCGTTTCGTGCATATCATACACATCGCCCATGTTAATCTCAATCTTGCTGAGGTCTTCGATGCTCACATCCACACAATAAGGCAAGATATACTGCATGGTATTGCTATCCAAGAAACTGACCGAAGCTTTGGTAATGATGAACACCTGGTCGCTATCAGAGATATAGCCGTACATTTGCGTTTCGTTATCGTTTTCGGTGATCATATCCCCAAAGCGCAGTTCACGGCTGACGGCGTTGCCGTTGACGATACCGTGAAGCTTCAGGGTATACTGCGGGTGATCCAAACCATACTTTGCGAGGTCTGCCGGGTTTTCCTCAACGAACGAATCCACCTGCACACGCACCAAACTGTCCATCAGGTCAGTGATATTAGAAGAATGCACGGTATAGGGGCGTGGATAGGTCATCTTCCAAAGAGAGTCGCTGCCACGTTCAAGCGAAAACACAGTCTTATCGTCGCGGATCAGCTCGTAGGCATCCACTAATGTGCTGAATGTATCAAAGAGGTAGGTATTTTTCAGCATATTCTTATCTGCGCAGAAGATAGAGCCCTGTGTGTATCCGATGGTGTACACGTCATTGGAATCGGGCAGCATGGCATAGTATGCATCATAGGTGGGAGTACTGTCGCCCACATACAGCACGTAGGGATCTTCCTCGCCCTTGCCCGTTGTGTAGACCTTCAGCACGGTGGGGGTATCAAAACCATAAACGGCAGTATCCTGACAGTCAAACACAACTGTCTTTTCGGAAGAAAGCTCACTGAAATAATTACAAATTGTAGAAATTGCGTAGGTATTAAAGCTGAACTGATCAGCACTGGCAAGTTGCCAAGTGGCATTGACAGCATCCCAGTCAAAGGCGAAATAACCATCCTCACTTTCCAGCGTCACACGGCTGACCGTGGATGTATCAAAGGAAAACAGGGTTTTTGCCGCACCAAGCTGCTGCTGCTTTTCACGGTCGTCCGCATTCTTGTCAACCACAAAATAAACGGCGCAGAGTGCGATTACAGCGACCACAAGGGCAATGATCCAGCGAACGGGCTTCATGCGTCCTTCCTCCTCAGCCAGATAATAACGCCCACCAGTGTGATTGCAACTGGAACTGCCACAAACAGTGCGATATAACCTGTTGCTGCATCCTCGCTTTTGACATTCAGGGCATCGTAGGTCTTGTTTTTGTTGTCAATCTCCATATCCACATCGCTGTTGTACATCCATGTGATGGTGGAGAGGAACAAATTCACGGGGTTGATATAGTAATCTGTTGCCATCGCATCATCGGTAATAAACTCAGCAGAACCGAACACTGCCATTTTTGCGTTCTTGCGAAGGGAATCCTCAGAGTACATGGCAAGATACATTTTCTTCCCCTCAATAGGGTCTGGATCTTCAAAAGTTCCACCATACGGCTCACCGTAGGCAGTGTTCTGTGTGGCGATCAGAGTATCCATGTTCAAGGTTTGGTAATTGCTGCCAAAGATGCTGTAAAAACTACGGGAAGCAGGCATATAGGTCAGAATCGTATTATCCTCAAGCAGTGGCCCTGTCAGGTCAATCTCAGCATTTTCACCAGCTGGTTCAAGATCGCACAGGAAGATATAGGGGTTGCCTGATACATGGCGTGCGCTATCGGTTTCATAAATGCGGTCGTAATCCATGCCAATGCAAAACTCGGCCATCAGGGATGTCAGATTGATGTAAGAGAGTTCCGCATCATTTGGGGTCATCAGCAAGGTGACATTGCCACCCAGATCAAGGAAATCGGAAAGCTTTTCATACTCTTCCTCGGTGATATCGGAGGTCGGCCCTGCGATCATCACAATGCAGGCATCATCCGGCACTTTTTCCGCATTGATCAGATTCAGCTGTGCCGCGCCGTAGTTGTAGTTACCAAGGTTCGCCTGTAGCTTGGTCATTTCCGTCAGTGGAATCTCGCCATGTCCTTCCAGGAAGTAGACAGTGGGCTGTACGCCATCCACCACAGATTTCATAGCTCCAGTAAAGTAATTCTCGGCGTTAAACGATGCCGAAACAACGCTCTGGCTACCATCCTCGCCAGTTTCGTACTCGTAGGTATACATCAGCTTGCCGGGCATACGCTTAACCATATCGCCATGAACAAACATAAAGTCGTAATCCGAAAGATTATAGAAGCCGTCTGGATTCAGTTTTTTCAACACTTGCGGCTCAGTATCGGGGTCTATGTCGATCAAATTGAAGCACTCATATGCATCATAAGCAAGCAATGTCTGGTAGAGTGCCAGCACCTCAGGCTCTCCCTCCAGTTCCTCCATGGGGGTTAAAAAGTACACATCTACCACAATGCCCTGCTTATCCAGCGCATCCAGATAATCGGTGGTGGTTTTGGTCAACGTGTACATACTGTTGCTGGTCATATCAAAATTGATATCCAAGCGTTCGAAGATCAAATTCAAAGGAATCATCACAGCCAACATCAACGCAGCAAGTGCCCATGCTATGGCAGTGAATTTCTTATTTTTTGCGTGAATATCCACGGTTTTCATATACTATTCCTCCTGCGATCAACCGCGGCTCCAGCGGCGTTTTTCAATGATGATAACGGTCCATGCCAGCACCACAAGCGTCAGCGAAAGGAAGAACACCAGATCGCCGACACCGAATAAGCCCTGCGAGAAGTTGACAAAACGCGCCTCTGTAGAAAACCACTGGAACACTTTTGCCACCGCTGGAATCGACTGCACCAGTGCCGAATCTGTAAAATTATCCAGAAAGATGATCAGCAACATAGCAGCCTCGCCCAGCACAGCCGCCAAAATGGGATTATCGGTGGTAGCAGAGATCATCACGCCTACCGCGATACAGAACAATCCCCACAAGAAGAACCCAACGTAACCGCAGATCAAGCTGCCGACGATCACGGTGCCATTGAGCGCAGCGATCAATGGAAAGAACAACGAGCAGAGCATCATGCACAAGAACACGGTGGAAACAGCCCCAAACTTCGCAAGCACGATCTTCACGATAGATATTGGCGCGGAAAGCAGCAGCGTTTCAGTACTGTTTTTGCGTTCCTCTGCAAAGGTACGCATGGTCAGCATGGGAATCATAAAAATAAAATAGAAAAAGTTGTTGTAGAACACATTAGAGAACGAAAACTTGAACACACTGGAATCCATATTAGCGATGCCGTTGATGAAGCTAAGCGAAAACACCAGCATAAACAGCGCGCAAACCACATAAGCAAAAGGCGAATAAAAATAAGATTGCAATTCTTTTTTGTACAGCGCAAACATCAGGTGTCCTCCTCATTATCGTTATAAGGATTTGCATTTTCCTCCGCAAGACGATCGGCTTCTAGCTTCTGTGCAAGCTCCTCGAACTCCTCTTCGCGGGTTTTTTTACGGTCTGGGGCGGTCAATTTGACGAACACCTGCTCAAGGCTTGCCTTTTCCGCAGAAATCTCCAGCACCATACAATCGGCTTCAAGGAGCTTCGTCATCAGCGATTTCCGCACGGATTCATCTGTCACAACTACTTCAAAGCTGTTCACGCCCGCAGAAACATACTCGACTTCGCGCAGTTCCCGCACGCCCTCTATACTATTTACAATAGTGGAGATTTTCTTCACATCGCCCTCCACCTTCATACGCAAGGTTGGATCGCCCTCGGCAGCAGCAGCAAGATTTTCGATGGTATCCACTGCACGAATCTGCCCCTTATTGATGATGACCACGCGCTCACACACCGCACTGACCTCTGCCAGAATATGGGTGGAGAAGATAATCGTATGCTCCTTGGCGAGATCTTTGATAAGGTTGCGCACCTCCATGACCTGTGTCGGGTCAAGACCTACCGTCGGCTCGTCCAGAATTAAAAACTTCGGCGAACCCAGCAGTGCCTGCGCAAAGCCCACACGCTGACGGTATCCCTTGGAAAGATTGCCAATCAGACGTTTCTGCACATCAACCAAGCGCAGACGCTCCAGCGCATTTTCCACCTCGCTCTTGCGATCTTTGCGTGCAATGCCTTTCAAGCCTGCCACAAACTCCAGATAGTTGCGCACGCGCATATCACCATAAACGGGCGGCAGCTCCGGCAAATACCCGATACGACGCTTGACCTCCATGGGTTCTTTAGCGATATCGAAGCCATCCACCAGCACAGTACCCGATGTGGACGGCAGGCAGCCAGTGATCATATTCATTGTGGTGGATTTGCCCGCACCGTTTGGCCCCAGAAAGCCAAGCACCTCATGATCACCAACGGTAAAAGAAATATCCTGTACGGCGGGATGCGCACCGTAATATTTGGTCAGATTTTTGATTTCAACCATGAAATATAGTACAGCCCCTTTCCGCTGCTGTCATTGGCAGCGCTGTATAGAACGACCTTTCAGCAAGACGCTCTTTTTCATTATCGCAAAAAAACATGAATGTGAAATGTACAATATGTGACGATTTTATGAATAGCCGACAAAATCACACCATATTGCTATTTTACAGCATGAATGTGTGCGCAATGTGTGCAATTGCTGAGAAAGCAATGCTCCGATCCCAAAATCATGATTCTGCTTACATCTTGGCAGGTTGCACAAAAATTATTGCGATTTTTTGTGAAATCATCCGAAAAGGCTTTCCAATCAACGCAGAATCTTGCGAAATGCTTGACAAAGCAAAACGAAATCACTATAATGAAAATAGGCTTTGTGTGGCATAGCTGTGTCTATCTGCCCGCGCGTGAGGGAAACAGCACTTCAGCGAGTGAACAGGCTGTTTTCGCGCATATCACACCATCAGGCGGCAGCTTGTGACTGCTTATTCCGACACCCCGTCGGAAACAAGAATGTTGCCGAAATTGTGACAAAATTGCTTTTTCACCGTGGGGGATCGCCACATATACGCAAGCCGCTTTGGTCAGGTCGCACGGGGGCTGCCCGAAACGGTACAAATCTGAATGCCTGTGTATCACAGGTACCGTGCAAATCACCTAAACTATATGAGAGGGGAAAAAAGAATGCAATTTAAGAAGAACAGAGCGCTTCTCGCGGCAGTTCTGGCAGCAGCTATGGCATCAAGCGCATTGATGACTTGTACCGCTTCCGCTGCTGGCACTCGCACCAAAGAAGAGAAGTACGGCGACGAAACTTATGCACAGCGTTTCCTTTCGCTGTACGATGATGTCGTTACCAATGGTCAAGAAAACGGCTACCTGAGCAAGAACAATGTTCCCAACGGTGGTTTTGGTATCCCTTACCACGCAGTGGAGGAGTGCATTGTTGAGGCTCCTGATTACGGTCATGAGACCACTTCTGAGGCTATGTCCTACATCGTCTGGATGGCAGCAATGCAGGACAACATCTCCAAGAATACCGATTACTACGGCTCCGCAACCAACGATCTCGCAAAAGCATGGAAGACCCTGGAGGCAATGGTTCCTTCTTCACAGAACGGCTTCTGGACAAACACACTGAGTTCCCAGGTTTGCGCAGAGTATCCTACCAGCATCCAGTCCTATCCTTCCGAGGGCAGCTCTGGCAACACTGGTTCAAACCCCATTCACAAGTATTTTACTTCTGCATATTCCTCCCAGGGTGGCGAATATCTGCTGCACTGGCTGGCTGACGTTGATGACTGGTATGGCTTCGGTGGCTCCGCAGAGGGCACTCTGGGAACCTTCACCTTCATCAACACCTTCCAGCGTGGTGATTCTGAATCTTGCTTTGAAACCATTCCTCATCCCTGTATCGAAGATTTGAAGTACGGCGATGTGGGCGGTCTGGGCATGAAGTTCGCGTTTGAAACCAACGCAGGTACCAAGAAGTGGTCTTACACCAACGCTCCTGACGCTGAAAACCGCGCAATTCAGGCTGTTTACGCTGCCAACAGATGGGGCGTAGGCGATTCTTCCGTTACCACCAAGGCTGGTATGATGGGCGATATGGTGCGTAACAACATGTTCGATAAGTACTACAAGACCATTGGTTGCCAGAACATGAACGCTGACTCCAATGGCGGTGCAGGCTACGCATCTGCGCACTACCTGATGTCTTGGTACAGCGCATGGGGCGGTGCCGCTGATGGCACATGGGCATGGCAGATTTCTGCTTCCCACTGCCACCAGTTCTACCAGAGCCCTCTGGCTGCTTACGGCTTGCTGTATGATTCTGGTCTGAATGCTGCTATGAAGGCTACCGATGCAACAAAGGACTACACCACCTCCTTGCAGCGTCAGCTTGAGCTGTATATGTGGTTGCAGTCTGCTGAAGGTCCCTTCGCAGGCGGTCTGACCAACTGCTGGAACGGTAAGTACGATACTTATCCCTCTGGCGTGCCTACCTTCTATGATATGGCTTACGTTGAGCATCCCGTTTATGCTGACCCTGGCTCCAACTACTGGATCGGTAACCAGGTTTGGGCAACCCAGCGTCTTGCTGAGCTGTACTACATCATCAAGACCGATGTCGATGGTTCCAAGGGTGCTGTGAAGCCCGGCGGCGTGACCATGGAAGAGGGCCTTAGCAGCATGCTGAAGAAGTGGGTTGACTTCTTCCTCGCAGAGGTTGAGTTGACCGACGATGGCGACTACGCGATTCCTTCTAACCTTGTATGGTCTGGTGCCCCCGAAACCTGGAGCAAGTCCTATAACGCAAATGCGAACTCCAACCTGCACGCTACCGTTCAGGGCAAGGGTAACAGCGACCTCGGTTGCGTGACCTCTCTTGCAAATACCTTGATCTGGTACGCAGCAGCAGAGGGTGTTGAGGCCTCTGGCGTTGTCGCTGAGGGTACCGATACTGCCTCCAAGGCTCTGTATCTCGGTCAGCAGCTGCTCGACCGCGTCTGGGAGAACGCTCGTGATAATATCGGTCTCTCCAGAACCGAGCACAACGGCTCTCTGACCCGTATTTTCGCACAGCCCGTTTATGTTCCCGCAGGCAAGCAGGGTACTTATCCCTACGGCGATGTGGCAAAGAACGGTATCGTATTCAGCGACATTCGTTCGATGTATGAGTCTGATGCAAAGTACATGGAGCTGAAGGCTGCTTACGAGGCTGATATCGCAAATGGCGCAAAGTTCGATGAAACCGTTACCCAGTTTAATGGTGCCCCCGATGTCAGCGACTTCACCAATGTTGCTGCTGTTGAGTTGAACTACCACAGATTCTGGCACGCAGGTGATATCATGATGGCTCTGGGTACTATGTATGAGCTGTATCCTGATGTGACACCTTCTACTGCCGATGCTCCTATCACCACCACCAACTGGGGCGATGTCAACTGCGATGGCAATGTTAAGACCAACGACGTCATCCTGTTCAACCGCTTCCTCGCTGAGGATGATACTGCGGTTATCAGCAGTCAGGGTCTGCTCAATGCTGACTGCGCATACGACGGTCAGACTACCCCTGAAGATACCACAATGATTTTGCAGTACCTTGCTGGTTTGATTCCTTACTCTGCATTGGGTAACCAGTAATCCCCATCAGGTTCTCCATCGCAATGCAGGTGAGCCTGTAAACAATGCATTTTGATCATTCAGAACAGTACCACTTTATGTGGTGCTGTTCTGCTTTTTATGCGTATTGCATGGAGATTTTCTTCCAGGCTAGACACGATGAAAACCGGTTTTATCCATATTCTCAACACCATTCCCGATTTTTTGTCGCCATACGGCAGCTTCTGTACGAACACAAAGAACCCCCTGCTTCCAAAATGGAAACAGGGGGTTACAGCGTTTTTGCTCATTTCATGAACACAAAAGCCTGCAAATCAAACAGGTGACGAGCATCAAAAGCATTGGATGCCCAACCATGATAAGCATGATCTATCACAAAATACACACTGTGCCGACCCGTAACAGGCTTCACCTTCGTCTGATAGCTGCCGTCATGCGTATCAACCTCACAAACACCAATCTCTTCGCCATCCTCGCCGTCAATGCGAATGTGAATCTCCGCCTTGCAGCCATTGCTCGTAACTCTCGCCGCAAAAATCAAAGGATCGCCCGTAAAATCATCGCCAAAATCAAAATACTTGTAGCCAATCACTGCCCCTTTGCAAATCGCGGTAATGCAACGAGTAAATGCATCTTTTTCGGTAACAAAGCAGCCGTTTTTCAGCACACAGGCAATATCCGCTGAGGTGATGCGGTAGGGATTCAGCGCGTTTTCAAATCCCAACGAGGTCATCTCGACTTCGGGAATGGTGCCATCTGGCAAAATTTCCACGCGCTCTACACAGGCACGGCGCGAAGTAATCGTATCATTGGTCATGCGATGATAAAAAATATACCACTGCCCATTGATCTTACACAGCGAACCGTGATTGTTGCCACCTGGGTATTCCTTGCCGTTATCCACGATATTCCCCATACGCACATAAGGCCCTTCCGGACGCTCTGCAACGGCGTATGCCAAACAGCTGCCGAACCTGGGCGAGTAAATAAGATAGTATTTATCGCCGATTTTTCGGGGGGAACTTGCCTCAAAGAAATCATTGCAAGCTGTACCACGGGGAATGATATCCGCCTTGTATGACCCTTTTTGGATGGTTATCATATCTGGCTCCAACGCATTGAAATGAGAACGCTCAAAGCCATAGAAAATGTATCCCCTGCCATCATCATCCACCAGCACGCCTGGATCATTAAAAATACCATCGTCCCCCACATCCGCTGCATCGTAATGGTAACGATCGAGCAGCGTAAAAGGTCCCTCTGGATGATCAGCGACTGCAACGCAGCCCTTGCTGCCCACTATATATGCATACAGATAGTATCTACCACCAAACTGCACCACATCTGGCGCATACAACTCGTTTTGCGTCCAAGCACTGGTATCAGATGCTCTACCATTGGTATCTCTGGTGCAAAAACTTATGCCGTGACAGCTCCAGTTGTTCAGATCATGCACAGGGGCAGACCACACCATTAAGCGATAATCGCAAAAAGACTCGCTTGCTGCTCTGTCATGAGAACCATAAATGTACACGCGCTCTCCGAACACTCTCGGCTCGCCGTCTGGAATGTACTCCCACAGCGGTAAATATGGATTTGCCATACGCTTTCTCCTCGTATAATATATTTTAGGGTGATTTAACGAGTACCCTAATAAACCTCAACT
>CAYXBP010000012.1:0-51113 GCA_964463355.1 uncultured Ruminococcus sp. | reverse complement strand
TGAGGTTTATTAGGGTACTCGTTAAATCACCCTAAAATATATTATACGAGGAAAAACGATGATGCATAAACATGATAATCAGCCAGATGTGAAAAAAATCATACCCAGCAAGCTGGAAACGGGACTACAGCAGCTTCTGTACAAGTATATCGGAACACATATCCCCAAAAGCGCAACGCCGAATCAAATCACACTGATCGGAGCAATCGGGGGATTTTTTGGCATTCTCTGTGCGTTTCTTGCAGGGCTATCACCCTATTTCCTGATCGGTACCGTCTGCGGAATCATCTGCCACCTGATATGCGATGATCTTGATGGCTATGTGGCGCGCACAAGGAATATGACCTCTGCTGCTGGTGGCTATTTTGATCTGCTGACGGATATCCTACATATCACTTACCTGATCATTGCTCTGATGTTTTCAGGCTATGTCGATTATCGGATTGCTGTTTTCCTTGTGCCAGTTTATGCACTGATTATATTTACAGCAATGAATTACATACGCTACTTCAATGAGTTTCTATTTCCCAGGCTTGGGCCAATTGAAACGCATTTGTTTTTTATCGTGATCTGTATCGGCACTATGATACGAAAAGATTACGCTGTTTTTCACATCGGCGAAATGGCTTTTCACTTTGCCGACCTTGTTTTCATCATTGGCGGCATTCCGATGTATTATGAAATGATTCGCTTGCAGATACAGCTGTTTGCAAGATTAAAGGAGAAGGATGAACAAGAAAAATCGTGAAACAGCAATTTATATCGTACTGATTCATTCATTGACAGGACTTGGAAAACTGGTCAGCACGTTCAGCAGTTACCCATACACACATATTGCTGTATGCATGGATCATAAACTGGAACGATTCGCTGCATTTTCCAGAAAAGAGCATTACGCTCCGTTCCATGCAGGCTTTATGTACGAAACAAGAGATTGCTATGCGTTCGGTGCGCATAAAAGCGTCAGGGTCAAAGTGTTTCGGCTACCAGTCAGTACGGAACACTACAAGCAGATTCAAGCATACATACAACGCATTGAACAGGATCCAGAGTATATTTTCAACCTTTTTTCCATGTTGACTATGCCGCTGCTGCACGGAGTACCTATCTACAAAGCGCATAACTGTATGAGCTTCACTGCAAGAATCCTCTCGATGAGCGGCACTGTTAAACTGAAAAAGGCATATTACAAGTATAGCATCCCCGAAATGGATGCGCTACTCACGAATTATTTTTACAAAGAATGCCTGCTGACCAAAAAAAATGAGGAAAACCCGAAATATATGCAGCATATCAAACCAACGGAATTTGCAGCTTCCTTCATACGATTATGCGCAGCCCTATCTTACCGCGTCCTATGCAAAAGAGGTATCACATATGAATGATTTGCCCGAAATCAGACGGAAAAAACTGAAGGAACTGCTGCATACACAGAAACATATTAGAGCTATGGAAACAGCAAGCGCATTGGCAGGACTTGTTGTAGAACACGCCGAAGCCTGTGGCAGAGAGTATAATGCAATGTGGCTCAGCTCGCTATGCGATGCATTGATGCGCGGCAGACCTGATAACGAGTTTGTTGATTTCACAGACAGGATCAATACAATTCAGCAGGTTTTCGCAGTCACAACAAAACCACTGATCATGGACTGCGATACTGGAGGAAAAACCGAACATTTTGTAGAGCGCATCCAGCTGCTGGAACAGTTAGGCGTATCAGCCGTTGTGATTGAGGACAAGAAGGGACTAAAACGAAATTCCTTGCTTGGCGACGGCGTACGGCATTTTCTGGAAGAAAAGGAACAGTTTGCCGAAAAAATTCGCAGAGGCAAAGCGGCGTTGCGTACAGAAGATTTTATGATATTCGCACGGATTGAAGGCTTGATCACAGGAATGTCAATCAATGAGGTGCTAGAACGCGCAGATGCATATGTGGATGCTGGTGCAGACGGTATTATGATCCACAGCCGCAGCAACAACGGCGAAGATGTCATGGAATGTTTGCGCCGTATTCGGAAAAAGTATCCTGAACTGTACACAATCGCTGTGCCGACTGCGTATCCGCAGATCGCCGAAGAAACACTGTTCCACTGCGGCGCAAATATCGTAATCTACGCCAATCATCTGCTACGAAGTGCGTATCATGCAATGCAGATCACAGCCAAACAGATTCTCTGCGATGGAAACTGCCTGAAGGCAAGCCGTGTGCTTTGCACTCCTGTTGATGAACTTTTCGCTTTGGTGGAGGAAATCGATGATTGATACAAAAGCATTCTATTGTTCCCTTATTCGCCATGAATTTGATTTTTTTACGGGCGTCCCTGATTCTCTGCTGAAGGAGCTTTGCAGCTGTATTGATGATAATGCTGCGCCAAACCGTCACATCACGGCCGCCAATGAGGGAAATGCCGTTGCCATCGCCAGTGGATACCATGTCGCGACTGGGAGATACGGCGTTGTGTATATGCAAAACTCGGGCATCGGTAACGCGATCAATCCACTACTCTCGTTGAGCGATCCAAAAGTGTATGATATCCCAATGCTTTTGATTATCGGCTATCGCGGTGAACCAGGAACCAAAGACGAGCCACAGCACATCACACAGGGCGAATTGACCTTACCGCTGTTGGATACGCTTGGCATTCATTATGCTGTTTTGAAAGAGAACTACGAATCACAGCTTGCAGAATGCATCCACTGCGTCAAGGAATTGCATCGTAGTGCCGCATTAATCGTTCGAAAGGACACATTCAGCACATATCAGACAATGTCTGCCTGGCACGAGGAACTCCCATTCACCCGCGAGAGTGCTTTGGAAACAATCATAAGAGAACTGAAGCAGGATGCATATATCGTTTCTACAACAGGGAAAACCTCCAGAGAGATTTATGAAATTCGAGAACGGTTCGGAATGTCCCACAGCAATGATTTCCTGACGGTTGGCTCTATGGGGCACACCGCCTCCCTTGCTCTTGGCATCAGCCTGTTTACAGATCAAAAAATCTATTGCATTGACGGTGACGGCTCGTTCATCATGCATATGGGCGGCGTTGCCGTTGCGGCACAAAATGCTGGGGATCACTTCCGATATATCCTCATCAACAACGGCTGTCACCAGTCAGTCGGCGGTCAGAAAACGATTGCTGATCAAATCAATTTGACAAAGCTTTTGTCAGCATTCGGTTTTCCAGAGGTGTACAGCGTAAACAATGCCCACGCACTACAAAAACATTTGAGAAATAACCGCAAAATCGCAATTGTGGTGAATGTCAACTGCCACGCACGCGATGATCTTGGCAGACCTACCGCAAAACCCATAGAGAATAAAATCCTGTTTCAAGATCGGCTCAACCATGCATATGAAAGCGATTCTATTTAATTCCGGTATGGGCAGCAGATTAGGCAGCCTGACTGCCAAGTGCCCAAAATGTCTGCTGAAATTGTATAACGGAGAAACCATACTGGAGCGACAAATCCGAATTCTCAGCGAATGCGGCATCCATGATATCATCATCACCACTGGGCCATTTGAGCAGCAGCTTCGTGATACGCTGAAGCGTTTTACCGATGTACGCGTGACATTTGTGCCAAACAACCGCTACCGCACCACAAATTATATCGTATCCATGGATAATGCCTATGATCTACTGGATGATGATGTACTCATGTTACACGGCGACTTGGTATTTAACCGCCGACTGATAGAGAAGTTGCTGCAATCGAGAGGACGCTCCCTCTGCCTGTACAACGAGTATCAAGCACTGCCTGAAAAGGACTTCAAAGGGCGGTTTCACGACCAAATTCTGAAGGAAGTTTCTGTTTCCATTTTTGACAAGGATTGCTATGCATTCCAGCCGCTATATCTGCTGAGAAAGCCTGAATTAACCGCATGGAAAAAGAAAGTCCGCGCATTTGTGCAGCAAGGATATCTGAATGTTTATGCGGAAAATGCCCTCAACGAGATCACTGATGCAATCACGCTGCATGGTTATTCCTACAGTGATGACTACATTGCGGAAATTGATACCGCAGAAGATCATCAGCGTGTCAGCAACGCTATCCGATATTTTGATTACCGTGAACAGCCTGTGATTCATGCTGGTTCCTACAAACAGATGCTCAAAGAGATCCTGCGCAAAGACGATACCGTTTTTGTGGTGTGCAGCAAAAGCTTGAAAGCCGAGATTCAAAAGCAGCTTACCGATTATCAAACCGTCTTTTTTGACGAGGTAACGCCAAATCCTTCATATGATATTATCCAGCGCGGTGTACAGCGTTTTCGCAGAGGCACATATTCCGTCATCGTATCCATTGGTGGTGGCAGCACAATCGATACTGCAAAGTGCATCAAACTCTTTGCAACCATGCAGCACGCATCCGATTTTTTACAAAACAAATTCGAATATTCCCCCATAAAGCACATCGCAATTCCTACCACTGCTGGCACAGGAAGCGAATCAACCTGCTTTGCTGTCATGTATTATGAAAATAAAAAGCTTTCCATTGAGCATGGTTCTGCTTTGCCGGATATTGCCCTGCTGGATGCAGATTTTCTCAAAAAATTGCCTGATTACCAGAAGAAAAGTACACTGCTGGATGCATTGTGTCAGAGCATGGAATCAATCTGGTCATCTGCCGCAACAGAAGAAAGTATTACCTATGCCCAAAGCTGCATTGAAGGAATCATGGCGAATTACCGCGACTATCTTCACAACAACACCGAAGCGATGCAAAAAATGCTGCAAGCATCCAATTGCAGCGGAAAAGCAATCAATATCACCAAAACCACGGCTCCGCATGCAATGAGTTATCGGCTGGCATCCATGTATCATATCAGCCACGGTCATGCCGTTGCGCTTTGCATGCATCCGATTCTCGACATCATGTACCAGCGCGCGCAGCATAACGAAGCGTTACAGCAAAAAATGCAGCGAATATCCATATGCTTTCACAAAACAGAAATATCCGATGCCATTGCAGCATTCAAAATGTTGTTCAAAGAACTGGATCTTAGAACGATTACAGTTGCTGCATGTGATGTGGAAGAGCTGGCAGCTTCCGTAAATGTGCAGAGAATGCAGAATCATCCCATTGTTTTTTCCGATGAAGAAATCAAGGAAATTTACCGCAGTATATAACACAAGGCGAACCTAGAAAAAGCGAAATGCCCTTATCATATTCATGGGGGAGTTCCAAACAAACTGAAACGGATGCCGTATTCTTTACAGCATCCGTTTTGTGTTATTACAATATGAGTATACCACGCATCAAGGCACGTTCCAAAATACCATTACAGGCAGCAAGTGTAATGCCGTAGTTTGTAAAGGGTACTCCCTGTGAAAGCGCAGTACGCATTCTCCATGACATTTCACGCTCAGTGCGCATACAGCCACCGCAATGTATCACCAGCGCGTACTGTGATAAATCCTCTGGGAAATCTCCCCCTGAAGTAAAGCTGAAATCGAACTGCTTGCCTGTATGCCTTTGCAGTAAATGCGGCAACTTTACTGTACCAATATCTCCACACTGACGATGATGCGTACAACCCTCCGCGATCAGCACCTTTGCACCGTCAGGAAGCTTTTGCAGTGCCTGAACACCTTGCACAGCCGTTTCCAGAAAGCCCTTATAACGCGCCATAAGGATAGAAAATGAGGTCAACGGAATCGCATCGGGAAGCATTTTTTCTACCTGCCCGAACACCTGACTATCTGTGATAACCATACGGGGCACTGTTTGCAGATTCGCCAGTGTTTGCTGCAACTGTTCAGGCTGCGTTACCACCGCAATACCGCCAATATCAATGACTTCGCGCAAAGTCTGCTGCTGCGGCAAAATCAATCTCCCCTTGGGTGCGGCAGCGTCAATGGGAGTCACCAGCACCACCATATCATTGGGTTGCAGCAGATCCGATACAATATGCCTTGTGGGTCGCATATTCTTACCCATTGCGCCGATGCGCTCCTTCAGCGTTTGAATCCCCTGCCCTGTTTTTGCACTCACCCACAGAATCTCCTCCGTATCTGGCTGTGGTTTGGGTAGCAGATCCGCTTTATTGCGCACCACCAAATACGGAATCTTCTGCTGGTGAAACAGCGCGATGAGCGTCTGTTCCGTTGTGCCCATGGGTCGGGTACTATCCGTGACGAGTACTGCGATATCAGTGCGATACAGTGCCAAACGAGTTTTCTCGATGCGCATGGCACCCAATGTTCCCTCATCATCAAAGCCTGCGGTATCGGTGATACTGACTGGGCCCAACGGCAGCAGCTCCATACTTTTGCTGACCGCATCAGTGGTTGTGCCTGCTACATCAGAAACGATAGAAAATGGCTGCCCCGTCACAGCGTTTACAATACTGGATTTACCCGCATTACGCACACCGAAAAAACCGATATGCGTTCGTTCAGCGGTCGGCGTTTCATTCATAGTCATGGAAAAATCTCCTGAAAATAGACAAAATCAGAAGCGAAAATCTCGCTTGCCGTTTGCGATATCTACAAGATGCTCTGCGCAGACAGCTCTTGCCTTCTCATTGGGAATTGCGGACAGCTGCTCTGTAATCATCCTTTCGCCGATGGCACGGGTTTCAGGGGAGGCGTAATCCATCAGGTATTCTTTTAATGTTAGCAGCGCATTGGGGTGGCAGCAATTCTGAATTTGGCCACTCTTAAGCAAAGTCATAAAGCGATCACCTGTTCTGCCCTCACGATAACAAGCGGTGCAGAAAGATGGAATATAGCCCATCTCCATGAGCCAACGCACAACTTCATCCAATGTACGGCTATCACTTACATCAAACTGCTCGGATTCATGGGGGCGTACTTTCTCGGTATAGCCGCCCACACTGGTGCGCGATGCACCACTAATCTGTGAAACACCCAAAGGCAGCACCTTTTCACGCACCGCCTGACTTTCACGCGTGCTGATGATCATGCCGGTATAGGGCACGCACACACGAATCAAGGCACACAACTTCGCAAAAATCTCATCATCGATACCGTTATCGAAGGCAGTAGGGTCAATATCCGCAGCGCGCTTGATACGAGGCACACTGATGGTATGAGGGCCAACGCCATGCACTGCTTCCAAATGCTCCGCGTGCATCAACAGCCCTGCAAACTCGTACTTATACAGTTCCAGTCCAAACAGCACACCCAGACCCACATCGTCAATGCCACCTTCCATGGCGCGATCCATCGCCTCGGTGTGATAAGCATAATTGTGCTTCGGCCCAACAGGATGCAGCTTTTCATAGCTTTCCTTGTGATAAGTTTCCTGGAACAGAATATAAGTGCCGATGCCTGCTTCCTTTAATTTGCGATAATTCTCCACTGTGGTGGCGGCAATATTCACATTCACACGGCGAATGGCACCATTTTTATGCTGAATGCTATAGATGGTTTTGATGCTCTCCAAAACATACTCAATGGGGTTGTTTACGGGATCTTCACCTGTTTCAATCGCAAGACGCTTGTGTCCCATATCCTGCAACGCAATCACTTCATCGCGAATTTGCTCCTGCGTTAGCTTAATGCGAGGGATATCTCTGTTCTGATGATGATAAGGACAGTACACGCAGCCGTTTACGCAGTAATTTGAGAGATACAACGGTGCAAACATCACAATGCGATTGCCGTAAAAATCAATTTTGATCTGCTTTGCAAGGGCATACAACTCTTCGATCTTCTCCTTATTTTCACAGGCGAGCAGCACTGAGGCTTCACGGTGATTCAAGCCCTTACGCAGCTTAGCCTTTGCAATAATCTGGTCAATCAGTTCCAGATTTTCCTTGTTCTCCTCAGCATATTGCAATGTGGCAAGAATTTCTTCATGGTTGATAAATTCTTCGGCTCTCATAGATTTGGGATCATACATAGACATAGCGATTCTTCCTTTCTTTCAGACGCTGTGATTCGGTGCGTCTCCCCGATGATGAACAATTGCATAACCGATTGCTGCAAAACGTTTTCTGCGCTCTTCCAAAAGATCCACAGTATCTTTCGCGGTAGTATCCTTACCATCGTACAGCAAATAATTACTACGCTCAGCGCAAGGCGTCAGATTCGGCATAATCACATTGGCACCTGCCAAGATACCCCGCTCCAGCCCATCAGGAATCAGCGTGCCTAACGCGGTGGTAGCAGGCAATAGCACCTGCGGCAACATCAAGCGCACAATAGAAAGCAAGCGCAGCGTCATATCCGCAGTACCTGCTGGCAATGTGGCAAATGGCGTATCGTGGTGCGGCAAAAAAGGCCCAATACCGACCATTTCCGGTTGCAGCTCGGCAATGAGGCGCAAATCGGCAACCAGATGCTCCACTGTCTGGTAAGGCGAACCTACCATCATGCCGCAGCCAGTCTGGTAGCCCAGCGATTTCAAATCGGCAAGGCATTGCATACGATTTGCAAAAGACATCTCCTTAGGGTGCAGCTGATGATAATGGGCAGCAACGGCAGTTTCATGCCGCAGCAGGTAGCGATCTGCACCCGCCTTTTTCAACGCCTCGTAACTTGCACGACTACGCTCACCCAAAGAAAGCGTAACGGCGGCATTCGGCGCAATTTCCTTGATTTTCCGAATCAACGCGATCAAACGTGCATCGGTATAATATGCATCCTCGCCACCTTGCAGCACAAAGGTACAAAAACCCATCTCCGCACCTTTTTTCACGCACGCAAGCACTTTGGCTTCGGTCAAACGGTAGCGTGTAACATGGTGATTATCTCGGCGGATACCACAGTAATAGCAGTTATTTTTGCAGTAGTTTGTCAGTTCGATCAGCCCACGCAAATAAACCTGATTACCAAAATGCTGATGTCGAACATCGGCAGCAGCTTTACACAGTGCTGTAAGGATCTCGGTATCATCGGTAGTCAGCAGATGAACAAAATCCTCGTCAGGCAGGCTATGCTGCGTACGGAGCGCGTCGATCAGCGCATTTTTTGCAAGAGACAGTGTGCATCCCCCCTTAATAAACAAAAGCCATGCCCGAAAGGACATGGCGATTTTGTATCATCGTAAAACGGCATAACAAAAGCGCGCTGTACTTTCGCATCAAAAAGCTTTTCTGCGTCAGATGTGGCACGGGTAAAGGACTGTCACCGCCTAGTCGTAGGAGAAGCCGCAGACGCGGGAGCAACAGTTTCTATGATTATTATACGCTTTTTTAGGGAATTTGTCAAGTGGTATCTTTTGTGGAACATTCCGCTGTTTTGCCGTATTTCCTTATAGTGGATCACATACTGTATCATGCATATCCCAGCGATGATAGCACTGTCCTTGCAAATTCTTCCACTGTAAAAGACCATCTTCCAGCGTCATATATCCATGCGCCGAATCCTCCTTTGGGAGTGACACTGACCCAGGATTGCAATACACAATGCCCTCTCCGCAAGCCACGCATTTCGGGATATGCGTATGCCCATGCAACAGCACATCCCCATGATGCAGCGGCGGCAGATGCTCCGCATGATAATGATGCCCATGAGTGGCAAATATCATTCGGCTGCCCACAGCCAGTAACGCATAATCCGCCAAAATAGGAAACTCCAGCACCATCTGATCGACTTCTGCATCACAATTGCCTCGCACACAAAGAATCTCCCGTTGGTGCGCATTGAGCATCCTAATCACGGATTTGGGCGCATAATCCCGTGGAAGGTCATTGCGTGGCCCGTGATACAGCAAATCGCCGAGCAACAGCAAGCGATCTGCCTGCTCTGTGGCAAATGCAGCCAAAAGTTGTTCGGTATAATACGCCGAACCATGCAAATCCGATGCGATTAACCATTTCATACACAGCATTCTCCTTTGGAATCATTTTCTCCATTATAGCATAATCGTATGATTTTAGCAATTCCCTGCAACGATGATATACCGAAAAAGACGTTTTGTCAAAAAATCATTTTTCAAGTTGCAGGCAAGTCTTTCAAAAAAGAGAAAGCTTGCAAAGCAATCGTCTGCAAGCTTCCTCGTTGTATATCTGTGCATCTGCTCAGCCCATCACCTTGACCATAACCGCTTTTTGCGCGTGCAGACGATTTTCAGCCTCATCAAAAATCTCTTTGGCATGCGCCTCAAAGATCTCTGCGGTAATCTCCTCGCCGCGGTGTGCAGGCAGACAATGCTGCACCATGCACTCAGGATTTGCAGCAGCAAGCAGAGCATCATTGACCTGATAGCCATCAAACGCAATTTTACGCTGTTCTGCTTCACCCTCCTGACCCATAGACGCCCAAACATCAGTGAAGATCACATCTGCACCTGCGGCAGCCTCAATGGGAGAATCGGTCATGGCAAAGCCACCATTTTCTTTCGCAAACGCCAACACCTTTTCATCCGGCTGATAGGCATTCGGACAAGCGATGCTGACCTTCATACCAACCTTCAATCCGCCAACAATCAGAGAATTTGCCATATTATTGCCATCACCAATATAGCACATCTTCAGCCCCTGGAAGCTTCCTTTATACTCACGAATGGTCATCAAATCCGCAAGCACCTGGCAAGGATGACAAAAGTCAGTCAAGCCATTGATAACGGGGATAGAGCCGTATTTCGCAAGATCTTCAACCTCCTGCTGCGCAAAGGTACGAATCATGATACCATCCAGATAACGGGAAAGCACTCGCGCGGTATCCTGCACAGGCTCGCCTCTGCCGATCTGCAAATCATTGGAGGACAAAAACAGCGGATAGCCGCCCAACTGCACCATACCAGTTTCAAAAGAAACACGAGTTCGAGTGGACGCCTTCTGGAAAATCATGCCCAGTGTTTTTCCCTGCAAATGGGGATGCGGGATGTTGTGTTTGCGCTCATATTTCAGTTGATCTGCCAGATTCAGCAGATCGATAATCTCCTCTGTGGAGAGATCGAGCATCTTCAATAAATGCTTCATGTGGAATCATTCCTTCCTTCTGTTTTATGCGTTCATGCCTTTGATCCAGCAATTGCGCTTGGTTGATCAGGAGCATCCTTCTCGGGCTGTTCCTTCGTATTCTGATAACAAACCGTGCCTGTGGCTGTTCTGGAATTATTCTGTGGTTGTGCTTTGGGCGTAATGCACTCCAGCGATGCCATAGGCAGCAACGGCATAAAATCCTCAAACTCGTTGGCTTCGATCTTCAGTTCAAACTTGAATTCATCAGCACGCTGCAACGGAACATTTGTTACCGTACCGCAAACCTTTCCGCCTACCAAAATTGTATAGTGGATTCCGTCATCGGTACGAAACAACATGACTTTATCGCGAAAAGTCAGTTCCATGGCAGGATCGAGAAACTTGGAATGGCAGCGGTACTGTCCACAAGGCTTGCCATTGAGCATTAGCTTGTAGACTGGGTGACGCTCCACAGTTGGCTCACTGAGAACATACAGTTCATAACCATTGCGATCGATAATCGCCCAACCGCCGCGCCATTTCTTCTTAAGCGTATACACGATATTTTCATCTGCATCGCTCACCAGATATTTGCCGCGTTGTTGAAAAATAGTAAATTCCAGCATCATGCGCACCTCACCTTCCAGATGCGCATCGCGCATCGTTTCAGGGATTCAGAATCTGCAACAGTATTTCCAATCCTGCATCCAGTTCTTCTTTCGAGATAGTCAGCGGAGGCAGGAGTCTTACCTTATCCTTCGCAGTTAGCACAAGCAAACCAGCTTCTCTGGCGGCAACAAGCACATCGGTAGCCTTCATCGTGCTAAGGCGAATGCCGATCATCAAACCTAAGCCAGTGATTTCTTCGACTTCGGGGCAGCTCTCCAGTGCCTCGCGGATATAAGCACCCTTATCCGATACAGATTCCAAAAAGCCAGGTTCCGATACACGTTCCAGCACGGCAGCTGCACCTGCACACACGACAGGGTTACCGCCGAAAGTTGAACCATGGGTGCCACCGCCGAGAGTATCCTCACAAACAGCATCCACAAGGCAGGCACCGATGGGCAATCCACCGCCTAATCCCTTTGCAAGGGTTGTAATATTGGGCCGAATGCCGAACTGTTCGCTTGCAAGGAATGTACCTGTTCTGCCGACACCAGTCTGCACCTCATCCACAATAAGCAGAATATCCTTTTCGGCACAAAGCTTTGCCACTGCCTGCGCATAATCGCGGTCAAGCACATTCACGCCGCCCTCGCCTTGGATCATCTCCATCATCACAGCGCAGACAGTACCATCCAGCTTTTCCTGCAAATCCGCAAGATCATTCACCGCAGCATAAGCAAAGCCCTCAGGGAATGGAAAGAAATAGTTATGGAACACATCCTGCCCAGTTGCAGCCAGCGTTGTAAGCGTTCTGCCATGGAAGCTGTTTTGCAGTGTAACAACAGTGCCTCTGCCTTCGCCGTAACGATCAAAGCTGTATTTTCTTGCCACTTTGATGGCACACTCATTAGCCTCTGCACCAGAGTTGCCGAAGAACACGCGGCTGTAGCCCGTCATGGTGCAGAGCTGCGTGGCAAGCTTTGCCTGTACGCCGTTGAAGTAATTGTTACTGGTATGCTGAAGCGCGCGTACCTGCGCACAAACAGCATCTGCCCAATCGGCATTGCAATAGCCAAGGGAATTGACACCAATACCGCTGCCGAAATCAATATAGGTTTTGCCGTCCTCAGCGGTGCATACGCTACGGCTGCCACTCCGCATGGCAATGGGCTGATGGCCATAGGTTTTCATCAGATATTGCTCAGATAATTCAATGGTATTCATAGCTTTTCCTCATTTCTATCTTACCACATACTGCGGGCACAAATCAAGACATAATTTATGAATTTGTTAAAGAATTCCCATAGAAACAGGGCAATTCATCCAAATCAATACACGCTAAGAAACTGAGTACCAACGCCCTCATTGCTGCAAATCTCCACCAGAATGGAGTGCGGGATTCTGCCATCAATGATAACTGCTTTTTTCACGCCTCGACGAATGGCTTCCACGCAGCAGTCGATTTTGGGAATCATGCCACCAGAAATGATCCCCTGCTTTTTGAGATTCTGCACCTCGCTGATGCTGACAGACGGAATCAGTGTTTCGGGGTCATTTTTATCACGCAGCAGACCTGCAATATCGGTCATGAGAATGAGGTTCTCTGCACCCAGAGCTGCGGCAATAGCAGCAGCGGCGGTATCCGCATTCACATTATACACCTGACCATCTGCACCGCAGGCGACTGTTGCGACTACTGGAATATAGCCGTTATCCAGTGCCATGAGAATGGGCTTGGTGTTCACATCGGTGATCTCACCAACCAGGCCAACATCGGGTTTACTTTCTTTTTTGGTCGCACGCAGCAGCTCGCCATCAATGCCGCACAAGCCCAACGCCTGCCCCTGGTGACGGGTAAGATGAGAAACCAACTCCTTGTTGACTTTACCAGCAAGCACCATGCGCACCACCTCGGCTGTTTCAGCATCTGTGTAGCGCAAACCGCCAACAAAGCGGCTCTCAATGTTCAGGCGATGCAGCATATCGCTGATTTCTGGGCCACCACCATGCACCAACACCACACGAATACCCACCAGAGAAAGCAACACGATATCGCTCATGACCGCTTCTTTCAGGGCTTCATTGGTCATGGCATTGCCGCCATATTTTACCACAATGATCTTCTGATTGTATCGCTGAATATAGGGCAGTGCATCAATCAGCACCTGTGAACGAATACGGTTTGAGATATTCCCCATGAGATCCATTTGTTCCATGATTGTTTTTGTCCTTTCCTTCGCTTTTCAGCTGCGATAATCGCCATTGATCTTCACATAATCATAGGTGAGGTCACAACCCCACGCCACAGCCGAAGCATCGCCACTGTTGAGAGAAATCAGCACCTGGATTTCATCCTCCAGCAATACTTTTTTCGCCTCATCCTCCGAAAACGGAACGCCAAAGCCACTTCTCGCCACCGCAATTTTGCCTGCAACCGATGCCAAGTCTACATCCACCTTTGCAACATCGAATTCGCAATCAGCATAGCCCATAGCGCAGGCAATTCTGCCCCAATTGGCATCGGCACCGAACATTGCTGCTTTGAACAGACTGGAACAAACAACCGATTTTGCAACAGTTTCTGCAATTGCGGCGCTTGCAGCCTGTGATACCACGCACTCAATCAGCTTGGTTGCACCCTCGCCATCGGCGGCGCACATTCTTGCAAGATTCAACATTACGGCATACAACGCGCCGCGGAACGCGACATAATCGGCATTTTCGGCAGTAATTTCACGATTACCTGCCGCACCGTTTGCCATCACGCACGCCATATCATTGGTAGACTGGTCACCATCCACAGAAACACAATTCAACGTTACTTTCACCACATCGGAAAGTGCCTGTTGCAGCATGGCGGGCGCAATGGCACAGTCCGTCGTCAGGAAAGTCAGGGTAGTTGCCATATTTGGATGAATCATGCCACTGCCCTTGAGCATACCACCCAGCCTACAGGTTACGTTGCCCACTTGAAACGACACAGCCACCTCTTTCGGACGAGTATCCGTGGTCATGATTGCATTGAGTGCCGCTGCATTGCCTTCGTAGGAGAGTGCCTCAGTCAACGCGGGCACAGCAGCCGCAATGGGCTCAATAGGCAGCACCTGCCCAATCACGCCCGTAGATGCAACAATCACATCTTCTGCGGCAATTTGCAGCGCATCAGCCGCCAGCTTACACATTGCGTTTGCTTTTTCCACGCCATCGGCATTGCAGGTATTTGCATTGACAGAATTTACAATCACGGCTCTTGCCCTACCATCTTGCAGATGCTGCTTGGTCACCAAAATGGGTGCGCCTTTCACTTTATTGCTGGTATAGACCGCAGCGGCAGCACATTCGCAGTCAGCAGTAATCATGGCAAGATCGTTTTTCTTTGGGGCAGCCTCGGTGACATCATTTGCCTTCAAGACAGTTTCATCGGTAAGGGCATGGTGCTTCAGCCCACAGCAGATCCCCCCTGCCCTGAAGCCTTTCGCGGCACAGACACCGCCCTCCACAAAGGGATATTCCGCAAAGCATTGCAGCTTCATAGCTCTGTACTTCCTTTCAGTATGTATTCAGTCCCATATCCTCGGGTACGCCAGTCATAAGATTAAAACACTGGAGTGCCGCGCCAGATGCGCCCTTACCAAGATTATCCAGTCTTGCGGCAAGCAAAATTTGCTGATCATTGCCGCACACAAAAATCTCCAGCAGATTGGTACCAGCAAGGGTATTGGCAGGCAAGAAGCCGTTTTCCAACACATCCGCGCCTTGCAAAGCACGCACCTGCACGAACTGCTGCCCTGCATAATGCACTTGGAACATGGCGTGAACTTCCTCCAAAGAAGGGTTGCCGTTAAGCAATCTGCTATGCAGTGGCACAGAAACCACCATACCTGCAAAATAATCGCATACCATAGGGTTGAACATTGGGGGCTCAGCCAAACCAGAAACAGCCTGCATCTCCGGCAGATGCTTATGCCCTTGCGTCAGCGCATACTGACGAGGACTATCCAGTTCTTTGGGACGGTTTGCAGACTCATACTGCGCAATGGCGGCTTTTCCTGCACCGCTGTAACCAGAAACAGCATGACAGGTCACAGGATAATCTGCGGGCAGCAAGCCATTTTGCACCATGGGATACACCAGAGAGGCAAACCCAGAAGCATAGCACCCAGGCACTGCCACACGCTTGGATGTTATAATCCTTGCGCGGTGGGCAGCAGAAAGCTCTGGAAACCCGTAAGCCCAATCGGGGTTGGTACGGTGTGCTGTAGATGCATCAATCACACGCACATTGGGGTTGGTAATAAACGACACCGCCTCACGCGATGCTGCATCTGGCAGACATAGAAATGTAATATCGGATGCATTAATCATGCGGGCACGCGCATCGTTATCCTTGCGCTTTTCTGGATCAATCAGCAGCAACTCCACATCGGAACGATTTTTAATACGGTCATACAGCTTCAAACCAGTGGTACCGGCTTGACCATCAATATAGACTTTTGTAGTTTTCATTTTCTTCCTCCTCCTTTGCTTTTTTATCCTCGCGGTAGAAGCGGATAAGACTCCACGCGCACGCAGCGGAAAAGACGATAACCACCCATCCACGAGAGATTGCCATGGTAGCATCTGGGATGAATCTTGCGATGATAAACTCTCCAGCAAGCCATATCACAAAAGCAATCAGCGATACAACAAATATGTAAAGCAAGCGTTTTTTATTCATGATGCGTCCCTCGCAGCAACCGCAGCCTTCGCCAATACAATCTGCTGCGCAACTGCCTGTGCCGAAGGCGCACCCTCGGATACTCTGCCGTTTAAGCAGGTTTCCAATGCAATCGCCTCATACACGTCCTCAGAGAACATCTCACAAGCAGCGCGATATTCTTCCATGGACAGTGTTTCCAGCGTCACACCCAGCTCGATGCACTTTGCAACAAGACCGCCCGTAATCTTATACGCATCACGGAAAGGCAACCCCTTTTTCACGAGATAGTCGGCGCAATCAGTGGCGTTGATAAAGCCCTTCGCAGCCGCTGCTCGCATATTTTCGGCGTTAACGCGCATGGTAGCAAGCATGGGATCAAAGGTTTTCAAACACAACTTAACATTATCAATCGCGTCAAAGATCGCTTCCTTGTCCTCCTGCATATCCTTATTGTAGGCAAGAGGCAGCCCCTTGAGCATGGTCAAAAGTGTAGTCAGATCGCCAATGACGCGACCTGTTTTGCCGCGAATCAACTCTGTCACATCAGGATTCTTCTTCTGAGGCATGATAGACGAACCAGTTGCATAGGCATCATCCAGTTCAATGAATTTAAACTCCCACGAACACCAGAGAATAATCTCCTCGGAGAAACGAGAAAGATGCACCATCAGCAAAGAAAGGGCAGAAGCCATCTCCACACAGAAATCACGGTCAGAAACCGCATCCAGACTATTGGCAACAGGTGCTGTAAAACCTAGCAGTGCAGCCGTTTGTTTGCGGTCAATGGGATAAGTAGTACCTGCCAGTGCGCCTGCACCCAAGGGGCAATAATTCATGCGTTTTGCGGTATCCGCCAAACGTTCATCATCGCGCAGCAGCATCCAGACATACGCCATAAGATGATGCGCCAGCGTCACGGGTTGAGCGCGCTGCAAGTGCGTATACCCTGGCAGAATGGTCATGGTATGCTGCTCTGCCAAACGGATCAGTGTATCCACCAGATTTCCAATCAGCACACGGATTTCTCTGATCTCATCACGCAATGTCAGCCGGATATCCAATGCAACCTGATCGTTGCGGGAACGCGCTGTATGCAGCCGCTTGCCAGCATCACCGATACGCTTGGTGAGTTCCGCTTCTACAAACATATGGATATCCTCTGCGGTGGGATCAATCAACAAAGCACCGCTTTCCAGATCGGCAAGAATGCCCTGCAAGCCCTCCACAATAGCGATTCGGTCCTCTGCGGAGATAATGGCGCAGTCTGCAAGCATGGTTGCGTGCGCGATGCTGCCTGCAATATCCTGTCGATACATTCTCGCATCAAAAGCAATGGATGAATTAAAGGCATTGACGGTTTCGTCAACCTCCTTGGAAAATCTGCCTGCCCACATTTTTGCCATAATCAATGACCTGCCTTTCGTACTTCGAGTATGGGATCGTCTGAGAGAATTGGTTTGTTCCAGTGGTCGTTTGCCATGCAAACGATCAATGCAGCAAGCCTGCGAATAAAGCAGGGCAGGGATAGCGCAATACGCCATCCCCTGCTGCCATGTGTGAAAATTACTTCTGTCTCTTCTGCTGAAGCTTCGCCTTGACCTTGATGGGCAGACCAAACAGATTGATAAAGCCTGCGCTATCTGCCTGATTGTACACATCGTCCTCATCAAAGGTAGCGACTTCCTCGTCATAAAGAGTATCAGGAGAAGTCAGCCCTGCGGTGATAATGTTGCCCTTGTACAACTTCAGCTTCACGGTGCCGTTGACGGTTTCCTGTGTTTTATCTACAAAGGCGTCCAAAGCTTCACGCAGAGGAGTAAACCACTGACCATTGTACACCAGGTCTGCATATTGGATTGCAAGCTGTTGCTTCACTCTTGCAGTCGCCTTATCCAGACAAATGGTTTCCAGCGCATCATGTGCGTAGTACAAAATGGTACCGCCAGGAGTTTCATACACGCCGCGGCTCTTCATGCCAACCAGACGGTTCTCTACAATATCAGCCAAGCCGATGCCATTTGCGCCGCCCAGTGCATTGAGCTTACGGACAATATCGCTGCCCTTCATCTTCACGCCATCAACGGCAACCGCAACGCCCTTTTCAAATTCAATGGTCACGTAGGTAGGCACATCAGGAGCCTGCTCAGGGGATACGCCCAGCTCCAAAAAGCCCTCCTTGTTGTACTGCGGCTCATTTGCAGGATCCTCAAGATCCAGACCCTCGTGGGAGATATGCCACAGGTTCTTATCCTTGGAGTAGTTTGTTTCGCGAGAGATCTTCAGTGGAATCTGGTGTGCCTCTGCGTAATCAATTTCCTCATCACGAGATTTGATATCCCAAACTCTCCACGGTGCAATGATCTGCATATCGGGGCAGAACGCCTTGATGGTCAATTCAAAACGCACCTGATCATTGCCCTTACCAGTGCAGCCATGGCAAATGGCATCCGCGCCCTCTTTCATGGCGATTTCAGCAATTCTCTTTGCAATGATAGGACGTGCAAAGGAAGTGCCCAGCAGATACTTGCCCTCGTAAACGGCACCTGCCTTCACGGTAGGGAACACATAATCGTCAATAAACTCGTCAGTCAGATCCTCAATGTACAACTTGGAAGCACCAGTTTTAATCGCCTTCTCCTCCAGACCGTCCAGCTCAGTACCCTGACCCACATCACCAGAAACCGCAATGACTTCGCAACCAGGATAGGTTTCCTTCAACCACGGAATGATAATAGAAGTATCAAGACCACCGGAGTAAGCCAACACGATCTTCTTGGGCATTTTCTGTTCAGCCATAATGTTCAAAATCCTTTCTGTATGTAAAATGATCCGCACAGCAATCGCCATGAGGAAAACGGTAGAATGATACAAAACGCGCCCTCGAAAACGGAGAGCGCCGTTTCATATTCCTATTATACACCACAATTTCGATTTGTCAAGGACTTTTTGAATATTTATGCAGATTTTCTCGAAATCAGTGTATAATATTCATAATATTCTGCATAATATTCATTTTGTGCAGAATCCGCCTGATTCAGTAGTAGAAATCCTGTGTGCTGTACACACCCATCGTACCGCCGTCCACATAAGCAAACCCTGCGCCCATATACTGAAAGGATGCGTGGAGAATGTTTTTACGGTGCTGGGTAGAATTGTACCAGCCATCCAACAAATTGAAAACATTCTTATACCCTGCCGCGATATTCTCGCCGCAGCCGAAGAAGTCGATGCCCGCTGCATTCATACGATCGCCGACGGAACCATGCGTAGGGCTGTTGTGATCGAAATACTGCAATGTTGCCATCTCATTGCTGTGGGCATAAGCGACACTAGCGGTTGTCGCGCTCCATTGCAGAGTACCTACACCGTTCATGGCACGCAATGCGTTGGTGATATAGAGGCTGATCTTTGCCATACCGCTTAACTCGCTGCGGTTCTGCATTTTATTAAACGCGATGCTGTAGTTTTCGGACATCAGCAGTGCCGCATAGGTGTTATTGGTGCCGATATTGTCGCTGTAAGCGTAACCAGAGATGCCATCAGCCGTTTGATAGGAATTGCCAATGGCATAATATCCCACTGCCTGATTGCCGTCGGTCACAGCGATGACCGTTTCAGCGGGATTGGATGCAAACACATAGAAGGTGGCATTGTAACCAGACATAGGCACCTGAATGGTTTCAGTTACCGTACCAAATGTTGCGATCATATCCTGCACTGATTGACCAATGATGAATGTTCTGCCGCCAATCTGCACCGCCGTCTGCCCAATCGTCGCCGTTGGAGTCGTACTGGTGGTTGTCGTAGTGGTAGTTGTAGTCGTGGTGGTGGATGTGGTCGTTGTAGTTGTTGTAGTCGTTGTAGTTGTTGAAGTCGTTGTGGTGGATGAAGTCGTTGTGGTGGATGTAGTCGTTGTGGTGGATGTAGTCGTGGTGGTGGATGTGGTCGTTGTAGTTGTTGAAGTCGAAGTTACAGTGGATGTGGAGGGGGTGGTAATGACTGGATCCTCTATCCAGAAATTTTCCCAATTAGAAGGTGTTTGACCAAGCAGTGTCGTAGCATAGTATTGCAGTACCTTGATGGCATCAAATGTATCAATACTACTACTGTGATTCACATCTGCAAGTGTACGTTGCGCATCCGTCAGCAAGCTGTCTGTAGGCTTGCTCATCTGATGCACATATTCCCGCAGAATCAAAACAGCATCGGCTGTTTCGAGCCTGCCGTTTCTATCCACATCTCCCGCCAGATACCACGTTGCCGAAGCACGCAAATTTACGCTACTGTGCAAGAGAACATCATCTGGTAATTGGTCAGCCGCAAAGGCAATACTACACCATGCGGTAAATGCTGCTGTCAAAGCAGCCAGTGCTTGTTTCCATTTTCGCTTTGTCATGAGAGGGTCGCTCCTTTATCATATAATGTTACAACATCCGCCGTAAAAGTTTCAATATGAGCTTGAATTTGCTACGCGCATCTCACGCGTGGAGGAAGCGATCAGCACGCATTACTCAACGGCTTTCATCGAGGCTGCCATATCAATTGCGGCAAGCTTAGGACGCAACAGTACATTGACCAACAGTGCAAACAGCAGTGTCAACGCAGCGGCAATCACAAAGCAATATATGGGAATATCAGGGCAAAACATCACTACATCGACTTCGGCGGTCTGCACCACAAACCGGCACAGGAAAACGCCCAAAATCAAGCCGAAGCCAGTGCCCAAAACAGTCGAAAGCAGGTTTTCTCTCGCCACATAGGATGCGACCTCATTGCGATAAAAGCCCAACACCTTCAGCGTGGCAAGCTCGCGCATACGCTCAGTAATGTTGATATTGGATAAATGATACAGCACAACCAGTGCCAGCAATCCTGAACAAATCACCACCAGAATGACAATATAGCTAAGGGTACTAACAAGTTCTCGAAAAGAATCTCCGCCAGCAGAAGAGAGATTCACAGTTCGCGCGGCATCCTCTGCCAGAATGCGTTTGGTGAGTGCAGCTTCGTCCGTGCCCTCCGCTTCGTTCACGTAAATGATATTCGATTCATATGTACCAAACATAGATTTGTAAACCGCAGGTGTGCAATAGATATAGTTACCTGCGTAGTTTTCGGTAATGGCAGATACCGTCACAGCAACTGCCGCTCCCTCAGGCTGCAATGTATCGCCCACCGAAATCGACAGCAACTTTGCCAGTTTTTCGTTGATGATTACGCCTTCGTCGGTAAGCGCGTAAGCCGTATGATTCTTCCGTCCGCGCAGCAGCACATACTCGCTAAAAGATTCGGGCTGCGAAGGCACTGCAAAGCTCGCCTCATAGGTTGCATGATCACCGCACAGCGTCGCAGATTTGATCAACCCATACTGATACGCCGCCACACACTCATCATTTGCAAGCATCGCAGAAAGCTTTGCCCGTTGCTCGGCATCATCAGTAACAGCGACCAACGCATCGTAACGGAATACTTCCTCGAATTGCAGATCAACAATTGCCGCCACCGCATGATAAAGTCCAAAACCAGTCAACAGCAAAGCCGTGCAGCCACTGATGCCAATGACGGTCATCAGCACACGACTGCGATAGCGAAAGAAATTCCGCAGCGTC
The DNA here is from genome assembly GCA_964463355.1 of uncultured Ruminococcus sp. Classification (GTDB taxonomy): domain Bacteria; phylum Bacillota; class Clostridia; order Oscillospirales; family Ruminococcaceae; genus Firm-04. Next base: position 29,311 of record CAYXBP010000012.1, on the reverse strand, counting down.
ACCTTATACTCAAACGACAGCTTGCCGCTGAACCACTTCCAACGCTCAACGAACACCCGCTTTCCTTTTTTCGGTGGCTTAGGGCGCATCAGTCGTGATGGTGCTTCGCGCAATGCTGCATAGCAAGCGATCATCGCCGTAATGCCTGTGCAGAGCAGTGCAACCACCAGACAGCCTACGGCATAATCCCAACGATACGGGCAGTGGATATACGGAAAACGGTACATCAACTGGTAGCAAAGAAAAATCACCCGCGGAAACACCTGATACCCAATCACCGTACCAAATGCCACGCCTGTAACGCAGGCTATGGCAGCATACAGCAGATATTGCAACGATATTGTGGCAGTGCCATAACCCAATGCGCGATATGTGCCAATTTCCGTGCGCTGCTCCTCGACCATACGGGTCATAGTGGTCAGGCACACCAGTGCCGCCACCAGAATGAAAAAAACAGGAAATACAGCTGCAATGGCATCTACACGCTCAGTATCCAATGCGTAGCTGCTCCAACCGGGGTTTTCTGCTCTGCCGAACACATACCATTTTATATTTTCGCCCAATGTCTGAAACTCGGCTTTGGCTTTGTCATAATCCCCTTCACTGTTCTTGAGTTTCTGCTCAGCATCGGCAAGCTTCTGCTCACCCTCAACTTTTTGCGTGGCAAGCTCTGCTTTGCCGTCATCATATGCAACCTGTGCATCGTCAAGTTCCTGCTTGGCACTGTCCAATGCCGATTTCGCATCATCAAGCCTTATTCTTTCCTCTGCCAGTTGCTGATAAGCCGCCGTCATTTCAGCGCGTGCAGCCGCAAGATATTGTTGATTCCGTTCCGCTTCTGCTGTTTTGTTTGTCAGATCTGCTTGACAATTGCCGATATAATACTCGATTGTCGATTCCAAACGCGCCTTATCCAATGAACCAGCAGCCGCTTGAAAATATGCCGTCAAGCTTTCAGAAAGCGAATACACCTCACTGTCATACGACGCAGCACGGTCGATCATTTCCTGAATATCCTTTGAAAAGGGCGCAATCAACGCCACTTCACGATATCCGGTAACAATGCTCTGCACACGGGAAAGAAAAGCACGTTCCTTCGTAAGTGTTTGCAGCGAAGCAGCAACGGCTTCCTCCTGCGTTTTCAGTTCTGCATCCTGCTTAGCAAGCGAAATTTCCGCCTCTTGATAAGCAAGCTGTCCAGCTTCATAATCCGCAGACCCTGCCTGCCACTGGATCATACCGTTGTGGATCTCTGTCAGCGCATCCGAAAGGGCTTGCTCCCCATCAGTGATTTCCTGCAAAAACTGTTTTCGATTATGTTCCAGCTCTTTCCATGCGTCATCCAGCTCCATGCGGCTGTCTGCAAGCAGATTTTCCATCTCTTTGCGCACCTGCTCGATGCGCGGCGCAGCAAGGGCAGGCACATTCGATTTGATCTGCTCAGCGTAGTGTTCCACAACAGCATCATAGGCATCAGAATAGCTGTCCATACCTTGTGTTTCTTCCAGCGTGATGTATATATCTGTGTAAAAGTCCTGCGAAAAAGCAGCCATGGGCACTAACAGAAAGCTATCAATACCGCCATCGCCAATGGAAGTGGTACCGCGGTTAAAATCCACAAACATTGACCAGTCTGCCTTACCCGTGATAGTAAATGTAGTTTCTTTCAGCGTAGTGGTTTCAGTATCAGCAACGGTAACACGCAGGGTATCCCCCACCTGATAGCACGCAGGCGTATTTGTTTCTATGAGACACTCATTGGAGGCTTGCGGGTATTCACCCTCCGTCAATTCTGGAAGGTTGATAACAGTTCGCTGCTGCACGGCATCAAAATCCATACCAAACAGTTTTACGATACTATCCGCATCATTTTGCGCATACAAAAACGCTGTTTCGGAACAGTTTCCCTGTACCTGTGCAACGCCATCGATTGCCGCAAGCAGTGCGACAGTACCCTCATGAAACCCAATATCGGAGAGCAAATGCAAATCCATCAAATTGGTTTCGCGGTAGTATGCTTCCGCAGAACGCTTCATATCAGAGCCTGTAGCCTTCAGCCCTGCAAAAAAACCGCTGCTCAATGCAATAATGCCAAACAGTGCAAGAAATCTTCCCTTTGCCCTTGTGATTTTCCGCAGGGTATCTACTATAATTTTCGATTGCATAGGCAGTTACCAGCAAATCTCCGCAACAGAAACCGGTTGTGCTTGTATCCGCATATCAGCAACCGTACTGTTACGAATTTCAATGACGCGGTCTGCCATGGGCACCAACGCGCTGTTGTGTGTGATCACAACAACGGTCATACCGTCATTTCGACAACTATCGTGCAGCTGTTGCAGCACCGCCTTACCAGTATGGAAATCCAGCGCGCCCGTTGGCTCATCGCAAAGCAACAGCTTCGGATTTTTCACCAATGCTCTCGCAATGGAAACACGCTGCTGCTCACCACCCGAAAGCTGTGCAGGAAAATGATCCGCACGATCACGCAGACCGACTTTTTCCAGCATCATCATGGGGTCTGCTGCATTTTTGCACAGTGATGCGGCAAGTTCTATGTTCTCCAACGCAGTCAAATTCTGTACCAGATTGTAAAACTGAAACACAAATCCAATATCTGTGCGACGATATTCGGTCAATGCGCGGGCATTCAGACCATCAATACGCTGTCCGTCCACGGTAATCTCGCCGCTGTCGCAAGTATCCATCCCTCCCAGCAGATTGAGTATTGTCGTTTTGCCTGCACCCGAAGGTCCAACAATCACCACAAATTCGCCCTGCTCGATCTCAAAGCTCACATGGTCGGATGCGGTCACCGTAACCTCTTCCATGCGGTACTGTTTGCATACGTCCTCCAGAGTAACAAACGCCATAATGTTGATTCCATTCCTTCATTTTTCTCAATTTTCCTGTTGGTTTCTGGCAAAAGCAAGTACACCAATTTCATTTTATCACATCTGTACGAAAATGTCAACGAAAATGAAACATTTCTTTTGAAAATACTGAACATCAGCATGATGATATGCAAAAGGGCATCTCGTAAGAGATGCCCTTGATAGCGTCCTCGTCCTCTGTTCTGCATTTTCCAGCAATCCAGCGATTAGGTTACTTTTTCTAAATTTTTTGTTTGTATTCACAACCACACACACTCAGCCGTTGTTCTGATCTGCAACAAGGCTTTCTGCGCCATACATTTTGCGCAGCTTGGGTTTTTCGATTTTGCCAGTCGCATTTCTGGGCACATCAGCAAAGATATAACGGCGCGGGCGTTTATAACGAGGCATCCCCTCGCAGAAATGCCGCATTTCGTCCTCCGTTACGGTACAGCCGTCCTTTACAGAGATAATCGCCGCCGCAATTTCGCCCAAACGCTTATCTGCCAGACCAATCACCGCCACATCCTTAACGGCAGGGTGCTTGCGGATAAAATCCTCAATCTGGACGGGGTAAAGATTCTCGCCGCCGCTAATAATGACATCTTTTTTGCGGTCAACCAAAAATACAAAGCCGTCCTCGTCCTCCATTGCCATATCGCCAGTACGCAGCCAGCCATCTTTCAGCACCTGGGCGGTTGCCTCTGGATCACGATAATAGCAAGTCATCACGCCTGGGCCTTTCAAGCAAAGCTCACCGACCTCGCCGCGGGGTTCAATTTCGCCGTTTTCGTCCACGATCTTGATTTCCCAGCCATAGCCCGCCTTACCAATGGCTCCCACTTTGTGAATATTCTCCACGCCAAGATGCAGCGCACCAGGGCCGATTGATTCACTCAGACCATAGTTGGTATCATACTGATGATTCGGGAAATGTTGCTTCCAACGGGTGATCAGGCTAGGTGGCACAGGCTGCGCACCAATGTGCATCAAACGCCAATGGGAAAGATCGTAATCTGCCAGATTCACCTTACCGCTGTCAATCGCATCAAGAATATCCTGCGCCCACGGCACCAGCAGCCACACAATAGAGCATTTCTCAGTAGATACCGCGTCCAGGATCACCTCTGGCTTTACACCGTTGAGCAGCACTGCCTTTCCGCCAACCAAAAAGCTGCCAAACCAATGCATCTTTGCACCCGTATGATACAAAGGCGGAATGCAAAGGAACACATCATCGCGGGTCTGCCCGTGATGCGCCTGTTCCACGGCACAGGCATGGCAAAGGCTCTGATGATTGTGCAAAATCGCCTTGGGGAAGCCTGTTGTACCAGAGGAAAAGTAAATCGCCGCATCGTCAGCATCGGTGAGAAACACCGAGGGCGAGCTGCTGGGAAAGTTTGCGGTCAGGGCATCGTAGCTTTCAGCAAAATCAGGACAATTCTGACCAACATATAATAGTATGCGCTCTGCGCCAAGGTGGTCGGCGATGCTTTCCACTCTACCTATAAATTCCGGGCCAAACACCAAGACGCTCACCTCTGCCAAATCCACACAATACTCGATTTCCTGTGCGGCATAGCGGAAATTCAGCGGTACGGCAAGGGCACCGATTTTCAAAATACCAAAGTAGATGGGCAGCCATTCCAGACAGTTCATCAGCAAAACGCCGACCTTATCGCCCTTTTTCACGCCTCTGGAGAGAAGAAAATGGGCAAAACGGTTTGCTTTTTCGTTAAAGACCTTCCATGTGATCTCGCGACGATAAACATTGGGGCGGCGCGGCTCAATGAGTTCGTATTCTTTCCATGTGACGCGACGTGGCTCCACTATGGCAGGGTTCAACTCCACCAATGCGATATCGTTTCCGTAAAGCGCAGCATTGCGCTCTAAAATTTCAGTAATGGGCATATGGATAACTTCCTTTCGGTAATCTACTTTTTTCGAGTTGTTTTGCCTCTTCCATCATTTTAGCACATAAAAGCAGCAAAGTCAATAGCGATTTGAAATTTCACATCGACAATTCACATCGGTACATGACTACGAGAAAAAGTATTACAACTTCGTAATTTTTACTGACAGCATGATTGCTTGAGCAGCATAATAGAATCACAACAATTTAACAAAGGAAATAGCACAATACTCAAATCCGTACAGCAGCCGCTACACCGTACCCCACTGCGACGCAAATGCGGGATGCTCTACTACGACACACTGCGCAAGCTGCTATGTGGAAGGTATGATCCTGCGTGACGGATTCCAACTCAGCGGTATCAAATCCACCACCTGCGGATGGTGAAAATTCACAAAACCAGCGAAAACACAGCATGAAAATTCTATGCATGGCAGCGTAGGCATTTTCTTGACAAAATTGTGGAAATCTTGTATAATGTAAAAGCCGCTTGTATACGGTTGAAGTCGGAGTATGCCTACCGATGCTGCAAATGCATCGAAACATAACAATACTCTGCACCGTCCGCAGCGAGATTATGGAAAAGGCAGGTGCCAAAAACCATGTACGCAGTTATCATCACCGGCGGAAAGCAGCTGAAGGTGGAGGAGGGCAGTGTCGTTCGCATCGAAAAGCTTGATGTGGAGGCAGGGCAGACCGTTACCTTTGATCAGGTTGCAGCAATCGGCAGCGAGGACGGTATCACTGTTGGTACTCCCGTTGTTGCAGGCGCAACCGTTACCGCAACGGTTCTTGCAAACGGCAAGGGCAAAAAGATCCGTGTGTTGACCTACAAGCCCAAATGCGGACAGAAAAAGGCGCAGGGTCACAGACAGCCCTTCACCCAGGTCAAGATCGAAGCCATCAACAAGTGAGTATAGGTTTCAGCCATGATTCACGCGTATTTTGAACAGCAGGAAGGCAAGCTGGTGGGCTGCTCTGTCAACGGGCACGCCAGCGGTAAGCAGGGCGAACAAGCCCGCATTCTCTGCGCAGCGGTTTCCTCTGCCATGCAGTTGACCGCAAATACACTAACAGAATGCTTCGGGGCGCAGCTTGATATCACCAACTCGCCTGATGAACGAGGCAGCCTGAATCGTCTGGCGTTTCGGCTTTTAGCACCGGAACCTGTACAGTCTGAACTTCTGCACGGGCTATTGATCCACTTTACCAATCTTGCAGAGGACTTTCGCGGCGGTATCGCTGTTGATATCGTTGAAGCTCCCTGAATCGGCGTAAAGAAGGCCCGTCTATTCTGAAAACGGAGGTGCAACCTAAATGTTACGCATCAGTATGCAGTTCTTCGCTCACAAAAAGGGCGTTGGTTCTACCAAGAACGGTCGTGATTCCGAAGCAAAGCGTCTTGGCGTAAAGCGCGGCGATGGTCAGTTTGTACTGGCTGGCAACATTCTTGTCCGTCAGCGCGGCACGCACATTCATCCGGGCAATAATGTCGGCATCGGTTCCGATGATACCCTCTTTGCCAAGATCGACGGCACAGTGAAGTTCGAGCGTTACGGCCGTGACCGCAAGCGTGTCAGTGTCTACGCAACCGAACAGTAAGCAGTCTTTCCAGCGCAATGATCCTTGCGATATGCAAGGTAGGATCCCCTTGCTGTTGCGGCAGGGGGATTTCTTTGTTATGACACGCAGTCACTTCGCATACCGAAAGGATGGGATTTATGTTTGTAGATCAGGCGAAAATTCGCGTGGAGGCAGGCGACGGCGGCGACGGCGCAGTCAGCTTTCACCGTGAAAAATACGTTGCCGCAGGTGGCCCAGATGGCGGCGACGGCGGTAAGGGCGGCGATGTCATTTTCGTTGCCGACGACCATTTCTCCTCACTGATTGACTTTCGCTTTCAGCGAAAATATGTCGCTGGACGCGGCGAAAACGGCGCAGCTAAACGCTGTACAGGCAAAAGTGCCCCTGATCTGGTCATCAAAGTGCCCCGCGGAACGGTAATCCGCGACGCAAAAACTGGTAGGATCATGGCGGATATTTCGGGCGATGAGCCTGTGATCATCGCCAAAGGCGGCAGAGGCGGCAAGGGTAATCAGCACTTTGCAACCTCTACCCGACAGGTTCCCCGTTTTGCAAAGCCTGGCTACCCAGGCGAAAAATGGGATTTGCAGCTGGAACTGAAGCTGCTTGCCGATGTGGGCCTTGTGGGATTCCCAAATGTGGGCAAATCTACGCTGATTTCTGTGGTTTCAGCGGCAAAGCCAAAAATCGCCAACTACCACTTCACTACCCTCACCCCCGTGTTGGGCGTGGTGCGCGTCAGTGCCGAAAAATCTTTTGTAATGGCGGATATTCCTGGGCTGATAGAGGGTGCTGCCGATGGTGCAGGGCTGGGTCACGCCTTTCTGCGCCATGTGGAGCGTTGCCGCTTGATCGTTCATGTGTTGGATGCTTCGGGTTGCGAGGGCAGAGATCCCATTGTAGATTTTGAAACAATCAACGCAGAACTTGCACGCTTCTCCGACTCCATTGCAGCTTGCCCACAAATTGTCGCCGCAAATAAATCCGATATGGCAGACGAGGAACAGCTCGACCGCTTGTGTGCCTACGCCAAGGAAAAAGGACTGCCCTTTTTTGTGATCTCCGCTGCCACCAATCAGGGCACAGAATCGCTGATTTATGCCATTCAGCAAAAGCTGGAAACTTTGCCTCCCGTTAAGCGGTTTGAACCTGAAGCCATTTCTGAAGAACAATTGGCGCAAGAAGAACAGCGCTTTACCATTACCATAGAGGACGGTGTGTATCACGTCGAGGCACCCTTTATGGAGCCGATCATGCGCACGATCAACCCCGATGACTGGTCATCGCTCCAATACTTCGAGCGCGTACTCATCAGCAGTGGCATCATCCGCGCGCTGGAGGACAAGGGCGTACAGGAGGGCGATACCGTTTCCATCGGCGGTATCGAATTTGACTATGTGCGATAATCTGCAGGCTGCAATTCCCATGCCCCCAAAGGACGCTGCTCAATATAGTCCTCTTGCGCTGGCGTTTCTCGGTGATTGCATTTACGAAAGACAAGTCCGCGAACGGATTCTGCTGGAGGCAAATCGCCCCGCAAGACAGCTTCACGAGGCTGCCGTCGCAAGAGTCCGTGCGGCATATCAGGCAAAGGCAAGCGAACATATTCTGCCGTTGCTGACCAGCGAAGAAGCCGATATCTTCCGCCGCGGAAGAAATGCAACAGGCATCAGCGTGCCAAAACACGCCACCCCCGCCGATTATCGCAAGGCAACGGGTTTGGAAGCGTTGTTCGGCTACTGGCATCTGTGCGGGCGTGAAGCGCGCATACGGGAGATCTTCTCCGTCATTTGGCAGGATGTGCCGCTGCATGATCCTGCCGCAGAAACAACCGATATTCAAGAATAAGGAGGATTTTGCGATGTCTGGACATTCCAAATGGAACAACATCAAGCGCAAAAAAGAAGCAACCGATGCTGTAAAGGCAAAAATCTTTACCAAAATCGGTAGAGAGATCTCTGTAGTAGTCCGTGAAGGTGGGCCTGACCCCAATAACAATAGTAAGCTGCGCGATCTGATCGCAAAAGCAAAATCGCAGAATGTGCCCAACGAAAACATCGACCGACTGATCAAAAAAGCAGCTGGCGGCGGTGAAAAGGACAACTACGAAACCATGATCTATGAGGGCTACGGTCCCAACGGTGTGGCGGTGATCGTAGAATGCCTGACCGACAACAAAAACCGTACCGCTGGCAATATCCGCCACTATTTTGACAAATTCGGCGGCAATCTCGGTGCAACAGGCTGCGTTTCGTTCCTGTTCAGCGAAAAAGGCGTGATCATTCTGGAGCATGAGGGCGAGTTGGACGAGGATACCGTGTTAGAAGATGTAATGGATCTCGGCGGCAATGATATGACCTTTGATGAGGAAAGCGTAGAAATCATTTGCGACCCCTCCATGGTGGGCGAACTGCGTGAGGGTCTGACCGCAAAGGGCTATCTGGTAGTTTCCGCAGAAGCTGCACAGCTGCCCTCAACCTTCGTTTCCCTCACCGATGAGGAACACATCCGCAAGATGAACCTCCTCCTTGAGCATCTGGAGGACGACGACGATGTGCAGAATGTTTGGCATAACTGGGAGATGCCCGACGAGGACTAAGCCCAAAATACCACATAAAAGCAACCCGAAAGACAGTTTCAATACCGTCCTTCGGGTTGTTTTGTCCCTATGTGGTACAAGTGCTAGCCATCATTCGGGAATCGTCCTTCGTGTGCTGCTATCAACGCGCACGCAAATCAGGCCTTCCATAAGCCATGCAGATTGCAATATGCATAAACAGCAACCACAGTTTCACCGTTGCAGAGTGCAAAAGCAGCCTCCGGCGCAATATCGGGTACAAGATACTTCATCTGGCAGCCCTGATTGGTCTGTACGGCAATCCACTCAATGAGATGCGCATCCGTCATGGGATGTGTCACTTCGCCGACTTTGATATGCACGATATTGCCTTCTACCGTATAAACGGGAACATGCTTCTCAAGGGCAGCATCGGTCACGCCAGGAACCAGCTGCTCCATTTTCTGTCCGCAGCACATCACAGGCACATCGCTATCCTTCAGCACAGTAATGATCTTACCGCAGTGCTTACAAATCAAGAATTGCAATTCCATCGTATGTTTCTCCTTTCAACTCTCGCTGAACATATCCTTGCCAACGCCGCACAGAGGGCAGGTAAAGTCCTCAGGCAAATCTTCAAACTTGGTACCAGGTGCAATCCCCATTTCTGGCACGCCCTGTGTCTCATCGTAGACCCACCCGCAAGCATCACAAGTAAACTGTTTCATATCGATTTCCTCCTATTTCTATTATTGAATCGGTTCAAAATCAGCGACACCGTGCTTACACAGCGGACAAATAAAATCCTCCGGAAGGGTATCGCCCTCATACACATAGCCACAAACCTTACAAACAAAGCCCTTTTTGCCCTCTGTTTCAGGCTTGGGCTTCACGCTCTCCTGATAGTAGGTATAGGACATCGTTTCACCGTTGGAGATGGTGCGCGCCTCGGTGACTTCGCAAATGAACATACCATGGGTATCAAGATCAACATACTGCACCACTTTGAGCGACAGGAATGCATTGATATATCTGGACAGGAACACCAAACCATTTGCAGAACGCAACGGATCAGTATCTGCAAATTTATCGGTATTTCTGCCGCTTTGAAAGCCAAACTGCTCGAACACGGAGAATGGTGCATCGGTAGTCAGGCAGTTGACATTCATGATGCCAGTCTGCTTGATGATATGGTGCGAGTAGCTTTCCTTGTTAATGGTCACCGCGATACGGTTGGGCGTGTTCGTCACCTGTGTAACGGTATTGACGATCAGACCATTGTCACGCTTGCCATCGTTGGAAGTGATCACATACAAACCGTATCCGATATGAAGCAGCGCAGTCGGATCGTTGGTATTCTCATGATCAGCACGCGCCGCCAAATACTCCATGGTCAGCTCATCAGCCAGAGCATCAAGCTGCTTTGTGCTATCCTCGTTCAGTGCAGAAAGAATGCGCACGGTATTCTCGGCGTACTTAATGTTACGGGATCTTTCCAGCATACCACGCATGATCTTTGCTGCCAAGGGTGCCCAGCTGCCATTCTCAATAAAAGCCACGGTACGGTTTTGGTAGTTGCGCTCGGTCAAATGCGTGATGAACTCGCGCATAAAGGGAAAGATTTCTGCGTTATAGGTGGTGGTTGCCAATACCAACTTGCTGTAACGGAAGGCATCCTCCACTGCCTCAGCCATATCGCAGCGCGCCAGATCGTTAACAACAACCTTGGGACAGCCGTTTGCACGCAGTTTCTCTGCAAGCTGCATAACCGCCCTGCGGGTATTGCCGTATACTGAGGTATATGCAATAACAATACCGTCATCCTCGGGTTGATAGCTTGACCATGTATTATAAAGATTCAGGTAATAGCCAAGATTCTCACGCAGTACAGGGCCGTGCAGAGGACAGATGATCTTGATATCCAGTGCTGCGGCTTTTTTCAGCAGAGCTTGCACCTGCACGCCGTATTTGCCCACAATGCCGATATAATAACGTCTTGCTTCGCAAGCCCAGTCCTCCTCCACATCCAGCGCACCGAATTTGCCAAAGCCATCAGCGGAAAACAACACCTTATCTATGCTGTCATAGGTCACAAGTACTTCGGGCCAATGCACCATGGGAGCAGCCACAAAACGCAGTGTATGCCTACCAAGTTCCAGCGTATCGCCCTCTCCAACAATCACGCGACGGTCAGCAAAATCGGTGCCGAAGAAATTCTGCATCATGCTGAATGCCTTGACAGAGGAAACGATTTTTGCATCAGGAAATGTCTTTGCAAACTGCATAATATTAGCAGAATGATCCGGCTCCATGTGCTGTACCACAAGATAATCAGGTGTTCTGCCGCTCAGTATGTTCTGAAGATTGTCCAGCCACTCATGGGTAAAGGCAGCATCTACAGAATCCATCACAGCGATTTTCTCATCCAAGATCACGTACGAGTTGTATGCCATGCCGTTGGGCACGGTATACTGTCCTTCAAACAGATCAATCTTGTGGTCATTTACGCCAATATAGCGAATATCATCCGTAATATGCATCGGAAATTCCTCCTTTGTTGATTATGATTGGGCACTTGCCCTTGCACACAACATTATACCATAATTCTATGCAAAAGGCAAGTCAATTCCAGTGATATTCAGTCTGCCCTATTATAGCGTGAATGATTCCTGTATCGCACAAAACAATGCAGGAAGCACGAAGATATTCGTGAATATGACCAACAAGTCGAGGCATATTCGTGCTTTTTTGGAAACTATTCCAATTATTTGCTATTTTCAAAACTGGATTCCCGAAAACACCCCATTTTTTGACAGAAATATATAGAGGCGTTTTTCACCGCCTGTTCACACGCTGTGAAAGCCTGCCGCAGATATCCACTAGCAAACTCCCTCCCAATCGGATGCGGCATAACTCAAGATAATCCCATTCCCCAAGCAATTTCCGCACGCGACTGCGTAATGCTTGCGGTGTGCCGTCCAATCGTACATGGACGGCACTTTTTTAATGTCACCTGTTATATTACGTTTCTTGACAAAGTTCCTTTCAGTGGTGTATAATGGCATCAAATCCATCAATCGGAGGAACTACCATGTTGTGGGAGATTTGTCTTGGAATATCCATCTGGCTTCTCATTCTGCCAATGACCATTATGCTATGTATTGAGGTGCAAAGCAGCCGAACAGGGATACACGCCCCCATCTTTCGCGCAGGTATCTGTTGTATGCTGGCTGCGCTCAGTGTGAATCTTTTTCCGTTTTTATTGGGCGATGCGCCACAAAACGGCACAACGATTGTAAAAACAGCACTGCTTTCCGTTTTACACGGGCTGAAAGCCTTTACACTGGGTGTGGAAACCGAAATGATCCAAGATGCAATTGTATTCTGCCCTGAATCACTGCGCATAGGATATCAGATTTGCACAGTGGTGCTGCTGTTGTTGGCACCGTTGTTTACTGTCGGATTTGTACTGTCACTGTTCCGGAATCTTTCAGCGCGTATGCAATATATCCTCGCTTACCGCCGCGAAATGTATGTTTTCTCGGAACTGACCGACAAAGCCTTGACACTTGCAAAGGATATCGCACACAACCACCCCAGTGCCGCTATCGCCTTTGCTGAAACACTGGGACGGGAGGACACACTCCCAACAGAGCTGCTGCGTGGTGCAAACCGAATCGGCGCAATTTTGTTTCACAGCGACATTACAGCTGTTTCCACACTAAAACATTCTCCTAAAAAGGGACTATGGCTCTTTGCAATGGGCGAAGACGACAACAAAAACCTTGACCTCGCACTAGAACTCATCTCCTCACATACAGAACGCCCAAACACCCATCTGTATGTTTCAGCCCTGACCGCCGAAAGCGATCTGCTGCTCTCCGCAGTTAAAAAAGGCAAGGTGCGCGTAAGACGCATCAACGAGGCTCGTTCCATGACCTACCATGTACTGGAAGCAAACGGTACACGTCTGTTTGATCACGCCATCCCCACAGAAGACGGCATCAAAGAAATTCATGCGGTGATTGTGGGTTTGGGACATCATGGCACCGAAATGCTGAAGGCTATGGCATGGTACTGCCAAATGGACGGCTACCGCGTGCATATCCACGCTTTTGACCGCGACACGCTGGCTGAGGAAAAACTTACTGCGGCAGCCCCAGAACTGCTCTCGCCCAAGTACAACGGTGTCATCATTAAGGGAGAGGCGCAGTATACCATCACCATACACAGTGGCTGTGACACCGCCACAGCCCGCTTTGCTGCTGCCATTTCGCAAATCAAACAAGCAAGCTATGTGCTGATTTCTTTGGGCGATGACGACTTGAACACCCAAACCGCCGTGCAACTCCGTATGCTCTTTGAACGCGCAGGGATACACCCCATCATTCAGGCAATTTTGTACGACAGCCGTCGCAAAACTGCCATGACCAATATCACGAACTTCCGCAATCAGCCTTATGACATAGAGTTTGTAGGCGATTTGCAATCCTCCTACGCAGAGAACAGCATCATCCGCTCTTCTCTGGAAGAACAGGCGTTGCAACGACATCTCAAGTGGGGTTCGGCAGCGGATTTCTGGAATTACGAGTATCATTATCGCTCTTCTATGGCTGCGGCACTGCATATGCAAGCAAGAATCCATTGCGGAATCCCTGGTGCAGAGCTGCCCGAAGAAGAAATGCAGGGCGAAGCAAAGATTCGTTTTGAGATGCTGGAACATCGCCGCTGGAATGCCTATATGCGCTCTGAAGGCTATGTGTACAGCGGTTCGCCTGATGCAAACAGCCGCAACGATCTGGCAAAAATGCACCATAACCTGGTGGATTATGACACCCTCCCCGAAGCCGATAAACGCAAGGACAGTAAGGTGGGATTGAAATAAACATGATCATTGAAAAGGACAACTTTTGCGCTCCGTACTTGCCACGCAAAGGTTGAAATTGTAACCGAATTGTAGCCTTTTGTCCCTTGATTTTCACATGGAAATATGGTATACTGTTAAGATGATCAATGTATACTCGGCGCACTGTGCGCTGTAATGAAATATACCAAGCAGGAGGTTTCGCATGCCCAAAAGTATGACAGGCTACGGCAGAGCCCAGATGCTGGCCGACGGTAGAGATGTGCTGGTAGAGATTCGCGCGGTGAATCACCGCTATTACGAATTTTCAGCGCGCCTGCCTCGCACCTGTATGTATCTGGAGGAAAAGCTGAAAGCATTCCTAAATGGCAAGATCGCAAGAGGCAAAGTAGAAGTAAGCGTGACGATTAACCGTCCTGACGGCAAGGATGCACAAATTGTCGTCAACCGCTCGGTGGCGGAGGGATATATTTACGCACTGCGGCAACTCAACTCGGAAATGGGCGAAGAAGGCAGATATTGGTTGGAGGATGACATCCGACTCTCCACGCTGCTGCGTCTGCCCGATGTGTTTACCGTGACCAAGGCGCAGGAGGACGAAAACGCCATCTGGGAACAGGTTGCTCAGGTGACAGATGCCGCTCTGGAAGGGTTTCTCTCCATGCGTCGCTGCGAGGGTGAGCGTCTGGCAAGCGATTTGCTGATGAAGCTTGATGGCTTGGAGCAAATGCTCGCACAGATCGAATCCGTTGCCCCCAGTGTGGCAGAAGGTTACCGTGACCGACTGTTTGCAAAGCTGACCGACCTGATGAAAGATACCAACATCGAGCCGCAGCGCGTGTTGACAGAAGCCGCCATTTTCGCCGAAAAAACCGCCATTGATGAGGAAACCGTCCGCTTGCACAGCCATATCGCACAGTTCCGCGGGCTGCTTGCAGAGGACACCCCAGTCGGCAGAAAACTTGACTTCTTGGTGCAGGAGATGAATCGCGAGGTCAATACCATTGGCTCAAAAGCGCAGGAGCTGCGCATTACACGCCTTGTTGTGGATATGAAATCAGAGATTGAGAAGATTCGCGAACAAATCCAGAACATCGAGTAATACCAGCGGAAAGGACATCTATCATGCGACTGATCAACATCGGCTTCGGCAATATGATCTCATCGTCTCGTCTTGTGACGATCGTCAGCCCCGAATCTGCTCCCATCAAGCGCATCATTCAGGATGCAAGAGATCGCGGCAGACTCATTGACGCCACCTACGGCAGACGCACCCGTGCCGTCATCGTCATGGATAGCGACCATGTGATTCTTTCCGCCGTTCAGCCCGAAACCATCGGAGCAAGACTCTCCGGCAACATCAGTGCGGAAAATGCAGAGGAGGAACAGGAAGATGAATGAACAAGGAATGCTGATCATCCTTTCAGGGCCATCAGGCTGCGGAAAAGGCACCATGCTTGCTGAGGTTGTGAAACGCACCGCCTGTCAGGTTTCCGTGTCGGCAACAACCCGTCAGCCCCGTAAGGGCGAGATCGACGGTGTGAACTATCACTTCATCACCCACGAGCATTTCGAGCAGTACATCACAGAGGATGCCATGTTTGAGTATGCTCCGTACTGCGACAATTATTACGGTACGCTGCGTTCGGAGGTGGAAGCGATTCGGGCACAGGGCAAGCATGCTGTGCTTGAGATCGAAGTGCAGGGCGCGCTGAAAGTAATGGCGGAGCATCCCGAAGCCATTACCATCTTTACCATGCCGCCCAGCATCGCGGAATTGCGCCGCAGACTGAGCAAACGCGGCACGGAAGACCAGGAAGTCATCGAGAAACGTATCGCAAAGGCAATTGAGGAAATCTCCTTTGCAAATCGCTATCAATACATTGTGTGGAATGATAAGCTTGAGGACGCAGTGGATGATTTCTGCGCCATTGTACAGGCAGAAACAAACCGTACAAAGTATTCCAAAGAAAGAATAGGAGCGTTGATCGCATCATGTTAAGACCATCTATGAATCAAATCATTTCCAAAAATGATAACTACTACGCTTTCGTGTTGGGCGTTGCAAAGCGTGCAAGAGAAATCGCTGACAATTTGTATGAAAACAAACAGCACCTGGACGAAAAGCCAGTGAAAACCGCTGTGGAAGAATTTGCAGCAGGAAAGTATAAGGTCGTGGAGCCGACCGAACTGCCAGAATAAAGTGATCTGACGGGTAAGCCCCGAAAGGAGGATGCGTGTGTCCCATTTGAGCGAGTCTATGGCTGTACAGGTGGCACTGAACGCAGCCACCATGGGGTATGACCGTCTTTACACCTATCTGGTGCCCAACGCACTGCGCGGACAGATCCGTGCAGGAATGCGTGTTGCGGTGCCATTTGGAAAGGGCAATCGGCGCAGAATGGCAATGGTGCTTGCAGTGACACCTATGACGCAGGAAATCGACGCTGCTGGAAATCCAATCGTGTATAAGCCGGTGACCGCCGTACTTGATCGTGAGCCAGTGCTGACCGATGAGCTGCTTTCTCTGGTGGATTGGCTGTATGAGCATACCTTTTGCACCCATTATGATGCGGTGCGCGCTGTGTTACCCGGCGGTATGCAGATGCACCTGGAAGAGCGATATCTTCCTGTGCCGATCCCCCAAAATGTCACGCTGACTGAATCGGAGGAAAATTTGCTGCGATTGGTGTCACAGGCAAACTCCGAAAAAGAACGCGATGCACTGCTGCGCGTTGACGGTAGTGCCGAGAAAACTGCCGTGCTGGAATCGTTGGTGGAAAAGGGATGTCTGGTTCCAGCAACGGAGGGCAAACGCGCGGTGGGTGATCAAAGCCGTAAAATGGTTTGTCTCTCTGATGCGTTTCTCGAGAATGAAACAGATTTCCGTGCCACGGAGAAACAACGCCTTGCCGTGGAGATTCTTCGAGAGCATAAAACGCTGACCGTCAAGGAATGTGCCTATCTTGCAGGCATCAGCGAAAGCACCGTTCAGAACCTCGTGAAGCTTGGCATTGCATCACGAGTGGAGATCCCCCACTTGCGCGTGCCGAGAGATGCGGTGGTGACAATATCACCAGAAGATACCGTACTTTCCCCCCAGCAGCAAGCCGCCTATGATACGGTGGCAGCTTCAATCACATCACGTACGGCAGCCGCATATCTGTTGTACGGTGTCACAGGGAGCGGAAAAACTGCCGTATTTGAACAGCTCATTCATCTGGCACTGCAACAGGGCAAACAAGCATTGCTGTTGTTGCCGGAAATCGCACTGACACCACAGGTTGTGCAGTATTTTCAAGCGAGATTCGGCAATCTGGTGGCACTGCTTCACAGTGGGCTTTCCTTAGGGCAGCGACTGGATACCGACAAACTCATCCGCAGCGGCGAAATCCGCGTGGTCATCGGCACAAGAAGTGCCGTGTTCGCACCGCTTTCCGATATCGGCATCATCATTCTCGATGAGGAAGGCGAGCATTCATATAAAGCGGATCAATCGCCCCGCTACCATGCCGCAGATGTGGCAAGGGAGCGTTGCCGCCGTCACAAAGCCGCACTGGTACTGGCATCTGCCACGCCATCACTCGAAAGCCGATATCTGGCACAGCGTGGCACATATCACCTGTTGACTATGACGCAACGGTATAATCAAGCACCACTGCCAAAGGTAACGGTGGTGGATATGAACGAAGAACGCATGATGGGTAACAGCTCGCCGTTTTCAGGGCTGCTTGCCGATTCACTGCGTGAAAACCTGAAAAAGGGCGAACAGAGTATTCTACTGCTCAACCGCCGTGGATACCATACGCTGCTGCAATGCACCAGGTGCAATCAGCCGGTATATTGCCCCAATTGCTCCGTGCCGATGACTTTTCACAAGGCAAATAACAGTTTATTGTGTCATTATTGCGGTCATGTGCAGCCACCCGCAGCCACCTGCCCCGCTTGTGGGCATGATAAACTGCGAAAAATGGGCTTCGGTACGCAAAAATTGGAGGAAGAATTGCAGCTCCTGCTGCCCGATGCGAGAATTCTGCGCATGGATGCCGATACTACCATGACCCGTGACGCATACGAGGCGGGATTTCAGGCATTTGCAAAGGGTGAGTATGATATCCTTGCAGGTACGCAGATGATCGGCAAAGGCTTGGATTTTCCCAATGTGACATTGGTGGGCGTTGTTTCTATTGATAAAGCACTCTATGCTGGCGATTTTCGCAGTTATGAGCGCACCTTTTCACTGATCACACAGGTGGTAGGCAGGGGCGGCAGAGGCAAAAGCCCTGGCAAAGCGATTCTGCAAACCGCTATGCCAGAACATTATGTGTTGCAGCTTGCGGCAAAGCAGGATTACGATTCCTTTTATGAAGAGGAACTTGCCATGCGCCGTGCGCTCATGTTTCCACCCATATGCGATATCTGCGTGATTGGGTTTTCAGGAATGTGGGAGAACCGCGTGGCGGACGCGGCGAAAATTTTTGTGAAGCTGCTGGGACAGCTTGCCGTAAAAGAACAACTTCGCCTACCGTTGCGTGTGTTGGGACCTGTCCCCGCAAATTACGGCAGACTCAACGGCAAGTATCGCTACCGCGTGCTGCTAAAATGCAAAAATACCGCCGATATGCGTCGGTTTATTCGCAAGGTGATGACCGAAGCACTTGCCGATAAACACTTTGCTTCTGTGCAGCTGTTTGCCGATATGAACGGCGACTGTGGCGTTTAATGACATCCCTCCCCTCGCAATATATAGATGGATGCACATATTGCACTTCATACCACAAACGGGTTTCTATTGCGTTATTCTGCACGGCACGAAGGCAAACGTATCAGTGAAAACAAAGTTTGAATTCAAACAGGAGGAAACAAGATCTCATGGCAATCCGCAATATCGTAAAAGACGGTGACCCCATACTCGCCAAGCACTGCCGCCCCGTTGAACAGTTTGATGAACGTCTGGCACAGCTTATCGATGACATGATGCAGACGCTGAAAAAAGCAAACGGTGTTGGTCTTGCCGCACCGCAGGTGGGCGTACTCAAGCGCGTATTTATCATTGATCTGGGCGACCGCATGATCGAAGCCGTCAATCCCGAAATCGTCAAAACCAGCGGCAAGCAGAGAGGCGTAGAAGGCTGTCTTTCCTGCCCGAATATCTGGGGCTATGTTACCAGACCAAAGCACTGCACCTTGCGCGCGTACAATCGCAAAGGGGAACAGTACGAGCTGAAGCTCAATGACCTTGAGGCACGCTGTGCCTGCCATGAGTATGACCATCTGGAAGGCAAGCTGTTTGTTCGCCTTGTAGATGAATACGTGACCTACGAGGACGAATAAGCGCAACCACATTGTTGGAAAGGAGTTGCCACGATGAATCCGCTTTCGATCGTTTACATGGGTACCCCTCTGTTTGCCGTGCCCGCGTTGCGTATGCTGCATCAGGCAGGGCACCGTATCACAGGCGTATTTACACAACCTGATCGTCCAAGAGGACGTGGACATAAACTGCAACCCTCTCCCGTTAAGGCGGAAGCCTTGGCTTTGGGGTTGGATGTATATCAACCGCTTTCTCTGCGCCGTGGCGAAGATGCAAAAGAAGCGTATGCTGTACTGCAACAGCTCTCCCCTGACTTGATCGTGGTGGCTGCCTATGGGCAGATTTTGCCCAAAGAGATCCTTGATCTGCCGAAGTACGGATGCATCAATCTGCACGCGTCACTGCTGCCAAGATGGCGCGGCGCAGCACCGATTCAGCGTGCGATCTTAGCTGGCGATGCTGCAACCGGCGTGACAGCCATGCAGATGGCAGTGGGGCTGGATACGGGCGATATGCTCTATAAGCTGGAAACGCCCATTGCCCCGGATGAAACCGCCGATACCCTTCATGACCGCCTTGCAGAGATGTCAGCAGAGGTGCTGCGTGAAACGCTGCGCTGTCTGGAAGAGGGTACGCTTTCTCCTGAAGTACAGGATGATCTGCTTGCCTGTACCGCCGAAAAAATCACCAAAGAAATGAGTCGTCTGGATTTTGACCTTCCTGCACAAACAGTTGACCGCACCATTCGCGCCCTTTCGGGCTATGCAATGCTGGGCGGCAAACGCATCAAGCTGCATCGTTCGGTGTTGAGCAATCGACGTTCCGATGCCGCACCAGGCACTATTGTAAATCCACAAACCATGGAGTTTGTCTGCGGCGACGGTTTGTGCGTCACGCCCCTTGTAGTACAGATGGAGGGCGGGCGCGCCATGGCAGTTGCCGATCTGCTGCGGGGTATGACGCTGCACCAGGGTGACTGTTTCCAAACAGCGGAATAAATCGCCGCACAGAGTGATGAATCAAACCGTTTCTGCATATACTGATGCCATGTACCATTGGAAAGGAGCATTCCATTGTATGCTTTATTGCTCATCGCGCTGGTGATATCCTTTGCCGCGTCGATCAAAGTGCAAACCACCTATGCAAAATATAACAAGATTGCCAACCAGCAAAACATGAGTGGTGCCGATGCTGCGAAATATCTGCTGCGTATAAACGGTGTCACAAATGTTCGCATTGAACCTTGCAGTGGGCATCTGACAGACCATTACGACCCTGCTTCCAATGTCATTCGCCTTTCGGAAAGCGTATATGGCAGCACGAGTGTAGCAGCTGTGGGTGTCGCAATGCATGAGGCGGGACACGCGTTGCAGTATGCAACAGGATATGCACCCGTGCATCTGCGCAGTGCAATTGTGGGACTTACCAATTTTGCATCTAACGCCTCATATTTGCTTATTCTGCTTAGCTTGATGTTTGACTGGATGGGCTTGTTGACAGCTGGCATTATTCTGTTTTGCATTGTAGTGTTCTTCCAGTTGGTCACACTGCCGGTTGAGTTCAACGCAAGCCGCCGCGCCCTGGATAACATGGAACAATCCATGATGTTTGATGAGGACGAACTGAAAGGCGCAAGAAAAGTACTCAGTGCCGCAGCCATGACCTATGTTGCAGCGACCATTACCGCACTGTTGCAGCTGCTGCGGTTGATCAACCTCCGAGGAAATCGTAAATGAATGGCGTGCAACCTCGTTTGATTTGCGCGAAAGCCCTACTGCGCACATTGGAATCGGGCAGTTACAGCAATCTTGTGTTGCAGGCTGCTTTTCAGAATGCGAAGCTCACAGGGCAGGAAAAGGCACTGTGTACCGCGATTTTTCAGGGCACGCTAGAACGCCTGTTTACAGTTGATGCCTGCGTACAGGCACATAGCAGCCGCGCACCAGAAAAACTCGATGCCGCCGTGCGATGCGTTCTGCGCTGCGGTGTGTACGAATTATTATATCTGGCAACGCCGCCCTCTGCCGCAGTAAATCTATGGACAGAGGTTATCAAAACAATGGGCAAAAAAAGTGCTTCAGGTATGGTAAATGCCGTACTGCGCAGCTTTTTGCGCAGCGAGAAGCAAATCCCGCAGCCCAAAGAAAAACTCGCAGCCTACGAGGTACGGTATTCAGTACCCCGCGCGTTGATCGCGCAGCTGCTGAAAGAATACGGCGAAGAGAAAGTGCTGCCTTTTCTGGAAGATGCAGTGGGTGAACCTCCTGTGTACATCCGCAGAAATCCGCTGCGCGCCGATCAGGATGCATTGATTGCCGCCTTGGCAGATTTTTCACCAATGGCGGTTGAAAATATCCCAGATGCCTACCGCCTCAGTCGCTGCGGCACGCTGACGAAGCTTGATGCCTTTCAAAAGGGAAAGTTTCATGTGCAGGATCTTGCCTCCCAGCTTTGCTGTATGGCATTGGATGCACAACCCGACGAGATCATACTAGATGTATGCGCCGCCCCAGGCGGTAAAACATTTACCATTGCGGAGATGATGCATGGGACAGGCAAGGTCTTCGCCTATGACTTGCATCAGAACCGTGTTCAGTTAATTCAAAAAGGCGCAGAACGGTTGGGGCTTCCTAATGTTTGCGCATCCATAGGTGACGCAGCTAAGCCTGCCGATGACCGCCCCATGGCTGACAGAGTGCTTTGCGATGTGCCATGTTCGGGCTATGGCGTAATGCGCCGCAAGCCAGAAGTGCGTTACAAATCTGCGGAAGAAGTGAAAGATCTGCCCGTAGTGCAACGTGACATTTTAGAGGCAAGTGCAAAATCGGTAAAGCCGGGTGGCGTGCTGGTTTATTCCACCTGTACGCTCTCAAAAGCCGAAAATGATGCGGTAGTGGCAGGCTTTCTCAGCACACACCCTGAATTTGCTTTGGAGCTTCCTTGGAAAACCGCTGCTTGGAATCAAAACATTGCGGCGGAGATGACCACACTCTTTCCCCAAATGCTTGGTTCTGATGGTTTTTTCATTGCAAAGATGCGCCGCGGCACAGATTAAAAAGGAGCAATCATTATGCAGCAAACGGTGGCAACAACAGAAAAGATCGAATTGATGGGCTTGTTGCCCCAGGAACTTGCTGATGTGCTTGCACCGATGGGCGTTCCAAAATTTCGTGCGGCACAGCTGTTCCGATGGCTTCATCAGCGAAGAATCACCGATTTTTCGCAAATGACTGACCTTTCTAAACAGTTTCGCACAGAGTTGCAGCAGCGGTTTTATATAAATCAACCAAATATTGTGCAAAGACTTGCATCTTCCATGGATGATACTGTAAAATATCTGTGTGGACTTGCCGATGGCAACTGCGTTGAGGCGGTGCGGATGGTGTATCATCATGGCGTGACTGCTTGCATTTCCACGCAGGTAGGTTGCAGAATGGGCTGCAAATTTTGTGCCTCGGCACCATTGGGACTGGTTCGGAATCTGACCGCAGCGGAAATGCTTGGGCAAATTGATTTGATGGACGCGGAGTTTCCACCAGAACAGGCAGTTTCAAGTGTCGTGCTGATGGGGATTGGCGAACCGTTGGACAATTACGATGCGGTGCTACGTTTTCTGCGGTTGCTTTCATGCAAAGAAGGCAGGGCAATGAGTTTGCGCCATGTGACGCTTTCAACCTGTGGGCTGGTACCCATGATCGACAAGCTGGCAGAGGAAAATTTACCACTCACCCTCTCAATTTCGCTGCATGCACCCGATGACCTCGCACGCAGTGCGCTGATGCCTGTGAACCGAAAGTATCCGCTGGAAGAACTGCTGGCAGCATGCGGAAGATATTTCCGCAAAACAGGCAGAAGGCTGAGCTTTGAATATGCACTCATCCGTGGAAAGAATGATTCCCGTACAGATGCACAGCAGCTTGCAAAGTGTTTGAAACCTGTGTTCCCGAAAATGCGCCCTCATGTAAATCTTATTCCCGTGAATCCTGTTGGGGAAAACGGATTTCAAGCAGGCAGCGCAAAGCAATTCATGCAGTATTTATACGAGGAAGGCGTAAATGCCACAGTGCGACGCACCCTCGGTGATGATATCAAGGCAGCCTGCGGTCAGTTACGCCGCAATGCTATGGAGAATCACGTCCACGAAAACAGAGAGTGAGGTGAATCGGTATGGAAATAGGACAGTATTGCGAGATCGGACAGATACGTGAGGAAAACCAAGATACCATTGCTACCCGTGCCCTGCCCGATGGTGTGCTTGCCGTTGTCTGCGATGGCATGGGCGGTATGCAGGGCGGCAAAGAAGCAAGTACCATCGCCGCCGATGCTTTTGTTAACCGCATGATGCAGGACTATCAGGCGGAAATGAAACCCGATGTGCTTTCAGAGCTGCTGCACCATGCAGTCGCTGATGCGAACAGAAGTGTATATACCGCTGCGGTAGCAGCAAATCTGCGTATGCGCATGGGCACCACCCTTGTTGCTGCCGTTCTGCGAGGGCGAGAATGCTTCGTTGTCAATATCGGCGATTCGCGTGCCTATATCATCAACACCGATGCACCCCCTGTGCAGCTGACGCTGGATCACACGGCAGCACAGTATCTGTATGAGCGCGGTGATATCACAGCGGAACAATGTGCAACACATCCACGCCGCAATGAGTTGACACGAGCCATCGGCGTAATGCCCCATGTATTGGCAGATCGCTTTGATTGCACACTCGGTTCTGAACAGCGGCTGCTGCTTTGCTCGGATGGCCTGTACGGTATGCTCGATGATACCACCATCGGTGAACTTGCCTCCCGCCATGACCCTGCTGAGGCAGCCAAACAACTGCTGGATGCAGCGAACGAACAGGGCGGCAAAGATAACATCTCTGTAATATTGCTTGCCCCTTAACTTGCAGTCAGACCGATAGACTCGGTTGACCATAGATAACACACAACCATATTGAATTTGGTCGGGATGACCTGACTCGGAGGTTTGTAATGGAAAAAGATCGCAACGACAAGAACATTGGAAAGAAGCTGGAAGGCCGTTATGAGATTGTGGAGCGCATTGGCGAAGGCGGCATGGCGGATGTCTACCGCGCCAATGACATCGTGGATGGTAAGCCCGTAGCGGTAAAAATCCTGAAAAAGGAATTCGCCGAGAACGAGGAGTTTCTGCGCCGTTTCCGCAATGAATCCAAAGCAACGGCACTGCTGAATCACCCCAACATTGTAAAAATCTACGATGTGGGCTTCTCGGATCGCATCCAGTTCATCGTCATGGAGTACATCGACGGCATTACCCTGAACGAATATATCGAGCAGAGCGGCGTGTTGGACTGGAGAGATGCTGTACATTTCGTTACCCAGATTCTGCGCGCTTTGCAGCACGCCCACAGCAAAGGCATTGTACACCGTGACATCAAACCCCAGAATATCATGATGCTGCGCGACGGTACCATCAAGGTCATGGATTTCGGCATTGCGAAATTTGCCCGCGAAGAGGGCAAAACCGGCACCGATAAAGCCATTGGTACCGTGCATTATATCAGCCCTGAGCAGGCAAGAGGTGCTGCCACCGATGCGAAAAGCGACCTGTATTCCGTGGGCGTGATGCTCTATGAGATGCTGACAGGCAAAAAACCCTTTGATCATGAGAATCCAGTCAGCGTAGCGGTGATGCATATGCAGGCAGACCCCAAGCCTCCGCGCAGCATTCGGGCGGACATTGCACCAGGACTGGAGGAGATCATTCTCAAGGCAATGCAGAAGGATCCCACCGATCGGTATCAATCTGCAAGAGATATGATGGATGATCTGGAAAGCTTTAAGGAGAATACCGCAATCGTGTTCGGATATATTCCCCAGTTGGAGGACAATGCTGCACCAGCGGAATCTGCAAAGGGAAAACTCTCGGGCGCAGTTACCACTGAACCTGCCGAAGCAGAAGATCAACGTTACGACGAGGACGAGGATGACGACGACGAGGACGATGAAGACGAGGATGAGTACGAATATGAGGAGGAGGAGCGTCCCTCTGTATTTGTTCCAATTATTACAGCGGTCATTTGTGTGGTAATCACCATTGCTGTGATCATCGGTGTCAAGGCGATCATCGACTTTATGAATAATCAGGATAACCCTGGCAACACCTCCTATAAGATGCCATCTCTGGTCGGCATGGACTACGAGGAAGCAAAACAGCAGTATGGTCAGCTGTTGCAGATCGAAGTAGAAAGCTATGAGTATTCTACGCTCGCAAAGGATAAGATTTTCGACCAAAGCATCCCCGCAGAAGATCCCGTAGAAAAGGGTGCCACAGTAAAAGTGAAGGTCAGCAAGGGTTCCAAGAAGATTACGCTGCCCGACTACACCAACTGGGACTACGTGACCACCAAGCAGCAGATTATCGCTTTGGGCTTGACCATCGATGAACGCTATACCTTCGATGATACCGTAGAACAGGGCAAGATCGTGCGCACCGACCCCGTCGCTAACACGGAGCTTGAACCAGGCGACTATGTTACCGTTTATGTCAGCAAGGGCAAAAATAAAGATACCGTCCCCGTGCCGAACTTCATTGGTATGTCCTACGAAACCGCCCTTGATACCGCCACAGCCTGCAATCTGGAGCTTGTCCGCGTTGAGGATAATTCCAATGCACCTAAAGGTCAGGTTTTCCACCAAAGCATTAACCCAACCGAGCCAGTCACAGAAGGCACAACCATTACCGTTAAGGTCAGTAACGGCATCCCAGCCGAACAGGATGTAGAATTCTCTATCGCCATCCCCGAAAAAGCAACTGGCAGCTTCCACATTATCTTCTACGAAGGAGGCGTGGTGCATACCACTGGCCCCAGCTTCAATGTGGCGTATGCAACGGGTACCACGAAGGTTTCTATCTCCGGCACTGGTACAGTCGATTTCTTGGTGCGACTTGTCAATGACAGCAACATGATGAATGCAACCATCGGTACCTACAAGGTCGATTTTGACAACAAAACCGTCACCGTAATAGAATCCGATGTGGAAGCTGCGTTCGCGGCGGTTCACGGCTTGGTTGTGGAAACTACAACCAGCACCACCACGACTACAACCACCACAAGCAGCGATAACGGTTCGCATTCCGATCAAACTACCACGACAACAGTCGCAAACGTGCCTGAGCCTAACAATGGCAACGACGAATGACAGGCTTAATTTTGAAATCCGTTGGGGGGCTCTACACCGTAGAGTCCCCCGATGGTATTATCGTGTGTAAAGCAAGGGGAATCTTTCGCAAACAAGGCATCTCACCCTGCGCCGGCGATACAGTCATAGTCGAAAACAGCTGCATTACAAAGATTCTGCCGCGTCGCAATGTGCTGATCCGCCCGCCCCTTGCCAATCTGGATAAGCTGTTTTTTGTGATCGCAGCCTGCGAGCCTGTGCCCAATGTGCTTCTGCTGGATCGCTTTCTTGCCGTGTGTGCGTACAAAAACATCGAGCCAGTATTGGTGTTCACCAAGCTGGATCTTGCAGACGCGGATGACCTGATGAACATCTACCGCAATGCTGGGTACACCGTGTTTGCTGTGAATTATAATAACCCACAAAGCATCACCCCCATTTATGACGAGATGCGAGGCTGTATCAGCGCATTTACAGGGAATTCAGGTGTGGGAAAATCCACACTGTTGAACGCTGTCGATAGCAGCTTGCAACTGGAAACCGCAGAAATCAGTAAAAAACTGGGGCGAGGTAAGCATACCACACGCCATGTGGAGTTGTACACATTGCAAAACGGCGGAAAAATCGCCGACACACCAGGCTTTTCTACCTTTGAAACGGAAAGCTATGCTGTGATTCCCCCAAGCGACCTTGCAGCTTGCTTCCCAGAACTATCATCGGTAGACGATCCTTGTCGATATACAGATTGCCGACATCTCCACGAGCCAGACTGCGCTGTGCGAGGGGCTGTGGATGCTGGTATCATCCCCGAAAGCCGCTACGAAAGCTATACTGTGATGTTGCGTGAATCAATGCAGCACAAAACGTGGGAGGATAAAAAATGAGCGACCTCTGTCTGGTTTTTGCAGGCGGCCCTGAAAACGGTCTGCCGTGCCTGCCCGTGCCCCGAGAGGATGCGTGGATTCTCTGCGCGGATAGCGGCTTACTGCTTGCACAGCGCATGGGCATCACACCAAACCTTGTACTGGGCGATTTTGATTCGCTGGGTACATTGCCCGAGGCGCCCTACTACCGTGCCCCTGTGGAAAAAGACGATACGGATACTGTGCTTGCCGTGCGGTATGGTCTGGAAAAAAAATGTCGCCGCTTTGTGATCTACGGAGCATTGGGTGGCAGATTTGATCACAGTTACGCCAATATCCAAACACTGCTCTTTCTGCATCAGCATGGTGCAAGCGGCGTATTGGTAGGAGAAAAGGATCTGCTGATGTTACAAACAGCAGGCACTACGGTAGAATATCCCAAACGAGAGGGCTTTACGTTCTCGGTATTTGCCTTGACTCCGCAGTGTGAGGGTGTCAGCATCCATGGAGTCAAATATCCGCTGGAAAATGCCTCACTGACGATGTATCATCCGCTAGGGGTCAGCAACGAGATCACGGAATGCTGTGCGCTTTTGCACATAGACCACGGCATTTTGCTGATCGTACAATCAAAACTGTAACAAAAACTGCGATTTTGCATATGCTGTACTATCTTGCAAAGGAGGTAGGGCAATGAAGATCGTAGTTGTGCGCAGCCCCAAGCTGCTAGCAGGCATTTTCCGAATGGTGTTTCACATCAAAAAAAACGATACGACCGCAGAGTAATCGAAAACAGCCGCTTTTCCGTGATGGAAAGGCGGCTGTTGCCATGGTATGATTTGTAAGCTAACTGGATGTCCAGATCGTAGCTTTTTTCTTGACAAGGCTAATTTCATGTGATAATATGATAGGAAAAGCAAAAGAATAACGCACGCGGAATCTGAAGCGTGCTGGCAACATCGGCACAATGACCGAACTATAGATCATGACTTGAAAATATCATGTTTGGAGTGCTTCACTTTTCCCTCTTGCATTTGGCATTTCCGTTTCTCTTGCAATCGTTTCATGGATTCCTTTGCTGACTGAGTATATATGTATGGGAATCTGTAGCGAAAGCCCAAATAATTTGTGCGTATTTGCAGATATTTGGCGAAACACTTGATTTTGAACTCAAAATGAGGTAAAATGGAAGCACTACAACCATTACGGAGGTATCATAGCATATGAAAAAGGGACGTCAAAAACGCGTGCCCTTGTCAGCAGGGGCAGCGGTAGGCATCATAGCGGTCTGTTTGTTGGCATTTGGCATTGGTCTTGCTGTAAAACGTGGCAGTGAAAATCCACCAATTGATTCCCAAGCGGCTAACTCTACAAACAGCTCTACCACAACAACTACATCATCTACGGTTGATTCTGGTATAAACGTTATAACGGATACTACAGAATCTACCACCACAACAACGACTACTGCTGCCACACCAACAAGTATCATGCTGGAAGTACCGTACTATACGCAAAATGGCCTGCTGCCTACGGGCTGCGAGTTGGTCAGTGCAAAAATGGTGATGGAGTATTACGGCGTTACCCCAAGCATTAACGATATCGTTGAGAACACCTTTGCAAAATACACTTACATGGAAGGTGGCAAGAATTATGGTTATCATCCCAACGATGCGTTCATTGGCAGCCCATTGGATAAAACCAGCTTTGGCTGTTTTCCACCTGTAGTAAGCAAAATGATGAACCACTTCCTGCCACAGGGAAAGGAAGCCGTGCCGCTGGAAGGCGAATCGCTGCAACAACTTGCAGAAACGTATCTGCCACAAAACACGCCTGTAATGGTGTGGGCAACCATGGGAATGCAGGAAACCTACGGTGCAATCGGTTGGTATCTGCTGGATGCCGAGGGTAACCGCACGGATGAATGGTATTTCTGGCCAGCAAGAGAGCATTGCCTGGTGCTGGTGGGCTATGATGAAAAGAACTACTACTTCCATGACCCCATGCAGAAGGCAAACGTTTCGTGGTCCCGTGAACTGGTAGAGCAACGCTATGCCGATATGGGCAGCCGCGCACTGGTCGTGCGATCTGTGACTGTTCACGAAGGCCCAATAAACGCAGACTAAAAATTACGGGGAGTGGACAAACCAGGGATTTTGTGGTATAATATAGAAAAAGCCTAAAGGA
>CAYXBP010000011.1:0-62761 GCA_964463355.1 uncultured Ruminococcus sp. | reverse complement strand
TCACGACTATCTTCTTAAAGTCTTTGCTGCTCCTGTTTCGTAAGCGATTACCGTGCGAATTGCATTTTTTCGGTTGACTTTACCCTGCGATTTATGCTATAATGGATGTAAAGAGGCTAAAGTACGCACATCTCAACACCGTAGAACTTTTGCCCAAAGCCTGCTGGATTTCTTCATACTTGCTCGAAAGGATGGTGCGAAATTGAATCCGAAACTGAAAGAAAAAACAATGGAATCTCTTTCTGCGGTTCTTCCTATCACCGGAATTGTACTGCTAATTAGCGTACTGCTCATACCAATGGAACTAAGCAGCATTGTGATGTTCCTTGTTGGTGCGGTTATGCTGATCATCGGCATGGGCTTTTTCCAGCTTGGTGCGGAAACGGCTATGACACCCATCGGTGAAGGCATCGGCGTGCAGATATCCAAAACCAAAAAGGTTTGGATGGTGTTGCTCATCGGGCTTGTGATGGGCACAATTATCACCATCTCAGAGCCTGATCTACAGGTGCTTGCAGAACAAGTACCGTCAGTTCCAAACAGCGTTTTGATTCTAACCGTTGCCGTTGGTGTCGGTATCTTTTTGGCGTTGGCAATTGTTCGTATCAAATACCAGATTGATCTTTCCAAGCTGCTCATTGCACTCTATCTCGGGCTGATTGCAATATCATTCCTTGTGCCAAAAGAATTTCTTGCGGTTGCGTTTGATTCTGGCGGCGTTACAACCGGCCCGATGACCGTACCATTTATCATGGCTCTGGGTGTTGGTCTTGCCTCTGTACGCAGCGATAAGAACTCAGCAAGTGACAGCTTCGGTTTGGTTGCACTCTCCAGCGTTGGGCCGATTCTTGCCGTACTTGTCCTCGGCTGTTTTTATAAGCCGACAGAAGCGATTTATACAGTTACCGATGTTGAAACAGTCGTCACAACAAGAGATGTTGTGCGCGTTTTCGCCAAAGGGATCCCAACCTACGCAAAGGAAGTCCTTGTGTCATTTCTTCCGATAGTAGCTGTGTTCGTGCTTTTTCAATTGCTTACCCACCGCTTTCAAAAACGTCAGATTAAGCGCATTTCCATTGGTTTGATTTATACTTACATCGGTTTAGTGCTGTTTCTGTGCGGTGTCAACGTTGGATTTGCTCCAGTGGGATCATTCCTTGGTGAAGAAATGGCTTCGCTTTCATACAAATGGATCCTGATACCAATCGGAATGATAATCGGTTACTACATCGTAAAGGCTGAGCCTGCAATTCAGGTGCTGAACCACCAGGTTGAAAACGTTACCGATGGTGCCATTTCGGTAAAGACAATGAATCGTTGTATGTCGATTGGCGTTGCCATCAGTGTGGGGCTTGCTATGTTCAGGGTTCTTGCCGGTATTTCAATACAGTGGATCATGATACCGGGATATCTCCTTGCTTTGGCTCTGTCACGGTTTGTACCGAAAATCTTTGTCGGTATTGCTTTTGACTCTGGTGGTGTTGCCAGCGGCCCAATGACATCCACATTCCTTTTGCCCCTTAGCATTGGGGTTTGCAGGGCTCTTGGTGGGAATTTAATGACCGATGCTTTCGGCGTGGTGGCATTGGTCGCTTTAACGCCGCTGATCGCCATTCAGCTTATGGGACTGGTCTATCAGTTCAAAATCAGTAGAAAGCATAAGAACACGGAACATACAACTGTGCTTCCCGATGACAGCGATATTGTTATCGATCTTGAGGAGGGTTGATAAAATGGATGATGGCCAAAAAAAATTCGCTTTTCAATTGCTTACGGTAATCACCACACCGAAGCTTGCTGAAAAAACAACTGTG
This sequence comes from uncultured Ruminococcus sp., assembly GCA_964463355.1. Lineage (GTDB taxonomy): Bacteria > Bacillota > Clostridia > Oscillospirales > Ruminococcaceae > Firm-04. The sequence continues at coordinate 60,947 of CAYXBP010000011.1, read as the reverse complement.
CTTTTCAAGAAAAATGCACTGCCGCTACATTATCGTTTCAACGCCGAAGGAACGGCTTCCAGCGAAATTATGGATATGCTCGGTCTTGGAAGCGTAGATAAATGTGTGCTTGTCAGTATGGTACCAAAGCATTTATCCAGCACGATACTGGATCAATTGCGCTACGAGTTAAATCTTTGTGCCGTAAACAGCGGTGTCGCGTTTACAGCTCCACTCATCGGGGCAAATAGTATCATACTTCGTATGCTAACAAAAAATGCAGAAGAAAATGCTTGTGGCATGAACACAAAGGAGGAAAGCAGTATGATCGAAGCAAAGCATGTGCTGGTAGCAGCAATTATTAACAGAGGATTCAGCGGTGATGTTATGGAAGCTGCAAAAAGTGTCGGTGCGAAAGGCGGTACCGTCATCCACAGCCGCCGCATCGGTAACGAGGAAGTGAGTTCCTTCTGGGGGCTTAGCGTGCAAGAGGAAAAGGAAATTGTCCTGATTCTTTCCCCGATGGAAAATAAGATTGATATTATGCGCAGCATAAGTGAAAAATGCGGCATGAACAGCGATGCAAAGGGCATTGTACTGTCTGTTCCAATTGATTCAGTGATGGGTATATGAGAACAAAGGGGCGTTAAAGATGTTGCACAGTACTCTTGTATTATACATTCACGGAAAAGAAGGCAATGCATCGGAAGCTGCGCATTATCAGCCACTGTTTCCGCATTGTCATGTAGAAGGTCTTGACTACAAAGCCCAAACGCCATGGGAAGCAAAAGAAGAGCTTTCATCTGCATTTGAAACCCTTACCGCAACGTACAGCCGTGTAATTCTGATCGCAAACAGCATTGGTGCGTATTTCGCCATGTGTGCCCTTTCTCAAAAGAAAATCGAGAAAGCGTACTTTATCTCTCCCATTGTAGATATGGAAAAGCTGATTACTGATATGATGCTTGCGTCAAATGTTTCCGAGGACACGCTGCGCAAAGAAGAAACCATCTACACAGCCTTTGGCGAAACACTCTCATGGGAGTATCTCTGCTATGTCCGCAGCCACCCGATTGCCTGGATGATTCCCACCGAAATTCTCTACGGCGCACAGGATAATCTGACCGATCGAAAAACGATGACTGCCTTTTCCGATGCGCATCAGGCGGATTTGACTGTTTTTGAAAACGGATCGCATTGGTTTCATACAACAGAGCAAATGGAATTCCTCGATGATTGGATGACAACGATGCGCACGCGTCGGCTCATTCTGCGCCATTGGCGGGAAAGTGACGCAGAAAGTTTGTACAAATATGCAAAGGATCCTGATATCGGGCCAATTGCTGGTTGGCAACCTCACAAATCAACGGAAGAGAGTCTTTCCATCATACAAAATGTGCTAAACAAACCAGAATGCTACGCGATTTGTGAAAAAGAAAACGATATCGCAATTGGTGCCATTGAGCTGCGGCTGAACGGACACACGGATATGACCGACAAAGACGATGAGTGTGAACTCGGCTTTTGGTTGGGCAAGCCATTTTGGGGCAGGGGCTATATGCCTGAAGCGGCAACTGCCATTCTCCGGCACGCATTTGCAGATTTGGGCATGAATACTGTCTGGTGCGGCTATTATGACGGAAACAGCAAGTCCAAACGTGTTCAGGAAAAGATTGGCTTTGTTTACCATCATACCTGCGATGATGTGCCTGTACCGCTGATGAATGAGGTTCGAGTCGGGCACACAAATATCATGACGAAGGCGCATTGGCTGAACAAAACAAAAGGGAATCCATAACATCTTTTCACACATTTCATCAGCAGCCATGCTACGATACTGTTTTGTTACCTGCAAGCAGTAAGCCTTTGAAACGCTTGTGCGCAACCTGAATCATTATTTCTCAGCAAACTGATAAACTCTGTATTTCGTAAACGTATACGAAATACAGAGTTTTTTTTAGAATCAAACGACCAGTTCAGATTGGAATACATTGCAATTTACAGGTAATTTAAGCTATTTAAGATAAGAGATCGCATCGGAAATTGTTTTTTCAAGGGCTTCCTTGCCGTATTTGTCAACCTCGGCTTTGTCTTTCATTCCATGCGTCAGGCAGCCCGCCCCACCAATACATCCACCGATACACGCCATACCCTCAATGAAATTCCCATCCAGTACATTTCTGCTTTTTTTCAGCAGTGCTGTACGGCATTCTTCTATGCCATCGCAAGGAACAGCCTTAAGGGCAAAATCAATGTTCTGTTCCTTAAGCCCTTGCGCAACAGCATCGGAAAGGCCACCCGAACGCGCAAAGATTCTTCCAAAGTAGGAGGCGTTATCAAGCACATCTTCATCCAGCGTTGTAATGTCAATATCACGGCTATCAAACAATGCTTGCAATTCTTCAAATGTAAGCACAGCATCTACATATGGTTTAACAGTTTCAAGCTGCGCTTCTGCTTTTTTTGCGGTACACGGCCCGATGAAAATTGTTTTTGCATCTTCGGTTGTATCCTTGATGTATTTTGCAATAGCTGCCATCGGTGAAAGATGGTGTGATACAAGCGGCAGTAGATCAGGAAACGACGATTTGATATACTTTACAAATGCAGGGCAACATGAACTTGTCAGAAAGCCTTTTTCTGACAGTTCTTTTGACTCTTGATGCGCAACCATATCCGCACCAAGTGCTGCTTCAACAACTGCATGAAAGCCAAGCTGTTTCAGTCCTGAAATCACTTGCCCAAGTTTGGCATATGTAAACTGGCTGGAAATGGACGGTGCAACAATCGCATACAGCTTATAGCTTTTGCCCTGTTCGCTCTTCCTGATCAAATCAATCACGTTGAGAATAAATGATTTGTCGGAAATCGCCCCGAAAGGACACTGGTAGACACAAGCACCACAGCTTGTACACTTCTCATTATCAATAGAAGCTGCATGACCATTTTGAACGGAAATCGCCTTTATCTTGCAAGCGATCTGACAAGGACGCTTGCGGTTGACAATTGCGGAATATGGGCACACCTTTGCACACTGTCCGCATTCAACGCATTTTGATTTGTCAATATGGGCAACATGGTTGTGGTCGAAGGAAATCGCACCCTTCTTGCATACATCTTCACAGCGATGTGCAAGACAGCCGCGGCAGGAATCGGAAACATCATAGCCTGCGGCAGGGCATTCATCACAGGCTATGTCGATCACCTCAATCACATTTGGGTTTTCTTTATCCCCACCCATTGCGATTTTTACACGTTCTGCAAGAATGGCGCGTTCCTTATAAACACAGCAGCGCATTGTGGAGGTTTTACCAGGCACTATGATTCTGGGAATGTCCAGCACATTTTCAAGCAAGGTATCGTTCCATGCCTGACGTGCAACTTCACGCAAAACCTTGTATTTCAGGTACTGAACCTTGGTATCAAATTTTCTCATTCAAATCCTCCTTTAGAAATAGCTTACCTTTATGCGCTTTCCCATTTTCTTCAAACAGGCAGAAAGCTCTTCTACCAAATTCATTTTAATACTGAAATTAATAGGAAGATCAGGGTTCTGGTGTGCAGGGTTTATTGCTCTGCCAACATAAAAATTAATATCAGTTGTCTCTTCAAACAAAAGTCTGCTGATAAGAGAAGCACCATCCCGCTTGAAGCTCCATTGTTCATAGCTTTCGTTTTTGTCAAGATAATCCTTTGCATATTCAAGCACCCTATTCACTGTGATCACGCCCTCTGTTACAAGATCAACGCCTTCCAGTTCTGCAATAGGTGGAATATCTGAACGCTCAAAATTCAAGGATGGTTTCAGGGGCTTACCCAAATATTTTGCGGCAATGGAGGAGGTCGTTCCTCCGCAAATAATATGCTTTCCTTCTTTTGAAAAAAACAAAGCCATCATTCTATCGGCGTCACTCCGGTTAGAGGGCGGGCCAAACAGCATATTCATAGGTTCTCTTTTTCGTATTCTCACAATGCAAGCGGTGGCGTCATCACCAGGACGATTGCCATACAGCTTGTTGCACTCATCCACAAGAATAGTGGAGAGGGTTTTCGCTGTATAGCCACAATGTGAAATCGTTTCCATAAATGCAGCAATATCCTCACGCTTCCAGCCAAAGTTGAAAGCTGTACCGATACCCGCATGAGGGCAACCATCGCTCATTGCAATAAAAATATCATTCTCGCAAAGTTTGATTGTTGATTTGTAGATTTTCTTTCCATCAATATTCATCTCTGTTTTCGCGTAATCATAATTCACATTGTCGCGAATCAGAATGACATGAGGATTATCATATTGAATGATCTCCGCTGCCTCATTCCTCGATACGAGATTGATTGAGTGCTTCATTCAATACATCAGCCTTGGAATACTCCGCATTGAATACCTTAACACAGGTATCGCCATCACGGAGATCGTCTTATTGTTTCTCACTGCAATTACTCTGTCAAGTTTCATATTACAATACCCCTTTCCTTAAGCTCTCTTACTCTTCTTGCCCTTATTGTAGGTCGCCTTTATCGTATCAACATCAACTGCACCCACGATTTCCTTTGCCGGCATTTCTGCTTCAACAAAGTGCTTGCCGTAGTATGCGTTAAGATACATCTGTTTTATCTCGCTCATCAGCGGATACCTCGGATTTGCCCCCGTACACTGGTCATCAAATGCCTGTTCGGTCATTGCATCAAGATTCTCAAGGAATACTTTTTCGTCAATTCCAAACCTGTTCCTGTGTGTAGGTTGCAAAAACCTGCTGTGCCCTTCTAACACGTCCGATCGCTTCTTCAAGCTTTTCAACGCTGTCAACAATTTCGTAAGTCTTGTTTTCCATGGTGATCCTCCTAATCAAGATTGAATCTGCCGGTTTTGCGTTTGATTTCCGACTTCGTTAATATTGTAACAAACTTTTTCGCGTTTGTAAAGTATAAGATTGTTATACGGGGGATATCAAGAATGATATAGCCCGAAAGCTGCGTATAGATACAAAAACGCCCCGATTCGTTCAATCGGAGCGTCATCGTTACCCTATTTGAGATTCTTTCGCCGTGACAAGCATAACTCGGTAATAAACATCTTATCAAGATTCGTAAGCTTATATCCGTTTCTATATATCAAAATATCCTTGTAAATTCTCTGATTGCTTTCACAATTTCTCTGCACAAGATTGTATTTTTGCAATACATCATCCGGTGTGGGAGACACCCACATAAAGGTCTGATGATTCTTCGAAAGCAAATCAAACTGACTTGCTCTTTCAAAAATGTAAATACAGCTTTTGGCGTTGTCGGGCAGTTCCTCGCGAACTACTTTTGCCATTGATAAAGACGGTACATACGGATCGGCATGCGCAATGCGGATATAATTAGCCAAATCATCAAAGGTGATATTCTCCTTCTGGGCAAGAGGATGTTCCGCACTCATGATGAGCTTATATGTAAATTCGGCAATCATTTCGTATGTAAGGCCTTTTTCTTCAAGCATCGCCTTAAAGTATTTGTCGTAGTTTTCGGCGTATCTGATGATACCCAGCTTGTAATCAGAATTAAGAATATTGCTTATTGTACGCTCTGAATTGGTTTCCATATAGAATACCTCAGCATACATATCAGGAATTGACCTTGAGAAATTTGCAAAGGCTTCCGAAATATAACAGGCTCTTGGCACTGAAATGGAGAACTTCTGTTTTTTTGCAGCACCCGTTTTATATATCTTTTCCACTTGATCAATGTGATTGAGAATCTCTTTTGCATAGCCAATAAAGTCCTCTCCTTCGGGAGTAAGTCGCATTCCCTTTGTACTCCGTTCAAAGATTTTTATGCCGATTTCCGCTTCAAATTCTTTAATAGAACGGCTTAAATTCGGCTGTGCAAGTATTAAATACTGAGCTGCCTGACTGAGAGAACCTACTCTTTCAACCTCAACAGCATATTTCGTATGTAGAATATTCATACGGTTATCCGCCTTTCGATTCTTCGTTCCTGGCAGCATCGCGCAGAGCCATCAGCAGGCTTGCGCAACGTTGCCCTTATTATAGCATATCGCATTCAAAAAAGCAAACCTTGTTTTTGTGCAGATAGTACAATGCAGTGTTCTGCCCCTGCAAGCCCTTTAAAAAGCCCGCGCGCAGCTTGAATCATAACGCATCCGCCAAACGCATACTTTTTCGATGGGAAAGTGCAAAAACTACTTGACGAAACACGCAAATTGTAGTAAAATAAGCATATGTGGGCACATCCGTTTGCGCCTTCAAACTATTTTTCTATCATCAGGAGGAAGTACAAATGAAATTCATCGTTGAAACATCTGCTCGTCACGTACACGTGACCGCCGAAACACTGGAAATTCTGTTCGGTAAGGGTGCAACCCTCACCCCTAAAAAAGATCTTTCCCAGCCGGGTCAGTTTGCCTGTGAGGAGCGCATCGCAGTGGTAGGCCCTAAAAACACGCTCAATGGCGTATCCATTCTGGGCCCTGTCCGCCCTGCTGATCAGGTGGAGCTTTCCGCTACCGATGCTCGTTCCATCGGCATTGCCGCACCCATCCGTGAATCTGGTGATGTTGCTGGTACACCTGGCTGCAAGCTGGTTGGCCCCTGTGGCGAAGTCGAAATCTCTGAGGGCGTGATCGTTGCCAAACGCCACATTCACATGACCCCTGCGGACGCAGCGGCTCTGGGTGTGACAGATAAGCAGATCGTCTGGGTAAAGCTTCAGACCCCTGACCGCAGCACTATCCTTGGCGATACTGTTGTGCGCGTATCTGATAAATTCTCTCTGGCAATGCATATTGATACTGATGAGTCCAACACCGTCTTTGGTGGCCGCGACCTGATGGGCGAGATTGTTACCATCGATTGATCACCAATGCTGTACGGGGCTGCCCTCTGCCGACAGCCCCTGTGCAGCTTTTTTATTATGAGAGGAGTTGCAGAAGATGCTGACAGTTCCCATTGCTGCGCAAATGCAAAGGCTTCCGGTTCTGCCCTTTGCAAAGCTGAATGCCGACGATACGATGCTGGTCATCTGCGATATGATCAATGGCTTTGCTGAACATGGTGCTTTGGCATCCCCCAGAGTAGCCGCCTGTATCCCGGGCATTGCAGAGCTGCTCACTGCCTGCAAAAACACGAACATCCCAGCAGTTGCCTTTGCAGATTCTCACCCCGAAAATGCTGCCGAGTTTTTACGATACCCTCCGCACTGTATCATCGGCACAGATGAATGCAACATCGTACCAGAACTTGCTGCCATCGGTGGATATATCACGATACCGAAGAATTCTACAAACGGTATGCTCACTGAGGCGTTTCAAGCGTTTCTACAAGCCAACAGCAATCGTCATACGGTTTTGCTTTCTGGCTGCTGCACCGATATCTGCGTGATGCAGTTTGCACTGACTCTGAAAGCATACGGCGACCAGAATCATCACCCGTACCGCATTCTTCTCCCCGCTTCCCTCACCGACACCTTTGATGGTGAAGGACACGACGCAGAAACCTTCCGTTTGCTCGCCTTGCAGTTCATGGCGCAGGCAGGCATTGACATTACCAAAGAGGTATTCTATGGAGCATAATACTTGTAAACCCGATTTCTTTGCACAGCGCAATCTGACCATGTTGGTCGATTTTTACGAGCTGACAATGGCAAATGGTTATCTTGACAGCGGTATGGGTGATACCATTACTTGCTTTGATCTGTTCTTCCGTCAGGTGCCTGACCGCGGCGGATATGCCATTATGGCTGGTCTGGAGCAGGCGATCACCTACTTGCAGAATCTGCGGTTTACTGCGGAAGATATCGCATATCTTCGCAGCAAGCAAATGTTCTCAGAAGCATTTCTTGCCTACCTCGCAGAATTCCGCTTTACCTGCGATGTGTGGGCGATCCCAGAGGGTACGCCCATTTTTCCAAATGAACCACTGCTGACAATCAGAGGGCCTGTGATGCAGGCACAGTTTGTCGAAACAATGCTGCTGCTGTGCATCAACCACCAGAGTCTTATCGCCACCAAGGCAAGCCGTATCGTCCGCGCAGCCCAGGGCAAACCCGTTATGGAGTTTGGTTCCCGCCGCGCACACGGTGCCGATGGTGCAGTGTTTGCCGCAAGAGCTGCCTATATTGCTGGTTGCAGCGGCACTGCCTGTGTGCTGGCTGACCGCGACTACGGCGTTCCTGCCGTGGGTACTATGGCGCATAGCTGGATTCAGTTGTTTGAACAGGAGCTAGATGCATTCCGCACATATGTCAGGGTTTATCCGCAATCGCCCACGCTGCTGGTGGATACCTACAACACACTGAAATCTGGCGTGCCCAATGCCATTACCGTCTTTCAGGAGCGAAAAGCACAAGGATATCACGGCGGCGCAATTCGTATCGACAGCGGCGATATTGCATACCTCTCTAAAAAAGCAAGGGTCATGCTGGATGCCGCAGGGCTGCCGGAAATCGAAATCATTGCAAGCAACTCGCTGGATGAATACCTGATTCGAGATCTCCTGGTTCAAGGCGCAAAGATCGATCGCTTTGCTGTTGGAGAACGATTGGTCACATCTCGTACCGAGCCTGTATTTGGTGGCGTGTACAAGCTGGTTGCAGCTGCGGATCCTAACGCGCCCGAAACCATGATCCCGAAGATCAAGCTTTCGGAGAATGTCACAAAAATCACAAATCCTGGCTTCAAAAAGCCTTGGCGTCTGTTTGACCGCAGCACGGGCATGGCAATCGCAGATGTTATCACCATGGCAGATGAGTGCATTGACGATACCCAGCCCTATGTGATCTTTGACCCGGAATTCACTTACAAACGCAAAACCCTCACCGATTTTGTTGCAAAGCCTTTGCAGAGGCCTGTGTTTGTAAAGGGCAAATGCGTTTACAAGCTGCCCGCACTGGAGGATATCCGCAAATACTGCGCAGAACAGCTTGCAACAGTATGGGATGAGGTCAAGCGTTTTGAAAATCCCCACGCTTACTATGTAGACCTTTCTGAACCACTGTGGAAAAGCAAGCGCGAACTGCTTGACCACTACTTTGCCGTGTAATCGGTGAATGATATGATTTGTTTTTTGGAGGTACCGTTTTATGAGTATGCAGCTGCACCGCATTCACATGGGCAATGCCATATGTGCTGCCGATCTTACCGATGGCAGCGAGCGCGGTGAATATGTTCCGCAGGATTATATTCTGCGTAAACTGGGCAGACCCCATCGCAGTGTGAATCTGATGTATTGCTATTACCCCTTGGACGCAGGCTGGCCTGGACGGGCAAGCGTCGTACACGCAAGCCCCGATGTCAGTTTTGCCTGGGATTTCCCCTATGACGATTATTTCCCGTATACAGGTGGCCTGAATGGTTCTCGTGACAGCGAAGTGTTCCGTCAGATGCAGGATATCCGCGCCCATGGTCAAGACGTAACACTGACATTAACCATTGACCCCCATGTCACGGACGATCACCTGATTGCCATTGCTGAGGATCTGCGCCCCTACGGCAGAGTGCTGCTTCGCATCAATCATGAGGCTACCGGAAACTGGTTTTCCTTCAATAAACGCTGCACCTATCAAGAGGTTGCAGATTTCTTCGTCCGCGCAAGCAATATCATGCACGAATACGCCCCCAATGTACAAACCATCATCTGCATTGGCGGCATTGAAGACCCCAATAGCACAGAGATCGTCAAGGAAAAGGAATTTGCACAAACCATACCTGCTGCCGATATCTGGTCGGTGGATAAGTATATGGCTCTGCACTGGGGCTGGCCTTACGATGTGGCTGAAACTGGCGGTCACTCCCACAGCCGCGGCAGCTACGCCGAAACCTATGAGATGACCCATCGCTCCTATCTGCGCTATACAGAGTTAAACGGCGGCGTGGCAAAGCCTATGGTCATGAGTGAGTTCAATGCCGATGGCGATGTCACTGGGCCATACGCGCAATGCGATATGGTAGACGGTTTCTTCCGCTTGGTAAAAGCGGAAAAAGAACCGTGGCTGTCCGCTATCAACTTCTACCAGTTCCGTGACCGCGGCAGACTCGGTCTGGAGATTGAAGATCCTGCAAACCCTGCTGTCGGTATCGAACAGCCCATCCTGCACACCTATAAAAAATGGCTGCACGATGCGGTATTTCTTCCTACCATGACCGATTGCGGCAGTGCAACGCTTCCCGCTACGCTGCGTTGGAGCTGCGCGGAAGATGCGGAAGGCTTGGCAATGCCTGTACATTTTGAGGGAAATCCTCATTTTTGCGAACTGCGCTTCAGCGATGAGGGCAACTATATGCTGGAGATTAACGGCACATGGTTTCACAAGGCACCCAATGTCAAGTTCGTGGATCTGATGCCTGCCTTCTTTGAAAATCCTCTTAACGGTGCGTGTGATCTGACCTTGCGCCTGTTTGCACCTCCCGCAAATGGCTGCAACGACCTCTCCTTACCAGATGGTCTGCACAATGCCTACACTGTCATCAACGAGATGCCCCACCTTCGTGTACGCTACACCCCTGTGGAGCCTTCCCGTGACTGATAAGACACTGTATATCTCCGATTTAGACGGCACACTCCTGCAAAAAGATGCGACACTTTCGCCTTACGCAAGGGAAAACCTCGCGGCAATGATGCAGCAGGGGCTTGCATTTACTGTTGCCACTGCAAGAACTGCGTATTCCGTGGAACCCATTCTTGCAGGGCTGCCCTTGCAGTATCCACTGATTCTCCAAAACGGTGCTGTGCTGTATGATCCTATTACAAAACGGTGCTGCCACGCAGCGATCATCCCACCTGCATCAGCCAAAGAAATGTTTGACCTACTGGAAGCGTATCACCTCAACGGCTTTGCCTATTGCTTGGAGGATAACGAGATCCGCTGCTGCTACACGGAGCTTTCCACCCCCGATATGCAGGCTTTTTATCAAGAGCGCAAGGATCACTACGCAAAACCCTTTTGGCAAGTAGCGCATCTTTCAGAATTGGCTGCGCATGATGTAATATACTTCTCCATGCACGGCAAAAAGCAGCTGATCTGCCCCGTGGTAGAGCCGTTGCAGAAAATCCAAGGCATCGCTGTATCTTTTTATAAAGATGTTTATGAGGAGGATTGCTGGTATCTAGAGCTTGCTGCAAGTACCGCAACAAAATATCACGGTGTGCAAAAACTGCGTGAGATGTACGGTTTTTCTTCTGTAACGGCATTTGGCGACAATCACAATGATCTGCCCCTGTTTGCTGCCGCCGATACGAAAATCGCCGTTGCAAATGCAACAGAAGAACTCCAAAAAGCCGCCGATCATATCATCGGATTCCACACAGAGGACGCGGTGGTCGCATATTTATCTGAACGTGAAAAGTGAAAGGAATGAATCTTAGTTATGAAAAAACTGATGCTTGGCAACGAAGCATTCGCAAGAGGTCTGTTTGAAGCAGGCTGCCGATTCGCTTCCAGCTACCCCGGCACCCCTTCCACGGAAATTACCGAGGAGGTTGCAAAATACGATGAAGTCTACGCAGAGTGGGCTCCCAACGAAAAGGTCGCCTTGGAATCTGCGCTGGGTGCATCTCTGGCTGGCGCAAGAAGCTTTGCTGCCATGAAGCACGTCGGTTTGAATGTCGCTGCCGACCCGCTTTACACCGCTGCTTACACTGGTGTCAACGGCGGTTTGGTCATTGCAGTTGCTGATGATCCTGGTATGCATTCCTCCCAGAATGAGCAGGATAGCCGTCACCATGCTATCGCATCCAAAGTGCCAATGCTTGAGCCTGCTGATTCCCGCGAATGCAAAGAATTTGCCATGTTGGCATTCTCCCTCTCCGAGCAGTTTGATACCCCTGTGATCGTGCGCACTTCTACCCGTGTGGCGCACTCGCAAAGCGCGGTTGATTTGTGCGAACGCAACGAATTGCCCTTGCGTGAGTACGTCAAGAATCCTGCGAAGTATGTCATGATGCCTTCCAACGCAAAAGGACGCCATGTTGTGGTGGAAGAACGCACCGAAAAACTCATCGCATATGCCGAAACTGCCGCTATCAACAAAGTCGAGAACAACGGCGCAAAAATCGGTGTAATCACCTGTGGCGCAGCATATCAGTATGCAAAAGAGGCTCTGGGGGATCGTGTAAACTACCTGAAAATCGGTATGACCAATCCCCTGCCGAAACAGCTGTTCCTTGATTTTGCTGCTCAGTGTGAAACTTTGTACATCATCGAGGAGCTGGACGGCATCCTGGAAACACACTGCAAAGCAATCGGCATTGCCTGCAAGGGCAAAGAAATCTTCGGCTGTATTGGTGAGCTGAATCAGTCTATCATCGCAGAAAAACTGCTGGGCAAGGTGAATACCATCACCCCCTACCCCGAACAGCTTCCTGTGCGCCCCCCCGTGATGTGCGCTGGCTGCCCCCACAGAGGTGTGTTCTACCTGCTTGCAAAGCATAAAATTACCGTTTCGGGCGATATCGGCTGCTACACCCTCGGTGCTGCCGCACCCCTGAACGCGATGGATTGGACAATCTGCATGGGCGCGTCTGTTTCTGCACTGCACGGCTTTAACAAGGTGCTTGGCGAAAACGCAGAGCAGAAATCAGTAGCTGTCATTGGTGATTCTACCTTTATGCACAGCGGAATTACCGGTTTGGTCAATATCAGCTATAACGCATCCAACACCACCGTTATCATTCTCGATAATTCCATCACTGGCATGACCGGTCACCAGCAGAATCCTACTACAGGTATGAACCTGAAGGGTGACCCCGCTGCAAAAGTCTGCCTGGAAGATCTCTGCCGCGCCGTGGGTATCCAGCGCGTGCGTGTGGCAGACCCCTACAACTTGCCTGAGATGGAACAGGCAATCACGGAAGAACTTGCCGCCAATGAGCCTTCTGTCATCATCAGCCGGCGTCCTTGTGCGCTGCTGAAGAACGTAAAGCATAAGGCTGCACTGGTTGTAAACAGCGAAAATTGCAAGGGCTGCAAAATGTGCCTGAAGCTGGGATGCCCTGCCATCTCCATGAAGAATGGGAAGGCATCCATCGACCACACACAGTGTGTCGGCTGCGGTATCTGCAAAGAACTGTGCAAGTTTGATGTGATCACGGAATAAGAAAGGGCTGGTGTGATATGCAAACAAAATCCATTATGATCGTTGGCGTTGGCGGACAGGGCAGCCTGCTGGCAAGCCGTATTCTCGGTAATGTGCTGTTGCAGCAGGGCTATGAGGTAAAATTGAGCGAGGTACACGGTATGTCACAGCGCGGTGGCTCAGTTGTAACCTATGTCAAGTACGGCGATGCCGTTTATTCCCCCACAGTGGAAAAGGGTGAGGCGGATATCATCATCTCCTTTGAACTGCTGGAGGCGGCACGTTGGGCTAGCTGCCTGAAGGAGGGCGGCAGCATTGTTACCTCTACCCAAACCCTTGACCCAATGCCCGTAATCACTGGAGCAGCAAACTATCCGCAAGAGATCGTGGAAAAACTCAAAGGAATGCACTTGGATGTAACCGCAGTGGATGCCCTTTCTCTTGCTGAGGAAGCAGGCAGTGCAAAAGCCTCTAATGTCGTGCTGATGGGCGTTGTATCCAAAAAAATGGATTTCGATGAAAACGTCTGGCAAAAAGCACTGGAGCAGTGCGTTCCTGCAAAATTCTTGGAAATGAACAAAAAGGCGTTCGCGCTGGGCCGTGGTGTGTGATCCTTTGCCCCTGATGTTTCGATATGACAAAATCGTGATGCATTCTATAATATGAAAGGACTGATCCCCATGGCAAAATACTGGAACGAAGAAATCGAATGTATGTCCCGCGAGGATATGATCAAGCTGCAAAACGAGCGACTTGTGGCACAGGTCAAGCACGTATACGAGAACGTGGCGTATTATCGCGATTTGATGGACAAAAAAGGCGTGAAACCCGATGATATCAAAAGCATCGATGATCTGCATAAGCTGCCCTTTCTGACCAAAGCCGATCTCCGCGAGGCATACCCCTATGGCCTGCTGGCAAAACCCCTCTCCGACTGTGTGCGCATCCAATCTACCAGCGGAACCACTGGTAAGCGCGTCGTAGCGTTCTATACCCAGAACGACATCGACCTGTGGGAAAACTGCTGCGCAAGAGCAATTGTGGCGGCTGGTGGCTCCAATGAGGATGTTTGCCAAGTCTGCTACGGCTACGGATTGTTTACAGGCGGCCCAGGGCTTAATGGTGGCTCGCACAAAGTCGGCTGCCTGACTTTGCCCATGTCATCTGGCAACACCGAGCGTCAGATTCAGTTTATGCGCGACCTGCACTCGACCATCCTCTGCTGCACACCATCCTATGCCGCGTATATCGGCGAAACCCTGCGCGATATGGGCTACACCCCCGATGATATCAGCCTGAAAGCCGGTATTTTCGGTGCAGAGCCTTGGACAGAAGAAATGCGCCGCGAGATCGAAAAACTGTTGGGCATCAAAGCGTACGATATCTATGGCCTTACTGAGATCAGCGGCCCTGGTGTTTCCTTCGAGTGCGAGGAGCAGAATGGTATGCACATCAACGAAGATCACTTTATTGCAGAGATCATCGACCCCGAAACCGGTGAAGTGCTGCCGGAGGGTTCTGAAGGTGAGTTGGTGTTCACCAGTATCACCAAGGAAGCATTTCCGATGCTGCGCTACCGCACCCGCGATATCTGCGTACTGACCAGAGAAAAATGCGCTTGCGGCAGAACGCTGGTGCGGATGTGCAAACCCATGGGCAGAAGCGATGATATGATGATCATCCGCGGTGTCAATGTCTTTCCCTCCCAGATTGAAACCGTTCTCATCGAGCAGGGCTATTCCCCCAACTATTTCATCGAGGTTGACCGCGTGAACAACTCCGATACACTGGATATCTCCGTGGAGTTGACCCCCGAACAGTTCTCTGATACCGTCAAGGATCTGCAATCCAAGGAAAAAGAACTGGCTACTGCCATGAAAACCATGCTCGGCATCAATCCCAAAATCCACCTCGTATCGCCCAAGTCCATCGCGAGAAGCGAGGGCAAGGCTGTGCGCGTCGTCGACAGGCGCAAGCTGCATTGATGCGCATTCCATTCATTTGAAGGAGGATATGATTATGAATACCATTCAGCAGATATCCGTTTTTGTGGAAAACAAACAGGGCAGCTTGATTGCTGTGACCAATGCACTGCACGAAAATGGAATCGATATGCGCGCGCTCAATCTGGCAGATACCTCCGATTTCGGTATTCTGCGCCTGATCGTCAATCAGCCCGATAAGGCTTGCAAGGTCATTCAGGAGGCAGGGTATATCGTCAATATGACACCCGTAGTGGGTGCTGAAGTGGATGATACCCCTGGTGGATTGGCAAAGGCAATGAATGCCATCGTCAACGCGGGACTGAATATCGAGTATATGTACGCGTTTGTTAACCGCAACCAGAACTGCGCCAATGTGATCTTTCGCACCGATGATAACGACCGTTGCATCGCTGCGCTGGAAAATGCTGGCGTAAAAGTTGTGCCGGACAGTGAGATCTACGCATAATGATAATAACCCTTTGTGCAAAATGCTGCAAGAACACAACTTTTTTCTATGATTTTGCCAAAATTTGTGTCAAACCTCTTGACTTTTTTTCAGAAATGTGTATAATAGTGGTATACAGAGTTTTCCGTGCCGTATCGTCTTAGATGATGCGCTGCGGCTTCTGAGAAATTTGCCCAAACGCAGATTTCGCTAACAGAAACCACACAGTTGTACGATGTTGTGTTATCGTATATCGCCTGGCAATGCGTGGATTCTTTATCAACAATTTAGGAGTGTGTTTCATGGGACTGTTTGATCGTGTTTCCGATCTCGGAAAAGGCGCAACCGAAAAGGTCGCCAATATCTCTGAGGTCAACAACCTAAAGCGCAAAATCTTGTACGAAGAGGAGCGCATTGTAGAGATTTTTGCGGATCTCGGCAAAAAGTATTATAAGAATCCTGACGAGGATCCTGCCGTTTTTCGTGCATTGTGCGATGACATCGATTCCCGTCGCCGCCGCATCAAAAAGATGAAGTTTGAGTTGAATACGCTGCGTGGATGCAAAATGTGCCCCAAGTGCGATGCGCAGAATACGGAGAAGAATATTTTCTGCGGTGTTTGCGGCGCAAGATTGCCCGACCCCGAGGACGAAGATTTCACCTCTCTGGAGGAGAACGATTACTACACCGAAAGCAGCAATCAGTTCTTCAATGCTGACAGCACTGGTAACGTCGGTCTGTAAGCAATATTCCCATATGTGCCGTAAAGCGGTCAGGTTGTTCTGCATGAACAGCTTGACCGCTTTTTTATGCCGAGCCGTCATATCTTGTCCCTGCGGAGCATAGAATGCAACAGTAGGAAAGGTGGTTTGCACATGAAACAAACAAGCTGTCTTGCGCAGGCGTTGCCCTATCTCCCGCAGGGAGTACGTAACAGCATTCAACAGTTACCGCAGCATACTCAAGATGCCATACAGGAGATCCGCTTACGCATGGGACGACCTGTTACCCTGACAATCCAAAACAACGAAGAACCTCTGCTGACCGCTGCGCCGATTACGGTCAATACAGCTATGATGGACAGCGTGTTCAAAAGCATATGTGAGCATTCTGTACATAGCTATCAACAGGAGATACGACGCGGATTCATCACCATTGCAGGAGGAAACCGCGTGGGTATCAGTGCCACAGCCGTGATGCAGCAACGACAGCTCGAAACATTGCGGAATATCAGTGGCATGAATTTTCGCATTGCCTCGCAAATCATCGGCTGCGGCGAAGAACTGCATCACCGAACACTGGCACAGTGCCCCGGCGGATTGCTTATCTGTGCCCCACCAAACGGCGGTAAAACAACAATTCTACGTGATTTGTGCCGTATCTGCGGAAACAGCAGCCATATCTCGGTGATCGACGAACGTGGAGAAATCGCAGCAATGAAGCAGGGAAGCTCCCCATTCGTGCTTGGCAATCAAACGGATGTGTTTGACGGCTATCCCAAAGCGTATGGCATCGAAACGGCAGTACGCGTAATGTCCCCACAATACCTGGTATGTGATGAAATCGGCGGTGCAGAAGAAACCGAAGCCATTCTATATATGCTGCACACTGGCGTGCATCTCATTGCAACGGCACATCTCGCTGATTTGAAAGAACTGTCGCATCGGCCACAACTGCAACGGCTCATAGACGCAGGTGCATTCCGGTATATTGCCCTGCTGGGTACTGGCTCAAACTGCGGACAAATCCTCGGATTGCGACGCATCGGGCAGACAATATGAAGCTGACAGGTTGCCTGCTACTGCTCATCATGTGCAGTGGTGCGGGAATATACGCCGCCAATCAGTTGCAAGCCCATACACGACGCCTGCAACTGCTCGTGCAGCTCATTCACGATATGATGCAGGAACTGCGATACACATTACCTACAGTCGATGTGCTGATCAACCACTTACGGGCACAGCCATGCTACCATACGCTGGGCGTTTTCGCGGCATATGATCATACAAACCCTTTGCAAAGCGTTCCCGACCGATTCACAGCATCTATAGACGCATCCAACTACACGCAAGCAGAAAAAGACATTCTGCGGCAGGTTGCCCAAACCCTTGGCAGTACCGATCTGGAAGGACAGCTTTCTGCCCTGACCCTTTGCAAAAGCAGAATGGAATCGCTGCTGACAGAAACCACGCAAAAGCAACACGCACAGGGGAATCTCTACCGCAGCATGGGCGTGCTGTGCGGTTTGTTTCTGGTAATCCTGTTGATTTAACCCCACAAAGGAGCATTCTCCATGGAGATAGATTTGATTTTCAAGGTGGCAGGCATCGGAATCATCGTTGCCGTGCTGAATCTGGTACTGAAACGCGCAGAACGTGAGGAACAGGCAATGCTTACCACACTGGCAGGGCTTGTCGTTGTGCTGATGCTCGTCATTGGGGAGATCGAAACACTGTTTGAAACAGTAAAAAGTGTGTTTGGGTTATGGTAAACGCGTTTCAAATCGCTGGGATATGCCTTGTGGCGGTACTCTTTACCACACTTTTGCGGCGTCATGCCCCTGAACAAGCGGTTTTGCTTTCGATCGTGGTATCCTGCGCCGTAACATTGTGGACGGGCACTGCACTTTCACCAATCTTACAGCAAATTGATACCCTGCTTGCCGCAAGCGGTCTGACTGCATCAGAAATCACCGTCATCAGCAAGGCAACAGGAATCTGTTGCATAACCCAACTGGCAGGAGATATCTGCAAGGACAGCGGCGAAAATGCTTTGGCAACTGCCGTCACACTGGCAGGTAAAGTTGCACTGCTGATATTAGCACTTCCCCTTGCGCAAGAGCTGGTGTCACAAATTCGGGAGGTGCTGTGATGCGCAAGTTTTGCATATTTGCTGTTGTTTTTTTGATGCTGTTGTTTTTCGCAAACGAATTCAGTGCATCTGCTGCCGCAACAAACGATCTCCAACAAGAGCTTGCTGATACCATTCATGCAGATTCACTGGAACTTCCCGATGAACTGGAAGAGCTGCTGGAAAACCATGATTTCGATCTTAGCGACCCGGCAACGCTACTCGCGCTTTCTCCGGGAGAGCTTTGCAGTGCATTATGGGATATCGCAGTGGATGCTGCGGCTGCTCCCCTACGATTGCTTGGCACATTGCTGATGCTGACGCTGCTCTCAGCAGGGCTTGGAGGTATGGGCGATGCCTGTACGGGGCAGCGCGATCTGCAACGGATCCTCTTTATGATATGCAGCATGGTTTGTATCAGCATTGCCGCAAAACCCTTATGCAGCTGCCTGTATCAGACAGCAACAGCTTTAGAGGATGCTAAACTCTTTATGCTGAGTTTTGTACCAGTCTTTACTGCATCGGTCACTGCCAGCGGACATATCGCTTCTGGCATTGGATACCAGACATTTTTATTCTTTCTGATCGAAGCCATTGGCATACTGCAAACCAATTTACTCTTTCCTGCCATACAATCTGCGGCAGCACTGGGGCTTGCCGATTGCATCAATCCTGCATTTTCGCTGCACAGAATTGTAGAAGCAATTCGCAAGGCAGTGGTGTGGATTCTCAGTACCGTTATGACTCTGTTTACGGCACTGCTTTCCGTACGCAGTTTCGTAGCAGTATCTGCCGATGGGTTATCTGCAAAAACGCTGAAACTGCTCAGTACAGGATTCATACCCATTGTAGGCAGTGCAGTATCCGATGCTTATGGAACACTGCAAGGCAGTCTGCGGCTCATGCGCAGTGGTATTGGAGTGGTTGGTATCCTAGCAATTCTATGGCTGATGCTGCCACCACTGCTGACTGTACTGCTGTATCGCGCAGCGTTTTCCATTGCAGCATTGCCTGCGGAAATCTTTGGTACGGGATCCCTTGCAACATTGTATCGCAACAGTGCCAATGTACTTTCGGCAGCGATGGCAATTCTCGCGGCGTACACGATGATGATGGTGCTTTCTACTGCCCTGATGCTGCTGTTGCTGCACGGCAATCAATAGGAGGACATATGGATACGCTACAAAGTACAGTGCTTGCCGCCTGCATGGTCACGGTGGGGCTTTCCTTTGCCGAACATCTGGTAAATATGGAACGATTCGGCAGACAGATACGTTGGCTGACTGTGCTTTTGCTTATGATTTGTATGCTGCGACCATGGCACAACAATCTGCACACCGATGCATCCCAGTTTCTGCCGCAAATTGATGAGCAGCAACAAGCAGAGCAATTACAGACTGCCGCAGATAAACTGTTGATGAAAAGCATATCGGCACAATTACAGCAATCGCTGAATGTGGCTTTACAGGAGCAGAAAGTCAACGCACAGATTACGGCAGTGGATGTGCATATTGCAGAGGATGGCAGCATAGATATCAAAGGGATGACTGTATCGGGGAATCGGCTGACTGCTGCAATTTATCTGCGCGAATGGGTAGGTGATGAAATCACAATT
Source organism: uncultured Ruminococcus sp. (assembly GCA_964463355.1). Taxonomy (GTDB): domain Bacteria; phylum Bacillota; class Clostridia; order Oscillospirales; family Ruminococcaceae; genus Firm-04. Next base: position 41,001 of record CAYXBP010000011.1, on the reverse strand, counting down.
ACTGCCACAGAAACGGAGGACTGAACATGACTCTTTCGGAAACCTTGCAGCAGTGGAAAGCAAAACTCGGCAGACATAAAACCACATTACTGGTTGTCATCGGGCTGTTGGGAATGGGCTGTATTCTGCTTTCGGAACTGACAGCCAAAGAGGATTCTTCCCCAAAAATTCAGCCCATTGCTGCGGAAAACCCAGAAACAGACTACGAAAAGCAACTGGAAGCACGTCTTACAGAAATGCTTAGCAGTATGCACGGCGTTGGAACAGTTTCGGTTATGATAACGGTAAAAGGCAGCACAGAGCAAATCTTCGCAGAGGAGGTGAAAGAATCGGCAGGAGAACACAGCAATCAGACAGAACACGCACCTGTCATCACCAAACAGGATGGGGACGAATCAGCACTCATCCGCAAAACAGAATATCCTGATATCCATGGTGTTGCGATCCTTTGCACAGGCGGCAATAATGCTGTCATCCGTGAACAAGTATGCAACGCGGTTTCCACGATACTCGGCATTCCAGTGTCGCATATCTATGTGGGTACGCATTCATGATATATCAGGATAACGCAACAGCCCCATGGGCAGAAACGGAGCGATACTTATGAAAAAACCTACGGTAATCATCGGCAAAAAACAGATCGTGCTGACTTGTATGTCACTGGTACTCTGCGGCGCGGTATACCTCAACTATACCCTTGCAGGAGATAAGGGCCTGCTGCCAACGGGCAGCGACAAGAATATCACTGATGCTGATGCCGAACAGCCCGAACGCAGTGACTACGGCGCAGCAGAACTCGTCAACGGCAGCACGGAATCGGATTACTTTGCAAAGGCAAGATTGGAAAAACAGACAAGCCGCGATACCGCTGTTGAAACACTGCAAAGCATTATTGGCGGCGGAGATTTAAGCAAGGACGAAATGGTGGTCAATGCCATTGATGCTGTAACACTTTCCCAGCTGATTGAAAGTGAAAGCGTTATTGAGAGTTTGATTCTTGCACAGGGGTTCAGTGACTGCGTGGTGTATCTGGACGGCAACGGTGCAAAAGTTGTGGTAGAAAGCGATGGCCTTAATGCATCAGAAGCTGCCGCAATCAAAGATATCATCCTCAGCGAGGCGGAAGTTAGCGCAGAAGGTATTCGCATTTTTGAGGTGTCAAGCGGTAAATCTGCTGCAGATACCAAAACCTGATCGTTTTTTTTCCGCAAAATCTTGATTTTTTTTTAAAAAAAGGTTGTCTTATCGGTTTTTTTTTGATATAATAGATTTGTATGAGTATGCGCTATTGTCTGCGGAGGCTGCTGCGGTAACCTCTGCGGATGGCGCACAACCACAACAAACGGAGGTAACGCTTATGAGCAACCAATACCCAAAAAAAGCTTCCACAGAAGGTGCGATTAAAATCTCTGAGGCAGCGATCCGTGCCATTGCGGAAACCGCAGCGACCGATATCGAAGGCGTAGAACGTCTGACTGCACGCAAATGTGGCTTGCTTGGCTGCACCGAGCCAGTCACAATCCATGTTGCAGCTGATATGGTAGAGATCACCGTGCATATTGTTTTGGCAGGTGGCGCGAAACTGACCCGTGTTGCGGAACAGATTCAGCGCAATGTGAAGGAAAATGTACAGAGCATGACTGGTGTCATTGTGTCAAAAGTCAATGTTGTAGCGGACGGCATCAGCTTCAACTGACCGCTGGGAAAGGACGGAAAATATGCTGGGACAGCGTCGCGTCATTCGTGACAGCGCATTTAAAATCTTATTTGAGCAGCTTCTGCGCAACGATAGTGTTGCTGAGTTGTATGCCATTGCTGAGGAGATCAACGATTTTGTCATCAACGATGGCGTAAAGGAAATGGTTGACGGCACCATGGCACATTTGGAAGAACTGGACGGCATCATCGCCACATACAGCAAAAGCCGCGAGGTCAACCGTATTCCTGCGGTAAACCGTACCATCCTGCGTATCGCGCTTTATGAGATCCTCTATGACGAAAAAACCCCCCGCCGTGCTGCCATCAATGAAGCCGTACTGCTAACAAAAGAATATGGATATGATGCAGATGTCAGCTTTGTAAACGGCGTTCTGGGCGCATATGATAAGGAACATCCCTGCGAGGAGGCAGCTTTGGAGGCATGAATTTTCTGGGAATTGATACCAGTAACTATACCACCTCCTGTGCATGGCTACAAGCCGACACCATGACAATCACACAACAAAAGCAACTGCTGCCCGTACCAAAAGGACGTGCCGGGCTGCGCCAAAGTGATGCCGTTTTTCATCACACAAGGCAGTTGCCTGTGCTGATGGAACAGCTCTTCGCACAGTGTGGTAGTCAGATTCCGCAAGCGGTGGGGGTATCTACTGCACCGCGCTCAGCAGAGGGTTCCTATATGCCATGTTTTCTCACAGGACAAGCCGTCGCACGGAGCATCGCTTCCATGACCGGCTGCAAGCTGTATGAAACCTCTCATCAGATGGGGCATATTCTGGCTGCACTCTATTCGGCAGATTGCCTTGCGTGGGTGAATCCTTTGCAGAAAGCCTTTTTGGCGTTTCATGTCAGTGGAGGTACCACCGATTGCGTACTATGCACTCCCGACGCAGAACAGATTCTGCGCATTGCTCCAGTTTCGGCCTCTCTTGATTTAAAAGCGGGACAAGCCATTGATCGCGTAGGATTGATGTTGGGACTTTCCTTCCCTGCGGGGCCTGCACTGGAACAGCTTGCTGCCGAAAGCAACAGCTGCCAAAAGGCAATCGTGCGCTTGAAAGACGGCTGCTGCTCCCTTTCAGGGCTTGAAAACCAGTGCAGCACCATGCTGAAAAAAGGTGTCCCTGCTTGTGATATCGCAAAATATTGCCTGAATTCCATCGCCGCGGTGCTGTTTGCCATGACAAAATCCGCACTGGAACAGTACCTCGATACTGCCGTTTTATACGCAGGAGGCGTCATGTCTAACAAGCTGATTCGCGAACAGTTACAGCGTTTGCCCGCAAAAGTCGCATTCGCTGAGCCTGCCTTTTCCTGCGATAACGCAGCAGGAATCGCCGTTTACGCTGCCCTGCGTGACAGAGGTGAAACGCTATGCCCATATTGACTGTATCACAGCTGAATTGTTACATTGCCACAAAAATTGATGGGGACACCAAACTGCGCAGCATCATATTGCGCGGCGAGGTGGCAAACTTTACGCGGAATTACCGTTCGGGACACTGCTATTTCTCGCTGCGCGATGCAGATGCATCGGTGCGTGCGGTCATGTTTCGCTCCTATGCGGACAAGCTGCCCTTTGAGCCGAAAAATGGCATGGTGATGCTCGTACACGGCGATGTAACCGTATACGAAAAGGACGGCGTATATCAGCTAAAAGCATACGATATGCAGCCGGACGGCGTAGGCGCAAAGGCAATTGCATTGCAGCAACGCCGCGAAAAACTCGCACAGCTTGGATATTTTTCGGCCGAGCATAAACGGCCACTACCAGCGATGCCCCAAAAAATCGGGCTGGTTACCTCGCACAGCGGTGCGGCATTGCAGGATATGCTACAGATTCTTGGTCGCCGATATCCCTTGGGTACGGTTTGCATTTACCCCGCGCAGGTACAGGGCGATGCTGCCCCTGCCTCGATTGCTGCTGCTTTGGTAACCGCAGGAAACGATGAATGCGATGTGATCCTTATGGGACGTGGCGGCGGCTCCGCAGAGGATTTGGAGGCATTTCAGTCCGAAACGGTTGCCCACGCGGTCTATCACTCCCCTGTGCCCGTTGTCAGCGCAGTGGGGCATGAAACCGACCACTGCATTGCCGATGAAATTGCAGATATGCGCGCGCCGACTCCATCGGCAGCAGCTGAACTCGCTACACCCGATATCCGTACACTATATCAACAATTGCAATACACGCTGGAATCGCTCAATGAAACGTTTTTCAGCTTTTTATACGACAAAACCATCGCGCTCGAACAATTGCAGGATCGCCTTGCAATGCTTGCTGTAGACCGTCAGGTGGAACAGCAGCAACAAAACTTGAACAATTTGCAGCATCGTTTGCAGAGCGCATATGCCAATTGTATGACAGACTTTTCCCATCAATGGCTGCAAATGGCACAACGTCTGGAATCGATAAGCCCTGTGGCAGTGCTAAAACGTGGATACAGTCTGGTCTATCACAATCACACACTGGTCAGAGATGCCGCACAGCTCAACATCAATGACACACTGACACTCGAATTTGCAGAGGGCAGCTGCACTGCTGCGGTGACTGCGATCACAACTGCACAAAAGGAGGCAATCTGCTATGAAGTTTGAAAAAGGGATGCAGGAACTCTCTGCAATTGTGGAGAAGCTTGAAGGCGGCGGTCTGACCCTTGAGGAAGCCGTGAAACTCTATGGAAAGGGTGCAAAGCTCGCTGCCGAATGCAAAACAGAACTCGACCGCGCCAAACTGACGGTCGCTACATATCAAGCACCAAAAAATGACAGCGAGGAGGACGCGAATCATGACGAAGCAAGCCTTTGAGGCCCAGCTAAAAGAGAATATCAGTCTGATCGAAAAAACCATTGCACGGCTGATACCCGACAACACACAGGATCCACAAAAGATGCTTCTTGCAGCTATGAAGCATTCGCTTTCGGCAGGCGGCAAGCGTATTCGCCCGATGCTTGCACTGGAGTTCTGCCGCTTATGCGGCGGCAAAGATGAACAGGTTCTGCCAGCTGCCTGCGCACTGGAACTGCTGCACACTGCAACCCTGATCCACGATGATATGCCCGAAATGGACAATGACAATATGCGTCGCGGCAAACCTGCCTGCCATATCGCTTTCGATCAGGCAACGGCTTTGCTTGCTGGTGATACGCTCTTTTTGCTGCCCTTTGAAGTGATCGCGGCGGCAGAACACATCGACGCGGAAAAGAAAGTTATGCTCTCTCTGGAGCTGGCAAAGGCGGCAGGCTACTACGGTGCCTGCGGCGGTCAACAAATCGACTTGGAAAATGAAAAGCGCGGCGATGTGACCCTTGCACAGCTCAAGCAAATGTATGCCTACAAAACTGGTGCGCTGATCATCTGTGCCTGCCGTATGGGCTGCATTGCTGCTGGTGCCGATGCCGAAACACTGGAAACTGCTACACAATATGCTGCACTGCTTGGTCTGGCGTTCCAAATCGTGGATGATATCCTCGATGTCATCTCCACCGAAGAAGAACTGGGCAAGCCTATCGGCAGCGATGCTGCACAGAACAAGAACACTTTCGTATCATTATATGGGCTGGAAAAAGCACAGCAGGAAGCCGCCGAGCTGACCAGCCAGGCACTGGCTCTGCTGGAAAAGCTTCCCCACGGGGAATTTTTGATCGCACTGACCAATCTGCTGCTTTGCAGAAAATCTTAAGAACAAAGCTGCGGTGACGCAGGGGGATTACTGAACATGAAAAAAGAACGGCAATTGCAAGTCACAGAGTCAATTGCGCTGCGGGATCTAACATTGCCCTCGCAGCTAAAAAATTTGAGCATCCCGCAATGTACGGCACTGTGTTCTGAAATCCGCGAAATATTAATAGATACCGTAACTCGTAACGGCGGACATCTGGCATCGAATCTTGGCGTTGTGGAGCTGACCCTTGCGATTCATCGACAGTTTGATTCGCCCAATGACCGTATCGTCTGGGATGTAGGGCACCAGACCTATGTACACAAGCTGCTGACTGGCAGGCAGGCGAGATTCCACACACTGCGACAGGAAAATGGTATCTCAGGGTTTCCAAAACCCGCAGAATCGCCACACGATACCTTTATCACAGGGCATAGCGGCACGGCAGTTTCTGCTGCTTGCGGCATTGCAGACGCGCTGCGCATCAGCGGCAGCAAGCATTATGCCGTTGCCGTCGTCGGTGACGGTGCCGCTACAGGCGGTATGTTCTATGAGGGGCTAAACAACGGTGGCAAATCCAATAATAATCTCATCGTCATTCTCAATGACAACAACTGCGCCATCTCGAAGAATGTGGGCGCGGTTGCAAAGTATCTTTCCAACATCCGTCACAGCACGGAATACGTGCGCACCAAATGGGCGGTAGAACGTGTACTGGATCAGACTCCTGTGGTGGGCAAGCCCATTGCAGGCGTGTTAAAAAAAACCAAGGATGCCGTCCGCAAAAACGTGGTAAAAAGCTCTACACTGTTTGACTACATGGGCTTTGTGTATCTTGGCCCCGTGGATGGTCATGATATCGAAGCACTGGACGAAGCCTTGTCAGTGGCAAAAAGCTATCACCGACCCGTACTCGTTCACGTAAATACCATAAAGGGCAAGGGCTATGCCCCCGCAGAGCAGAATCCTGGGGAATACCATGGCGTACCCAAAATTGATCTGCTTTCCAAAAATCCTGAAATTTCTACCGATGAATGCTACTCTACTGTGTTTGGCAGAGAACTAACCGCCATGGCGCAAAAGAACCGTAAGATTTGTGCCGTAACGGCTGCGATGAAATATGGTACGGGCTTGCAGTTTTTTTCAGCAATGCATCGTGATCGCTTCTTCGATGTGGGCATCGCTGAGGAACACGCCATAACCTTCTGCGCTGGACTTGCCTCAATGGGAATGATTCCTGTTTTTGCGGTATACTCCACCTTTTTACAGCGCGCCTTTGACCAGATTCTCCACGATACTGCCATCGCCAATCTCCACTTGATCATCGCTGTTGACCGCGCTGGTATGGTCGGCGAGGACGGTGAAACTCACCAGGGGTTGTTCGATGTGGCAATGCTTTCGGCGATCCCCAACATCAAGATCTACTCCCCTGCCACCTACACCGCTTTGCGCAAGGTGCTGCACAGGGCGGTCAACGAGGATAACGGGCCAATATGCATCCGCTACCCCAGAGGTACCCAGCCTGATTCCCTTGCTGCGCTTCCCTATGACAGCGAAATGACTCACCTTTCTGGCGATCATACACTGCTCATCAGCTATGGCAGATTAACCGCTGAACTGCTTCACACACGCTCTGCCCTGCAAAAAATGGGTATCTCTTGCGGTGTTCTCTCCCTGAACACGATCTATCCCATTCCGCAAGCTGCGATCCAGACAGCTATGACATACGAAAATGTGTTCTTCTTTGAAGAGGGCGTCAAGGACGGCGGCATTGCACAAAAATTTGCAGCTGCCCTTATGGAAAACGATTTTACAGGCAGATATCACTGCCGCGCAGTAGAGGGCTTTGTGGCACATGCAACAGCCAAACGATGCCTTGCCTTGCACGGACTGGATGCCGATTCCATGACCCGTTATGTTGCAGAGGTGACCCATCATGGCACGCTTTGATATGGCTTTGGTGGAACAGGGGCTTTGCGAAACGCGCTCTAAGGCAAAAATGGAGATTGCAGCTGGTCATGCCACCATCAACGGCAAAATATGCACAAAGCCTGCTGCAAATATCTCCGATCACGACAGCATCGCGCTGACCGAAGCCTTACCCTTCGTAGGACGCGGTGGCTTGAAACTCGCACATGCGTTGACCGCCTTTCACCTCAAGCTGCATGGAATGCACTGTCTGGATATTGGCGCATCTACTGGCGGATTCACCGATTGTATGCTGCAAAACGGCGCGGCAAGTGTGCTTGCTGTTGATGTTGGACATGGGCAGCTGGCAAATTCTCTGCGCTGTGACCCAAGAGTGACAGTCATGGAGGATACGGATATCCGCGCACTAACACCCGATACAAAAGGGCTGCCTGCGGATTTTATCAGCTGCGATGTTTCGTTTATCTCACTGACCTATATTCTTCCCCTGCTGCCACCCCTGATGGCTGAAAATGCAAAGGCTGTTTTACTGGTAAAACCGCAGTTTGAGGCAGGGAAACAGGCTCTTAACAAGCATGGTGTGGTACGCGACCCGAAAATCCATGCCCATATACTGAAACAGATTCGCAGTGCGGCAACCGCTGTTGGGCTAAAACCTCTCGCGGATTGCCCCTCACCCATACAGGGGGGCAGTGGCAACACGGAATTTTTACTGCTGCTGCAAAAATAATTGCAGCAGAGAATCATCGCACGGAGGTGATTGCATTTGAAGTTCGTAATATGGCCAAATCTTTCCAAGCAGCACGCTCTTGATACAACACGCGCCGTTTGTCGTTTGTTTGCATCTCACAATGCGCACATCTACATGGAACAGCAATATGAAACAGCGTTTGCACAGGCGGAAAATATCCACTTTTTGCCCGCCGATATGCTGATGCATCATGCGGATTTTGCTGTTGCGATTGGCGGCGATGGCACCATTTTACGCTGCGCTGAAATGATTCAGGGTACCGATACCAAGCTCGTAGGCATCAATACAGGGCGGCTGGGCTTTATCGCTGCTTGCGAATCTGGAGAACTGCATTTGCTGCACAAACTGTTTACCAATGAATTCGCGGTCAGTCATCGTATGATGCTGCAAGCGACATTTCCCGCACAAAACAGCAATGTGCCGGTCTATCACGCGCTGAATGATGTATACGCTACCCGTTGCAGCGGCAGGATCTGCGATTTTTCCGTGTTTGTGGATGAACAGCATATCGGCACATACCGCGCGGATGGCATTATCCTTTCTACACCCACAGGTTCCACTGCGTATGCACTCTCAGCAGGCGGCCCCGTTATGGAGCCGGATCTTTCCCTCATCGAAATGAATCTGATCTGCCCCCATTCCTTGTTTGCAAGGCCCATGCTCTTTGCGCCCCAACGCAAAATCCGTGTAACATATCGTGTGAAGGACGGCGGCGGCTTGAACGTTTATGTGGATGGCAGAAGTGCGGTAACTGTGCAGGAAGGACAATCATTTACGGTAACAGAATCGACACATACCGTGCCCTTTGTCGATTTTAAGGGATACGGCTTCTATGATGCGCTCAACGGCAAACTCATGCAGCCGCTGAAGGACGGCAGCTTCGCGAAAGATACCATTTAAGGGGGTGGCGTACATATGGCAAATGCTAGGCAGGAACGCATTTTGACACTGATACACGAACATGATATCAACACGCAGGAACAGCTCAAGGAGTTGTTGGAAGCAGAAGGCTTTTCTGTCACGCAGGCAACCATCTCCCGCGATATCCGACAACTGCAACTGCGCAAAGAGCCTTCCCCACTGGGCGGACAACGCTATTGCAAGCCCGCCATCGGCAACGGACAGCAGTTGATGACACAATCCATAAAAAGAATTGATTGCGCGATGAATACTGTGGTGGTTTTGTGCCATGCAGGCACAGCACAGGCAGTTTGTGCCGCATTGGATGCCCTTTCGCTGCCTATGGTAATCGGTACCATTGCCGGCGATGATACCATCTTTGCGATAACACGCTCAGAACAGAACGCAAAAGAGCTGACTGCATATTTACAGTCCCATATATGGGGTGCAACATGATAAAAGAACTTTCAATTGAAAATCTTGCGGTGATTTCTTCGGCAACCATTCCGTTGGAATCGCAGCTTAACGTGTTTACCGGCGAAACAGGCGCAGGTAAATCCATACTGATCCACGGCATTCAGGCGGTACTTGGTCAACGCATCAGCAAGGAATATGTTCGACACGGCTGCAAAAAAGCAGTGATCTCTGCGTTGTTTTCCCCCATTGAGGCAGATACTGCGGCGATTCTTGCGGAGTATGGCTACGATACAGAGGACAATACGCTTCTGTTGACAAGAGAAATCTCCGCAGACGGCGGAAGTATTGGACGCATCAATGGCAGAACAGCTCCTGTGAATCTGCTGCGAACACTCGGCGAAACATTGGTCAACATCCATGGGCAGCACGATAATCAGGTATTGCTGCGACCCGAACGGCATCTGGATGTGCTTGACCGATTTGGTGATGACGAACGCCCGCTGCTTGCATATCGGGAACAGTTTCAGGCTTTGCAAACCTGTGCAAGACAGCTCAACACGCTGAAAAAAGCCGAACAGAACAAGGCGAATCGGCTTGCAGAGCTGCGCGAAATCATTGAAGAAATCGCGCCGCTGGATATTCAGCCCGATGAGGACACTGCAATCGAAGAACTATACACCGCTGCTGCAAAGGCAGAGGAAACATCAGAAATCACTGCTATGCTGCGGCAGCTGCTGACCGAGGGCGACGAAAACATCTCGGATGCTATTGCCAATGCCTGCTTTACCATGCAGCAGCTTACCAGCAAGCGAGAGGACGCTGCCCCCCTCTACCAAAGATTACGCTCTGTGAATGCCGAACTGAAAGACATCGCCGATGAATTGGATATGCTGGGGGGCACGATGCTCTCACCTGCGGAATTTGACGAACTCAACAAGCGGCGCAATGCACTGAACACCCTGATGGTACGCTATCACACCGATGCAAACGGCTTACGCAAGCTGCTTGTGGATGCTGAAGCCGAGATTGATGCCATCAGCAATTCCACAGATGCTATTGAAGAATTAACCGAAAAAAAACAAAAACTGCTGCAAAGTGTCACCGAACAGGCAAAAGCACTTTCCATCCATCGGCATAAGCTGGCAGAACAATTCGCAAGCCGTGTGGGAGATGAACTGGCACAGCTGGATATGCCAAAGGTTCGTTTGGAAGTTGCCATGTCCAAAGGAAAGCTCACGGCAAACGGCATGGATACCGCAGAATTTCTGATATCGGCAAATCCTGGGGAACCCCCAAAACCCATCGCGCAAATTGCTTCTGGCGGCGAACTTTCTCGCATGATGCTGGCACTGAAATCTGTGATTGCCCAAAGAGATGCGATACCTACACTCATTTTTGATGAAATCGACACGGGTGTCAGCGGCAGAGCTGCACAGAAAATCGGAAAAAAACTACGCGCACTGGCAAAACATAGTCAGGTCATCTGCGTGACGCATCTTGCACAGCTTGCAACGCAGGCACAGCACCATCTGCTGATTGAAAAACACAGCGACGAAACCTCTACTGAAACGCGTGTCACAGTGCTGCAACAGCAAGGACGTATTCAGGAGATCGCGCGCATTATGGGCGGCAACACCCCCAGTGAACTTCTGCTGCAAACCGCTGCGGAAGCGTTGGCGGCGGCAAAGACAGAAGATTTTTGAAAAAGCACAAAAAAGTACTTGACAGATTCTTGGAAGTGTGATATAATGGAAAAGCTGTGATGAGAATTACCACGAATCCCGTATTCCAAAGACAGTCGGCAGTGTTTCACCCCTGTGGTGCAGCATAGAAGCCCGACCGAGGAGTGCCGGCTGCGTTTTCGTTTGATACAAAACCAACCGCCTCTCCTGTCAATTCGGGAGAGGCGTTCTTTTGCCTCCGATGTGGCATTTGTACCCACAAGCATTTTTATGGAGGTGAAAATAAATGCCGAGTGAGAAAATCTTGCAGCAAAAGCAGGCTCAGGTGGAAGCTTTGACCGAGCAGCTGAAGGGCGCTGTAGCTTATGTTCTTGTGGATTACAAGGGTATCAGCGTTGCCGATGATACGCAGCTCCGTCGTGAATTGCGCGAGGCAGGTGTCAGCTACTCCGTTCAGAAGAACACCCTACTGCGTTTTGCTCTGCACAATGTCGGTTATGAACAGTTCGATAGTGTCCTTGAGGGTACTACCGCAATCGCTATTTCCGATAACGATCAGACCGCTGCTGCCCGTATTCTGGGTGCTTTTGCAGAGAAGTCTGAGGGTAAGTTTACACTGAAGGCAGGCTTCGTGGACGGTGAGGTTTACGATGCTGACGGTGTGATGGCACTTTCCAAGGTTCCGTCCAAGGATGTACTGCTCGCACAGTTGGTTGGCTCTCTTCAGGGTCCTTACCAAAAGCTGGCAGCAACGCTTCAGGCTCTTGTGGAAAAGAACGAAAGTGCTGCTTGACCATTTGTTACCATTTGATCCAAATCTATTTTTATTTTGTAAAGGAGAATTATCATGGCTTCCGAAAAGACTATGAAGTTTATCGAAGATATCAAGGCTCTCTCCGTTCTGGAGCTGAAAGAGCTTGTTGACGCTATTCAGGAAGAGTTTGGCGTTACTGCTGTTGTTGCTGCTGCTGGTGCAGGTGCTGCTGCTCCCGCTGCTGAGGCTGAAAAGACTGAGTTCGATGTCGTTCTGACCTCCTTTGGTGATGCTAAGATGGGCGTTATCAAGGCTGTGAAGGATGTTCTGGGCATGGGTCTGAAAGAGGCAAAGGCTGCTGTTGAAGGCGCACCTTGCACTCTGAAGGAAGGCGTTTCCAAGGCTGATGCAGAGGCTCTGAAGAAGTCTTTGGAAGAGGCTGGCGCAACCATCGAGCTGAAGTAATCTTTCTTCTGCTTTCAAAAGAGCTGTTCTGCATTGCAGAGCGGCTCTTTTTTGTATCTACACAAGGATTTTTACAAAAAAACGGTTGTCTTTTTGCGCAATCTATGGTATACTGTCTGTATGTACTGCAAAGGAGAATCAATATGCGGATTTATAATGCAATGCTGCTTGACGAGCAAACAGGCGGTCTGCGTTCAGGATGGATCACGATACAAAATGGTGTCATTGCCGAAGTGCATTGCGGTAACTGCGATGCTATTGCTCCCGACGACATCAACGCAATGGGTGGATTGCTCCTGCCTGGCTTTGTTGATGCGCACTGCCACCTCGGGATCATAGAGGACGGCATTGATTTTGAAGGCGATGATTGCAACGAAGTAACCGATCCATTTATGCCACATCTGCGCGTCATAGATGGCATTAACCCATTTGACGACTGTTTTGCCGATGCAAGAGAACGCGGCATTACTACAGTGCTAAGCAGTCCTGGCAGCGCAAACCCCGCTGGAGGTATCATTGCCGCAATTAAAACGAGCGGTATCTGCGTGGATCGTATGCTGCTGCGCGCGGTAGGCGTGAAATTTGCTTTGGGCGAAAACCCCAAAAGCGTGTATGACCACCGCGATGAAACTCCTGTTACCCGTATGGCAACTGCTGCGATCATCCGTGAAGGCTTGTTTAAGGCAAGAAGATATCTGACCGATATCCGTTCTGCGGAACAAGACACGGAGATTTCATCCCCCGAGTTTGATATCAAATGCGAGGCTCTGCTACCGCTCCTGCGCGGAGAACAAAAGGCATTCTTTCACTGCCACCGCGCCGACGATATGGCTACTGCTATTCGCATTGCACAGGAATTTCAACTGGATACGGTACTGATCCATGCAACTGAAGGACACCGCATTGCTCAGTATCTCGCAGAAGAACAGATTCCTGTTATCATTGGCCCGCTTATCGGCAACCGCTGCAAACCAGAATTGCAGCAGCTCTCTGAAAACAATGCTGCGATTCTCGCGGAAAACCATGTGCCCTTTGCTATTTGCACTGACCATCCCGAGGTGCCAATTCAGTATCTGCCACTTTCGGCTGCGATTGCACGCAAAAATGGAATATCTCCCATTCAAGCACTCAACTGCATCACCCGCGATGCGGCAGAGCTTGCCGGCATTGGAGACAGGGTTGGTCGTATTGCGGAAGGGTATGATGCAGATTTGCAACTCTATGCACCCAACTGCGACCCCCTCGCATTGGAAACTATGCCGGAATGGGTCATGATCAACGGTGAATTTGTAAGCAGAAAAGGAGAAATCAAATGAGAGAATTGCATATCAGTGCAATCACAGCCGCTGTTCGCGAATTATGCATTGAGGCAAACAGTGTGCTGCCTGCATCACTGGAACAATGTATCCGCTGCGGCAAGGCAAAAGAAACCTCAGCGGCAGGGCAAAGCGTATTTGATGACCTGTGCGCCAATCTGGATGCGGCAAAGGAAACTGGCTTGCCCATCTGCCAAGATACTGGCATGGCTGTTATTTTTATGCGCATCGGTCAAGATGTACATCTTACCGGTGGCGATCTCCGTGCGGCGGTCGATGCAGGCGTGGCGGCAGGCTATCTGGATGGGTATCTGCGCTGCTCAGTGGTTTCTGATCCGCTGGAACGCCACAACACTGCCAACAACACTCCCGCTGTGCTGCACCTGGATATCGTCAGCGGCGACAAGGTGGAAATCGATGTGTGCCCTAAAGGATTTGGCAGCGAGAACATGAGCGCGCTGAAAATGTTTACCCCTGCGGCAACCCCTCAAGATATCGTTGACTTTGTCACTGAAACAGTCAGCAAAGCAGGCAGCAATCCTTGCCCGCCAATTGTAGTCGGTGTGGGAATCGGCGGCGATTTCGAGCAATGCGCATACCTTGCAAAAAAAGCATTGTGCCGTGATATTTCTGTTCGTAATCCCAAAACACCCTATGCTGATCTGGAACAAAAAATGCTTGATTCTATCAATGCCCTCGGCATTGGCCCACAGGGCTACGGCGGTGCCGTCACCGCACTGGCAGTCAATATCGAGCAGGGCGCAACCCACATCGCAGGATTACCTGTATCGGTCAACATCGGTTGCCATGTTACGCGTCACGCAAGCTGCGTGCTATAATTTTCATCTGCCAAAGGAGGAGCTATGAACCAATACCCTGAAATCATTGCCACTGCTAATGCAATTGCTGAACTTGGCAAGCCCTTGCGCATCTATCTCATCAGCTTGAAAACGAATCATGCTACAGGCGAGCTGCGCAGCTTCAAACTGGCAGTGATCGTATCCGATGACGCACCCAATATCTCTGAGCTGGAGTGCTACCTCTACACTGCCGTGGATTGCGATTTTCCCTATGACCTTGTGCTGTATAAGCAATCAGAATGGCAAACGCTCGCAGAGGATCCGCGCACCTTTGCATGGTCGATCAGGGAGAATGGGAGTGTGCTGTATGGCTAGAGGATATCGTACTTCCGACAGCAAACGATACTATGACTGGCTGTATTACGCCGCCATTGATCTGCGTGTGGCACAAAAACTCACAGACGATAAACACTGCTACAATATCATTGCATTTCATTGCCAACAGGCAATCGAAAAAGCCATGAAGGGCTATCTGCTATGGAAACGTAACCGCTTCTATGATGGGCACAACTTGCCCTTTCTGTGCAAGCAGTGCATGCACGATGACCAGAGCTTCACAAAATGGCTGCCAAACTGCGTGCAAATCACACGGTATTACATTGAAGCGCGCTACCCTGCCGATTTTTTGTTGCAGTTAGATGCTACAACCGCTGATACTGTGATACAGGACACTACGCAGATTCTGGAGAACATCAACACACTGGTAAAGTTTGATTTTAACAGCTACCGTCCAAAAAAAACCAAGCAGGACGAGGCAAATGCGTAAGGAGTTCACTATGAAAACAATTCGCAAAATCACAGTACTTAGCCTTGCGGTCTGTACAACAGCATCCATGCTGACCGCTTGCGGCGAAAGCTACGATATTGCCGATTATCAAGATGCAGACGCGCGCACAGAATTCAATACCACGCTGGATCTCAACAAAACACTTGCAGGCACGGAAAGTCAAACACAGGATTTTCAATGGACTGGCGAAGCCGAGGATGCAAAATGCATCGGCAATGTGAAAGTGCAGGATGTGAACTATCCTGGGTTTAGTGGGACAAGCTACGTTGGTGGCTTCCAGAACGAAAACGACAAAGTTGTGTTTACTGTGGAAATCCCTGCAGATGGCATTTACACGCTTTCCTTCTCCACATGCAGCGGCAGCGCAAGTGCGAACAAAAAGAATCCAGCACAAGTGGATGGTGCAAGCGTTGGCGATATCGTTACACCTGAAGGTACTTCGTTCACACAATCTACATTGGAAGGTGTCTACCTCACGGCAGGTACGCACGAAATTGCAGCAGGCACAGAATGGGGGTATTATTTTGTGGACAGTTTAACAATTACAAACGGCACACCAATCAGCAAAGAGATTTATAATATTTCCGCAACACTTTCGAATCCCAATGCGTGGGATAACACGAAGCGTCTGTACAAGTTCCTCACCGACTGCTACGGCAAGTATACCATCACGGGGCAGAACTGCGACGGCGGTATCGACGGCAAGGAAATGGAAGTCATCTACAAAACAACTGGTGAATATCCTGCCATGTTGGGCTTGGATATGATGGACTACACGCCTTCCCGCGTACATTTTGGCGGCGAAGGAAAGGCTGTTGATTATGCGCTGGATTTTTACTGCAATCACGGCGGAATTGTTACCTTCTGCTGGCACTGGAACGCCCCTGAGGATTACCTGATTAACAGCACAGAGCAGCCTTGGTACTCTGGCTTCCGTAAGGACGCAACTACCATTGATCTTGATGCAATTGCAGAAGGCACTGATACAAAGGGCAAATCACTTTTGCTCCGCGATATTGATGCCATTGCTGAGGCAATGAAACCTCTGAATGAAGCACAAGTGCCGATTCTCTGGCGACCCCTTCATGAAGCATCGGGCGGATGGTTCTGGTGGGGCAGCTGTAAGCCCGAAAGCTATCTGTGGCTGTGGAATCTACTGTATGACAAGCTCACAAACGAACACGGTCTGAATAATCTCATCTGGGTGTGGAATGGCCAGGATCCCGCTTGGTATCCTGGTGACGACACGGTGGATATCATCGGTATGGATATTTATCCCCCAGAACATACCTACACCTCTCAAAGCAGTACCTTTTCCGATATGACGCAGTGGACATCCGAAAGAAAAATCATCGCGCTGACCGAAAACGGCTGTATGCCTGACCCTGATCTGCTCGTGCGCGATGGCGCAATGTGGAGCTGGTTCTGCACATGGAGCGGCGAGTTCATCCACAATTTTGGCATTGCATCCGAAAAATACACCGAACGCTCCATGTGGGAGAAAGTCTACAAAAGTGAACACACCCTTTCGCTTAATGATCTTCCCTGCCTCTGGGAATACCCTCTCGACTAACCAAAAAGCAGCACGTACCGTATCAAAACGGAATGTGCTGCTTTTTTCTATTTCAATGTGATTTATTGTATGGATCTGGCTTCATTCACCATGCGGAATGCGGTAAAATCTGTCCATGCAGGCGCATCCAGCTGCACAGCATACAAGCCAAGCATCACGCCGGTAAAGTTGTTTGCAACCTCGGTAGAAAGATATTTAGACTCCAGATAGCCAAGATCGTAAGCCTCACCTTCACAGACTGCACGGAATAAATACGCATAGCCGTTGCACTGAATCTGCAAACGCACTGCCTTCGCCCCGACCGGCAGCATAAACAGTGGCTCTTCATGCACCAAATTGCCAAGCTGCGCACGTCGCAGCACAGCATATCCATCGGCACAGGGACGCACAAACAGCGCATAATGCTGGGTGGGGGTCATATACATGACCATGCCTGCCTCCTGCGGTGCTAAAGTCAAGGTACATTCTGCCGAAAAGCACATCTCTTTTTGGCGTATTCCCAAAAAAGTGGGCGAGATATCATCCTGACAAAGCCCTGCTTTTGTGCCGCTCAGAGAAAAAGCATCCGCTGCGATGCGATATTGGGACAGGTTGGGATTCTGCATATAGACCCACTCCATGCCCACAGCGGTATTGGCAAAGGTCATCTCCTGCCAGATATGCTGCGTAACTTGTTCAGGAATACGATCAGTTTCCATTTCCAGCCGCGCTGTGCCGTCTACACCAGCGATAAACCAGCCATTCTCGTCAAAGGTTACGGGCACCAGTGAAACTTCTCTGCCGGTAATGTGATGCATTACCCACTGCCCAATCTGCCGAAAACAAAGATGCACCATCCAATAATTCCCATCAAGATCATCTACCAGGTCGGCATGACCGCAGCCCTGCAACAAGTATCCGCCAAGATTACGGTTGGTTAACACAGGATTGTTGGCATATGCCGTAAAAGGCCCATAGGGGGTATCACCCTTCGCATAAGTGACCATATGACCGTACTCAGTGCCGCCTTCGGATGCCATAAGATAATAGCATCCATTGATGTGATAAAGATGTGGACTTTCCAGAAATCTTCCGCCGGTACCCTGCCAGATACACCGCGCTGGACTGATTTTTTCCCCCGTAGCAACATCAATTTCGCACTGAATGATACCATGCACACCCTGATCATCAGTACCGTTGCTCATAAAGAAAACACGGTCGCCTTCAAAATAAAGCGAGGGGTCAATGCCATCCTGATCGACATAAATGGGATCTGACCAAGCACCGTAAATATCATCCGTATAGACATAGAAATTGCCGCCATGGGTCGTATTTGTGGTCACCATATAGAATCTGCCGTTATGGCAACGGATGGTGGGCGCATAAATGCCACCCACAGAGCCTGCTCCTGCAAGAGGAAGCTGGGAAGCTCGGTTTAATACATGGCCAATCTGCCGCCAATTCAGAAGGTCATTGCTTTCGAACAGCGGCACACCAGGAAAAAACTGGAACGAGCTGCAAACCATATAAAAGCGGTCGCCGCAGCGGCAGATACTTGGGT
Organism: uncultured Ruminococcus sp.; assembly: GCA_964463355.1. Lineage (GTDB taxonomy): Bacteria > Bacillota > Clostridia > Oscillospirales > Ruminococcaceae > Firm-04. The sequence continues at coordinate 22,646 of CAYXBP010000011.1, read as the reverse complement.
CGGGATAAAAGCCTGTGAGTATGGGATTCTGATAGCGCATATAAGCCCTCTTTTCTGTTCATTCAGCGTCTGTTTCAACGGTCACAGCAAGCAGCTTGCCATTGGTTGCCTGCAAGAACACATCGGGTGCCAGATGAATTTGCGTACCCAGCTTGCCGCCACTAACAATAATCTTCTCAAAGGCGGCTGCGTGCGCATCTAACACAACGGGATAATCTTTTTTCATGCCAATGGCAGTACAGCCGCCGCGAATATAGCCTGTCACCTGTTGAATCTCTTTGACAGGCAGCAAGGTAACTGATTTTTCTCCCACCGCTGCTGCCGCCTTTTTCAGATCAAGGGTACAGGTGGCAGGAACCACGAAAGCGTAATAACCGCCGCTTTTTCCCTGGCACATCAGTGATTTGAAGGTCATATCGGGAGATTGCCCAAGCATTTCGGCAATCTGTAACGCATCGGTAAAATGCTTGCAATCATAAAAAAAGCATTGATGGGGCAGCATTTTCTGCTCCAAAATGCGCATAGCATTTGTTTTGGGTTGAGAAGCCATTGCGTTCTCCTTTCTGCACAGGATACACACTGCGGTTAATTTCATTGCTTACAATCATGCAAAACGGTATGATAATCCACCACTTTGCTCATTCTACCAGATTCCTCTGTGTTTGTCAATCACTTTGCGATAAAATCTCACAATCAGTAATAAACGGCACAGAAAACATCATTCTGTGCCGTTTTGCTTGTATTCAGCTTGTAGACTCCTGACGGGAAAGCCATGCCGCTGCCAGTTCCAAAGCATCCAGCAAAGAGCCACGCTCACTGGTCTGGGTGATCGCCTGCATGGGATTTAAGGACTTGTCGGTTTTCATCAGGTAGCATTTAATGGCAGTTGCCTCCTGCTCTTTCTCAGAAAGCACAGTCATCATCACAACATACTCATTTGCCATATCACCATAATAGATCGTTTTGCCGTTTCGTACGACGGGTCTGCCCTTATAGGTTACAAATTCTGCCATTGGGGTCCCTCCTATTCTGTATGATTACCAAGTCATGGTAAAATCTTGGTCGGTGTGGAAAATCTCCATATTGGAAATCAGCGTTGCAACATACGCTTTACGGCAAAGGAAACGTACTTCTCCGTTTACCACAATATACGCCTTCATGCCATCCGCTTCGTAGAACGCTACGCTCAGCGGGCGTTGACCGTCCTGACGCTCCAGAGCAATGGTAGCAAGGGGCGTGCCAGTGATCGCAACATCCTCCAGCACAAGCTCCTCCGCAGCGGCTTTCAGCAGATACGTATACAGCAAACGAAAACGCTCTGCTTCAATTTCTTCGCCGTTGCAGGTAACGACATAATCATCGGCGGAAGTGCCAATGCCCTTGAAATCCAATTGCAAATCTCCTGCGGTATAGGTCAGTCTGCCGATATCCCAGACATAGGTATCTACAATGATTTTTGAGGTGATATCGCTGGGCTTCAAAGTTTCGTACACGGTATCATCCACAGCAAAGCCGTAAATGCAATCAACGGTATCGATATAACCGAATCGATAGGTCACTGTTTGAAGCGCACCGTTTTCGTCCTCAATCTCAGTTTCATAGGTATGCCCAAGATAGAATTCCACGGTTTCGCCCGTGCTGATTTTCGTGGTGACGCATGCAAAATACTTGTTAGCCATCACTCCGCAAGCTGCCATCATATTCGGATCAGGGTGCGGATAGTAAACCTGACTTGCTGTCATCCCATAGATGCCATGGGTCGCGCCAGAAGATTTATCTCCGCTAAGCAGGCAATTGATCGGTTCTTTCATCACATGAACCGCAGAGGAGCCACTGTTGTCATTCTCGACATAGAAAGGATCATACGCCAGAAGAATGCGATAATCAAGATCTTCACGCTGAATGCAAACTTCCTCAATGTGAGAGTCGTCATACTCTCCCTGCTCTTTTGTAACGTTGGTGCTGAGGTAGTCCTTCCAATCCACACGATACTGCGCCATTGCGCTGCTTTCCACGGTATAAACGGTATTCTCACCCTCCATACACAGATAAGAATAATATGTGGAAGGGCTGATATCGCCCAGCAAAAAGCAGATATCTTCCGCATCATCAACGGTAAGCGTCACGCGGATGGGCTGATCAAGGCCATATTTGGCAAGGTCGCGTGCGGGGGTATTCTCCTGAATGATATCCGCTGAAGAGATATCTGCTACACGAGTCGCCAGCGTACGGATATCCACGGTTTTGGTGGGAAGATCCTCGTAGCCATCAAGATAATAGTTTTCCACCTCATTGACTACTGTCTGCCCTGTTGTAGAATCCACACTCTCCTGTTTTTCGATCACGCGGTGTACGGAAAAATCCTCACCCTCGGGCTGTTCCACGCGAACGGCTGCGATATCACTGCTGTCGGCAATGCTCCAAAGGGAAACAACGCCGGAAGCATCCACAACAGATGAAGAATCGTTCGGATTCTCCTGCTCAGTCAGCTTCAGCACAGCAAGCGTACCGCCAAGCAATGCCACCACACCTACGCCGCAGAGTACGCCCTTTGCCCCTCTGCTCAGTTTGCCTTTTTTCTTTGCACGCTTCTGCTGCACGGGAGCTTCTGCAAAAAAGGTTGAAAACATTGCATCGTCATCATCTGTCAGCAGTTCCGATCCCTGAAGATCGGAAGGCTGCTGTTCGTTTTCGGGATTCTGCTTAGGTTCTTTGGTCATGCTCATTTGTTTCTCCTCCTTAGATATACCACAAAGCCGATAATCGCAACCAGCAGCGGAATACAGAACACAACGATATTACGGGTCGTTTTCACCTGTGCGGCGGTGATGGCGATGGTTGTAGTGTCAAGAGATTTTTCAGCGATCGTAACAACGTTCTCCTTGCCACACATCGTATTAACAACCGTCACAAAGTAATCAGCATTGTTATAAGAACGCTCTTCTGTCACATTGACATCGAGCATCCACGAGCCAAACACGGCAACGGTACTGGTAAAGGTTTCTGCACCAACTGCATTATGCTGATGCCCCAATGCTGCAACGATGAACGAACCAGTTTCTGCATTGCTTGCATCAACGGTTTCACCATCCTCGGTGGTTGTCAGCGGCTGGAGATATGCGGTATCGGATGTGACCAGCAATGCCTCAGTCGTACGGCCAGAATTGCTCTCGTACAGCAACTCAAGGGGACGGCAAATTGGTGCTACAATCGGCAGATTTTTGTTGGCAAGCTTTGCAGCGTATTCACTTTCGGTCAAAGAAAGCGCAGGAATAGAGCGCAGCACACTCAACGCAGTTCGCACCTGATGGGCAGCGGAATCATTGCCCTCATAGACGACTGCATCGCCAACAGAAATGCCCCATGTTTCAAGAAACGCATCCAGATTGGGTGTTTCATTCTGGAAGGAACTTGCAAAATACAGCAGCTTGCGCTCGTAGTTCCCCTCATTGTACAGAAATGCAGAAAGCTTATCAATCTGTGCCTGCGTCAAATCGTTCTGGGGCGCAACCAGCACTGCCATATCATACTTTGCAGGATCAAGGGATTCCGCGCTGATATCCACATCAGTGCAGAGGTAATTGTTCTTCTCCAGCAGCGCGGTAATGCTCTGGTAGTTATAGGACTCGTATCCATGGTAGATATTAGCATCACCCAACTTGCCAAGCAATGCAACATGAATGGGATTCAGGTCTGTAACGCCCATAATGGCTGCCAGCAAAGACTGCTCACCCACAAAGGTATAGTTTGTAATCTGGGAGTAGGTGGTATAATCCACGCTTTGCTCCACATTGATGACGTCCTCAAATGCCACCACGCGCACCAAATCGCCCGCTGCAACCACAATATCGCCGTCCACGATCTCACCATTGTAGTGCTGCGAATACTCTCTGACCGCGTCAGGATCCTTCGTCATATCGACATACTTCAGAGAAATATGCCCATTGCTTTCCGCCTTAAAGCGGTTGAGTGTTTCATCCACCACTTTCAGCATGGCGTTCTCTGTAAACAAGGCTTCATCCGCCATTACCACCAACTCAATATCGGTATTCAGCAGATTGAGGTAGCTGATCGTCTGCTCATCTATCTCATACAGGCCAGAAGAGGTCAGGTCGATATTCCACTGGTAACGGTCGTTCAGCACGCCTGCAATGATATTCACAACAACCACAGCTGCCACAAACAGCACCGTCAAGGCAGTTGCCAACGCACCATACTTAAACTTCTTACGGCGTTTTACACGCTTGAGGGCGCATTCCCGCTCCTGCTCGGGGGTCAACTCGGATTTTTTATTCTTCGCAGGCTTTTCGATTGCGGTTTCTTCCACATTCTGCTTGGTTTCTTTCTTACTCATCGGAACACACCTCCTCAACTCCAGCGTCTGCGCTCAAACACGCGAATGGTCAGGAAATTGAATATCACCGCAACGCTGATATAGAACAGCACGGTCGTGATATTGAATAACCCACAGGTCACAGCATAATATCTGGTGTAGAACGAGAGCGATTTCAAGATATTTGCAAGCCACTCCCATGTCACATTGCCGGCAATCATATCGATCAGGTACATTGCCATCATGACCACAAAGCTCAACACAGATGCTGCAATCTGATTCTCGGTCAGGGCAGACACCAGCGCACCCACAGAGATAAACGCCATACCTAACAGCAGCTGTGCAAGAAAGTTCGCAAAAACAATGCCCCACTCCACCGTGCCATAGCTGCTCAGAATCAGCGCATACAGAAATGGCATGGCAATCGCAATAGCGTAAAGCGTCAAAGCGGCAAAATACTTGCCAAAGACGATTTCTCCCAGACTGACGGGAGCTGTCAGAAGCCCCTGCTCGGTTTTCTGCTTTTTTTCCTCACTGAACAAACGCATGGTAAGGATTGGAATCAGAAACACACAAATCGTGAACATATTCTGGAACATTGCAGACATATCGGTCGTGGCATAGGAAAGGCAGTATCCATAGAAGAAATAGCCGCTGAACAACCAGAATGCGGCAAGGAAAACATATGCGACACCAGAGGTAAAGTACGCACCGATCTCGCGTCTGTAAATCGCACCCATTACTCGTTACCTCCGTTCTCTTGTGGGGTGGATGGCGTGGTAGGAATCGTAACGCCCTCACCCATTGTGATCTTCAGGAATACATCCTCCAGCGTCATTTCGGCAGAACGCAGCATCAGCAGCGGCCAGCCATGCTCGGCCAAGATATGAAACAGCGACCGACGGATATCAGATCCTGCGACAGCCTCCAGCTCATACTCATACACGCCCGGTTCACGCTCCATATCGGCACGGCAATACTTGATGCCGTTGATATTGCGCAATGCCTTGACGATCTCCTCACGCGGTCCTTCAATTCTGGCAATAACGCGATGGTCGGTAGAAACATTTTTCGAGAGGTTATCGGTGGTATCATGCGCAGCAATGGTACCGTGGTTGATGATGATGATACGGTCACAAACCGCTTGAATCTCGCTGAGGATGTGGGAAGAAAGAATCACGGTGTGATTTTTGCCCAGCTTCTTAATCAGGGTGCGGATCTCCATAATCTGCTTTGGATCAAGACCAACGGTTGGCTCGTCCAAAATCAACACGGGAGGATTCCCCACCAGTGCCTGTGCAAGACCAACACGCTGCTTATATCCTTTGGAGAGGTTCTTGATAATACGCTCCTGCACATCATGCACCTTGCACAGTGCCATTACTTCATTGAGATGCGCACGACGGGGCAATTTGCACTTTTTCAGGTCATAAATGTAGTTGAGGTAGCCCTTAACGGTCATATCCAGATACAGAGGGGGCAGCTCGGGAAGATAGCCTATATAGGATTTCGCCTGAATGGGGTTTTCCAGAATATCAACACCGTTGATCAGAGCCTGCCCCGATGTGGAGGAAATATAGCCTGTAAGCATATTCATGGTTGTGGACTTGCCTGCGCCATTTGGCCCCAGAAAGCCCAGAATCTCTCCATCATTGACGGTGAAGCTGATATCATTGACTGCGCGTTTATCGCCGTAGTGCTTGGTCAGATTCCGCACTTCAATCATTGCATTCATCCTTTCATATTACAGTTTTGCATCGCTATAAAACATTTGCAACCAGCCCATTGTAGCCTTTTCATGTGAAAACTCCGTGTACAATACACGAAAAAATCACTCAAATATCTGTTCATGGGTGTTGTGCAGCAAAGCACGCCGCTTTTTAATATCCTCCTGAATCTGCGCAGAGAGCGCATCAATCGAAGGAAAACGGGATTCGGGCCGCATAAAACTGTGCAAGGTTACGCACAGACGTTTACCGTTTAAGTCGCCGCTCCAATCCAGAAGATGGGTTTCGGCGATGGGGCTGCTGCCCCCTGTAACAGTAGGTCTGGAACCAATGTTGGTGATTGCTGGCACGCAGACATCGTTGATCTGCGCAAAAGAAGCGTACACACCATGGCAAGGCACGCACTGCCATGATTCAAAGGGCTGATTCGCAGTAGGAAATCCCATTGTTCTGCCGATCTGGTTGCCGCTTTCCACATGACGATCCATGCGATAATCGCTGCCAAGCAGTGTATTTGCCTGCTGCACCTGCCCACTTTCCAACAAAAAGCGAATCTTCGCAGAGGAAACTGGACTGCCGTCAACATCACACAAACGCGGCACCAGCACAACCCGAAAGCCGTATCGCTGACCCATACGCACCAATGCTTCTGAATTGCAAGCGGCGTTTCTGCCAAAGCGAAAATCCTCGCCGCAAACGACTGTATCCACCTGCAATCGTCCTTTCAGCAGCTGCGAACAGAACGCGTCACCGTCCAATGTATGCATCTCGGTAAAGGAAAGGGGGTACACCGCATGAACACCGCACTGGGTCAGCAATTGCTCACGCTGTTTGTTATCATAGAGATAGCGCAGGGTTCTGCCCTGCTTACCGTGCATTGTTTCCACTGCAAAGGTCACAACATGACACTGCCCGATGGATACCGCCTGTGCAAGCACTCTGCGGTGACCAAGATGCACGCCATCAAACACACCCAATGCAGCAACAACGTGCTTTTTGGAAGCCTTTGTTTCCTGCTTCATATCATCGTTCCTCAAAATTTTTGCATACGCGCAAAAGCTGTTCTTCATGGTTTGCGAACGCAAGCCCAATGAATGCTCCTGCCGTATCATAAACAGCATAACGTTCTTCGTCTGTAACACCGCGCAGACGGTCAAGAGAAAGCTTTACGCCGTTGCGGTACATCCGCGCCTGTCCTTCCGATAGAACCAGCTTTGGCAAAGTTGCAAACAACGACTGTGTTGGCTGCAACACCTCCGCCAATCTGCCTTCTGCCATCACCTGTTCCACATCCACAAAGCGCAGGGCATCTGCAAGTGCAAAGCCGCTTGCCATGGTACGCGTCAGCGAGGTCATACAAGCACCGCAGCCTGCCGCAGCACCCATATCATGCAGGATTGTTCGCACATAAGTACCCTTTCCGCAGGTGATTTCTACAACGCCCTCCCCTGCTGCCGCATCGTAGCGCACAAGGGTGATGTCATACACGGTAACGGTTCGGGTAGGACGCGCAACAGTTTTGCCCTCACGCGCCAAATCATAAAGCCGCTTACCGTTGATCTGCACGGCAGAATACATAGGCGGCACCTGTTGAATCTCACCAACAAATCGCGGCAATATCGCTTCCAGCATCTCCTGGGTAACCTGTGCCCTGGCAGTAGATAAAACAGCTCCTGTAATATCCTGCGTATCGGTAACGACACCCAAGCAAAACCCCGCACGATATGTCTTTGTTTCATTTGGCAAGATATCGCAAGCTTTGGTGGCAGAACCGACCAGTACTGGCAAAACGCCCTCTGCCATGGGGTCAAGCGTTCCCGTATGCCCCAATCGACGAATCTTTAGAATACCACGCAGCTTTGCAATCACATCAAACGATGTGAAATCACGTGGCTTGTTCATGATCAAAATTCCACTGACGCTCATCACTTCAGCATAGCCTCTGATACTTCCATCAGCGTTTTGCAGACTGCTTCAGAAGTACCCTCGGCAATGAAACACCCCCCAGCCTTGACGTGCCCACCACCGCCAAAATGACGACAGATTGCGGATACATCTGCATGATCTCCTGCGCGCATAGAGATACGGTAGCCGCCATCTGCTTGCTCTTTCACAAGAATACCGATCTCTACCCCTGCAATTTGCAGCGGCAAATTCGAGATTCCATCCGTTTCATCAGGAGTAACACCCAGCTCCTCCATCCACGCAAAGGGCAAATACAGCAGCGCGATACGATCATCGGCAGACATCTGCATTCCCTGCATCAAACGGGCATCCAATGCCATACGCCCTTTGGATTTTACATCAAACAGCTGCCGGTTCAACGATGCGTACGGCAGATCAAACCTGCGCTTCAGATCGGCGACAGCGACAAACGTATCTGCCCCTGCATTACTGAACTTGAAACAACCAGTATCCGTTGCCATACCTGTATAAAGGCACAGCGCAATCTGCTTTGTAATTGGATACTGCATATACTGCAAAAGCGTATACAGCACTTCACAGGCAGCCGAAGCATCGGCATTCCAGAAATTTGCCGCAGCATAGCCTGTATTGGAAATGTGATGATCAATACAAAGATCGACCTTGCCTTCATACTGCGCACGCAATTCGCCAAGAAGCTGCAAATCTGCAACATCCACGGCAATGACCGTTTTGGGCGGGAATGTTTCAAAAGTCACACCATCGGTCAGAAAACGATACATGGGGGGGATGGGGTCGGCGCAGCAAACACGGGCACGCACGCCCAATGCAGTCAGCACTGCATACAATGCATAGCCGCTGCCGATACAGTCGCCATCCGGCGAACGGTGAATGAGAATATGCACATCGGTGCTTTCACGCAGAAAGGCTGCGGTTTCTCTGGCATTGAGCAAGTTCATCAAAAGCGTTCCTCCGCATAGGAAAACAGGAAGCCATGCATCGGTTGCGCAGATACAACGCTCCTGCTTTCGGTGTTTTCAGATTTCTTCCTGTTGCAGGTCACGCGGCGCACCGCCGACAAGCCCCAAATCATTCAGCTTTTCGCTGATATCCGCTGCATAGGCAATGGAATCATCGGGGATAAAATGCAGCTCAGGGGATTTCCGCATATCCAACCGTGAAAACAGTTCTCTGCGAATATACCCTGCTGCGGAGCGCAGACCCTCACAGGATCTTCGTGCGGCATCCATACCCTGCATGGCGGAAACATACACCTTACAATGTCCCATATCACCTGCAAGCTCAATGCGCACGATGGTCAACATGGGGGCAATGCGAGGATCCTTAAGCGTGGGCAGAATTGCCGTCAGCTCGCGAAGAATATCCTCAGACGCACGCCCAAGTTTAAATCCTGCCATAGTTTCTCCTTTCGGACGACAGACGATTCACTCTGTTTTGGGTTAAAACTGAATGGTGCTGTCGGGATCGGGATTATAATAATCACCAGTGGTTTCCGTTTCGTTAAAGAAGCCCTCGTTATCAAAGATCGTTTCCTGATCCTCAGCCTCGGAAACGCTCAATTCGCCCAGAATAATGCGCTTGACGGTATCAAAAAACATGATGTCGATTGGGCCGAGTTCTTCCCACGCAAGGGCCTCATTACAGTATTGTACCATATCGGCATTGCTCATTCTCTCGTTTTCCATGATTGATTATCCTCCAATCTGCATTTTTATTCACTTTCGGGAGCCATTGTGCTCCACGCGCTTACTCCTCGCGATATTCCTCCATGCGGAACGCCTCAAGGATATCTCCCTCTTTCATATCAGAGAACTTCTCCAAAGAGATACCGCACTCATAGCCAGCTGCCACTTCCTTCACATCGTCCTTAAAGCGACGCAACGAATCAATCTTATCCTCGCTGATAACGATGCCGTCACGCACAACACGAATCTGGCACTGACGATTGACCTTACCATCCAGCACATAGCAGCCTGCAACAGCACCAACGCTGGAAATATGATACACCTGTCGCACCTCGATACGGGCATCCTGCACCTCGCGGAACTTGGGGGCAAGCATACCCTTCATTGCAGTGCTGATCTCCTCAATCGCATCATAAATGATGCGGTACAAGCGGATATCCACGCCATCTCTTGCAGCTGTTTCGGCAGCAACAGGCATGGGGCGCACGTTGAAGCCCACAATAATTGCATTGGAGGATGCAGCAAGCATCACGTCACTTTCGGAGATTGCACCCACTGCGCCGTGGATCACGGAAACGCGCACTTCATCGTTGGAAAGTCGCTCTAACGACTGCTTGACTGCCTCCACGGAGCCTTGCACATCCGCCTTAACGATAATGGGCAGCTCTTTCATTTCGCCTTCCGCAATTTGAGAGAACAGGTTATCGAGCGTTACCTTACGGAAGCTGCGGAACTGTTCCTCCTTTGCCTCGTGCTTGCGCTGCTCCACAAGTTCTCTTGCCAGACGCTCATCCTCAACCGCATTGAACGTATCGCCTGCGCTGGGCACCTCTGCCAAGCCAGTAATCTCCACAGGAACAGAAGGGCCTGCTTCGGTTACAGCATCGCCACGGTGGTTGGTCATAACCCTGACCTTACCCACGGCGGTACCTGCAATGATCACATCACCGGTATGCAATGTACCATTCTGCACCAAAATGGTCGCGATCGGGCCTCTGCCCTTATCCAAACGCGCTTCGATGACAGTACCCTTTGCGCGGCGGTTCGGATTGGCTTTCAACTCTGCCATTTCGGCAACCAGCAGCACATTCTCCAACAAATCATCAATGCCCATACCAGTTTTGGCAGAAACGGGAACACAAATCGTATCGCCGCCCCACTCTTCGGGAACAAGCTCATGCTCGGTAAGCTGCTGCTTAATGCGCTCAGGATTTGCGCCTTCCTTATCCATCTTATTGATGGCAACAACCACTGTAATACCCGCTGCCTTTGCGTGGTGAATGGATTCAATGGTCTGGGGCATAATGCCGTCATCCGCAGCAACCACCAAAATGGCAATATCGGTGATGTTTGCACCGCGGGCACGCATCGCAGTAAACGCCTCGTGACCGGGTGTATCCAAAAAGGTTAATGTTTTACCGTTATGCTGAACCTGATATGCACCGATATGCTGTGTGATTCCGCCCGCTTCGGATGCGGTTACATTTGCATGGCGAATGGTATCAAGGATAGAAGTTTTACCGTGGTCTACGTGACCCATAACGACTACCACAGGGCAACGCTCCTCCAGAGAATCGGCATCGTCCACCTCGTCCTCAATCAAACGTTCTTCGATGGTCATCACAACCTCATGAACGACCTTTGCGCCCAGTTCCTCTGCCACCAGAGATGCGGTATCAAAATCAATTTCCTCGTTGATGGTTGCCATCACGCCCAGACCCATCAGCTTCTTCATGACATCGCGCACTTGCACTTTTAGACGAGATGCCAACTCGCTGACCACGATAGTATCGGGAATCAGCACCTTAAGCTGCTGTTTTCTGGCGCGCTCAAGCTCCAACCGACGAAGCTTCTCTGCCTCGGTTTCGCCGCGCTGCTTACTGGAGTGCTGTTGCTGCTTTCTTTGCTGGGATTTCTGAGTGATCTTCTGCTTTTTGGATGCATTACCGAACGCATCCCTACCGCGTCCCTGGGGCGCGATCTGTTCATAACGCTCGTTGTACTTATCCAAATCCACATAAGAGCCTCTGGTATCCACGGTGCGTCTGGGCTGCCCTGCTGGAGATTCTGAAGAAGCAAATTCCACTTGCAGCTTGGTGCGTTCACCGCGTTCCTGTGCCTTTGCAGGTTTTTTCGGCTGCTTGTGTGTGCGACGATCCGACTGCGGTGCTGCTGCCTTTGCGGGTGGCTTCAGGGCAGGTGCTGCGGCTTTGGGCTGCTCCACCGCTTTTGGAACAGCTGTGGCAACTGGTACGCTTTGCTTGGGAGCTGACTGTTCGCGAACAGGTGCCGCCTGCGGCTTTGGCTGTGGCTTAGTCTCTGGCTTAGGTTGCGGCTTAGACTGCGGCTTTGGCTGTGCAGCGGATTTCTGTGCATTTTGCTTTTGCTGCTGTTTCTTCTGCTGCTGCCGTGCGATGCGTTCTGCCTGCTGTTTTGCGTATTGCTCGGCGCGTTCTCTCGCACGGCGCTCCGTTTCCGCTGCTGTCAGCACACGTGGTTTCTCCTGTACGGGAGCGGTAGTTGTTTCTGGAACGGCGGCAGTTTCCTTCACAGGTGCGGTTTCCTTCGCAGGTGCGGATTCCTGCACAGGTGCGGTTTCCTTCACAGGTGCGGTTTCCTTCACAGGTGCGGTTTCCTTCACAGGCGCGGTTTCCTTCACAGGCGCGGTTTCCTTCACAGGCTGATTCTTCGCTTTGGGTGAAGCTTGCTTCTGTTTCACAGTTTTTTCAGACGATTCCTTTTTTTTGGCGGGCTGCACGCGCTGGGGTTTCGCGGCAGATTGCTTTCCATCCGCAGCTTTTTTCTCCACAGTCATCGCGCCCTCACGGCGATTTTCAAAATAGGCATCAAAGCTTTCAACCTGATGCGCCTGGGTGAATTGCTCCAGAATGGTATTCATCTCCTGCTCGTTCAACGAGGACGACGGCTTTTTGGGCTTGTCACCTCCGAGCATATCAATAACCTCCTGCGCAGACAGATTCAGATCTGCTGCAAAATCGCTCACCTTTGTTTTCATTGTTGGCATAGGCATTACCTCCTATATGTTCTTCAAATATCGGTCATGCTTTGTTCATCGCAAGCATTCGCTGCAAATATTTTCAGCATTGCGTTGGCAAAGCCGCCATCCACAATCCCAAACACAGCGGTACGCTTGGTAAAATACGCTGTCATATCCTGCATGGAAAAGGGCAATTTTTCGCAAGGAATCCCACTGCAATAATAGCGGATTTCTTTTTCCGTTTTGGTTGCGCAATCCGATGCAAGCAGGACGCATTGCAAATGTTTTTGCTGCGCTGCCTCCTTAACGGAATCAAACCCCAGCAGCAGCTTGCCTGTTTTGCGGCACATGGTCATCAAGGATATCAACTTATTTGCGGCTGCGTCATTCACCGTTATTGACCTCCGTCATCATCTGCTGCAAACGGGTGTAAACATCCTCCTCAATGCGGCAGGAGAATGTCTTTTCCAGCCGTCTACCTTTCTGGGCGCGCGTCAGGCACTGGGCGTTCGGACAGATATATGCGCCTCTGCCTGCCATCTTACCTGTAGCATCCAGCGCAATGCTCTCATCGGGGCGGCGCACCACACGAATCAACTCGCGCTTCGGTTTCATTTCACCGCAGCCAAGGCACATCCGCAGAGGTGTTTTTCTGGTTTTCACGGGTCACTCCCCCTTCACGCCGTTTCAGATATCCTGCTGACGATCGGCGGCATCATCTTCCTTATCATCAGCTGCATCGGTAGATGTATCCTGCACAGCGTACTCTGGCTTAATGTCGATCTTGTAGCCAGTCAGCTTTGCGGCAAGCTTTGCGTTCTGACCACGGTTACCAATGGCAAGCGAAAGCTGCTGATTGGGAACAATGACTGTTGCGGCTTTGATTTCGCCCTCTTGCAGCGTGGTGGATATCACAGATGCCGGTGCGAGGGCACGGGCAATAAATGTGGCGGGATCCTCAGAATAGGGAATAATATCGATTTTCTCGCCATTGAGTTCGCGCACAACAGTTTCAATACGGGAACGATGGGGGCCGATACAAGCACCTACCGCATCCACATTGGAATCATTTGAGCAAACGGCGATCTTGGAACGGAAGCCAGCTTCACGCGCGACAGATTTGATCTCCACAACGCCATCTCCCATCTCTGGCACAGCAAGTTCAAACAGCCGCCTGACCAATTCGCGATCCACACGAGAGATGCGGACAACGGGCTTCTTTTCGGGGTTAGCAATGGTTGAAACATAAACCTTTACCATCTGTCCCTCAACCAAATTCTCCCCAGGGATCTGCTCACGCGCGCTGAGGTACAATTCCGTGCCATCATACACGACTGTCACGCTGCCACGGCCAGGCTCTACCTGTGCGACCTGCACCGAAAGGATCTGACCAACCTTATCTTCAAACTTACGAATGGTCTGCTCACGGTTGATGGCGCGCAGTTCGCCGCGAATGGACTGCTTGGCAAGCTGTGCGACGCTTCTGCCAAACGCAGAGGGGTCGATACGACATTCCACAAAATCGCCATCCTCCACAGCAGGATCTATCAGTTTCGCCTCATGCAGCGGAATTTCATACGCCTCATACCCGCGGTGCAGGGGCCCATCCACGGCAGTTTTCATCATCCATAATGCAAACGCGTGGGTGCCAGGGTCAATCTCCACGCGGAAATCCTCTTCTTCGCTGTTGGGGTAAGCTTTTTTGGCTGCCTTGAGCATCGCTTCCTTGACCTTATCGACCAGAAGCTGCTGCTCCACACTGTTTTCACACTCCAGTGCCGCGAGTGCTTCAAAGAACCCTTCGTTCATAGCTGATTGTTCTCCTTACATTCATTTTACTGTGCGCAGCACAGCATCGTTTCAATTCGATTCCGCACCGCTGGACGCATCGGCTGCAACATCCGCGTCAAAGTCAAAATCGGCAAGATGGACGAACGCCACGCCAGCGAGTGGATATGCGATGCTTTCGCCTTCGATGTCGATGCTGATGGTTTCACGGTCGCAGGAAAGCAGTGTCCCTGCCAAATCACGGCGACCTTTTTCATCGGGGCGAATCAGGCGTACATTGACTTTACAGCCCTCACAGGCATCAAAGTGCGATTCACGGATCAGCTCACGCTCCACGCCCACGGAGCCGACTTCCAGCGTATAGCTTTGCGCGATGGGATCGGTATCGTCCAGCAGCTTATTCAGGGGGCGGGTCACATTTTCACAGTCCGTGATATTGACCGCGCGCTCCATGTGGTCAAGCAGCACACGCAGATACCAGCAAGCACCCTCTTTTTCAAAGCGGACGTCCCATACGATCAAGCCCTGTGCCTCGGCAATAGGCAGCACCATCTCATAGATTCTGGCTTCGGTATTCCCGAATTTTTTCAGCTTCATGCAATTTTTCACCTCAACTTGTGTGATTCCCCCGATCTGTCAGAACGCACCAAATCGGGTGACATTTGCATAAAAGAAAGGTCGGAGTGGAATCCGACCTTTCTTCATACTTCTTACACTACGATTTTACCACATTATTCGTGAAAAAGCAAGCATTATTTTATTCTGCCGCCGATTTCTCGCATCTTGCACAAAATGCAATTTGATTTATGTGGTTTTTTCAGCAAGAATTCGTTTCAATTTGCCTTTGCGTTAAACTCATCCACCACGGCATTGACCACAGACTGCCACTCGGAGCGGATCTCCGCCCAAGTATCGGGGGTATTCTCGTAACGAATCAGCAACGCATCTGCGACATTATTCATCACGCCACGGGTACCATAATCATAGGTTTCGCTGTACATCAATCTACCCATACCATAACCAAAATCAAACACAGTCTTGATATTGTCCGTATCATACCAGGTCTGCATAAAATCGTACTGTTCCTCAGTGATGAAGCCTGTCACCTTACCCTGTGCATTCACAGTCTGGATGAGTGCCTTTTCCTTGGCAGCGGCTTTATACTCCTCTTTGGTATTTGCCATGCGCTCGCACTTGATCCACATCGAAACGGCATCGCCCTTATCGGAGTTCTTCACCAGCATGGTAGCTGCATAGTTCATATTGAGGTAGTAATCCTCAGACTCAGGATCCTTAGGGAACGGCACCAGGAACAGGTCTGCATCAGGGTTCTTGGCATTGGAATCTGCCAAATGCCAAGGAGCCATACCGTAAAACAGCACGGAGCCATCATTGGGGAAATAGCCATGCCACACGGAAGTATACAGCCCCTGCTTCGAGATTTCTTCCATCAGCAGCTCGGCACGCTCAATCTTTGCACTCATGATATTATTGGTAAACTTGCTGCCATCATAGTTCACGACAGTATCGCCTGTAGACTGCACCAAAGCCTGCCCGAACCAGCCTGCACAGCCGTAACGGACTTCATCGCCATCGCCGTTTGCCACAAACTTCTGCATCATATCCATGAATGCGTCCCAATCCCACTCACCTTTCTGGTAGAGGTCATAGGGATCCTGCAAGCCTTCTTCTTCCAGCATCGCACGGCTGTAGGTGATCGCCAACGGATCGGAGGTTGCATAGGGAATGACATAATAATGCCCATTATACTTGAACTTCTCTGCCATATCGCGCACATCGTCGTACAGCGGGTCAGAGAGATCAACGTAGTCATCCAGCGGATCAAACATCCCCTTGTTGACTCCATTCGGCACTGCATCCCACTCATAGGGGAACATATCAACAGGGTCACCGCCATTGATGCGGTTTGCAAGGTCATCGAACTTGGTATCGGCTGTAGTTGGCACATACGCAACCTTCGCGCCATAAACATCCTCAAAAAGGGAAAGCGCAACGGAACGATCGGCATTTCCCTTGGGGTTGAGGTCATACAAAGCCATCCAGTAAATGGTCTGACCAGAAATATCCGGGTCACCGGCATTGATCACATCATCAGCCACGATGGAAACATCGTCCTCAGATTTCGTACGCCCTCCGGAGCTTTCATCATCACCGCAGCCGACTGCCGCTGCTGCAAGCATCATGGCGGAAAGCACCGCAAGAAGCTGCTTCATTCTTTTCATATCCTCTGGCACCTCATTCTTTATTTCATGCGCGCGCAATCAACTTGCGGCTACACACATTTGCATTATACCACGGAAACGCCTGGATTGTCAACTACGCTTCTCACAAATTTCGCCACCGAATATTGTCTATTTTGCCCAAAAATGAAGAATATTGCTATCGCAGGGTTATTTTTTGAAATCGCGGTGCTGCTGAATGACATGGTAGCCGCGCTTGCGCAGATGCTTGGAGATCAACTCTGCGAAGGTAACCGAACGGTGTCTGCCGCCAGTACAGCCAAAGCCGATGACCAATTGCGGTCGTCCCTCCTTGACATACAACGGAATGACGAAATCGAGCATATCCTGCACCTTATGGTAATACTCGCGCGATTCTGGTGCATTCATCACATATTCCCGCACGCTCTCCTCGCAGCCTGTGTGATCACGCAACTCTGCCACATAGTAGGGATTCGGCAGGCAGCGCATATCATACATCAGATCCACTTCCATGGGGGCACCGTACTTGAATCCAAAGCTCATGACTTGTATCAGCATAGCGTCGCTGATATGTGCCATAAACAATGCCTTAACCTGTTCCTTCAACTGCGATGCCGAAAGCAAAGACGAATCAATCAGATAATCTGCGTGGGCACGCACAGGCTGAAGCATTTCGCGCTCAAAGGCAAAGGCAGCAGGCAGATTACCCTCAAAGCGTTCTGCGAGGGGGTGATTGCGCCTTGATGTGCGAAAACGATTCTGCAAAGTCGACTCCGATGCTTCCAGACAGAGCATACGGCAATCAAACGGCTCTGCTGCACCAATTGGCTCGGTTTGGCGAATGGTCAGATACGCAGAAACCAGCTCTGAAAACCGATCGCAGGAACGGATATCAATGACCGCTGCCACGCGGGAAAGCCGACCGCCGCGCTCTCTGCAAAGTTCCACAAACTGCGGCAGAAACGAAAGCGGCAGATTCTCTACGCAATAATAGCCGATGTCCTCCAGTGCATTCAACGCTGAGGTTTTACCTGCCCCCGCCATACCTGTGACGATGATAAACTCCATGATACTTGCTTTACTCCTTTTTTCACAACAGGAAAGTGTTTATTAGGGCAACACCGCACACAGCACTCGGTACCAATATACCGATCAGCTGTTACGGCA
The DNA here is from genome assembly GCA_964463355.1 of uncultured Ruminococcus sp. GTDB lineage: Bacteria > Bacillota > Clostridia > Oscillospirales > Ruminococcaceae > Firm-04. The sequence continues at coordinate 4,782 of CAYXBP010000011.1, read as the reverse complement.
AGCTGCACGATATCGCCCTAACCCAACAATTCGGGTTCCAACTCCAGCACATAACCCGTCTGCCGCAGCACAACATCGCGCACTTGCTCGCACAGCCGCAGAATATCGTCACAAGTTGCGCCGCCGCGATTTATCACAAAGCCCGCATGCTTCTCGCTGACCTGCGCGCCGCCCACTGTCAACCCTTTTAAGCCACACTGATCAATCAACATCGAGGCATAGCTTCCCTCCGGACGTTTGAAGGTGCTGCCTGCACTTGGGTATTCCAGCGGTTGCTTTTCAATGCGGCGATGCATCAGTTCATCCATTTTGCCACGAATCTCCGCAGGCTCGCCCGCACGAAGCTGTACCGTTGCCTGCAAGATCACAAAGCCGTTTTCCATGAAGCAAGAGTGCCGATACGACAGCTCCAGCTGTTGTGCCGTAAGCGTCCGCAGTGCGCCAGTTTCGTCCACAGCCTGCACCTCAGTGATAATCTGTGCCATTTCGCCGCCATACGCACCTGCGTTCATATACACAGCACCGCCCACTGTGCCAGGAATGCCGTATGCAAATTCCAGGCCCGTCAACGATGCATCTGCGGCAGCATTACAAAACGATTTCAGCGAGCCGCCAGCCCATGCGGTCAGCAAGCCATTTTCCGCCTGTCGAATCCGCGCTTCGGGTGCAAGCATCAGCACCACACCTGCATAGCCTGCATCGGGAACGATAAGGTTACTGCCTCTGCCGATAAAGCGATGTGGCAACTCCGCCTCTGCCAAAAAACGACGAAGTGCTGCACAAGCAGCAATATCGGGCACAGTAACAAACGCCTTGCACGCTCCGCCAACCCGAAACGTCGTATGGTTGCAAAGAGGCTCATTGGCAACAAGTGCTGCGCCATATTGTTTACATAACGTTTCCAGATGATCTAGATACTGCATTGATATAAAAGCTCCTTTCGGGGGGGAAATCTCGCGGCTGTGCTTCTTTACACAAAGCAGATACCGCGTTTCCGCTCTGCCATTTCCATGATGCGCTGTGCATCCAGATTCAGAATCAGATCGCGTGGAAAATCCAAAGCTTCCAGAAGCTGCGCGGCAAGGGGTGTTTTCCCCACCAATGCATGATAGTGCGCATCGGTATTCACCACAATCGGCACACCAATCCTTTTGCAGGCAGCATATGCGGTATATGCATTTTGCAATGCACCTTTTTTCCATTGCAGTGAGCTTTCATTCAGCTCTATCAGCTTGCCTGTTTCTTTGCAGCACGCTGCAACCGCCGCGTAATCGCAAGGAAAGAAATCGGTGGTAAAATGCCCGATCACATCCACGGCAGGATTTTCACAAACCTTGCGATATCCCTGTGTGACCAGTGCTGCTTCCTGCGGGAACCGGACACAAGGCTTATGGTACGATGCAATTACCCACTCACAGAACGCGAGTTCGTTTTCGTCCATATCCAACGTGCCGTTTTCGTCCATGATATTCGCCTCGACACCTTTTAAGAGCCACACGCCTTTGATCTTGCGCGGCAGGATTTTATAATTATGAAAATGCCAAAGATGTGGTGCATCGGGAGAACCAGGCCCATGATCTGTCATGGCAATCAGTGTCAGCCCCTGCTGTGCGGCTGCGGCTGCCATCTCAGTAATAGTGGAATAGGCGTGGGTTGATGCAATTGTATGGGTATGCAAATCTGCCTGTAACTGTAACTGCAAAACGATCACCTGTGCTTCTCTATAATATCATACAGCCAATAGCTGAAAATCATGTATTAAAACTCATCAAATGCAGTAACAATCTCTCTGCCTTCCATCTTAGTGCCAAGACGCATCATCAGCTCCTGCCCTGCGTTGTAGCCCATCTTCTTCTGACGGTTATTCATCGCGGCAACCTCCATGATCACGGCGAGGTTACGACCTGGTGTAACAGGAATCACCAACGAAGGAATCTTTACGCCCAGAATGGTTGAATACTGACGGTCAACGCCCATACGGTCATAGATCTTGGCACTGTTCCACAGTTCCAGCTGAACAATCATGTCGATCTGCTGCTGCATTTTAACAGCACCCATACCAAACAAGCGGCGCACATTGATGATGCCTATGCCGCGCAGTTCCAGGAAGTGGCGGATATTATCCGGAGAGGTACCCACAAGAGAATCGTTAGAAACCTTACGGATCTCCACGGCATCGTCCGCAACCAGACGGTGACCACGCTTCACCAGCTCAATGGCGCATTCGCTCTTGCCCACGCCGCTTTCACCAGTGATGAACACGCCTTCGCCGTAGATCTCAATCAGCACGCCATGGCGCGTGACACGAGGTGCGAGATTATGATTCAGGTAAGAAAGCACTGCCGTGGTAAAATGCGAGGTGGATTCCTTGCTGCGCAAAAGTGGCACCTGATACTGCTGCGCAAGGGTCAGCATTTCAGGGAAGTAGTCATGAAAACGGGTTATGCACAGTGCCGTAATATGATGAGAAAAAAGACGCTCCAAATGGGCATAACGGGTTGCCTCATCCACGGAAGAAAGATAAGCAAACTCCATGTTGCCCATGACCTGCAATCGCTCGGGATTAAAATACTCGTAGAAGCCCATCAGCTGCAAGCCAGGACGAATGATATCATTTTCGGAAAGCAGAACGGTATTCAGGTCACAGGGTGCATGAATCACTTCAAGCTGAAATTCATCGACGACAGCTTGCAGGGATACGGTAAACTGCTCAGGCATAGGGGTGCCTCCTTTGTTTTTTGGAATATGGTTATACTGATACTATCATACCACAAAAATCCTGTTCTTTCAAGAGGTTCATACTATTTTTTGCCGAACTTTTGTAGTAGTACAACAGATGTGAGATGCTATATGATTTTCATGTGCGTTCTTCCAGCTTCAATTTGTTTTCAGCACTTCAATTATATCACATCCGGTACATTTTTTCAATATACTTATCTTGATTGTGGAGATAAAAAGAAAAAGGCTGCCGAGGAAAAATCCCCGACAGCCATAAACGCAAATATCCTGCTTATCCACCCAACCAGTCACATACTGACTGTTCGGCGTCCGCCCACTGACATTATATTGTATTCAATACTACGCAGGTTTTACGATTCATTCTTGAGCTGTTCAAAGGTGAGATCCACCTCGCCAAAGATGGTGACACGATTATAATACCGCAGAATTAAAATCGCATCCGCGCTATCTATCACACCGTCACCCGTCACATCTGCGCGTGCACGTTCCTCTTCAGTCAAAGCATTGGAACCCAGTATTGTGCTGGCATACTCTTGCAGTACCAGCTTAGCATCAATCGTATTCACAGTGCCGTCGTTGTCGATATCGCCAAGCCCATTGACGGTTTGAGGAACTGCCGGAAGAAAGATTTCGGCACGCGTTTCTGAGATTGCCTCTATAACAGAATAGGAGCAGAACGCATCCGCCACACCATCTTGCTGTAGCAACATATCACGAAAACTTCTTGCACTGGCAACACTGTCAAAAGGCTGTGAATAAAGCGCATAGTTGGCATTGTTTTCATAAAGGCGGTAGAAGTGAACTTCCTGCCCATCCTGCACGCAATAATACTGGCCAAGCATTTCAGTCAGATGAGCGGCAGCCTCTGTGCTTTCGCAAACCGCAGTCACTGTATTATCCAGATATGCAGGTCTTTGTCTGACTGTGTACGCCTCACCGACATAAGTGAATCTGCCATCCTGCTGCAAGTCATCCGTCATCGCATCATAGCTGCTGTTTGCATCATCTGCACCAATGCAAGAAACAACATACAAATCGCTTGTGTCGATATATTTCGTATCAAGCACAGCTTCTTTTGGAAGCACGCCTTCAACTTCGTAATATGGTTCGCAATAGTCCCCGCCCGAATCCCGCATAATTTGCTTCCAGTAATCGTAAGTGTAAATATAGTAAGACACAGATTCCGCAGCAGCTGCTGCATAATTGCTCTTGTTTTGATCTGGCTGCTCCGCAGTAAACAAATAGGCATTTACATCCCCAATTTGCATTTGCGCAGGCATTTCATCTTCAAACTGAACTGCCAAACCAACGAATTGTGTGCTGCGAGAGATTGCCCCTATCTCTCCTGAGATCAGACTCAAATCTTCAATCTCAATCAGATAGGAAGTTTCCACTGGAATCTTATCCCATGCGGCTGCCGTACCGTACGGAAGCGCAGCGCAAACAGTTACTACACTCAATGTGCAAGCCAAAAATTTTTTCATGATAAATCCTCCAAATCTAAATACTCGTTGTTAAAGAAAAACTCCAGCATTGGTCTAGTAAATCTAAGACCATGAGATCCTCCAGTTATCAGACCAATTTGTGTATCCTGCAGATCTGTTTCCGTATACATAGGAGACCCGCTAGAACCAGAAGTAGTCGCAGCCGTTCCTCGCAAATGATAATCTGCTTTTTCAAGATTTTCCTGATCAGTCAAAGTGAGGGGAATTACAGTGCCATACGATGATACCATATACTTTCTGGGATTATACCCTTCCGCAGGATCCTTGCGAAGAACGCATAGCAAGAGTTTCGCTAATGAACGCTTCAGCAGAGGCATATCCCAAATATGTGACGATAGTTTCAAAATCCGCCCTTTGGGCATAACTCATTCTGTCTAAAATCAATTCTGTTTCATCACCCAAAGATGATGCAGGCAGCACAGTTGTGCCAGTCAACACGACCATGCTTGTGATTGCTGAGAGCAATTTTCTCATCATGATTCATCCTCCTGTTACAATATAATTGGTCGGGTAAAACCTTACAACCAGCAAGGGTTTA
>CAYXBP010000010.1:0-67977 GCA_964463355.1 uncultured Ruminococcus sp. | reverse complement strand
GTAGAGCGCCACCTTGCCAAGGTGGAGGTAGCGAGTTCGAGCCTCGTAATCCGCTTCAAATGGCGCGATAGCCAAGTGGTAAGGCAATGGTCTGCAACACCGTGATCACCAGTTCAAATCTGGTTCGCGCCTCTCAGCACAAAGCACCTTGCGCAGAAGATTCAGGCTTCTGCGCAGTGCTTGTCTTTCAGAAAAAGAAAGAACAAGCACGGATAGGACTTGTTTTCTGCGTGCGAAAGCACCTGTTCAGCGTCTATTTTCCCACCAAACAGATTCACCCCAAGCTGCGGTAAGCAGTTCCACAAGCTGCTGATCGGGGCATGGATTCGCTCGAAGCCTTCGGATGCTGCCGGTTTGCTGCGGCAGCGGATTGATCCGATTGAGAGTGTGAGATCGGACAGGCTCGTCTTGGCGCAAGGTGAATCAGAAAACCAAGTCTATTCAGTTTTCAAGGTGCTGTACGCACAAAAACAGTCAAACCCTTCAGGAGATGCGGCGAAACACTCTGAAGGGCTTGACAAGACCTAAATTAAGTGGTATAATAGAACCACGAAAAATAGCATTCTCACTAAGTCATTCAGATGCACCAACATCTGCCTGATGATAGGAGTGCAGTACAGTGCTGTGCTGTGCTCCTGTGGGGGTGCTTTTTTGTACATATTTATTATACCATATTTTGGGCAGTTCCGTCAATATGGTACTTAAAATTTGTAGGATTGCATAAATTCGGGCGGGATTCAATTCGATATCTATAACAGGATTGTTACGGACACTTGACAGTTCCGCTTGCTTGTGGTACAATGTGATTGAAAGAAGCTGATCGTTTGACGCAGTGCAATGTTATATCGGCTGTTGTGCTATATGTAGCACAATCGGTATCTGATTCGCGCGAACTGTGGCGGCGGTCATTGAGGAGGGATTCAGTATGAAAAATGTGATATATACGATTGATGAAATCCGAGAACGCATTGTGCCGATTGCGCAAAGATTTGGATTAAAACGAGTGATTTTATTTGGCTCATATGCGAGAAATGACGCAACAAAGGACAGCGATATAGACCTCATTATTAAATTAAACCACTCGATAGGTTTATTTGCCTTTAATTAAATGGTTGAAGCCTTTGAAAATGCACTTGAGAAAAATGTCGATTGTATTACCGAAGATTCTGTCTCTTTGGAATTCAGGTTTGAAATATTAGATGACGAGGTGCTGTTGTATGCTGCATAAGAGAGATGTTTTGATTTTGAAGCATATCATAAAATATTGTGTCGAGCTTGCGCAGCTTAAAGAGCGATTTGGCGAATCTTTTGCAGCGTTTTCCTCTGATCAGGCATATCAGTTAGCTGCGTCCATGTGCTTACTACAGATTGGGGAATTGGCGAAGAATCTTTCTGCCGATGCAACGACAGAATTATCTGATGTTTCTTGGAAGCAAATTCGTGGAATGCGAAATCGTTTTGCTCACGATGACGGAAATGTTGACTTGCAAGTAGTTTGGAATACCATTTCTAACGATATCCCAGAATTGCACACGATATGTTCTCGGTATATTGATGATAGCTACGCATATAAGGCTCTAAATCGTACTGAACTTGACAAATTGTCTAAAAGTGGGGTTGAGTTTGCTTCTAAAAAAAGAGATGACGATACTTTCATTATTAAGTATCATAAATCTGATACTGCATTGATTGAAGAACTGCTTGCACCCCTTAGAAAAAATAAGTTGTCCTAGATGCTTTGAGGCGGTATCATAAAAGATATCGCCTCATTTTTATCGTTTTTCCAGTAGAGCCACCGCACGCGCTTCCTGCTCTTGGATCGAGTGAATATAAATGTCATAGGTGATCTTCACACTTGAATGTCCGAGGATGCTGCTGACTGTTTTGACCTCAACGCCCTGTGCAAAAAGATGTGTCGCAAATGTGTGTCGAAATATATGAAATCCTCGCACCTTGACATTGGCGCGGCGAAAAACGCGCTCCAACATTCGCCGAATGGCAGGATAGGTGCAATGCGTTCCCTCTTGGTTGGAGAAGATCAGTGCGGTTGAATCTTGATTGCTGCGCAGGAATGACAGGGCTTGCAGCGCATCTCGATTCAGCGGCACAATGCGGTCGCTTGTTTTCGTTTTCGGAAACTGCTCGATTGTGATATAGTGCGGCTCGTTTGGATTTCCTGAACGGTTTTTCACCGATTTGATATTCTTGCGAATCTTCACAAACTTATCCTTGAAATCCACATCCGACCAGCGCAAGGCGAGCGCTTCTCCGATGCGCAAGCCGGTATGCAGCAAAAAAGGAAGCAGCGGAGCAAGCGGCTCGATCACGCCGAATTCATTTGGCGATAGGCTCGCCCTGATGATCCTTTCGCATTCTTCGTCCGTGAATACCATGATCTCACGCGCACCGTAGCCCTCGCTGCGCGGCAGCACTACCCTGCCCTTTATGGGATTATCTGCAATATAGTGATGCAGACAAGCGTGCTCTATGATCGCATTCAGGCATTGATAGCTTTTGCTGACAGTGCTGAATGTGTAATTCTCAGACAGTTCGTCGATCCAATCCTGCACGCAGTCTGCTTGCAGATCGTTCAGTCGTATCTGCCCGAAATACGGATTGATCTGATGTGTGACGGTTGCTTCGTGCCGATCATAGGTGCTGCGCTTGACTGTCTTATATTTCATTTTCAGCCACCTTTGGGCATAGTTGCAGATCAGCAGCTCGTCATTTTCCTGCTTCGCGTTTGGATCAAGCGGCAGCGTGAGTGTGAGCTGCACGCACACCTCGCGCTGATTCGCGGCGGCGTGATCCGACAGTATTTTCAGATGCTTGATCTCCGCGCCGCAGAGCGCGGCGAGAATGTTTTGTGTATCCATTGCTTGTTGCTTTCCTTTGTTCTGAAAATAGAAAAGCCGATCGGAGCGATGCCCTGATCGGCTTTCATACGAATGAAGATTATTTCAATGCTACACCCTGCGATGCGATGAGTGAAAGCCGCGCTTGCACGACAGCGGCATCACTTTTGTGATACTGAAGAATAAGCGACTGTTTCCCCTGACGAATGGCATGAAGCAAATCATGCTGCTGAGAAAGCAGTTCTGCTTGCTCTGGAGTGATTGCCGCGAATTGGAGTTCGCTTTCTGGAAAGAAATCGGCTAGTGTTCTTTTTGAAAGATCGAGTCCTGCGTGAATAAGTATATCTTTTTTCTGCTGTAATGGAATCTCGATACTATGTTCGTTACAATATTGGACATAAGCTGTTTCCAATACCTTGAAATCGCAAAAATCGGGATTATATGTCTTATGTGCCATTACAGCTTCATATGTGAGCTGAGCGCGTTTGGCAATCCGATCACGATTTCTACGGCAGAAAGCCAATTCTTTTGAAACCTTGATTTTATAATCTTGCGATTGGATCGCTGCTATATCAAATTTTTTCAAGCAGTCACGAGGAATAGGAATCATGTAATTAAAACGCAGTGAGCCTTTTACATCGCCGTTTTTGTCTGTGATCAAAATTAAATCCTGCTGCTTTTTATGATATGAAGATACAGGAACATAATAACTAACCCCGTTAACCGATAACACTGCACCATACATGAATTTCTGGTTATTGCTATATGTGACATCAGGTACATTGGTTTTAGGATGTACTGCTCGTTCGGCGTTTTTTAAGAATTCAATATATTCTTGATCCACATGATAGAAATACAATTCCATTGTTTTCCTCCGATATCAAGAATGGGAGGCATAGCCTCCCATTCAGTTTGATTGCTTTTTCAGTCTTCCCTCTCAGCCGAAGCCCTAGTGGTGAGCACTAATAAAACAGTCTTCTCTCTCAGCCAAAGCCCTAGCGGTGAGCGCTAATAAAACAGTCTTCCCTTTCAGCCGAAGCCCTAGCGGTGAGCGCTAATAAGATGAAGCAATCGAACATCTATCGGTATTATTCTACCACATCTCAAGAAAAATGTCAAGCCCCTTCCAGAAAAATTGCCGTGCGCAAAATTAAAGGCTGCGCAACGCTGCACAGCCTTTATTCGACATAGTTCCCACTTCTGCGGTAGGGTTCACCTCTTTTTACAGAAACCGCAAGGATTTCCATACAAGGGCGCAGGGCTGAATGCCCTGTCCAGTGTCATTATAGCACATAGATCGGGATTTGTCAAGCGCTTTCAATCAAAAAATTTACCGCGTGCTATATGTAGCACAGGACGGCGGCGCTTTGAAATCAGCAAAGGCAAAGGGAACAGACAAAATGCCTGTTCCCTTTGGATTGCTTTTTCAGTCTTCACTCTCAGCCGAAGCCCTAGCGGTGAGCACTAATAAGACGAAGCAATCGAACATCTAGTGGTATTATTCTACCACATCCCAAAGAAAATTTCAAGCGCTTTCAATCAAAAAATTACTGCGTGCTACATATAGCACAATCAGAGTTTGGGCGTTGTGGAATGCTGCCTGCGGAACGCTTCCACACTTTCCATGAAATCAGATTCTTCCTGCATCTGCTTTTGGAGTGCTTCCGTTTCTTCATGCTGTTTCTTCATGTCGATGCCGTCAATACAATAGTCGTAAAACATATTGCTTTAACGGTTCCATTTGATTGGTTTCATAGAATTGGATCAACATTTCCATGAATTCTACTTGTCTCTCAATGGGGATAGAAATGATACCACAGCCGTTCATAATCATTTCATGATTGGCAGCGAGCATACCGACAGGCTTGTTGCCGTCCAGAAACATCTGACGCCGCATACAATGCAGCATGAGCGTGATCGAGCGTTCGGTAGGGGATTCGATCTTGGCAATTTCGGCAAGCTCATCCTTAATATTCACCTCGATCGGAAGGTCAGGAATCCATGTTGTACCGCCGATCGTTACAGGCACTTTGCGGATAGATTCGGAACTGTCAAACAAGTTCTTTCCCACAAAGCGGTTTAATTGGCAAATATAAGAGAAGTCTGTCGGGCAATCGAGTGTTTCAAGCAAGAATTGCCAAGCGCGTTTCAGGTTGCGTATCGCGTCAATCTCTTTTAAAGGCACATTTGTACCCATACCGCGCACAATAGCGTCCGTTTGCGGAAAGGTCACGCTCAATCCCTCCAACCGTGCGCTTTTCCAAATATAATCGACCAAATTCCTTTCGGCGATAAACACATTTTCCTTTATTGTAAGCTGATATTTCGCTTTCATGATTGAATCTCTCCTAAAACTGCGCCGAATACACTATACATAACGATTCTGTTATAAAGTGATCTCCACCACTATTTTAACCGATTGAACTTAGGTTGTCAAGCGTTCCGTCAAAAAAAGAAAAATGCCGCCGCGCCGCAGTCAATCTGTGCCGCCCCGATCATGCACGAACGCGCAGAAACAGGCTGTTGAAAGCCAGAGCGAAATTTCAAAAAGTCGCGGCGTAGTATATAATATACCTAGGGTATAACAAACACTTTTCTTTCTTTGAAGGAAGAAATATTTGGGTCTAATATACGGCTCTCAATTTCAGGACTACCCCTACCCGAAAAAAGACTTGACAAACGATCTGGATTGTGATATACTGATGCTGTGATACGCTTGACAGTCGAGCTGATAGCCGCTGTGAGCAATCTGAGGAAGCCGTGCTGGGTACACGGCTTCTTCTTTTTTATTGTTCCCTGCTGACGCTGCACGATGAAATACAGATTGTCGATATGTACACGCTTATTCTCCCTTGAAAAGCGGCGCTGCTTGTAGACGAGATGCTTGCTGCAAAGCTCCCCGATCGTGGCGATCACTGTTTCACGCTTCATGCCGATCTGCTTTGCCATGTCGTTATAGCTGTTCCAAGAGCGCCCCAGAAGAACGCTGTGGGCTTTGCAGAGGAACAGGTATACTACGAGCTGACGAGGGCAGAGATCGCCTGAAAACGCCGTTTTGGGGCATACAAAAAAGAAGCTGTCGGACACGGACTGCTTCTTGATAAAATACAGATTGGTAGAAAGCGTGCGATCCTCGCGCACGGTACGGATCGTCTTGTCTACGAGCTGCTTGTTCTCCAATTCGCGGAGGGCTTTTGCAACAGTCTGCACCGACTTGATGCCGCAGGCAGCGGCGATCGTTGTCTGCTTGACCTTGACAGCAGCCGTTCCGTCTGCCATTGTTTTTCCGTTGATACTGCAAAGATAACTGTAGACGCAGAGTGCATTGTGTGATAATCCAAGCGTGAAGATCGTATTGCTCAGTTTGATCAGGCGCATCGTGCAGCCCTCCTTTCAAAATATTATATTTTCCTCTTGACAAAGTATATACTTTCGTATATACTATAAGCAGGAGGTGATCGCTATGCAAACAGCAAAGCTCTTTACGAACGGCAGCAGTCAGGCGGTACGGCTGCCAAAGGAATTTCGTTTTCAGGGAACTGAGGTCTATGTGCAGAAAGTTGGCGGCTGCATCCTGCTTTCGCCGAAAGATCAGGCGTGGGAAACCTTTATGCAGGGTGTCGGCGGCTTCACCGAGGATTACTTTGCAGCGGTTGAAAGCAGCCGTGCAGAGGATGTTCCGTCGGCGAGGGAATCGCTATGAAATACTTGCTCGACACGAACATCTGCATTTATGCACAAAAGGGTGTACCGTCTGTGCTGCGGAATATACAGGCGCATTGGCAAGAGGGGCTTGCGATCTCCGCGATCACACTTGCCGAACTGGAACACGGTGTTGCCGCAAGCTCCAATCCGCAGAAGAACGCGATCGCTCTAATGCAGATGCTTGCAATTCTGGATATTTTGCCGTTCGACAGTGATGCAGCGGCAGAATACGGCACGATCAACGCCGCACTGCGCAGACAGGGTACGCCGATCGGCACAATGGACACGCTGATCGCCGCGCACGGCAAGGCTGCAAATCTGATCGTTGTGACACACAACACACGAGAATTTCAGCGCGTGAACGGCTTGCAGCTCGTTGACTGGTACGAAGAATCATGAGCAGAAAGGCAGGGTATGGATTGCCCTGTCTTTCTTTCTATCAAAAGAGAAAAAAATTTGCAATATCTTCACGCATGGGTATCGCTATCACCGTCATTCCTCTCCATTCCAAAATCCTATACCGTTCTCCTGCGCTTCAGCTTCCAATCGCGAAAATTGAAACGCATACTTTTCGTTGGGGCGAATCGTCATAACAGTTGCTATGCCGTTCTTCAGCAGCTCGTCCTGCACCATTGTGCTGCCGTCATCCAGATAAACATATGTAAGTGTTCGTCCGTAATCATCCGTGCGGTCAATATCATACTCGATATAAACCTGTGCATCGGTCAGCAGCGCGGCAGTCCACTCGGAAGCAATTTTGCCTTCTTCGGTATTGCGTGCCGCATCGGGATGTACGCTCTCAGGTGTGTCAACACCGATCAGTCTGACCGTGGTGCTTTCACCGTCTATGTCGATCACGATTGTGTCACCATCGATCACGCGCACAACATCGTACAGACCGTAGAGGATCGGATCGGGCTTGCTGTAGACAGTCGCTTCGGGGCTTTGGATCGGACGATACAGATGAAAAAAGCAAATGATAACAAGCAGCAGCAAGCTGAGATAAAACGCAAGCTGCTGCTTGGTGTCAGATGTAAGCTTCATATTTATCCTGCCTTCATGCCTTGCCTAGCATGGTTTTCATTCGCGCGGAATGCACAGAGCTGTTCATTGAAATCCTTGCATTTTGAGGGGAGAATGCGCACGGCATAGCCCTGACTGCGCAGCTTTTGTCCGATCAGCTTTGCCGCTGCCAAGCCTGCGGCATCATTGTCAAGGCAGAGCGTGATATCTTTGCATTCAGGATGCTCCGAAAGGTACTGCATTAATGCAACATCGGATGTGCCGCCGAGGGAAAGCCGTGTATGTACGCGCCACGCTTCTGGGTTCCCAGTGATCGCATTTACAAGCGATGCGTGGCTCATTGCGTCGATCGGCGATTCAAAGACCATGAGCTTCTGCGGATTGCTGCCGTGCATGCAAAAACTGTGTCGCTTGTCTGATCCTGTACATTCTCCGCGATACTGCTTATCCGTCAGCGTTCCGCGCACCGCGCCGTATTTCGGTGTTCCGCTGCTGTCCATACCGACAAACACCACATTGCCGCGTTGATCCTGATAGATTTGCTTGGACTGCATGAGCGAGGTGACGATCGCAGGATCAATCCCTCTGGTATGCGTCAGGTAGGCATAGGCGCGGCTGTACTTTCCTTCGGTCGCAGGAGGGAGTGTAAGCTGCCTGCGTTCTTCTTTTTTTTGATAGCCAGAATCGGCTGCTGCGATGCTCTGCGGCGTTACACCGCACAGCTCGCAGACAGCTTCCTGAAATGTTTTCCCAAATACTTTCTGAATAAATGAGATCGTGTCATGTCCCATTGTTCCGTCTGACCACCGCTTCCAACCCTTTCTGTCAGAAAAGACAGATAAACTGGAAAGATCGTTTGCGTGCTTATCGGTCACTTTGATCTTGTAGCTGCTGCCTGTCTGATGCAGCGTATATCCGAGCGATTCAAGGTAACTGATCATATCGACAGCCTGTGCCTGATGCAGCATATCATCTGTAATTTTCATGATATATCCTTTCTACAGAAAATGCCGCCATTTTTGCAAACGGCGGCATTTCAATGCTATTTTTTCGATTTCGGGAATTCAAACCTGATGCGGCATTCTGCCTTATCTACAACGAGGATTGCATCAAAGGTTTCGTCGGGGTCATTCTTCTTGTGAAATCCCTTGATCAGTCCTGTGCGTCCATTACTGAGCAGCATTTTGACCTGTGATGCCGTGAGCTTTTTGCCTGCGATCTCTGAGAACACGCTGAAATTGCAGCCGTTTCCGTCTTTGGAATAGCCAGTGCAGCCATATCCGAACTTGGTTTTCCGAATTGGCTTGCCGCAGATCGGGCAAAGCATATCGGTTTCATCGGCTGAATGCAGCTCGAATCTGACATTGCTGTTTTCTCGATCGAGAACAAGCGCGGCGGAGAAAGAATTGCCTTTCTTTGAAACAAATCCGTTGATCACCTCGGTGCGCCCCTGCTCGCAGAGCTGCTGCATGATCTTTGCGCTCAGTTTGACCTCACACAGCGGACTGCTGACCGCAAAACCGCAGCCGTTTCCGCCTTTGGAGTAGCCAGTGCAGCCATATCCGAACTTGGTTCTCTGGATCGGCTTGCCGCAGATCGGGCATTTCAGCTCGGCGATTGCAGGATCGGTATAGTGATGCTCCGCAGTCTGTGCGATCGAACCAAACCACTGCTGCGTGGTCTGCTCGATCTCGCGGATGAAGCTGTCATAGCTCTCTCTGCCCATTGCAATCTCATTGAGCCGCATTTCCCATTCTCCTGTCATATCAGCGGATTTGATCGCTGCGATCGGGAGAGTGTCGATCAGAAACATTCCTTTTTCTGTCGGCAGAATGGATTTGCCCTTGCGCTTCAGAAAATCCTTTGCAAATAATCCCTTGATAATCGGCGCGCGCGTGGCATCCGTGCCAAGCCCTTTCTTCTGCAATTTCATGAGCGTGCGCGTTTCCTCGTCCTCGATCTTCTGACCTGCAAGCTCCATTGCAGCCAGAAGCGTGGCTTCGGTATATCGCTTCGGCGGCTCTGTTTCTCCCTGCTTGATCGACAGCTTGCAGCTTAATGTGTCGCCCTCGGAAAGTGTCGGCAGCAGCTTCTTGCCTTCAGGCATGGCATCGACTGCATACCAACCATTTTCGGTAATCACGCTGCCTGTTGCCTTGAATGGCACGCCGTTCACATCGAGCTGCGCCGTGGTATCGTCAAGCTCCGCTTTCGGATAGACGATCCGCAGCAGCGATTTCACAAGCAAATCATAAAGCTGTTTTTCATCATCGGAAAGAGAAGATGTATTTTCTGGAACACGGACAGTCGGTATGATCGCAGGATGCGAGCCGACTTTCTTGTCATTGAAATGCCGCTTTCCGAACGGAAGCCATTGATCTTCAGGCAGTGCATACTGCGCGTATTCAGGCATTTGCATAATCTTCTGAAGCGTGAGCGTGACCTCTGGTATCATTGCTTCGGTCAGATGCTCCGAGCTTGTACGCGGATAGGATGCGATCTTATCGAGATAGATTTGTTCTGTTGTTTCGGCTGTTTTGTCGGAATCCCAATCGAATTTGTCGCTTGCCGCGATCTGAAGCTGTGTTGCATTGTAGAGCAGCGGCGCAGATTCAGTGCGGTGCTTGGTTTCCAATGCGGAAACTGTCGCCGTTGCATCACCGCATTTTTGCAGCATTGCCTTTGCTGCTTCCTCGGAATCAAATTTACCCTCTGTGTATTCTGCTTCAAAGGTTTCGCCTGATGCGGTCGTAAAGCTGCCGATCAGTTTCCAGTACGGTTTCTTCACAAAATTTCTGATATCATGCTCGCGGTCAACGATCAGCGCAAGTGTCGGTGTTTGCACACGCCCGACACTCATGAGATCAACCGATGATCCGAATTGCTTTGTCGCTGCGACCGTCAGATTGTTTCCAATCAGCCAGTCAGCGATATCTCGCGCACGCCCTGCTCTTTGCAGATCATCGGGTGTACCGCTGTGCTGTTCGGAAATTGCCTGTGTCGGCTCAATCAGATTTGCAAACGCAGCCGTGATCTTTGCCTCGGTCAAGTCCTCAATCCAGACGCGCTTATACGGTGCTCGACAGCCGCAAGCCTGATACACATACGAAAAGATCAGCTCGCCCTCACGGTCTGGATCGGTCGCATTGATTACCCAATCCGCCTTTTGCAGAAAGCTCTTGATGAGCTGCGCACAAGCTTTCGTTGCCGATTTCGGTGCGATCCGATACGCTTCAGGAATGCAGGGGAAAACGGATAAATCCCATTTGGCATATTTTTCATCATAGGATTTTGCAGGCACGAGCTGCATAAGATGCCCGACACCATGACAGAGGATCGCATTCTCTCCGTTGAATTGAAATTCATAATGCCCGACGGTCGGTGCATCCTTCAGTGGAATCCTTTTGCCTGCGCCGAGTACCTCTGCGATTGCTTTTGCGAGGCTGCTTTTTTCAGCATAAATTACAACCATATCTATCCCTCCTGTTTATCATCTGACGGTATTGGCGCAGTATCGAGCTGATATCGCCAATCGTCATATTGCACACGCGAGATCACGCCATTCAGATAACGCTGATACTGCGCGATCCATTCGTGCATAAGATCGTTCATTGGAATCCGCAGCACAACGGCATCATCCTCCTGTGTCGGTGTGAAATGGTATTTGTCCTCCAAAAAGAACAAAGTCTGCATGATACCGATATCATCCTCAACATTCAAGTCCAAAGCTCTTTGGCTGATCTCCAATATTTTAGCAATTTCATTCAGAAGATCTTCGCGCGGCGTGCGAAATCCTCTTTCATACTGCGAAATGCGCATATCGGCATACCGTTCTGAATTTCCGAGCAATGCACCGAGATGCTGTGTAGTAAATCCGCGAAATTCCCGAAAGAAGCGAATGCGATTCCCGATAGACATATAATCATCCTCTCTGTTTTATCTTCTTTTGGCGGCAGTCGGATCGGAGAGAAGACGCTTGACTTTATCTGCGTCGGATGCCGAAAATTTTATGATGACTTGCTCTCCCTTTGTCTGTGCATCGAGCTGAAGCCCTGCAGCTTGTAGCTTTTCGAGCTGATCTCGCGTACACCGTGCATAGCGTGTTTGCGGCTGCTGATCTGACAGTGTTTCTTTTGCCGTTGCTGCCAATTCCTGAACGAGCTTCTTATGCTCGCGCGATACAGTAATGATATTGCCGCGCACTGGATCGAGCTTCCCTGAATACGGAATATTCAGCGTATCGAGTTGTTTGACAACCGCAGCAGTTACAGCGGCATCGAGCCTGACATAAGACTTATCGGGAATCTCCCGATATGGTGTGTTCCCGATCAACTGAATTTGAGCCTTTGTATGCTGTGGCTGTTCTCCGACACTGCTTGCTGATGAATCCGTTAACATTTGCGTGACCTTTTCCTGATCCGATTTCGATATCGTGATCGTTGCGCCGCCTGTACTGCGGTCATGCCTGCCGCTGTATGCGATTCCCTGCGCTTCCATGCCGGCTAGCACAGCCGGCAGAGCTTCTTTGCTGACGCGGACATAGGTTTTATCTGATATCTCCCGATATGGTGTGTTCCCGATGATCTGATCCTGCGCTTTCGCCTGCTGCTTTGCTTCATATGCTGCATGTTCTTCGGCTGCAATCAGCTCGAACATTTGCATTTTGATCGGCGAAGGTGCAGCACCGAACTGTGCAGCATCGGCAGCATTCATAAAGGCGCGTTTTTCCTCGTCTGTCATGGCAGATACACGCTGCTCTGCCTGCGCTCTGATCTGTTCAGGAGATAGGCTGATATCTGCATCAGCATTTTCGTGTTCTGCGTGCGGCAGCCCAGTCTCAGTTGAAGAAATTTCGCTCAACCTCTTGACATTTTCCGTTGAATATGTTATACTATCATCAAAGCAGAGAATGTCTGTCCACTTGGGGAATTGGACCCCTATGTCCGCAGACAGTTTCTCTGCTTTTTCTATATTCATGGCGAGTATATTTTCGTTTGAAAGTTCTCGTTGAATGTAGTCAGCGATGTTTTTCTTGCCATAAATGGATGTGATATTGTTTACCACGCTTCTTCGACCAGCGGCATTTAATTTGAGAGAAACCAGAAGATAATTTCCGTCCTGATCGGTCACATCAGTAATAACAGCTAATGTATTCGGTTTGCTTCCATTGCAGACGAAAATAGGATTTCTTAATGCTGACGGTAGTTTTTTCATGATTTCAGGTGGAATATCATGCCCCTCCGTGTGTTCTTTTCGCGGCTTTCCAGATGATAAGCTGTTTTCCAACACGGATTGTTTCATCGTAACTGGAATTGCATCCGCGCCAATAATCCGCAAACAGTTCGGTGTTGTTCCGACTCGAATCACCTCATGAATTGGGAGATTTCCCTGTAAATAGTCGCTTAATTTCGCGGCAAAGTTTTCATCCTCTGTCTGATTCCTTTCGACTTTTTTCTGCTGTGCAGGCGTTAAATCATCCGTCTGCCGTTGCACTGCCTTCAATTCCTGAAACCGAGCGCTGATCTTGGAGATCAGATCATCGGCTGTCTGCTGAATGGTCGCAAGGGATTCATGGATTTCGGGCAGTTCTGCTGCGGATGACCATGATGCCAGATAGGGGAATGAATAATCGCTTGTGTCCAAGCCGAAATGATCGCAGACCACAAACGCGACACTTTCCGCTTCGCATTCTTTTGTCTGTCTGGATTTTTTGTCGGCATCCTCCGCATCGGCATTATGTAAAACGGAATGTGTCAGCTCATGAAGCGCAGTCTTAACAGTCTGTGCTTCACTCATGCCTGCTTTCACATGAATCGTGTGATCACTGCGGTCGTAGTAGCCCTTTGCCGTGCTGTCGATCTGCTCAATCGTGATCGGTGCATCCGATACATCACGGATCGCTTGCAGCAGCAGTTCATAATCGGTCACGCTGCCGTCCAGTTCTGCGCCGATCTGCGGCAGCGGCTTGCCTGCTGTCTGTGACACATCAAATACCGTCACGGCGCGGAACGACATTCGCTTTTCCTTAACATTCTCCATGACAGGCTGACCGTCAGAAGAAAAAAGAGGTTTTCCGTTGGCATCGAGCTTTTGTTTTTGTACTGTTACCTCATACGGTGAGGGCGCAAGAATCTTGATACCCTTTGCACCGCGCTCGACCTGTCGCTCGAATTTCTGCTGCCACGCCTGATATCCTGCTACCAATGTCGCATCGGGCTTTTGCATTGCAATCAGCACGCAGTTACGAAAACTGTAATTATGGAACTTTGACATAGTGCGCAGGAATGTCAGATATTTCTCCGACTGCATGAAATCTTGGATGCCTGCTTCCATTTTCTTGGTCAGTTCATCGACCTTTTCTCGCTGTGTCGGATATTGCGGTGTATCGGCGGCACGATCCTGTTTAGGCATTTCCCTGCTCCTTTCCCGAAGCAGCAGATTCTTCCTCGATCAACGACTGTATGAATGATTCATGTGATTCATCGTCATCGACAGGATAATATTGGAAACGATCAGGGCGTTCATCGAGGAAGAAACGCTGCCCATTTTCAAAAATAGTATCTTCATACCATTTTCCGTCCGCTTCACAAAGCACCTCGCGGATGCCGTTTTCATTGATTCGATCCATTGCTTTTCCTCCATGTCGGTTGTGCTATATGTAGCACAATTAGCTTCTGCGGAGCAATCCGCGCTTTTCTTTTTTTGTCGACAATGCCGATTCTGCCATGCGAGCCTGCATAATATGCTGATAGACTGCGATATTTTCTGCGCACGGTGTCAGCCAGTCCTCGCTGCCGTGCAGACGATAGGCGACACAGCCTGCACGGAGCATCTGCTTGTTATAGCCGATGAATTTTGCCTTTGAAACACGCGGAAACAAGTAAACGATCTTCCGCACATTCATACCGTCTATCGGATAATTGATAAATTTCATGGTCGTGGAGATATCCCACTCTGCCGCCGAGCAGAGCATACATTGCACATCGTTCGCGGCATAGGATTTGCGATCTTCCTTCCGAAGAAAAGAATAGTCGCAGATTTTGCAAGCGTATTGCTGCTGAATATCTGCCATTTTCTCTTTCGGATATACCATGATGCCATGCACCTTTAGACCGTCTTTGATGCGCTCTGGATCAAGTTCATGGAATAATGCAAGATTGTGATATGTTTCGGGATCGTAAACCACCACACAGACAGACATTTTCTTTGACAGCAGTGCTGCGATCTCAAATGCCGTGTGTGTGCAGCCGTTGTGATGCTGAAGCTGTGCAATCCCGACCGAAAAATGTGCGGAATCTGCCATGCCGACAGGTGATACTCTGCGTTCTATCGTATCGGCATCGAAATCAATCGTTGTAACGGCAGGAAAGGTAAGCTGCACAGGCTGAAAATCGGACGAATCAATGCCGATATCCTGCGGCGCAGCCGCCGCGGATGCAGCGAACTGTTCTTCAAGCTCCGCGATCTGCGTATCAATATCTGCTTCCGTCATCGGTGCATTCAGCACATCGGTCAGCTCTTTGAGCGTAGGGATCACATCATAGACAGCGTTATCCTTCAAAAAAGATAAATGTTCCAATGACGGGTGCGCCGTGATACGGACAATCCGCAGCGTCGGTCTTTTTGCATGAAGCAGCGTGATTACATCGGATTTTGTGATACCTTCTTTCTCCTGCACATCATCCATGATGACAACACAGTGCGGCATATGATGATCCAGTATTCTTGTTACGGTCGTGCCGCGAATCACGGCTTCATATCCGAGAACAGTATGCGTGGTATTCTTCATGATTGCATCGACATTCCTGCGTTGCTTATTGTGTGTTAAAAATACAATGTTCAAGCCTTATCCTCCTTTCCGAGCGATTCAATCAGCGCGTTCATGTCATTGAGGATATATCGCGCTTCGTTTTCTGTCAGTCCGCTTTGATATTTTGAATGCAGCACGATCAGAAGAATCGTGCCGCCGACAGACAGCCGCGTGATCATGCGGCTGCCTGTCACATCGGCTGTGACCGTGGTGCAATGGTATGATAGGTATTCCTCGATCAGATATTGCGGCAGCGATTCTCCGAGCTGAAGCTGCATATTGCATCCGTCGCCCGAATATACGCTGTAGCTTTGTACGGAAAATTCCGACTGCAAGCGGCGAAGAAACTGCTGCCATTCCTTATTATGGTTCAAAATAACAGCTCCTTTCCTCAGTTATGTGTTGCCTGTCTGCTCTTGCAGCTCCTTGAAATCTGTAGAGATCATCTGATAAATACGCCCCTCATGAGGGATTGTTTTATCAAAGGGGATGATCTTGCGACCGCAGATAATCAAGCCTGTTCCTTTATCACCTGTTTTCAGATAGGCTTCCTGCGACGGTGACAGTTCAAACAGATTGACCAGTTCTTTCAGATTCTCCGATTTCTGCTGAAGCAGAACAATGAATTCCGAATTACTCAGCATAGAAACAGCCTGTGGAGAAGCAAGAATCTCTTTGATATTCTGCGTGATGCCAGTTGCGACACCGCCGTGTTTTCTGATTCTGGAATAGACCTTCACGAAAAACTTGCCCGACTGCATCTCGCCAGAGCTTGAATCGTCATTGAACATGACAGAGAATTCATCATTCCAGAGCCAAGTGCGCACACCGCGCTTCTTGTTCTGGATTACACGCTGCCAGACGAATTCCAAAATGACCTGTAGCCCGACTGCGCGGAGCTGATCGCCCATATCAAAAATGTCGATGACGATAAACTTTTTCGATACATTGACATTGGTGCGATCGGCAAATGAGGTGAACGATCCTGTTACATAAAGCTCTAACACCAGAGCAAGCTGCTTTGCAATGTCCTCTGGCTGCTCTAGCAGCAGATTGTAAAATGTCGTCAGTGTAGGCAGTTTCTCAGGATTGTGCGCAGGATCGTTAATATAATCGTGGTATGCTGCACGCACGCAGCGGTCGATCAGCGAGCGTTCGTCTGAGGTAAGCCGCATTCCCTTTGCCGTTTCGATGACAGTCATGATAAACTCCGATTTCAAGGCAACAGCGTCCTTGCCTTCCTCCGAAAAAGAAAGATCAATGTCGAAAATATTGAATTTTGTCGGACTGTTCGCCGCAACCTTCAAAATCTCACCGTCATAATTTTCCTTTTGCGCGAGCACGCGGTATTCGTTTTCAGGATCAATGACAATGATCTCGTCATTCGGATATTTCAGCATGACCTCAGAAATTTCCAGTTTTGCAAATACCGACTTGCCGCTGCCTGATGTACCGACTACAAAGCCGTTGCTGTTCATTTCATCGGTACGATCAAGGATGATCGCGCTGTTTGTGACAGCGTTTTTTCCGTACCAGATGCCTTCATCTGTGAAATAAGATCGGTAGGAAAAAGGAATCAGAATCCCAGCAGCATCAGTCAGCAGATAGGTGCTCACGGAATTGCCAGTCTTTACGCTGAAACGGCAGTGAGCAAACGGCAAAACAGATGCCATGCCTTTTTCCTGCTGTCGCGTCAGCACCGACAGCACAACCTGATGCTTTGCAGCCTTTGTTTTGATCGCCTTTGTCAGTTCTTCCAAATCTTCTTTTGTCTGTGCGGAGATCGACACAAAGATAGATACCTCAAACAGTTCAAGCGAGCTGCCTGAGAGCTGATCCTGCAAATCCTCCAATTCTTTCAGCTTATCGGTCAGACGGAACGGAATGAAATTGCCGCCGCGCTTGTGGTTATCCTCCATGCGCTTCTGAATCTGTGCCTGCACATCGAAGATTTCTTTTCGTACCTTTTCCAAAGCATCTCCCTTGTCGATGCGAGCAATATGCTTGGAAACGGCGATTTTGAAATTGTTATCGGTCAAGTCCTTCAGGAATTCATCGTTCATATCGCGGTCATACCGCTGCACGAACAGGATGCGTGTGAACGCTTCCCCGACCTCGACCTCTTTTGCCTTGAAATTGAACATCGAGGGCGCGATATAGTCCTTGATCCGTCTGCCGCGTGCATAGAAATTCGACGGAAGAAGAAACTCTACATCGTCAAACGGATGATAATATCGGTGCAGAATCCGAAAGACATCTTCGGGCATGAGCTGATGCGTTTCGACCTTCAGACGGCTGAAATATGTTTGCAGCTCGCGGTAATACTTGAACAGTACATTGACATTATCGACAGCAGTCTGCGGCTTGTAGCTCATTGCGATGATCATGATTTTATCGGCGCAGGCAGATGCAGATTTCTGGATCACATCCTCCATAAGTTCGCCGTAGTTTCGGCTGATATCGCTGAATTGCGCATTTTTCGGCATGAGCGTGCTGCGCAGCCTTTGCAAATTGATGCTGTCATTCATGATAAATTCCTGATACGAAATATCAGTTGGCAGCGCGTTCATG
The DNA here is from genome assembly GCA_964463355.1 of uncultured Ruminococcus sp. Taxonomy (GTDB): domain Bacteria; phylum Bacillota; class Clostridia; order Oscillospirales; family Ruminococcaceae; genus Firm-04. The sequence goes on along the minus strand of CAYXBP010000010.1, from coordinate 50,013 downwards.
AGCTTCTGGTAGTCAGCATACAGTCCGCGCTGTTCTTCCTCACGCAGCAGCGAGTAATCCAGATTGCTGAAAGTAAACAGCAGCGTATAAGTATTTTCCGCAACAAGGAACAAACCATTGTCGTATGCCTCGATAAATGGAATTGTGTCCTGCGCCGTTTTCGGCAGGGTCACTTTTTTCTCGTAGTAGCCTGCGGCATTATTTTCTTTTTTGCCGCCGATCAGATTGAACATTGTGATACACCCCCTCAATGCAGTACGGTCGCTTGTCAGAGCCTTTCAAGCTGCTGAACAGCAGCTTGAAAAGTGACATACCGTTGATTTTGACAATACCGAATCCGAGAAACAATGCCATAACAACAAAGATCAGTGTCATGAGCAGATTTGTTGAAACGGAATCCCTCAAAAGAAGAAACATTCCGATCCCGACCGCAAGCGCACAGACCCCCATGATGATCTGCGACAGACTCAGACCGAAACCGACCTCACCCTTTCGGATGATATTTTTTGTAATGCGTACTTTAATCATTTTCATTCACCTCTGATACAGGAACAGGCAGCATAATGGCTAGGAGCGATTCTGTTTCCAATCTGGAATCGACTAATGCTGCATATGCGCTGCTTGTGTCTTTATAAGTTTCTGAAACTGCTGTGTCGATCATATACACGCTGCCGTCAGGATTGATGCTAGGGCAGGCAAAACCGCATCGAACACCTCCGTCATATGCAAAGAAGCATTCTAATCCATATAAGCCTGCATATGATTTTTCGACAGGATCAAAGACTGTCTCCTTCTGAGGAAGAAGCAGTGTGAGCTGCATAGGTGCTGCATCCTCCGATCCTGTCACTGCTTCAGCCGCAGCTTTGATGCAGCTTTTCCGCACCTCAGAATTGAACTGCCGCTGCTGAACGAGATAGGAAACCATTGTCAGCGGATCAATTTCATATGTCATTGTTCTGCTTGTAGGGATGAAATTGCGGATCGTCAGGTATTCGTCAATTTCGGTTGTGTCAACCTCGATGATTGCTTCTGCTCCTGTCGGTGTGAAATCTTCGACAGAAGAAAAAGAATAGGTGACTTTCCTTGCCACGCTGTCCTCTGGATCGGCTGTGATAGCTATGTTTTCAATGTCGGGATAAATGCCTGCTGCATATACGGAGATATTTGAAAATAAGTCGATATGCACGATTTCATCGAATTCAGCTTTTGCTTCAGTCGTTGTAGTTTCGATCGGCTCTGTTTCATCATAGTCCGCATCCTCGGCTGTTATTGTTTCTTCATGCGGATCGCGGCGTGATGATGTTACGATTCCGCCAATCAGAACAACGGCGGCAATCACGCAGCCAACGATCATTTTGATAGAATCATTCAATACGCTCACCTCAATTCAGCATATTTGTCAGGAATTTCGGCGGCTTTACGATCAGGATTCCCATGACAACATAGATTATGATAGCTCGACTTGTATTGAGATAAGTGCTGTTAAATGCGTTTAGCACATTGCCGCCGACTGCATCGCTGCCGAGCATGGCTGATCCCATAGCATACACAATCACCATAAAGAGAATCTGCATTGCACATTGCAGAAAACCAGTGATAAAATTCCTGAAATAGTGTTTCGTGACCTCTGTGCTCGCACACGCAAAGAAGATCGGTGATACGGCTGTCATAAGTGCAAGCTGAACACTGCGCAAAGACAGCTTTCCTAGCACACACATACTGACAATGATAATGACTAAGGCAATCATTAAGTATTCTGGAATAATTGCTAATGATCCAAAGAAATCAATAATCTTTCCAATCACCCAGAGTTTGCTTTCAGATGTCGCTGCGATGTCTGTGCTCAATGCTTGCGTCTGCGTAGTAATATTCATGCTTTCTATCGCGAGCTTGGATGCCCATTCGACAACACCGATAATACGAGTGCAAAATGTCGATGATAAGTCAATGATGATCTTAGAGATCAGCAGCCTTCCGAACAGCATCACGCCGCCCTTGATTGTGACGATCTCGTACTTTATCGTGGACTCAATTAAGCTGACAGAGAAGAAAAGGAGTACAATACTGTATGCGACAATCTTCATTGCATCAATGAGCGCGGAATAATCGTTCTCGATATCATCAATATCAACCCCCAATGAAACGCTGTAGTTTGAGAAATTTGCTTTTGAGAGATTACCGCCTGCTGACAGTACCTTTCCGACCCACCCCCACATCCTGTTGGCAAGGTCGATTTTATTCTTTGTGAATTTAATCGGTTCTAGTTCAATTTCCGTGCTGCCCTCGGCTGTCTTAGAATCATAGAAAGACTGGATATCGCCTGCAACATCTATGCTTGATACGGTCGATTCGATGCTGTCAAGTTTTGAACTTGTGTCTGCGATGCCGCTTGCGGACAAGGTGCTTTCAATGGAATTGAGCTGTGCGATGATTGGATATCTTAGATCATTGTGCGCCCAATTCCAGAAATTGACTGCGACATTTTGGAGGTCATACCAGTTATCGCTGATATTATAGGTGTTTTGATCGGTATAAGCCTCGGCATGGAGCGTATTCTGAAACGGCAGCGAAAATGCCGCCAGAAACAGAAAGATAATCCCCATGACGATTTTTATTATGCGATCCTTTCGCTGTAGTTCCATAGATAAACCCCTCCTAAAAGATTGCAGCGATTGCAAAGGTTGCCGCAAATATGATGCCGCCGACTGCGATAAGCGACAAACCTTCGGCTCGTTCTCTTGCATCCTCGTTTGATTGCCCTTTGACAAGGCGATATAAGCCAAATCCGCAGAACACAACGAGCACGATACTGCGAGCGATCCAAAGACAAACTGTTGTCAGCCAAGTCAGATCAGCATTTGTTGTCGGCGTGGATAATAACAGTGATATCATATATTATTTCCTTTCTGACGGAAGCTGTAGGGCGGCATCGCTGCCGCCCCGATCAGCCTGATCATATCAGATCAAATTCTGAATAAGGAAAGTTGCAGCGAACGCAAAGCCTGTGATTACAAGTGTTGCGATACCGGCATTGCGGTCACGCGGGTTTTCATCGTTCTGACCCTGCACAATCTTGATCAGTGCAGGCGCACCGCCGATGATCAGAATTGCACCGCGAACGATCCAGAACACAACACCCACCAGAGAACTCATGGTGCTTGTGCCGCCTGTGCCAGTCGGCGCAGAGTTTTCGGAATTGTCTGCAAAAGCTGTGATGCCAGTGCAGAACAGGGTTGCGAGTGTCAGCAGCGTTGTCATGATCGACACCTTGATCTTGGCGATACGCTTTGCTCTGTGAGCAGATTTGATGTTGTTGGTAGCCTTTTTCATGATAAAAAATCCTTTCTGAATGTATTATGGTTGATGTTCGGACGAACGGACGATTGCTGTGCTACAGCGATAAAGCAGGACATTCCCCCTTTCAAGGATTGATCGTATATATAACATCGGCTGCGCACACCGATGTGAGCAAAAAATAATCGCCGTATGCTGTGCAAACGGCGATTTGTGCTACATATAGCACATTTTATCTTGAAGAAATCGCTCCTAGCGATTGAACAGTGTTGACACCAGTCTTTAGCCCCGTTGCGACTGCTTTGACGGAAGCAATGATCGCGGTTGAGATCGCTTCACCTGTCGGGACGATCTTTACCGAACTTGCAGCCGCCTGCATCATCGGAGAAGAAAGAAATTGCTTTCCAGATTCCGTCAGTGTCACTTTCAAGCCGTCGATCGCAACCTTTCCTTCTTTTTGAAGCTGTTGGAAACCTTGCAGCACTTTTCCTGCAACCTCTGAATTCGGACTACTCAGTACAACGGAAAGATCAAGAGATTCTGCGTGATTAAAGAATTGCAGATCATTGATGCTGCCGGTTAATGGGAAGCCCATGTTCTCTGTCATACTTGTCTGAAGCTGTTGTGCCGTGCTTGACAAGTGCTGCTGCGCAGCCTGCTGAAAGGTTGGCTGTGCGATGTATGTTTTTCCCTGATCGGTCATAGCGATCGTTCTTGTACGCGGATCAATTTCGATCAGTCCCGATCGCGCTGCACGATTGAATTCATCCTGCACGGCATATCGCAGCTCCGCATCCTGAATACCTGTGATCATATCCATAGACATGACCTGATGCTCAGAGAAAAAACGAAGGTCTGTCACCTGACCAGTAAACTGAAAACTCGGATCACTGACCGCAAGCTCCTGAATCTGCTGCGGATTCAGATTTTTCAGCCAGTCGATCACCTGATACCCTGTTTTCACGGCTGAAACGACCGATTGTGCCGTGCCTTTCAGGTCATTCCATTGTTCATCCACATCAAACATAGTAATTCCTCACTTTCAAAAATCATCGACGATATCATCTTCATCGGACAGCGATGCTTCAAATTCGTCCTCGGATATGTCCTGAATCTCAGCCTGCAATTCATCGGTAATTTCCGACATTGCTGCTTCTATTTCAGCTTGCAGTTCACTGTCAGCCTGTCTGTCAGAAGAAGAAAAATCAGTTGTGCTGTTGGGTTCAGTTGTTTCTGCCGCTGCCGCATTGAACTCCGCACTCAGATCGGCTTGCTCTGCCTGTTCCTGCGCTTCAGCTCGCTGCTGATCCTCAATCTCCCACCGTTGATCGCGCTCTCTTGCTTCAGCCATTTTTAGCTGATAACGCTTTTCGCGGTCTGCCTTGATCGTTGCATAGGTTTCCTTGATATTGGTATTGTTCGGAATGCCAGAGGGGTAAGAGCTGCCCGTTTTTTCATAAAGAGGGTGATGCTTAGTATCAAACTTGTTCATAAAGAAAGGGTACAGTTCATCCACAAACAAAATGCAAGCACCACCGAATTTCTTGTTCTTGCCTTTGGGTCTAATTGCTTTTGGAATTTCATCGGCAGCCAACAATTCACGCCCGTTATAACTTTCTGAATCACTGCCGCCACCCTGATTACCGCGATTGTATGATCTTGCATCGACACGGACGGTTGTTTTTCCAAGTCGCTTTGATACATATTCATTGGAATCGGTATCATTCGTGCCGAGGAAAGTGAACAGCGAGCAGTTGCCGATAATAGAGTTCCATGTTTTTTCGTAGATCGCTTTGAGTTGAGAAAGACCTTGCAGTACGATACAGATACGGATATTATACGAACGAACAACAGCAAGGGTTTCGCCAAAGTTCGGAATTTTGCCGATGTTGGCAAATTCATCCAGTTCGCAAGATACGAGCAGCGGCAGCCGACCTGCGTGATCGCGGTTTGCGATATACATTAAACGCTCAAATAGCTGACTGTAGAAAATATTAGCGACAGTCTTATAGGTTTGCCGTGCCGCAGGAATGATAAGAAATACCGCCGTTTTTTCTGTTCCGATGTGATCAAAGTCCATTTCGTCCTGATCGGTGATCTCGTCCACATCATTTGTTGCCCAAAGCCGCAGTCTGGTAGAGAGCGTTTTTGCAATCGAACCGAGTGTTTCTTCGGGCGTGCCTTGCAGCGAATTCCAGTTGACCGTCACCACATCATCGGGATAGGAAATCTGATGCCGATTGAAGCAGCGTGCCAGCTCGCACCGTTGATCAATCTTGCCGCCTTTATACCGAATGCTGTTGACCAGACGGATCACGCGACCGAAAGATTTTGTTTCATCTTCCGTCTTGAAAAGATAAACCATGATCGCAACGAGAAGATCCTCTGCGGCAGATGCCCAAAAGTCAGCCTTTTCGCCCTCGCCTGCGGAATTTGCCATAAATAAGTTTGCGACCGAGATGCAGTCCTGTTCATCGACCATATAAGCAAACGGATTGTAGGCATTGGAGTAATTGATATTATCCAGATTGAGAACACGAATTTTATAGCCTGCTTCTGTCAGGAATTTTGCCGTGTTGCGGTACAGTTCACCTTTAGGATCAGTTACCACATACGAGCCGATCATCTGCTGAATGTCGGGAATGATCTTGCGAAACGATTTGCCTGCGCCCGATCCGCCGATGACCGTTTCATTCAGATTGTGCGGCGAATAGTATTTTCCCTTTGGATTTGTAATGGTCGCATAGAAATTCTTGCCCATTGGAATCCCTGTCGCATCGCGGAACAGCTTTTCGTCATATTTTTCTGCCCAATGCGCTGATCCCTGCTCCATGCCGCGAAAATCATCCTTATTATTGGATGTAGCAACCAGAAAGACCATAGCGACGGCTGCGGCGTACACACCCCACAGCTTCGTGACTTGTAGCTTGAACAGCTCTGCAATGAGTGATCCAGTGATCGGGAGCGATCCGATCGGCGCGGCAATCAGATTGGCGATTGCAAGATAGTCAGACATTCCGAGTGTACTGATATGGTTATAGTTCATGTAGTCAAGGGCAAGATAAGTGATGTAGATGCAGAAGCCCAACAAAAGAAGAAAACCGATGACACCCATATAAATATATGGCAGTTTGCTTCGCTCTCGGCGCATCTTATTCTTGCTCACGGTCGCACCACCTCCTTTTTGGTACAAAAAAAGCCGCTTGCATCGGATGCAAACGGCTTTGTGTTAATATTCGATTGATGACAGCAGCTCGCTGTCTGAAAATTCAACGAAATCTGCCTGAACAGCTTGCAGCAAATCTTCTTTAGAGTAGGAATTATAGCAATGCTGCCCTGTTTCCTTCCATGTACTATAGCCAAAGGACAGTTCATCTTCCAGTTCGCTGCCGTTACGGACAATGCCGCTGATGTAGTGGGAGATGTAGAGCGGATATGTCAGCGTATCTCCGATACTTGGGAGTGCTTCGCCGTACATTTCAGCACGAGAACGGCTAGAGTCGCTGATTTCCTCGCATTTCACTGTGATATCTATGCGCCAAATGACCGTGAACATATTGATCTTTTTAGAGCTGTCATCGAAACCATATGTGTCGCGGTAATCCCAAATATCGTAGCTGCGGTAGTCAGCGATCTTCTCCGAAACACTCTCACAGACCCAGCTACCATATTTCATTTCGTCATGCAGCTCGTCATCCTTTATGTTGGTCAGTTTGATTTCGTCACCAACGCTCGGTAAGGTGTTTGGTGCATACGATGCCGACAAATTCCGCAAGTCCTCCGTAAGTTGATCAGCTTCTGCATCTGTCAGCTCCGACGGAAATTCAGAAAGACCTTCGACTACATATTCTTTTTCTGTTGCGGTCAGCTTGACACCGTTCTTTTTCAATAATTCATCGCCACTAGATACTGTTATTGTAATGGTGTCGCCATTGCTTAACATATCATATTTCGAGCAAAAGTACACAAGATAGCTTTCGCATTGCCGACTGTCAACATTTGCTTCTCCGCTATAACCGCTGACCCCCTGAAATTCCACATTGAGCTTTTCAAACGGATCAAGCGGTGTTCTTCCGCAGGCGGTCAGTGGAACGATACTTGTGATTGTGATCGCTGTCAACAATGCTGATTTCATTCTATGATGATACATGGTGCTTCCTCCTGGAAAAGAAAAATTTATCATCATTATAACATACATAACTGCACTTGTCAAGGCGCACATTCTGCATACTGTGCTGCAAGAAGCTCCTGTGCTTCCAATGCTCTTTTCAGTGCATCCTTATCCTCCGCATCCACTCTCACGATATGGTTCTGGATCGCAAAACGAAATTGCGCAAAATCTCTGAGGTAGTCGAGCTGATCGGGCGTTACCTTTTGGAAATGGTATTGCGGTATGGTCGGTGCGCTGTCGATCCGATCGGGCAGACCGTCCATATCGGTATCACGGTAAAGCCCGTTGATTTCCTGCTGTGTCATGTTAAGACCTCCACTTTGAATTTTCGGTTTCGGGCTGATCGCCCTTGGTTTCGATACGATCGGAAATGCCGTTATGATCCGCGTCGGCATATAGAACATTTTGGATTTCCTGCGCGGCAGCTTCGCTATAAGCGATCTTGAACAGATCGGGCGTTTTCGGATTCGGGAAATATGCAAGCGTTATCCCTGCGGCTTGCAACGCACGAATCTGCTCCATTGACAGATTTGCTTTATAGCGCAGCTTGCTGCCGTTCATTGCTGCTTCCTTTTTCAGTTCTGCATAGATGCGATTGTTTCTGTGCGTTTCGGTTTCGGGCTTTTTCTCTTTTTGGGGGGCAAGAAGCGATCGGATGCGTTCTTCGTCCTCCTGAAGAAAAGAAATTGTGATGACGGATTCCTTTTCGATATAAGATATCTCTTGGCATTCCTCCTGCAATTTGGCAAGCTGTTCGGGCGTGACCTTTCGGTATCGAATTTCCTGTCCTGTTTCGGCAGCCTTTTGCTTTATTGCTTGGAACATCCTTCGGTTTTGCGTGCGCCGATTCTGTTCATCGAGCTTCGCTTGGATTTCTGTCATGCCAAGCAGCTTTGCCAGATATTCCTTATCGCACATCTTGACGGTGATCGTTACCGTCTCTCTGATCGTATCAATGCATGCTGCATAGAGCAGCGGTCGATTTGCAAGTTTGAGCAGATGCGCTGCATTGACTGTGACGGAATAATTCTCACCTGACATGGCGGTCAATTCCCGATAAGGTAGCGTGCCATAGTTGATATGTGTTGTTGGCGGTGTCGGCTTCGGCGGCTCTAGGCGAAATTGGTATGCCTGATGATTTTGCTGCCGCCTGCGGCGATTGGTTCTGTCAAAAAGAAGGAGAATCTCGATCAGCGCAGAAAGCACAGATCGTTTCCGTCCGATCCGATTGATCGGAAACCGATGTAGCTGCCGATTGATCGGCGGTACATAGGATTGATACCACCCCTGCGGTCTGCGCGGCGGCAGTGGTTCATTCATCTGCTGTGCAAAGGTGCGCTCTGTCAGCCTTTCCCAATTAGATTTGGATTTTGTTTTAGTACGCTGATGCGGCGCAGCCGTTTCTCGCAGCTCAACCTCATTATAGGTATATCCCATGGCGGCTTCCAGATTGTCCTTGGTGTATTTGTCACCAAACTGCTTTGCGAGGGTATTGACGCGAATGCCCTTTTTCTCACCTTCCTTCTTCAGCGTGATATGATTGCCTGTGTATCGGCATTCATATCCGTGTTCGCGCATGAATGCTTCAAACTCCTGTTTGCTGTGACAGCATTTTACAGCTTCATCCAGATCGCTGCAAAGCTGCACCTTCCATGACTTTCCCTGCATAGCGAGCTGATAAGTCGTTTTGTCGATCGCGCGGCTTTGGCTCTCGCTGTCGATCACGCTTAGTCCGTATCGTTTGCAAAGTCGGTCACTTTCCGCACGGAGCATTCGGAGCGATGTTTTATTGCTCAACCATTTTGCGCCTGTCTCGATATGGCAGGAATTGACGAGGATGTGATTATGGATATGATTTCGGTCTGTGTGTGTTGTGACAACGATCTGATATCCTGCAAATGCCTTGCTCGCAAATTCCACGCCGATTTTGTGTGCCATTTCGGGTGTGATCGGATCATCGGGCGAAAACGATTGATAGTAATGATGCGCGATCACGCCTTTATCCTGACCGTGCGCTCTCCGCAGCATTTCAAAATCATATGCCGTGCGATTCGCGGAGCAATTCAGAAAGGTTGCTGTTTCGCCGATCCGAGTATCTGTCGTGGTGATCGTGCGGAGCGCAGCTTCCAATTCTTCCTTTTGGATGTGCAGAGCCTTTTTCGGATTGGAAACATACTGGATCGCGTTTTCCATATGCTCCACATTCTTGATCGAGGTCTGTCCGACATAAGCCATTATTCGTTCATCTCCATTGCATCGAGCTTGTCGGCGATTTTGCGCAGCAGTTCTCGGCATTCGTACAGCCTGCTGTCGGTAGGTTCCTCCATTCTCTCCACAATGCGTTTGAGCTGATTCTGTACCAAGATCAGATTTTGGTTTGTAAGATCGAGCTGCGCCTGTGTCACGCTGCCGTTCTGATTGGCAACAGTTGCGATCTGGTTGATGTTCACCCCGATGCGAATGATCTGCTTGGTGATATCGGGAATCCATGCGGTGTCCATGACTTTCTTGTGCAGGCAGCAGGCGCGGATATAGTCGGTCAGGCTCATGCGGAGGGATGCTGCGGATTTTTCGATTTTTTCTTTTTCTGACGGCGGCAGTCGCATTTCAATCCTTGCATATTCAGTGCTGCCCATGTCTGAAATCAACCTCCTTGAATGAGAGTATGCCACTCCGCGAATGTGTGCCAAATTCACGGAGTGGCAAGCATAGATTCTGTACGGCAGTAGCCGTACAGAATCGCTTGTTAGGGGACGAACCCCTAAGATCCCGAAAAACGGTTTTGGGAAAACCGTTTTGAGATTCGCTTGCGCTCAGTTTGGCTTTTCGGAAGAAAAGCACTCAACCATGATACTGCCCAAATTCGGAATTTGGTATCATGGTTTCAGTTGCCGCATTCTGCGAATCGGATGAAATCGGCATGCTTTCGGTTGCATCCGTTTTCGCCGCAGTTTGCAGCTTGTGTGTGCGCAGCATTGCAAGCAATTCGCCGCGCTGGTCGTTCGTCAGCGCAGCGCCGCCCGATACGATGCTGATGATTTCCTCCGCGAAGCTCTGATCCCTCTGCTTGCAAAGGGCTTTCAGTTCCTGCTGCAAAGATTTCAGCTTATCCCTGCTTTGCGCGATAATCGCTTCTTCCTTTTTGATCGCATCCTGCGTTTTGGTGATGCGTTCTTCAAGTGTCAGTTTCGGCATGGTTGATCTTTCCTTTCATGATATCCAGATCGCGGATCGTATCATTGATCGCACGATTCAGGTCTTGGAGTGAGAGTGCGGAAAACAGCCTGCTGCGAAGATGCCCTGCAATATCGGTCAGCTCCGAGAGCGCATCATTGAAACTGATGCTCTCTGTCGGTGCTGCCGCCTGTGGCACATCCTCTGGATCGTCCGTTTCGTCAGTCGGCACGAATGTGATCTGTCCGTCGATTTCGTCATCTTCATCATCGGGATCATCGGGCAGATCGGGCTGCGGCAGTTCGGCAGCCTGTTTCTTCTTTCGGCTTTGCGCATCCTTGTTCCGAATCTCGGAAACAGGCTTTTCATCGACCAGTTGCTTTTGCGTTTCCGTCGAAAGAGAAGAAACTGCCGAAGCGGTCGAGATCGACATTTCGCCGTCCTTGACCGCCTGTTGAATTTCGTCGATTCCGTTGTGCAGGATGTTTTCGATTTTCCCGACCTGTGCCGCAGAAACATTCAGCGCTGCTGCAATGCGGTCACGCATTCTGCCCGAAACAGGTGTGCCTGCTGCTTCCAGTTCGTGCAGCGTTTCTTCCAGAAACTCATACTGCTGTATGTATTCCGCATCGGTCATCCTGCGTGTTGTCGCATTCAGCATGATCAGATCGAGCATGGTTTCGGCTTCCGATTTCGTCCCTGCGATATAGCAGGGGACGAATTGCGAGCCGTACCGTCCTTGCTCTGCCAAAAGCTGTATGGCGGCAAACCTACGATGCCCTCTGCAAGCAATTCCAGTTCTGACAGTGAATAGAAATTCTCTGCCGATGCTTTCAGGCTGTTGATCGGGAGCATTCGGATATGGTCACGGAAGCTGTCGCTGCTGACCGTCTTGATATCGGCGGTCAATGCGGCATCGAATTTTCTCTTTGGCATCTGCTTTCTCTCCCTTCATGCTCTTTCCTGATAGATGCAGCGCACGCCGAGCTGATCGCGGTGCGCTTCATGGATCAGTACAATTCTTGTCTTTTCCCCTGTTTCCGATCCGAAGAAAAGATATCGTGTACGCTTTTCGCCATACTGGAAGGAAATGCCCTGATCTGCCAATCGGTAATTGGAGATCAGTGTCCAATCTCCAATCGGTACGCCGTTCACGCAAAGCTGTCCGTTTTCGATCGTCAGCTTTGGGTCAGGATCGTCCATACACTTTTGCAGCAAGGGAAGAAATTTTCGCTCTGCGATCTGAAGATATGCTTGCTCTGATTTTGATAAACCTTCAATAACGATCATTTTCATGTTTCATGTCCTCCTCATAGTAAACTGTATTTCAGGGTAACGAAGCTGTATCGCCTGCCAGTAGTACGGAGCATATTCTGTACAGCTGAAAATCTGTTCAGGCGTGAAATATTGTGAAGGTAAAGGCACTTTATAGCCCTCCTTGTCGGTATACTCCTCTCCGTCGTCGTAACAGCCATTCCAGAGATTAAACGCTAACCGAGTAGTTTTAGCACTTGTGCCTGTTTGAAAGCCCTCGCTCAACCCCTCAATTCTGATTACATCCTCTTGAAAATCAAAAACGGCTTCGGTATGATCCCTCAGAACTGTATCGAGGGCGAGAAGATAGGCGACTGCCATGTGGTACGGATCGGTCGATCTCATTTTTCCGAGCAAAAGAAGAAAATCCTTTTTGTGCCGATCACTGTAGAAGATCAGATTTTGCATCGTGAAGCCCTCCTTTACATTGCCTTGCGCAGCATTTCTGCTGTCAGCGCATCATATGTCTTTGCAGGCTGAAGCCAGCCCATGTATTCCGCTGCGGTCATCCGAAAACTGATGCTGTTGCGAATGATCTTGCTTTGCGGAATGACCGTATCGAACAACTTGCTGCCGAGCTGATGCTGCAACACATCGAGCATTTCCACATCTGCACTGTTCTTGCGGTCAAACCGCGTGACAAGGCAGCCAAGAAAAGTCGTGTTGCAGCGATTGACGGCAGAGGTCACCGCCGTGATGCCCTGAATTGCGAAGCTCCCAAGCTCGATCGGTACGATCACGCTGTCTGCGATCGCAAGCAGTTCGTTCGTTTGCTCTGTCAATGCAGGCGGCATATCGAGCAGAACGATATCAAAATGCAATGCTGCCCCTCTGAGCTTGGTCTGCCACTCGGCGTTTTCTCCGATGCAGGAGAGAACCGAGATGCGGTCATACCGACTGTTCAGTTCCATTCCGTCCGAAGGGAGAGAATCACAAAGAAAGCGTGCGGCGTTCTGTTGACGGTCACAGTCAGCGACCAGAACGCTGCGCCCTTGCTTTGCAAAGGTATACGCTGCATTGATCGCAGTGGTGGTTTTCCCCACGCCGCCCTTATTGTTGTAGAATGCGAAAATCATATTCCTGCCTTCTTTCTCCCGATGTGATCGGGCTGTATTTGCCTTCTTCATATATAGCACGGAAAGGGGAACGGTGAAGGCATTACCGTTCCCTCTGCGTATCGATCCGCAGTCCGTGCGGCATCAATCCCTGAAGGGAAGGATAACCATAGAACAAAAACAGCACCTTCTGTCAGCTCCCGTGCATGACGGAAGCTCACAAAAGGTGCTGTGTGCCGAAAGTCTATTGTTATATAGTCTCCCAACTTGAAAAGCAAAGGAAGATGTGGTATAATAAATGAAAGATAAGAAGGGGGTATCCTGGAAAATGAAAAAAGCACAAAAAATCGTGGTGATTGCCGAAGAGCTGTTTGATGACTTCACATGGGGCGTGCTGCACGGTGTGTTTGCGCAGGCGAAGCAGGAGGGAATCGCACTGTTGGTTGTTGCACCGAATAACCCCGACCCCAAGTATGTCGAACATTTTCAGGGCGAGTGCAATATCTACTGTGCCATACCCTTTGATACAGTGGATGCAGTCATGTATATCCCATCTCGTCGAACGGATTCTCCCATTACGCCAATGTTGCGTCAGATTTTGCAAGAAAAATGTCATGTGCCTTGCATCACCGTTGGTAGGGTTATAGACGATTATGCGTGTATTGCTACGGATACCGATGCGCAGATTCAAATGTTGCTCCAACACATGACCGTAGATCACGGCTACACGGATCTCGGTGTGATGATTGATACCACACGCCCCGAAGAATCGGAACGGTTTCGCCGCTTGATGATCGAAAATGCAGATTGTACTGTGACCTGTTTTGAAAGCAAGGGTACTGATGCAGAAATACGTGCCTTAGGTGAGCAAATGCTCTGCGGCGAAGTACATAGACCGCGTGCCATGTTGTTTTCTCATGATGCCATGGCAATTGCGTTCTGTGATACCATGGCAGCAGGGGGTATGCAAATCCCGCAGGATATTGCCATTGCCGGTTTTGGTGCATCGTTGCAAGCAGCGTATCATATCCCCAAAATTGCAAGTGTTTCTCTGCCATTGCATCAGGCGGGTGTGGAAGCGGTGATTTGCCTGTTGGCACGAATCCGAAATATACAGTATACCCCGTGGGATATCACAACAGATATTGGTTCCATGGAATGTGGCACCACCTGCGGCTGCTCCGAACTGGATATGGCATTTCCGATGATGGTATTTCGCCGAAAAAAATCCGTCGATGATAGTATGACGGCTTTTTCCAACGCCAATGTCATGGTTTCATTGGAGTGTGCCGAAAATCTCATGCAGTTTCAGCAAACGCTTACAGAAAAATCCTATGTGCTGAGTAATGTAACTCGTTATGCCCTATGCCTGTGTATGGACTGGGATGAAATGAAAAATGGCAATGCGTATCGTACTGAGGGATATTCTGAAATGATGCAAGTCAGTGATGCACCAGGGATTCCCGTAGTGTTTCCGTTGTCGCAACTGTTGCCGCCTTCCATGCAGAATGATGCTGCCACCGTGGATTTCATTCTGCCGCTGCACTTTAATGCAAGATGCTACGGCTATGCCGTTATGCGTATGGACGACCATCCGGAGCAATATAACCAGGTAATGGCATCCTGGAATGAATGCATATGCAATGGCTTGGAATTTATCCGTGTGCGCAATCATTTAATGCGTGTTTCCAGTCGGTTGTCTTTTTCAGCGGTGCGTGACCCATTTACTGGTTTGTTTGATAGTCAGGCGATTCCGCAAATCCTGCAACAATGTGCGATTCAGGCATCGCAGACACATACATATTTGATGCTGACAGCCCTTGATATTGACTATCTTACATATATCAATAACCAGTATGGCTACGCAGAGGGCGATGCTCTGATTCTTAACATTGCAAAGCTGCTTAGCAGCATCTGTACCATGAATCAGACTTGTTTTCGTCTGGATGGCGGCAGATTTTTGGTGGTCGGTATGCGGGATACGCAGCAGGACTGCAACGAGTGGCACAAGCAATTGGATTTGCAAGTGCGTGAGTATAATCAGATGAATGGTTTGCCCTATGCCGTTTCGCTTTCCATAGGCAAGCAAATGATTCCATGTACTGCCGAAACGAATCTTCAGGCAATGTTCAACGATGTAATGGCACAGTGTGATCATAGGCAGGAAGAAGTACGCAAATTGAGTTCCCTGCCGCATTATATGGAACTGCTGCTTCTGCGCAAGGCGATTTATGCCGCCCCCGAACGACGTTGGAATATCGACGAAATGTGTAATGAAGTCTATCTCAGTCGCACCTATTTTCAGACCATATACCATAAATTTTTTGGTGTCAGCTGCAAGCAGGATGTGACGGATAGCAAAATGCTTTGCGCCAAACGATTGCTGCGTACAACCAACGCTTCCATTGCAGAGATCGCTGAACAGTGCGCCTATGAAAATGTTACCTCATTTCTACGGCGATTCAAGCAATGTACTGGTTTTTCCCCTGACCAGTTTCGCCGTATGATGCAGTCAGTCTGAACAGAGAGTACAAAACGCAAACTTTATATTACTTTTTATCATTGACGTTTTGTAGAATTCCTGCTAGAATATACACAAAGGCTCCGTTTAAGAGAGCAAATCAAAGGGAGGATTACCATGAAATCAGCACGCAAAGCTTTTGGCGTTTCGCTGTCAGCATTGACAGCCGTGATGGCACTTGCAGCACCGCAGCCGCAGCATAGCAACAGTGTCAATCTCACTGCGTCGGCGTTGTCCATCAGTGATATGCCGTCGGAGTACCAGTATGCAGCCGATTGGATCTGGGAAAACCGTATCTGCGCGGAAAATGCCACAGGTTCTGGCTACAACAACCAGTCCAAGCGTTACAACGGGATGTTCGACCAGATCATTGACGGTCAGGGAACATTGAATTACATCGTGCGCTGGCACTCTACCAAAACGATTACGCTCCAGCAACGTCAGAATCTGGAGATTGCCCTTGAGGAGTGCGTGAATGCATGGACAGATTACCTTGTAGATTATGACAGCTGGCCCTATCAGCATGTTGATGTCCGTATTGTAGGTTGGGCGGTGACCGATCCGTCACTGCTGCTGGATCTGCAATCCGATGAAATCGTATATACCAACGCAGAAACATATGTCATCCAATCTGGTGAAAGCCAGGAGATTCCCACAACAATGGCAAGTGGTCCAAGTGAGCTTTCTCGTTTTGACCATTTCTTTGATGAGAGTTACGAGTATCCTGGTGGGCTTGATAAACGTTTCGACCAGTATCTCTGGGCAACCCAAGGCTTCCCGGATTATGGCGGGTGTGGCGGTGACTGGGGGCAGCGTCTTTCCGATAATTATTATATTGGCATGGCGGAAGGAACCAGTTCCAAGCATGTTCAGATTCATGAACTGGGGCACGGCTTCGGCATCACGGATTTCTACGGCGGCGAGGGCGCATCCGATGGATTTCCACCTGGAGGTTTCCCTGGCAACGGTACCTCTATCATGATGGCAGGCTCTTCCTCCGTAATTACCGATTTTGACGGTTGGATGCTGCGCTATATGTGGTCAAAGCTGTTGACGGAAAATGGCAGAATCGATCTTGCAAATGCTGTTGGCCCAGATTCCATCGTTGGTACACAGACCTCTTCTACTTCTGTATCCACAACAACAACTACAACAACTACTACCACAGTAGATCCGCCCATCGGTGATGTTGTATCTCTTCCGGTTCATTATGACAGCAACAATCAGTACTGGCTGGCGGATACCAATGGTGCTGCAACAATTACATTGGAAGCAACAGGTTTGCCTTGGGCAGCTCTGAGTGGCGGCTATGGCTATTGGGATTCTGTCGATGGCGCATGGGTTACGGGCGAGTACCAGTTTGAAAACAGCCTTAGCGATGATGGTGTGGAAACGGTAATCATTACAATTCCTGCGGAGGATGTAACAACGCAGTTGCAGATTCAGGTATACTATTACGCACAGTGGAGCAACGATGCCAATGATATGGTTGCCCAAGATCCCAGCACGCTCCAATTCCGCGCCTATGGTGTGCCCTCCGCGATCACGACATCAACTACATCTGATGCAGCTACCACAACATCTACCACCACAACAACAACTACTATTACCACTACTGATTCTGAAGCCGATCCTCCTGTAGATACGCTTATCGGCGATGTGAATTGTGACGGCAATGTAAAGATTAATGACGTGATTTTGCTCAACCGCTTTCTTGCCGAGGACGGTGACGTTGAGATCAGCGATCAGGGTCTGCGCAATGGTGATGTAGATCTCAATGGTCAAAACACCAGCGAAGATGCCGTGGCGATTCTACGTATTCTGGCTGGTCTGGACAACGAATAATCTTATTTTGCGTAGCAGCTCCCTGTGCTTCGGTGCAGGGAGTTGCTTGTTATATCAAAAATTTTTTGAAATGTGCCGCAAACGGTATTGACAAAGCCTGCCAAACCTGATAAAATAGTACATACCGCAAATATTGTGGCATATGAACACGTCAAACACTATATGTTGTGTTTATTGCGCATTCAATTCGGCGAAAATCACGGAAATACATTCAACGGCAAGGCATCAGAACCATATGTGCCAATGAGAGGGGGAGAGAAAAGATGATTTTAGCAGGGATGCAGAATTTGACCTTGCTGGATTATCCGGGAAAGACAGCTTGTACGGTTTTTACATATGGCTGCAATTTCCGTTGCCCCTTTTGTCACAATGCAACGCTGGTGACGGATCCAAACTGTGGCACCCCACTGGATGCGGAAACGGTCTATGCGTATCTGCGCAAGCGGAAAGGGCTGCTGGATGGCGTGTGCATCACAGGGGGTGAACCGTTGCTCCAAAAGGATCTCAAGGACTTCATTCGTCCGATCAGAGCGTTGGGCTATGCTGTGAAATTGGATACCAACGGCTCGATGCCGGAGCAGTTGATCGCCATGTGTGAAAGCGGTCTGGTTGATATGGTTGCCATGGATATCAAGAATGCACCAGCTTTGTATGCTTCTACAGCAGGCACCGAACAGGTGTCAGTAGAAGCCATCAACGAAAGTGTGCGTTATCTGATGCGTGGCAAAATATCCTATGAATTCCGCACTACAGTGGTGCAGGAGTATCACGATGCAGAATCGTTTTCTGTGATCGGCAAATGGTTGCAAGGCGCAGAAGCGTATTATCTGCAACAGTTTCGCGATTCTGGCGCGTTGATTTGTTCTGGGCTTCATGCGTGTACACCATCGCAGATGCATCAATATCTCGAAATCGTGCAAAACAATATCCCTCGCGCTGCGTTGCGAGGAATCTAAATCATTGATAAGGAGTCAAAGCATTATGTATCAAGTTACAAAACGAGATGGCAGTGTAGTTTCTTTTGATCTGGACAAGATCGCAAAAGCAATTGAACTGGCGTTCAATGCGCAGGGCAAGCAATTCCACCCTGCGATTATTGATATGCTGGCACTCAAGGTTACGGCAGATTTTGAGCCTAAAATCAAAGATGAACTGATCGCTGTGGAAGATATTCAGGATAGCGTCGAGGCAGTCCTCATTCAGGCAGGCTACGCTGATGTGGCAAAAGCGTATATCTTGTATCGCCGTCAGCGTGAAAAGCTGCGTAATCTTAAGTCCACTATTCTGGATTATAAGGAAATCGTGGACAGCTATGTCAAAGTCAGCGACTGGCGCGTGAAAGAGAATTCTACCGTTACCTATTCGGTGGGTGGTCTGATTCTCAACAATTCGGGTGCCATAACCGCTCATTATTGGCTATCGGAAATATATGATGATGAGATCGCCAATGCGCACCGTAATGCTGATATGCATATTCATGATCTTTCTATGTTGACTGGCTATTGTGCCGGCTGGTCGCTGAAGCAACTCATTCAGGAGGGCTTAGGCGGCGTGGAGGGTAAGATCACTTCTGCCCCCGCAAAGCATCTGGCAACTCTCTGCAACCAGATGGTCAATTTTTTGGGCATTATGCAAAATGAGTGGGCAGGCGCGCAGGCATTTTCCTCTTTTGATACCTATCTTGCGCCCTTTGTCAAGGCGGATAACCTCTCCTATGATCAGGTAAAAAAGTGCATAGAATCCTTTATCTTCGGTGTGAATACGCCTTCCCGTTGGGGTACACAGGCACCGTTCTCCAATATCACCCTGGATTGGACAGTCCCCAATGACCTAGCCGAAATGGAGTGCATTGTTGGCGGCAAACCCGCGGGCTTTCAGTATAAGGACTGCAAAAAAGAAATGGATATGGTCAACAGGGCATTCATCGAAACGATGATCGAAGGCGATGCACACGGCCGTGGCTTCCAGTATCCGATTCCCACCTATTCCATTACCCGTGACTTTGACTGGTCTGATACTGAGAATAACCGTCTGCTATTTGAGATGACCGCAAAATATGGTACTCCCTATTTTTCCAACTATATCAATAGCGATATGGAGCCGAGCGATGTGCGGAGTATGTGCTGTCGGCTGCGCCTTGATCTGCGTGAACTGCGCAAAAAGACTGGTGGTTTCTTCGGCAGTGGTGAAAGCACTGGTTCGGTTGGTGTTGTTACCATCAATATGCCCCGTATCGCGTATCTTGCAGCCGATGAAGCAGATTTCTATCAACGATTGGATAAACTCATGGATATCGCAGCGCGCAGCCTGAAAATCAAGCGTACTGTGATCACCAATTTGCTGAACGAGGGCTTGTACCCCTATACCAAGCGTTATCTGGGTACGCTGGATAATCATTTCTCCACCATCGGGCTGATCGGCATGAACGAGGTTGGTCTGAATGCAAAGTGGCTGCGCAAGGATCTGACCCATGTTGAAACACAGCGGTTTACCAAGCAGGTTCTGGATCATATGCGAGAGCGTCTTGCTGATTATCAAGAGATGTACGGTGATCTGTATAACCTTGAGGCAACTCCTGCTGAGTCTACCACTTACCGTTTGGCAAAGCATGATGTGAAGCGTTACCCCAATATCATTACCGCAGCCAAGCCAGGCGATACGCCGTATTATACCAATAGCTCTCATCTGCCAGTTGGCTGCACCGCGGATATCTTCACAGCGTTGGATGTGCAGGACGAATTGCAGACATGCTATACTTCGGGCACCGTGTTCCACGCATTTTTGGGTGAAAAGCTGCCCGATTGGAAGGCTGCCGCAACGCTGGTGCGTAAGATTGCCGAGAATTACAAGCTGCCTTACTATACGCTTTCTCCTACCTATTCCGTGTGTCGTAATCACGGTTATCTGGTGGGTGAGCAGAAAACTTGTCCCGAGTGCGGTGCAGAAACTGAAGTCTATAGTCGCATCACAGGCTACTATCGTCCTGTCAAGAATTTCAACGATGGCAAAGCGCAGGAGTATCTCGACCGTAAAGTGTACGATATCGAGCATTCTGTGTTGACCCGTAATGGGGTTCCTGTATCCACCGAAACAACCGCAGCCACCGTTGCCCCTGCCACAGAGGAGGCAACAGTGATGCTATTTGCAACGGCGACCTGCCCCAACTGCCGCATAGCAGCCACTTTTCTGGAGCAGGCAGGTATTCCCTTTACCAAGATCATAGCAGATGAGAACGCAGAATTGGTTGCGAAATATGGTATCAAGCAGGCACCTACGCTGATTGTTGAGCATGACGGTACTTTTGATAGAATCGTCAATGCGTCGGAAATCCGAAAATTTGCAAACAGTGCAAAAGTGAAACAATAAACAAGGAGTTACACATCATGCTGTACGATGTGATTATCATCGGCGCGGGGCCAGCGGGAATGACCGCGGCTCTGTATGCGCGCCGTGCAGACCAATCGGTTTTGCTGATTGAAAAAGAAACCTTTGGTGGGCAGATCACCTTTTCCCCTAAGGTCGAGAATTTCCCAACACATATCGCAATCAGCGGCAGTGCCCTAGCCGATCAGATGCTTTCGCAGGTGCAGGCGCAGGGTGCCGATGTTGAACTGGATACTGTTTTGGAGATACAAAAAAACGGGGATGTTTTCACTTTGATCGGCGAGTTTGGCAGCTACGAGGCAAAATCGGTGATACTAGCAACAGGGGCAAAGCATCGCGTGTTGGGGCTGGAACGTGAATCGGAATTGGTCGGCGCAGGCGTATGTTATTGTGCAGTTTGTGACGGCGCGTTTTATCGTGGGCAAAAGGTCGCAGTTATTGGCGGCGGCAATACTGCCTTGCAGGATGCGATTTTGCTTGCAGATTTGTGCGAGAAAGTCACAATTGTGCAGAATCTTCCCAGGCTGACAGGTGAGCAGGTGCTGCAAACGCGAATTGAACAGCTTGCCAATGTGGAGGTCATTACCAACGCCACCGTGACAGCGTTATGCGGTGCAGATGCCCTGACGGGAATTAAGATTCAAACATTAACTGGTGAGCAAACCCTTCATGTGACTGGTATGTTTGTTGCGATTGGTCAGCAGCCTGATAATCAAGCCTTTGCAACCTATGCCGCACTGGATGATTCTGGATATATCAAGGCAGATGAGCGTTGCCTGACACAAACAGCAGGTCTGTTTGTAGCAGGGGATTGCCGTACCAAAGCGGTTCGGCAGATTGTGACCGCAACAGCAGATGGTGCAACTGCTGCTCTTGCAGCCTGCCGATATCTTGAAACGCTATAAAACAGAAATGACGCTTTTGATGTACAGTCAAAAGCGTCATTTTTTTGAATTATTGCTTTGCAAGCCACTCTTGAATACCACTAAAAATCGTGAATGCAACTTTGTGCTGGTATTCTTCTGTGGTAAGCAAAGCAGCCTCATCAGGGTTAGAAAGGAATCCACACTCTACCATTACGGTTGGGTTTTCACAATAGTAGCAGAGGAACAGCTCCGACCCACATTGCTTGATCTCACGGTGATTCTGTGGCTGTAATTGTTCGCGAAACTGTGTTTGTAAGTGCTGTGCAAGCCCTTCGCTTTTATTGTTGGTGTTCGCATAAAACATCTGTGCTCCGCTGTATTTTGGATCAGTGAATTGATTCTGATGGATCGAAATGCACACAGCATTGTCATACTTGTTAAACAATTCCAGCCGATTGTCCATATCAGAGCTTTTCTGATTTGCGATGCCTTCGATGCCTTGGTCGTGAATAGAACGGTCTCTCTCTCTGGTGACCTCCACACGGTAGCCGAACGCCTCCAGCCAATCCCGCAGTGCAAGCATAATGTTCAGGTTGATGCCTTTTTCTGGAATGCCATCCGCACTGGAACAACCGCCGTCCATGCCACCATGTCCCGCATCCAGAATGAAGACCAATTCTTTGTTGTTTGTTTGGGCAACGGTAGGAAGTGCATCATGGTCGTAGCCATCCGCGTTGGAAAGTGCTACACGAATGCCCATCCCGCAAAGTGCAAACATCAGAAGCAACAGCATACTATTCTTTCGGATTCTCTTCCATACTTTTTTCATATGGTTCACCTCACAAATCGTTTGTATGATTCAGCATATGAAGGTTGATGGCAGCTTAGAACCCATATTTTACGCAAATGCTTCCGGAATTTTCATCCGCAATATTCGACAAAAAGGCTTTACATTGTAGTGAAAATCAAGTATAATGATGTGGAGAGTTTTCAACAGTACAGAAAGGAATTATGCCGACATGATACTACGAAGAATACCTTCTTTTTGCTTGACTACAATGCTTGTGTGCGCCACCCTTGTAGGCTGTAACGATGCGTCCTCTGAATCTTCTACCGTCGCGGTTATGCAACAAGATTCTATAACGGATGTATCCACTTCGGTAATCGATCCGATTGCTTCTGATACGACAGTATCCGACCGAACCGATTTTACCACATCGACCACACAGAATGCGCTCACAACCACGCATCTAACCGAAAAAACCACCTTGCGCCAAGAAACGACCGCAGTGACAACCACCTCAACTACCGTCGCTCCTTTTGTTGACACAGATCCGCCGATTCTTCTCAATGGGGGATGGGGGACGACAATCTTGCAAGGCACCAATTTTGAGCTAAGCGACTATGTTGGTTATGCAGATTTTTATGATGCTGCCCCTACACTGACCTATACTGGCATCGTCAATACAGATGTCTGTGGTACATATCCTATTACAGCAACCATTACTGATGATGCAGGCAATTCCTATTCTTGGAAGTTGAAGATTACCGTTGTGGAATCCTTGCCATCGGGTGGGGGAGGCGGAACATCACCAGGACTTTCCTTTGATTCGTTGATAGCAAAGCATTCCGGGGAGGGTATTCGTTTTGGTATTGATGTATCTCGTTGGCAGGAAGAGATTGATTTTGAAGCAGTGAAAGCAGCGGGTTGTAGTTTTGTGATCATGCGGATTGGACATTTTAATGAGAGCATCACCATAGATGCTTACTATCATCAGAATAT
This sequence comes from uncultured Ruminococcus sp., assembly GCA_964463355.1. Classification (GTDB taxonomy): domain Bacteria; phylum Bacillota; class Clostridia; order Oscillospirales; family Ruminococcaceae; genus Firm-04. The sequence continues at coordinate 26,606 of CAYXBP010000010.1, read as the reverse complement.
TGTAGCAGCAAAGGCTGCGGGTCTGGATGTAGGAGTGTACCTGTACACCACAGCCAATACGGCAGATGAGATCAAAGCAAATGCAGCATGGGTAGCCAAGCAGCTGGACGGAATCAAACTTGATTTCCCTGTAGCCTTTGATTGGGAACGATTTGGTCATTTTCAAGAGTATCAAATGAGTATCCGCGATTTGAACGAACTTTATGTTCTCTTTGATGAGGAAATGCAGCGATATGGCTATTCCACGATGCTCTACAGCAGTAAGAATTATTTGGAGATTTTTTGGTATGTTCAAAAAGATTATCCCGTGTGGCTTGCCCACTATACCTCTGAAACGGACTATGCAGGGGATTATATGCTGTGGCAGCGCAGCAGTCGGGGCAGGATTGACGGAATAACAGGAGATGTTGATTTCAACATTCTGTATGAATCAGAGTACCAGAAGCATTTCGTTACACAGAACTGAAAATATATTCAGAGATAACATATCCCCTCTGGAAGACTATCGGGTTCGCAATTGACATCTACCCCTACAAAACCTTATATCGCAAAAAATCACCCATGATTCGGAATGAACCGAGCCATGGGTGATCTTCAATAGCTATTATATCGAAAACCAGTGTCAAGACACTTCGGGAATTGACAGCCCACTTGGTTTTCTGATGCTTCTTAAATTGTACAAAGAGGCAACATCCCCGTGATTATCGTTTCAAAGCTTCCTCAACAGCAACAGCGCAAGCAACGGTCATACCAACCATGGGGTTGTTACCAGCACCGATCAGACCCATCATCTCAACATGGGCAGGAACGGAAGAGGAACCGGCAAACTGCGCATCGGAGTGCATTCTGCCCAATGTATCAGTCATACCATAGGAAGCAGGGCCTGCGGCCATATTATCGGGATGCAGTGTGCGTCCAGTACCGCCACCAGAAGCAACGGAGAAGTACTTCTTGCCCTTCTCCAGACGCTCCTTCTTGTAAGTACCTGCAACAGGATGTTGGAAACGAGTAGGATTCGTAGAGTTACCAGTGATGGAAACATCTACATTCTCTTTCCACATAATTGCAACACCCTCGGTGACATCATTTGCACCGTAGCAGTTTACCTTTGCGCGAAGACCATCGGAGTATGCCTTGCGGAATACTTCCTTGACCTCGCCAGTGTGATAATCCATTTCGGTTTCAACGTAAGTAAAGCCGTTGATACGTGCAATGATCTGTGCAGCGTCCTTACCCAGACCGTTCAAGATAACACGCAAAGGCTTTTTACGCACTTTGTTTGCTTTCTCTGCGATACCAATGGCACCCTCTGCTGCAGCAAAGGATTCGTGACCTGCCAGAAAAGCAAAACACTCGGTGTCTTCTTCCAGGAGCATTTTGCCCAGATTACCATGACCCAGACCAACCTTACGCTGATCAGCAACAGAACCAGGAATACAGAAAGCCTGCAAGCCCTCACCGATGGCAGCAGCAGCATCAGCGGCTCTAGTGCAGCCCTTTTTGATGGCAATCGCGCAGCCTACGGTGTAAGCCCATTTTGCGTTCTCAAAGCAGATGGGCTGAATGCCCTCGATCATTTTGTATACATCCAGACCCTTTTCCTTGCAGATATCTGCACACTCTTCGATGGTGCTGATACCATACTGTGCCAGAACTGCCAGGATCTGCTTTTCTCTTCTCTCATAGGATTCAAACAAAGCCATTGTGCAAGTCCTCCTTATTCTTTTCTGGGATCAACGATCTTCACAGCATCTGCAACTCTGCCGTACTGACCCTTTGCTTTTTCAAAAGCGGTGTTAGCATCATCGCCTGCCTTGATGAAGTCCATCATCTTGCCGAAGTTTACAAACTGGTAGCCAATGATTTCGTTGTCCTCGTTCAGAGCCAAACCAGTCACATAGCCATCAGTCATTTCCAGATAGCGGGGGCCTTTTGCCAAGGTGCCGTACATAGTACCAACCTGAGAACGCAGACCCTTACCAAGATCCTCCAGACCTGCACCAACGACCAGACCACCTTCGGAGAAAGCACTCTGGGAGCGACCGTAAACGATTTGCAGGAAAAGCTCGCGCATTGCGGTATTGATCGCATCGCAGACGAGGTCAGTGTTTAGAGCCTCCATCACGGTTCTGCCAGGCAGGATCTCAGCAGCCATTGCAGCAGAGTGCGTCATACCAGAGCAACCGATGGTTTCCACCAAGCACTCTTGAATAACGCCTTCTTTGACATTAAGGGTAAGTTTGCAGGTACCTTGTTGGGGTGCGCACCAACCGATGCCGTGTGTAAAGCCAGAAATATCCTTTACATCCTTGACCTTAACCCACTGAGCTTCCTCCGGGATCGGAGCAGCGCCGTGAGCAACGCCCTGCTTGATCGGGCACATTGTTTCGACTTCATGTGAATAGATCATAAAATAACTCCTTTCTACTAAGAGTGCAGCGCACTCTTGTACATACTCCTATTATACAGAATTTTTGTGTCAAAATCAAGAGGTTTTTGCAAATTTATGAAAAAAGTCACAATTTCGCCTATTCTGCTGATAGATTCCGACTAAGTGATGAAGAGCGAAAAAGCGTGATGCATGAAACACCACGCTTTTTTCTGTGATTCATTTTGCTTTCGTTGCTACTTCGGTCAGCAGTTTCTGCACCAAAGCATCGCATGGCATCAACCCCAGTTCGCCCTCTTTACGGGAACGAACCGTTACGCCGTTTTCTTCCACTTCCTTGTCACCGATGATGAGCATATATGGAATACGTTCCAGACGGGCATTCTTAATTTTCGTACCAATGTTTTCGTCTTTTTCGTCCACAATAATGCGCATACCAGCGTTTGTCAGTTTATCACCCAAAGCTTTTGCATAAGCGATATGCTCCTCGCCAATGGGCATAATGCGCACCTGCTCAGGAGCGAGCCACAGGGGCAGCACGCCTGCAAAACGTTCCAGCATATAAGCCAGTGTGCGCTCGTAACAGCCCAGGGAGGTTCTGTGGATAATGTACGGCAATTTTTTCTGACCGTCCTTGTCCACATAATACATACCGAAACGCTCAGCCAGCAGCATATCTATCTGGATTGTAACCAGAGTATCTTCCTTGCCGAATACATTTTTGTACTGAATATCCAGTTTTGGCCCATAGAAAGCAGCCTCATCAATGCCGATAGAGTACGCAAGACCGATATCATCCAGAATTTTCTTCATGGCAGCTTGTGCGGTTTCCCACTGTTCTGCTGTGCCCTCGTACTTGTTATTGGGATTGGCAGGATCCCACTGTGAGAATCGGAATGTACAATCCTGCAACAGACCCACGGTATCGAGCATATACTTGGCAAGCTCCAAGCAGCCACGGAACTCCTCCTCCAGCTGATCGGGGCGCAGAACATAGTGCCCTTCAGAGATGGTAAACTGGCGCACACGAATCAGACCGTGCATTTCACCACTGTCCTCGTTACGGAACAAGGTTGAGGTTTCCGTCAGACGCATGGGTAGCTCTTTGTAGGAACGCTGTTTGTTCAGGTAGACCTGATACTGGAACGGGCAGGTCATTGGGCGGAGTGCAAAGCATTCCTTATCCTCGTCGTAGGGATCGCCCAAAATAAACATACCATCCAGATAGTGATCCCAGTGACCTGAAATCTTATATAAGTCGCGCTTTGCCATGAGTGGAGTTTTGGTCAGCAGGCAGCCTTTTGATTGCTCCACATCCTCAACCCAACGCTGCAGAAGCTGAATGACTCTTGCACCCTTAGGCATCAAAATCGGCAGTCCCTGACCGATGTAATCCACTGTGGTAAAGTAGCCCAACTCTCTTCCGATTTTGTTGTGGTCGCGTTTCTTTGCTTCCTCAAGCATCTCCAGATGCTCATGAAGCATCTCTTTCTTTGGAAAAGCGACACCGTAGATACGTTTGAGCATCTTGTTATTCTGATCGCCCTTCCAGTACGCACCAGTGCATTGTGTCAGCTTGAAAGCTTTCACCATACCGGTAGAAAACAGATGAGGGCCCGCGCAGAGATCTACGAAATCGCCCTGACGGTAGAAGCTGATGGTTTCGCCTTCGGGGAGTTCTTCAATGAGTTGAACCTTGTATGGCTCCTTGCGTTCTTGCATAAAGGCGATGGCATCGGCTCTTGGTAAAGTAAAGCGTTCAATTTTGTGGTTTTCCTTCACAATCTTCTTCATTTCACTCTCAAGAGCCTTCATGGTGTCGGCAGTAAAGGGCATTTCCGAGTCAAAATCGTAGTAGAAACCGCGATCAATGGCAGGGCCTATGGTCAGCTTGACCTCGGGATACAAACGCTTGACTGCCTGTGCCAGAACATGGGCCGCCGTGTGCCAGAAAACGTGCTTGCCGTCCTCCATGTCAAAGGTGAGCAGCTCCACATCAGCGTCTGCGTTCAGTACAGCCGTCAGATCCGTGGGCACACCGTTTACCTTTGCCGCAATGACTTCTTTTGTGAGAACGCCTGCCTCTTTTGCGGCATCATATACGGTGATGTCACCGTCGCTTTCGTAATTGCCGTTTGCAAAACGAATCATCATAACAAACAACCTCCTAAAAATAAAGAACCTCGTCACCCATAGCAGATGACAACACCTGCTTGGGGTACGAGGTTTGTGTATCACAAACGCCGCACGGTTCCACCCGAGCGTTTCACTCTACCAGATGATATCATTGCAGCAGTGGTGGTAGCCGTAGAGGGTTCCGTCGAATGCCTTTCAGCGCAATCAGCATTCTCTCTGTCAGACGGATGACCAGACGGTCATGTCCATTGCCTTCCCACAACAATACTTCCAGATGTGCCTATTATACGACAATTTGCAGAAAAATGTCAAGCATTTTTGTGATCTTCACGAAGTTTTCGTCAATTCATACAAAACAATGCGCATATCAAATGAACGACATGGTTTATTTTGCCTGTTCTTTTTTGCGATAGTCGGTTGCTGTCATACCCACTACTTTCTTAAACTGGTGCATAAAGTGAACATAGTTTGCATAGCCGCAGGATTCCGAAATATCAGCGATGCTCATATCGGTGCTGGCGAGCAATCGCTTAGAAAGAGAAATGCGGCTATTAATGACATCCTGTGTAAAACTGATGCCAAAGCAGCGTGAATACAGTTTTTGGAAGTATCCACGGCTCAGGATCATGGATTGGCACATCTTGTCGATATTCCAGTCCTCGTTGGGATTACTGTAAATACGTTCACGCAGATCTACAAACTGACGGTAATAGGGTGCGCTTCGCTTCACATCCGAACTTTTTTTGCTTTCCTGCAATTGTGTTTTCGCTATGTCACAGATTTGTTCGAGTGTGTCCTCAGGCTTAAGATAATCGCAGAAAACGCCAAAGCTTGCGGTTACCTTGTAAGGTTTCAAAGAGGTCTGATTGTATTGATCCAGCGAGTTGCGTATGGATTGTATCAGCATAGCATCGGCTTCAATGACGTAATCGCGGTAGCCGATGATGGAAAACAGCCCATCCTGAATGCGTGCGCAACGTTCATTGCTTGAGCAACAATTGTTGATAGCGTTGGCAAGCACAGAGATTGCACTGTCGCCCTCGGTGTGTCCGTATGTTTCATTGAGTTGCCGCACGCCATCGCATTGCGCATAAAGGATTAGAAAACGACGCTGCTCTTTTTTGGCAGCAGCAAAGCATTCTTTGCAGAATTTTTCGTGTCCCTCCGCATTGAACAAGCCTGTCAGCGAATCGCGGATCTCCGAAAGATAGATACGATTGTTGAATCTTCGGAGATAGCTTTGTATTCGTACATATTCCAGTCCGATCTCCACAGCGGTTTTCCACGGAAGATATACAGGGTCATAGCAATCGGTTGCATCGCCCAATCCCACCACTGAAACGCCGAACAGGCGGTCATTGTGGTGCAGGGGAGAGAAGAAATATGTAGTAGGGTTTTCGCGCGGCTCATGCAGAGCAGGCAGCATCCTGGATGACTGGAAGGGCTTTGAAAGCACCTGACATCCACCGACTTTGAGAATCATATGCTCCGGGAAGCCCTCTCGGCGGTAATCATCCTGCCGCCCCACTGCGCCGTCACCTTCCCAGTCCTCATTGAGGCAAAGGTAGTATTCCTTTTGCTTGCGCAGCAAAAAGAGATACCGCAGCAGTTCTTCCATGCAATCATCCAACGTCTCATGATGTGTCATGTTGATTGTCATATTGCTGAATCGAAACAGTATATTATAGTATTCCGTTTCTTCTTTTTCCCGCAGCACATGGCGCAGATATCCGTCGTCGTCGCCGCAGGTGCAGCTTCTGCCTGTAATTAAGGTGATTTTTTCAGTTTCTACCAGTTTTCCCGCTTTGCCTGTCAATTGCTGATGCAGCTGCAAAACAGCAGTGGCACCAAGAGTGAAGTTCTTTCGTACATAGCTGGTTATTGAGATAATGTTCTGTTCATTGATCAATGAAGCATCGTAGCCCACTATCGTGATCTGCTCTGGAATGTTGATTCCTTTTTCCGTCAGTTCCTCGCAGAGAAACTTTGCCATAGCATCATTGGCACAGATCACTCCCTGTGGCATAGGGCGAGTGCCGTTAACGATTTCCTCGCCCAAAGCTCTTGCGCGTTCTTCCCAGAAATCGCCGTACACAATGCGCTCTGGGCCGCAAGGCAAACCATGTGCCCGCATGGCTTCACAAAAGCCTTCAGCCCGTTGCTGGGCATGATAATTATTCGGATAGCCCGTCAGACAGATGAGATCCGTCAGACCATGTACCTCAATGCAGTGTGTGGTGAGTTCTGTAATGCCCGTTTTATCATCAATCATGTGGCATGGGAAAGGACTTGTGTTGTCATCTACCGTGAGGACAGGCTTCTTCTGTGCAAGCAGCAACTGATCAATATACTGCTTGGCGTAATCGCCTGCAATGGTAGCTCTGGCGTACAGAATGCCGTCCAACAGATTGAAATTCATATATCGGTACAAATTCAACTCCGCATTCTGATGTGGGGTTTTATGGATATCGTTGGATGTCATAGAAAAAATGCAGAGGTCGATATCCAGTGTCTGTGCTTGCGCGATCATACCCTTAATGATTCGTTTTTGCAGGATATGCTCTGTTTCAGCAATGATGACACCGAACATGAGTCGCTTTTTCATAGTAATTGCCCCCCTCGCAGGTTACAATTGGAATACATGATCGGCAAAAATTGCCGAATATCCATGGGTATTATATCATAAAACTGTCATATTGTCAACTTTTTGCTGATGGAAAAAGGGGGACAAAAGATAAACTCATCGGTTATAAAGCCGATGAGCTGAACTTCTGTTTGGTTTTATTTGTGTCTGCGCAGCAGCATAAATGCGACCATTGCTGTGGCGCAAACCGCAATTGCTGTCGGAAACCATGTGGCGGCGATGGGTAATCCAGAGGTGTTCATACCATAAAAGCTGAATATCATTGTAGGAATGGACATGATCACCGTGATCACCGTCAGTCGTGACATCACAGCATTCTGATTATTTGCAATGACATAGGAGAATGCATCCATCAGTACTGCCAAAATTCCGCTGTAAATGCTTGCCATCTCAATAGCCTGTTTCAGCTCAATGGTCACATCATCCATGAGATCCTGATCGTCCTCATATAGCTTTACCACTCTGCCACGTTGAATCTTTTCAATCGTGTTGAGATTCGCCTTCAGGGAAGTGGAAAAGTAAACTAAGGATTTCTCCAAACCCATCAGCTGTACCAGCTCGTGGTTTTTCATGGCACCGCTCAGCTGTTTCTCCATAGAGTAGGAAATCTTGTCGATCTGTTTCAGGTAAGTAACAAATCCGGCAGAAATGCGCATCAGCACCTGAAGAATGAAGCGTGTTTTCATCTGTGTATGCACATTGGGCACAGCACCTTCTGCGATATTCTGCATAATCTGGTTGCGCCTGAGCGAAATGGTAAAGACATAGTCAGGCGTGGTGATAATGCCAAGGGGCACGGTATAAAAGAGCAGGGTATCACTGCGTTCTTCCTTCACCGCCACCGCAGTATCCACGATAATCAGCGTTTGAGAATCCTCGCGCTCCACACGGGAGGATTCCTCCTCATCCAGTGAAGAACGCACAAAACCGACATCCAGCCCGTATTCTCCCGTGAGAATCTCGATTTCCTCTGGCGTTGGTTCATACACCGAAACCCAGCACCCAGGCTGTGCGCTTTCCACGCTTTGCAGCTTGCCGTCAATGGTCTGAAAGTAATGAATCATTGTATGACCTCCCGTTTTATCAATGAGTCTGATTTCTGTAGCAGTTATCGTTTTGTAACAACTACGGGAAAAAATTGCAAAACGATAACAAAACCTTTTCAATCTCGCACCAATATGGTTACAATCTGAATAATCTCTTGCTTTTTTCTCAAGAATCTGGTATGCTGAACACAGAAAGCAAAGGCGAAATGTGAGTCAGGCACAGGCAACCAATGCGTTCTATGAATCCATGACCGTACACGAGAATCATTTTGCTCTGCTGTTACACCCGCAGCAGGGCATTTTTTATGCAAAATAGGCTTTGATCTGTTCGGCGGATGCCATCATTGTGCCTTGAATCATATTGTCAGATCCACCGCCTCTGCCCTGGAGTGCAGCATTGTACTCCTTTGCCGCAGCACGCAAGTTTCCGTTTTCGCTGCCAATAATGTAGCGGTATCCGTCGGTATCGTTGCCAGAAAAAACCGCGCAAACGCCCTTGCAGAGAGAAGTTCCGGCATTGACCAGCTTGCGGAGCGTATCAGGATCCAGAATTGAATCAAACAGTACAAGATTACCATCTGTGGGTTGCAACTGTGCAATCTTGCTTTCCAGCAGAGCATTCTTGAGCTGCATTTGTATTGTATGCTCATTCTGTAGATTTCGCACCAGTCTTTCCACTGCAACTGCGGTTTCATGTTGCTTTGCAGAAAGCAGTTCGGAGATACGTGCGGTGTTTTCCAGACGTTTCTGATAGTCATCCAGAGCATCCAACCCGCAAAGCATACGCACGCGCACGCCATTTTTCCAGTTTTCCGAGTCAATGATCTTGATGCAGCCGATTTGCCCCGTGGCATCCACATGAGGCGCGCAGCAAGCGCAGCAATCCCATTCGCCAATGGTAACGAGGCGAAGATCCTCAATATTATCCAGCTTTGAGCGATAGTCCATCTTGCAAGCTTTTTCTGGCGTGGGATAGGAAACAGTAATGGGCACATTCAGTGCTACCACGCGATTTGCGATATATTCGACAAAGCGAAGTTCTGCATCCGTCAGTATGCCGCTGAAATCCACTGTCACATCATCTTTACCGAGATGAAAGCCTACATTATCATAGCCAAACTGTTTATGTACAATACCAGAAATAAGATGCTCACCAGAATGATTCTGCATTTTTCGGAGGCGTTCTTCCCAGTTAAGCAACCCCATGACCTCAACGCCTTCAGGGAGCGGAACATCGGTGTAGTGGATGATCTCGCCGTCAATTTCCTGTACATCAATTACGCAAGCGTTACCGAGATTACCGCTATCGGCATATTGACCACCGCCCTCAGGGAAAAAAGCTGTTTGCGAGAGGGTAATCTCAAATGCAGCATCTTTCGGGGCAGTTTTTCGGGCAGGTACGCAGGAGATGACCTGTGCAGTAAATTCACGAAGAGAACCGTCTGTTTCGTACAATTTTTTGGTTATCATAAGATAGCCTCCTTTCTGAAAAGGGAGCGCATATCGGTCGCTCTGCACACATTATATCACAAAAAACGGTTTTCGTCAATGCAAAAAGCTGCATCCTGTGTAAAGAGGTGCAGCCTTTTAGGGCATCGTTTCAGGCGATATTGCACAAAGAACGTCTAATCGTTTTGTGATACATCTGCATCATGGGTGTTGCCCGAACACTGTGGCGTATCCACGATGTTCTCAGTATCAGGTAATTCTTGCAAATTGTCGATTGCCTCTGCGAGGGTATCATACGATTCTTCTTTGGGCGAATCATTATTTCTGGCAGAAAGGGTGGGAATAGCGCAAGTGTTCTTTGGCTGATAGTGGTAATTCCGTGCTTCAATGGCTTCCTTGAGCAGCGTATAGAGGATAGCGGAAAGGGGTACTGCAATGAAGATTCCAGTGATACCGCCAAAACTGGTGCCAAGTATAACAGCAAGCAGCACAACCAAACCAGGCAGACCCAACGAATCGCCGACCACCTTTGGGTAGATGAACTGTCCCTCAACAAATTGCAGGGCGATAATAAACACAAGAAACCAGATGGCTTTTTCGGGAGCATCTACCCATACCAGCAATAGCCCCACGCCTCCACCGATCCATGCGCCAATGATGGGGATCAATGCGGTAATGCCGACCAACACACCGATGGCAGCAGGGTAGGGGAATTTCAAAACAGCAAGCAGTACGGTACAAAGTACGCCGATGATGATTGCTTCCAACAGTTGTCCTGTTAAAAAATTCGCACAGGAACGTTTTGCCAAGGAAAAAATGCGGAAGTTCTCCTCATGGTATTTTTTTGGTATGATCAGCTTTAGAATGCAATGCACATAGAACATAAACCGTTCTTTTTTCGCCAGAATATAAATTGCGATGATCACACCCAGGAAGAAATTGGTAGCAGTGGAAATGACAGAAGTCGTTGCGACAAACGCTCCGCTAACAACCGTTTCAATTTGGTTTCCATCAATAAAATTGGTGATAAGGTCAATGACTTTTTTCCAGTCCAGCGAGAACGATGCAACATTGTCAATGATGTTCTGCGGTATGCTCCATTCTGTCATCTGCGTAACAAGGACAGTCTTGAACTGTTTCGCACTTTGGGGAAGCTTGTCAATCAGCGTAGTGAGAGCAGCCGTAACCTGTGGTATAATCATGAAGATGATCAGCAATAGAAATGCAATCACACACAGTACCGTGCAGAATACGCAAAGGGGCATACACATTGCGCGCACCGCTTTGTGCCTGGATCGTTCCATTTTGCCGAACAGCTTGCGTTTGAATAAGCCCATCACAACGTTTAGTATAAAGGCTGTCACACAGCCGATTATGATTGGTTGCAATATCGCAACGAGCCATGAAACGATATTGCCTAGCGTAGAGATGTGCGTCAGCCCCAAGTAGAGGAGGATCGCGTAAGTAATAAACAAAATGATCTGCTTTGCAGTGAAATGTGGATTGGTTTTCATCGGTAAATCCTTTCTTTCCACAATAAGAAGCCTTTATTATGCAGTATCTTCTGTGCGCTTACAGGCACAGGCGTACAAAGCGGATTGCGAATCCACCGCACCGCCTTGCGACGCAGGCAAGAGATAGTCTCCATCAGCCTTACGCATGCGTGCCTTGACTGGATCATTGAATTGCAAATGGAATTCTTCTATCAATCGTTTGCAAAGTGCAGCATCCTTTACTGGTGTGCAGACTTCCACGCGGCGTAGCATATTACGGGGCATACAGTCTGCCGAACCGAGATAAACCTTTGCATCTTCACCCATACCGAAAATATACACGCGAGCGTGTTCCAGATACCTGCCCACAATGCTCTTTATGGTGATGTTTTCGGTTAGCTCTTCCTGCCCAGGCAACAAGCAGCAGATACCGCGCACCAGCAGTTCAATTTTCACGCCTGCGCAGGATGCTTCAATCAGCTTTTGCATGATTTCCTTGTCGCAAAGACCGTTCATACGCATTGCGATATAAGCAGGCTGGCCGTTTTCCGCCAGATGCATCTGTTCTTCTATCATTTCCAGAAAACGGTTTTGTAATCCGTAAGGTGCTACCAGCAGATTCTCCTGCGCATCGGGCAATTTGTTTTCCAACAGTGCTGCAAACACAGCACTTGCATCGCTGCTGATTTGCGGATCTGCAGTCATCAAGCAGTAATCCGTATAGATAGCTGCGGTCTTTTCGTTGTAATTGCCTGTGCCGATTTGCGTAAAGTATTCTGTTTTGCCCCGCATTTTCCGCTCAATTAGCAAAAGCTTAGAGTGTACCTTGTACCCTTCCGGCCCGTAAATTACCTTTACGCCTGCCTGCTCCAAAACCTTTGCCCAGTGGATGTTGCCCTCCTCATCAAACCGTGCGCGCAATTCGGTCAGGGCAATAACCTCTTTTCCTCTTCCAGCAGCCTCGCACAGAGCAGCCACTACACGGCTATCTCTTGCCATGCGATACAGTGTAATGGAGATGCGCACTACTGCTGGATCTTCCGCAGCCTCGTCCAGCAAACGCAGAAAGCTTCGGATGCTCTCATAGGGGTAGTTGAGGAGAATATCATGCTTGCGGATTTGTGTAAACATTGACCTTCGAGGGGAAACACTTGCAGAAGTTTGTGGTGAGAAGCGTTCATATTGCAGTACGGGGTCGCTGACGAGCGTTTTACATTCGTAGACAAAGGAAAGATCCAGCGGAGCCTTTGCATAGAAAATCTGCGAATCTTTCAGCTTCATCTGCTTGCAAAGATATTGTAAAGCAGGGGCACAGAATGTTTCTGAAAGCTCCATGCGGATCACAGGCAAACGTTTGCGCATCTGCAAAAGCAGTTCCATATCGTTACGGGGATGACCGCTTGCCATATCGCCGAGATCTTCTTGCTCAATGCTTGCAGAGCGCGTCAGGCGCATGACGGTACGATCAATCACCACAGAATTGCGAAACAGCAAATGGGCGTATGCCTGAATGACATCTTCCGAGAGAATGAACCTTCCACCCTTATTCAAACGGATCATGCGCGGATATTGATCAGTGATGGGTACAATGCCCATGCGCACACCAGATTTGGACTCCAGCAGCAAAACAACATACAGGGCACGATCATGAAAAAAGGGAACTGCTCTGCCTTTGTCCACGATGATTGGCATAGCGAGTGGACGCACCTCACGCTTAAACCATTCAGCCAACATGGAACGTTCATCTTCGGTGGCAGTCTGCATGGTCACCTGTTCCAGCCCGTAGGGGCGTAATTCGTCCATTATTTCGTGATACGCGGCATCTTTTGCAGGAGTAAGGGTGCGTACCATATCAAAGATCTGTCGCAGCTGTATTTTGGGCGTGAACTTGGTAATGGAATCCTCAGAATCAGGGGATTCTTTTTTCTTGCGCAGCAGTTTGCCAACTCTTACACGGAAAAACTCATCCATATTGCTTTGAAAGATGGCAGTAAAGGCGAGTCGCTCAAGCAAAGGAACGTCATGCGATTGTGCTTCTTCCAGAACGCGCTGATTAAACCGCAGCCATGATATTTCTCTGTTTTCGTATACAGGATTGCTCATAAAACATCCTTTCCGATGAAATTGCATCAGCGTGTGATTAATACGATTCGTATCGCCTTACATTATACAACTTTTTTTGCTAAAGGTCAAGCAAATTGCAGTATTTTGCGAGCTTTCCGTCATTTTTTGAAATGATTGCTGTGATCGGAAATCCATGGTATTGCTCTCTGTTGATCAATTCAGATACGAAAAGGTCGCGCAGGAATCCCCACGCGACCTTTGTAACAATGCAATCAAATCAAGCCTTGCCAACAGAGCCAAACAACTCCATTTTTTCGGCAACAGTAGCGCAAATAGCGTCAAAGCCAGGAGCCAGCAGCTTTCTGGGGTCAAAGCCCTTACCCTGAAGATCCTTGCCTGCCTCAACATATTCACGGGTAGCAGCTGCAAAGGAGAGCTGGCACTCAGTATTTACATTGATCTTAGCAACGCCCAGAGAAATGGCCTTCTGAATCATATCAGCAGGGATACCAGTACCACCGTGCAGAACCAAAGGCATATCGCCAACCTTTTCCTTGACAGCAGCCAGTGTTTCGAAGGAAAGTCCAGCCCAGTTTTCGGGGTACTTGCCATGGATATTACCGATACCAGCAGCCAGCATGGTAACGCCCAGATCAGCAATCATCTTGCATTCTTCGGGATCTGCGCACTCGCCAGCACCGATCACGCCATCCTCTTCACCACCGATAGAGCCGACCTCTGCCTCCAGGGATAGACCCAATATCTCGCAGGTGTTAACGAGTTTGGTGGTCTTTTCGATATTCTCCTGGATCGGGTAATGGGAACCATCGAACATAACAGAGGAGAAACCAGCGTTGATGCAAGCGATCGCGCCCTCAAAGGAGCCGTGGTCGAGATGCAGAGCAACAGGGACAGTAATGTTCAGGCTCTCCAACATACCATTGACCATGCCGACAACGGTCTTATAACCGCACATATACTTGCCAGCACCCTCAGAAACGCCGAGGATTACAGGGGAGTTGAGCTTCTGGGCGGTCAGCAGGATTGCCTTCGTCCACTCCAGGTTGTTGATGTTGAACTGACCGACGGCATACTTGCCCTCTCTTGCCTTGTTCAGCATGTCTTTTGCAGATACCAACATAAAGATTCCTCCTAAAAAACATCGCAGCAAAAGCTGTTGATTTTGGGTGATTCACACCTTATCCATTATACAAGATTTTGCAAAAAAAAGCAATAGGCATGTGAAAAAAATATCAAGCTGTCGATATCCCATATGCAAAGAGCCGAAAAAATGGTAATTTTTGCTGTATAAACTTTTCATTTCTGCCGATACTTTCTGTATCACATCGAATGGAGGCATTATATGAAACGATTGCTCAGCATGACTCTGATATTTGTACTTGGCATATTTGTCGTGTGTGTGACAGATACCGCACAGGCATTGCACGATGTTGAAAACAGTGTGCTGCGATTGCATATCCTGGCCGCATCAGATTCTTCCGCAGACCAGAATAATAAACTTCTGGTGCGAGATGCGCTACTTGCGCAAAGTGCCGCCTGGAATCAACAATGCAGTACGCGCGCAGAGATGGAAGAAACGCTTGCAGCAAATCTTTCGGTGATTGAGCAAATCGCAGAGCAGGCACTGCGAGAGAATGCTTGTGACGATTCTGTTACAGCAACCATCTGCAAAATGAAATTCCCCTGTCGGCAGTATGGTGATATTACATTACCAGCTGGGGAGTACGATGCATTGCGTCTTGTAATTGGTGAAGGCGAGGGACAGAACTGGTGGTGCGTGATGTATCCTTCTATTTGTGTGCAGACTGCGGGGGTACCCACCGATGCTATGCCATCTGAGAGGATGAGTGAACTGTTAGGGGATGATGCCAGTGCTTTGGTGACAGATACGGAATCCTATGAAGTGCGACTGAAGTGTGTGGAATTATTCCGTGCAATTGCAGATTGGGTATCGGATTCTATGTCGCAGTGGCATGAAAAATCCACGGCAGACGAAACATCTGCCGTGGAAATTGCGAATATACAAAGCTCAGAGTGAAGATCAGCCCAAGCGTGCTTCCAGGTTTTCCAGCTGCTTTGCAAGCTCTGCGGGGAGTCTATCACCGAACTTGCCATAAAACTCGCGAATGCCTGCAACTTCCTGCTTCCACAGGTCAGTGTCCACATCAAGGAGTTCACGGATGGTATCGGTGGTAATGCCGTCCAGACCCTCTACATTGATGTCCTCAGGCTTTGGCTCATAACCAATCGGCGTTTCAACTGCATCTGCGCTACCGTTGCAGCGGTCAATGATCCAATCGAGAACGCGCATATTGTCGCCAAAACCGGGCCAGATGAAGTGACCGTCATCATCGGTGCGGAACCAGTTGACATTGAAGATCTTAGGTGCTTTATCGCCGAGCTTCTTGCCCATTTCCAGCCAGTGTGCCCAGTAATCGCCCATATGATAGCCGCAGAAAGGCAGCATAGCCATAGGATCGCGACGTACCACACCAACCGCACCGGCAGCGGCAGCGGTCGTTTCGGAAGCCATGATGGAACCGATGAAAGTACCATGCTCCCAATCAAAGGACTGGTAAACGAGCGGGGCGGTCTTTGCACGGCGGCCGCCGAATACAATCGCGGAGATCGGCACACCGTTGGGATTGTTGAACTC
The DNA here is from genome assembly GCA_964463355.1 of uncultured Ruminococcus sp. Taxonomy (GTDB): domain Bacteria; phylum Bacillota; class Clostridia; order Oscillospirales; family Ruminococcaceae; genus Firm-04. The sequence goes on along the minus strand of CAYXBP010000010.1, from coordinate 10,708 downwards.
AGGGCTGATGCAGGGGCAGTTCTCAGCGGGAGCAGTAAAGCGGCTGTTGGGATGTGCCAGCTTCTGGGGCTTGCCGTCTGCACCGATAACGGAAGTGTATTCCACGCCATTTACGTGTTCGCCCTTCCATTCAATGGCATCTACAGGAGGATTCTTGTCCAAACCTTCCCACCAAACGGTATTGTCCGCAGCATTCATGGCTACGTTGGTGAAGATGGTATTTTTCTTGGTAGATGCCAGTGCGTTGAAGTTGGATTTTGCATTTGTTCCAGGAGCAACGCCAAAGAAACCATTTTCAGGGTTGATGGCATACAGTCTGCCGTCCGGACCCTGCTTCAGCCATGCGATATCGTCACCGACACAGAACACCTCATAGCCCTTTGCACGGTAGCCTTCCGGTGGAATAAGCATTGCGAGATTGGTCTTACCGCAGGCAGATGGGAATGCAGCGCAGACATATTTGGTTTCCTGACCAGGTTTCTTCAGACCGAGGATGAGCATATGCTCAGCCATCCAGCCCTCGTTCTTACCTTGATAGGAAGCGATACGCAGTGCAAAGCACTTCTTGCCCAGCAGAACATTGCCGCCATAAGCGGAGTTGATGCTCCAGATGGTATTATCTTCAGGGAAATGAACGATGTAGCGATTCTCTTTATCGACATTTGCCTTAGAGTGCAAACCGCGGACGAAGTCATTGGAAGTATCGCCGAGATTCTCGAATGCTTGCGTACCCATACGGGTCATAATATTCATGTTCAGTACAACATAGACAGAGTCGGTCAACTCCACGCCTACCTTTGCCAGGGGTGAACCGATGGGACCCATGCTGTAGGGGATCACATACATGGTTCTGCCTTTCATGACGCCATCATAGAGGGGTGTCAGCTTTGCATACATCTCCTGAGGGTCACACCAATTGTTGGTAGGGCCTGCGTCCTCCTTGCGGCGGGAGCAGATAAACGTTCTGTCCTCTACGCGAGCCACATCGTTGGGACGGGTGCGGTGATACAGACAGCCAGGATATTTTTCTTCGTTCAGGCGATACAGCTTGTCAGGATGACCATCGGGGAGTGCAGTCACCTCAGCAGTCAGTTGATCGAGCTGTTCTTTGGTGCCATCAATCCAAACGACCTTATCGGGCTTTGTGAGAGCGATCATCTCCTCAACCCACTGGTTGACATGGGGATTCTTTGTCAAAGACATGGTATAGACCTCCTATATACTTTATACTCACATGGAAACCTAAAGATTCCTACGGTTCATTATACTGGAAAAAGCGCAGAATGTCAAGTGAAAATTGCGTTAAATTTACGTTATGGCTGATGGGATGCATAGGCAGTTTTCACAGTAACGCCCTTAAGCCGTCCGATTTTACCAGAAAGCGTGCTGATTCTTGTTTGTGGTGCATCCATAGCAACGCTAATGAGGTTGATGCCACGCTGACGGTAGGGCAGCCCCATGCGTCCGATGATACCATCGCGGTATTCATGCAGCAGATGATTGAGCTGTTCAATTGCTTCGGGATCTTCCACAATCACGGCGAGAATGGCAATACGGTTTTCCATAGCGAAAAGCTCCTTTCTGTTACCGTACCATTATAGCACATCATTTCCGTAAAGTCAATTCTTGAGTTATGAAGGCAGTAGTTCTTGCAACTGTGAACGCAAGCGTTTGATGATTTTTTTTTCAAGTCGCGAGATATACGATTGAGAGATTCCGATGGCATCGGCGACTTCTTTCTGCGTTTTTTCCTGTCCATCGATAAGTCCGAAGCGCATTTCCATAATTTGGCGTTCTCTTGGCGAAAGGCGTTTTACCGCTTCGTATAGCATATTACGTTCCGCTTCGTTTTCAATGTCGCGATTGACGATATCCTCATCCGTGCCCAATAGATCGGATAGCAGCAGTTCATTGCCATCCCAGTCCACGTTCAGCGGCTCATCTATGGAAATCTCGTTGCGATACTGTGCGGTTTTACGCAGATGCATGAGAATTTCGTTTTCAATGCACCGTGAAGCGTAGGTTGCAAGCTTGATGTTCTTCTCTGGGTGAAAAGTTTCCACCGCCTTAATCAGACCAATTGTGCCAATGGAGATTAGATCTTCGATGTAGATACCAGTTGATTCAAACTTCCGCGCGATATATACCACAAGACGCAGATTATGCAGGATCAGGGTGTCTCTTGCCTGTGGTTTTCCCTGTAGCAGATCAGCGAAGGCTTGCGACTCCTCCTCTTTGGTTAGTGGAGGAGGAAGTGCGTCAGGGCCGTTGATGTAAAATACCTGATTGGCAGGTTCATCATTGCCAAGTGCCTTTAACCGATGAAAGCAGTGTTCGATCCAATGCATTTCGTTCTTCCTCTCTGTTTATGTATGTAAATTTTATGGCAGCAATATCGGAGAAAAAACAGCAGGGAAAGCTTCATCCGATACAGCAATAACCGCTTTAACAGGATATGGTTTATTTCGATCGTATACAATGACCGAATCTGGGATACAGGCAGGCAGCAACCGTTTGCCAGTTACCGTATCAACCTGAAGCATACGAAAACCCTTTTGACCTCTTGCGAGTTGTTCTGCGGTTTGTGCAGAGTTGTTTTCCTGCATTGCCTTGACATTGCATACAATTACCGGCAAGCCGCTGAATGGGTCGTGCAAGCGGTTTCCGCTGTCGCACAGGGCTTGTATGTGACAGCAGCGATTGTGCAGAGTAATCTGCAAAGTGTAGCGTGTGAGATCTGCGCTTTGTCGTTTTTTTGCAGTGTATGTTGTGATGCAGGCACCAATAACAGTAGCAATCAGCAGCACCCCTATGGAAACATCAGCGTAGAGGACACCATTGGCTTTGGTGATGCCTTTTGGAGCAAATTGACTGCCAATGGTATAAACCACACCGCAGAAGATTGCGGCAGCAGCAAAAAGGAAAATACTCGTTTGAAGCAAGCGTTTCGGGGCACATGGGCAGAAGGCAGCCGTACACATTAACAGGGCAATGGCAATGCGCATCAACCACGAAATAAGAGTGGGCATCGTAGGCAGAAAAATCAGCAACGAGCTGCTTGCGCCCAATGCTGCCGCAATGAGTAATCTCCAACGTTTGTAAGGGGTATGGGTGGTATATGCAACGGTTTTCAGCAGAAAAAAATCTACCCACCAGTTGGAAAGAAGTAATACATCAAGATAAATGATCATGTTCATCACCGTATCTAGTATATCACCAGGCTTGTGCGTAATTTGTCATATCTTGCAATGAGATCCAAATATCTGCAAAATGGCATTTATGGTTGACAAAAAGGCGGATTTCTGATAAAATGAAAATAGCTTCCGGGGCATTTGTCATCGGAAGCGCGTAGATATCAAACCCAAGAGGATGAAAGGAATCATTTTATGAAGAAGATCAATGCACGTCTGTTATCCGTCAATCTCGCACTTGCGTTGGTTGCTGTACTGCCAATGCCCGTGCGTGCAGCAGAGGGCGAAAAGCTTTTGGTGATGGGGGATAGCATTTCAGCAGGCTATGCCGTTGAAAAAGGACAGTATGCCTATTATGATTATCTGACAGAATGTGAGGGCTATACACTGACCAATCTTGCAGTATCAGGGCATAAAACCACAGATATGATGGCTTTGATGCAGCAGAAGGACACACAGACCGCCATCAAAGAGGCGGATGTGATTTCCATCAGTATCGGCGCAAATGATATGCTTACCCCCCTGTTGAAGTATGTAGAATCCGTTAAGCAGGAAGATGAGAGCTATACGGAATTGTTTACCCGTCTGGATGCAGAAGGCTCGTTGGTATCTCATGTTTCCAAGCTTTCAGGGTATGTTCGTCCGTATATCGAGGCAGCCAAGACCAACCTCGCCCAGATTGAGGCAGACATTCTCGCGCTCAATCCCGATGTGAAGCTTGTGATGCAAACCATTTATAATCCTGTAGAGTACGATGAAACGGTCGTAGAGGATAAAGGATATGGTTCGTCTTATAATTTGCTGCATAATTATGTGCGCAATTCTACCAATATGATCAATGAGGCGATTCTTGCACTGGAACACACGATAGTTGCAGATGTTTCGTCTGCCTTTGAGGGCACAGGATGGATCTATGTTCGTGTAGAGGAAAAGGATATCCATCCTACACAGTTGGGTCACGCGCTCATTGGTGCGACTGTACTCAATGCACTTGGTGTTACAAAGGGCGAAAGCTTTGCTATGTCAGTTGTAATGGATAATATCAGCAAGTCTGTCGCCAAAGTTCTCCCCGCAGATGACCGTGCGGCTATGGAATCATATGCTATGAAGGTAGCTTGGTATTCCCGTGGCGATGTCAACAACAACAGCAGAGTGGATTCCGCGGATGCGGTTCTGGTGCTGCGGCAGTATAACAGTGAAGCACTGCTTGGAAACGGTGATATTCTTCAGCCCATTGCAAAACACGCAGCAGATGTTGACCAGAATAGCATTCTCAATTCCAGCGATGCCATCGGTATTCTCAAGTTTTATGCGCTTTCAATCGATGGCAGTACTGTAACATGGGATATGGTTTATCCTGCGTAATTTACGGTTTGCAAGCTTGCAGGCAGAAGCAAAATACTCTTACGCTTTGTATGGATTTTTCAAAGCGTTTGACAGAGTTTAAGATGAAACCAGCACAAAGCGACTAAGAGCAATCTTAGTCGCTTTTACAATATAGCCGGATGAAAAAAAGCTCCCACTTTGTCGGATTCTCACTATGGTATATTTCAACATATACTGTAGTGTCCAACAAATGGGGAGCAATTCGGTTAAGGCGAATCATACAGAGCTTTTTGTTATTCGGCACAATAATCGGTGATATCAAACACCAGCATATTGGTGGAGTAGGAAGGAAGTAGCCGTACAGCGCAAAGCTTTCCGCCGCTATAATAGCGATAAACTGTATTATAAATGATGCCTTCATCGCATTCTTCCTCTATCAGCCATATTTCACAGAGATATTGCATGTCGCAGACTTGCGAATAATACGATGCATAATGCGCAACGCCTTTGGTTTGTGTGGTGGCAAAACAGTAATCATACAGATTTGGTATGTGCAATTCGTCAGTTTGAACCCATTCTCCGTCCAATTTGACCATACAAGAACCATCGTCGGTCTGCATCAGATCAGTTGTTTCGGTGGGAAACCAATACTCTGCGCAAGTTCGTGTCGTAATGGTATCTGTTGCACCCGCATCCAAGCTGTGATAGTAATCATAGAGGGTAAGTGTAGGCGTATAGGTGCCATTTTCGTTGAATAGCATTGCCGTTGCTTGTATTCGCACACCTTGTTCAGCAGCATCAATCTGCTCTTTGATGTCATCCGCTAAGGCAGGTGTAATATCATCAAGCGGCGCGTCAGAGATTTCGCCCTGTCGGTAATCAAAGCGAAGATGCTTCATAGTGCGTGCGTACAACGTGAAATTCTTTGCTGCAACGGAGTAGATCAACAGTAAAATTAGCAAAGAGAGAACGATTGTCAAAATGATGATTAGCAGCTTTTTATGACGATGTGGCGAAGGCAACGGCAGTAGATCTGCCTCCTGGAAATTAGCGGATGAAAATGCAGCAGCCGATGCGGGAATTTCCTCATCGGCTATATGAGTGCTGCTAATGTCATCCTGGTGCGTATCAGTTGTTTTCATCATCTTTTTTGCGTTCAGCAGTGACGGCATTAAGCAGCATGGTAAGCCCTGCAATAACACCAATCACAATAAAAATACCGAGCATTCCCATGCCCATATATGGCAAATTATCTAAAAACTGAGAGGGTTCAAAATACATAGCGTTAGGCATAACGATTCCTCCTTTTCGTGATCAAGCCATGAAGAAATTGAGTATCAGGCCACCAGCAATGACCGAAGCAATCTGACCAGAAACATTGACACCTGTTGCCTGCATCAGCAGGAAGTTTGTTGGGTCTTCTTTCAGTGCCATTTTATGCACCACACGTCCTGACATGGGAAATGCAGAAATACCTGCCGCGCCGATCATAGGATTGATCTTCTTTTTCAGGAACAAGTTGAGGATTTTTGCAAACAACACACCGCCAGCGGTATCAAATATAAATGCAAACAGGCCCAAACCCATGATCAGTAAAGTATCCAGTTGGAGGAACTGGGAGGCTTCCATCTTGGTGGCAATGGTCAAACCAAGGAATATCGTTACCAGATTAGAAAGCACTTTTTGCGCGGTTTCAGAAAGACTGTTGAGGACGCCACATTCGCGTATTAGATTACCAAACATGAGAAATCCGACTAATGCAACGGATTCCGGCGCAACCAGACCCGCAATAATCGTGATGCAGATAGGAAATAGGATACGGGTTGTTTTAGAAACAGGCTTTTGCGTGTATTCCATGCGGATCAGACGTTCTTTTTTTGTGGTAAGCAGCCGAATGACAGGGGGCTGGATGATGGGTACCAATGCCATATATGAGTATGCGGCAACCATGATCGCACCAACATAGTTCGATTGCAGCTTCTGTGCAACAACAATGGAAGTAGGCCCATCAGCAGCACCAATAATGGCAATAGAGGCGGCATCTTTGATCTCAGGGAAGAAAACAGAGGCAAGACACAGTGTGAAAAAGATACCAAACTGCGCCGCTGCACCGAACAGCATCAGCATGGGATTGGATAGCAACGGCCCAAAATCAATCATAGCACCAATGCCGATGAACAGGATCAAGGGGAACAACTCATTGGCAATACCAGCATTAAAGAGGGTTGTCAGAGGGCCTTCAGGGGTAGCAGCACCCGATAGGGGCAGATTCACGAGGATTGCGCCAAAGCCCATGGGCAGCAGCAGAGTCGGCTCCATATCTTTCTTGATCGCCAGATAGATGAGGATGCCGCCGATTGCCCACATCACGATCATTTTCCAATCGAGATTGAGCAGGTTTTCGTAGAGAACTTCCATACTGTACATTCCTTTCGCGTTGTTTTGCAGATACTGGTTGTCCAGTCAGCGGGTGAGGATGGGCACAAAGAAAGACCCTTACCGTACAAGATCAAATGCATGGCTCTGTACGATAAAGGTCTTGCCGTTTCAATTCCGTACGGGTGCTTTTGCAAACCGTGATTGACGATACGGAATACAGCGAACTTACACTGCCGGCTACTCCCCTCTAACATTGCATTACACAGCAACCAAACTGTCCAACACCACGTAACAGCATACCATAATTTGAAAAAAAAGTCAAGGGTTCATTTTGATTTTTGAAAAATAGGTGACAAATCGGAAAGAATATGCTATAATATACGCAATAAACAGGTTATTATGATGAAAACAGGAGGCGTATTGTTTGTGGATATTGTTTTGGGTATGAGCGGCGGTGTAGATTCCTCTGTGGCAGCGTATCTGTTGCAGCGGGCTGGGCATCGCGTACATGGCGTAACTTTGCATATGACAGACGGAGCACCGCCAAATATTGAAGGTGCGCAAGCGGTGGCTGAACGGCTTGGCATTTCGTTTGCGGTGGTAGATTGTCGTACCTCGTTTCATCGTGAAGTTGAACAGTATTTTGCTGATGCTTACCGCCGAGGAGAAACGCCTAATCCTTGCGTGATATGCAACGCCATTGTAAAGCTACAGGCACTGCTTGCATATGCTGAGGAACATTCTTATGATGGCTTTGCGACAGGGCATTATGCAAAAATCGGTTTGGATATCAATCATAAACGGACACTTCTTCGTGCTGTCGATCTGCAAAAAGACCAGAGCTATATGTTGTATCGCATTACAGGGGAGCAGCTTGCCAGGATGTATTTGCCATTGGGGGATTATACAAAGCCTGAAATCCGAAGTATTGCTGAAAAACAGCAGTTGATGCCATCGATTCCTCACGACAGTATGGATATTTGTTTTGTACCTGATGGAAATTACGGCGGATATCTTCAAAGAGATCATCAGATGCAGCCTTGCAAAGGTGCATTTCTTGATGCGAATGGTGCTGTAATTGGACATCACTGCGGACAGTGGCTTTACACTGTGGGGCAGCGAAAAGGGCTTGGACTATCCTGCGGAAAACCCGTGTATGTGATCAGCAAAGATGCACAGGAGAACACCGTTACTGTTGGAAATGAAACGGAATTGTTTGCAAGTATTTGTCATCTTCGCGATTGCAATTTGCTTATGGCAGAAAAAGAAACCGTTCGCGGTACAGCAAAAGTCCGGTATAGCCGTACAGAATCACCAGTTACAGCAAGCTTTTCTGCTGATGGTACTGCTACTCTCATTTTTGATTCACCGCAGCGTGCAATGACTTGTGGACAATCTGCGGTGGTATATGATGGTGATAGCGTGATCGGAGGCGGTATCATTTGCGGTGTTGAAAGCGGTGTAGAAAAATGAATCCGCTATTTGCACCTATCAGTACTTTGCCGGGTGTCGGGAAAGATCGTACAGAAAAATATGCGAAACTTGGAATCGAAACGCCTTTTGATTTGTTGTATCACTTTCCGCGGGCATATGTGGATTATAGTAAACCCGTGTGGATTGCGGATGCGCAACCCGATGTGCCTGTTGCGGTTCGTCTTACCATTGTGAAGAAGATGCATCCGCAGTACATCCGTGGTGGACTTGCTGTTTATAAGCTTATTGCTACAGACGGCATGAGTGAGTTTACCATTGTATTTTACAACAATAAATATACCTATCAGGCGATGCGTGAAGATGAAGAATACTATGCCTATGGAAAAGTCATTGGTGGAATGCTGAAAAAAGAAATGCGTGCGCCTACGATACAACGTGCGGAAGGTGCAATGTTGTTGCAGCCAATCTATCCGCAGACGCAGGGGCTTAGTAGTGCCATGATTCGTGCAAATGTGAAGCGCGCATTGCAGTTACTCGATGCTTCCGTAGAAACCATGATGCAGGATCTGATGCAGCAATACCATCTCGTATCCTTGCAGGAGGCGTTGAATGGGGTACATATGCCCAAATCACGAGAGCAGCTGGCGCAGGCACAGCGAAGGCTTGCTTTTGAAGAATTGCTGTTGTTTCAGCTAGGAATACGTATGATGCGCCATCATGCTAGAGAAGTATGCATCACGCCAATGGATTCCAACACGAATCTGCATGACTTTTTTGAAGCATTGCCCTTTGCAATCACTACTGGACAATCGCAAGCGATTCAAACCATTTGTGCCGATTTGTGCGGGAATCGCCCTATGAACCGCTTGTTGCAGGGTGATGTCGGCAGCGGCAAAACGGTTGTTGCTGCGGCAGCTTGTGTATTTGCTGCAAAAAATGGTGTACAATCAGTGTTAATGGCACCTACGGAAATCCTTGCGCAACAACATTATCAAACCTTGTCAGCATTTCTTGCACCCATCGGGTTGCACCCTGTGTTGCTGACGGGTTCCACACGTGCCAAACAGAAGAAGGAGATTAAGTCACAGATTGCTGATAGGAAGGCGATGGTGGTGGTTGGTACCCATGCTGTCATCCAGAAGGATACCGTGTTTGCAAATCTCGGTTTGGTAATCACAGATGAACAACACCGTTTTGGTGTGGCACAGCGTGCTGCGCTGGCTGAAAAAGGTGGCGTGCCACATAAGTTGGTGATGTCCGCAACGCCGATTCCTCGCACACTTGCACTGATTATTTACGGCGATTTGGATGTGACTGTGATCCGTGAGATGCCCAAAGGTAGGCTTCCGATACAGACGTTTGCCGTGACAGGAGGGTATCGCGAGCGTGCTTATGGTTTTATTCGCAAACGATTGGATGCAGGGGAGCAAGCGTATCTTGTTTGTGCAATGATTGAGGATTCGGATCAGATGGAGAACGTCAAGGCGGCAGAGAGCTACGCGGAAACGGTTAAAAAAGGGGCGTTTGCCAATTATCGTGTTGGTGTATTGCATGGTAGAATGAAGCCTGCTGAAAAGGAAAAGGTCATGGCAGAGATGAAAGATCATGCATTGGATCTTCTGGTGTGTACAACGGTGGTAGAGGTTGGCGTGGATATTCCCAATGCGACCGTTATGTTGATCGAAAATGCGGATCGTTTCGGGCTGGCACAACTCCATCAACTGCGAGGACGCGTTGGCAGAAGTGATTTGCAAAGCTACTGTATTCTTGTGACTGATAGCCACAACGAGGAGAGTCGCGAACGCTTGAAGGTCATGAGCCGTACCACAAGTGGTTTTGAAATTGCAGAAGAGGATTTGAAATTGCGTGGCCCTGGCGATTTTTTTGGCAATGCACAGCACGGAATTCCACCCATGCTGCAAACGGTATTGACAGGAGACATGGCCATGGTTACCGAAACACAAAACGCTGCCGATCTTTTGTTGCGTGAGGATCCGCAGCTGCGGGCACAAGCGCATCAGAGTTTGCGGCTAGCAATGTTGCGGATGTTCCGTAAAAACGATGTCAACGGATTAAATTAGGCAAAACGATGAAAATAAGATCTAAATGTTGAATGAAAATGGAACTTCTCATAAAATCGAAAAAAATCGTGGAAAGCTATTGACTTTTTCTGAGAATTGGTGTATAATCAATTTCGTTGCTTGAGGACAGCCTCTTGCAGCGAAAGCAAAGCAAGGCCTGGTAGTTCAGTTGGTTAGAACGCCGCCCTGTCACGGCGGAGGTCGTGGGTTCGAGTCCCATCCAGGTCGCCAATTCTGCTTTCTTTTGCCTCTGTAGCTCAGTCGGTAGAGCAGGGGACTGAAAATCCCCGTGTCGTT
>CAYXBP010000009.1:0-73107 GCA_964463355.1 uncultured Ruminococcus sp. | reverse complement strand
TCGAACCCCCGACCTACTGGTTCGTAGCCAGTCACTCTATCCAACTGAGCTACCGGCGCATGGCATCTTGGAGATTTCTCTCTCAAGCCTCAATTATTATAGCACATACCGTCTGATTTGTCAAGCCCTTTTTCAAAAAAATCCAAAAAAGTAAGGGGATGATTGCAGCTTTCTCGCTTTTTACGAGAAAAATGTGACAATCCGACAAAAAAAGTGTATAATAAGCACTATACATTCTCTCTGTTTTGTGATACAATAGCATCAAAATGGCAAGCATCCCCTTTTCGGAGGAAAACGGCGACAGAATAAAAAATCGTTTGCTGTTGCATTTTTGATTCAAGGAGGATTTGTACACTATGTCGCAAGCTCACATTATGCGGCGCTGCGCCGCTGTTTCTATCAGTGCCCTGCTTTTCTGCATCGCACTGCCAAAACTGCCTGGAAATATCTCAGGGACTGCCGCTGGAACGACCCTAACCGTTGGTGCAGAAGGCACCTACAAAACCATCACAGAGGCCGTTCATGCTGCGATTGCCATCAATCCGCAAAGTGAAAACGACCGCGTAACCATCGCAATTGCGCCTGGTACATACCGCGAACAGGTCATCATCAACACGCCTTATCTTTCCTTCACCAACAGCAATCCAAGTGGCGGTAATGTGTTGCTGACATGGTATTACGGTATCGGCTACAAGTACTATTCTGCGGATGCCAACGGTTACTACAATGCTGCCAATGCAGCTTCCAAATCTACCAAGAACATTGCAGCCCGTTGGGGCACTGCTGTGCGCATCAACAGTGAGGCAAAATACTTTCGTGCCGAAAACATCATATTTGAAAACAGCTTCAATCGCTATATGACCAGCGAAGAACTTGCCGATGGTGTAGAGCCTACTGGTGAAACACTTTCTATAAACCGCACCGCAGAGCTGGATGTCAGAGCCAAATCCTGCACTGAACGCGCCGCCGCCTGCTGTGTTGAAGCAGACTATGCAGAATTCTATCACTGCGAATTTTTAAGCAGCCAGGATACTTTATACACTGCAACGCCTGCTTATTTCAAGGAATGCAAAATTCAGGGCAACACAGATTATATTTTCGGTTCGGGCGATCTCGTATTTGACGAATGCGAACTTTGCTTCGGCGGATACTCCGATAAGGCGGTAGGCGGCTACATTACTGCTTCCAGAGAGCAGAACCTCGGTTATCTCTTCTGGAACTGCACCGTCACGGCAAATTCGGATTTGACCGTTGGCGCAGGGTATTTTGGTCGCCCATGGCGCGATACAGCACATGTGCTGTTTTACAATACAAAGCTACAATACGAAGATATTATAACCGATGCAGGCTGGCACAGCATGAGTGGTGTTGATCCTTCTCAGGCAACATTTCGCGAATATAACACGCAAACAATCAACGGCAGCAGTATCAATACGGGCAGCCGTATCAGCGGCACAGTGCTTTCCTCCTGTGATGTCACAAAAGAGCAATATCTACAAGGATGGACACCCTACTATTATCATTACACGGCACAGCCGATCCAAATCAACGGCACCGTGATCTCTGAGATTTCCATCAATGACAGAGAAAACGGCTACGATTGGCACATCGCACAGGATCTTGCGGTGGGCAGCACCATATTTGGCGACCGCGATTTCACTTACACCAACATTCCTGATGTGCTTCTCGGCGCGGAATATGTTCAGACCGCTTGTGACTCCAAGACGTTCTCAGGAGAACTGGCAACCCTGACCGCAGCTGAAAATACGACCCTTTATATCGCATATGATACCCGTTTGGGCAACGCACCTGCATGGCTGAGCAGCTGGGAACACACTGGTATGACGATCTCCACAAGCAATGACGTGACTTTTGCGCTGATGGCGAAATCTGTGACAACTGGCGAAACCATTACCCTCGGCGATAATACTACTGGTTCTGGCGTAATTGGCTACACGATATTTGCACAATCCCACCCCATCGAAACAACCACCACTACTGTCACAACTGTTTTGCCCACCGTTGCAACGCTCTTGGGCGATGTCAACTGCGATGGCTTTGTCAAGGTTGGGGATGTAATTCTGCTCAATCGTATGCTCTCCGAAGACCTTACTGCCATCATTTCTGAAATCGGTATGTGCAATGCCGATTTTGATCAGGTGGATGGCATCACTTTCAATGATGCCACAGGTATTCTCAAACAACTTGCTGGATACTAAAAATGCCATGTCACTTCTTGCACTGTGCAGGGCACGAAATATACGATAATATTTCGAGGGGAAAACGAACAAGCACGTTTTCCCCTCGTTATTTTTATGGTGCAACACTTCTATGATATTATATATTGCCGCCTGATATCATACTATTCTTCCCTATAAACACCGAAGGCACGATACCTGTGATAACGGCTCTCCAGCAGATCATACTTGGGCATAGATGCCAACTGGCAAATATCTTCCACCAGTTCGCGCTTCAGATTCTCACACATCATATCAAAATGGTCAAAATCCTCGGTAATGATCTTCTCGGCAACATGGAAATGCAGCATATCCTTTGCGGTGATGTGTAACGCCTCACAGGCTTCATCCACACGTCGGGCATCCTTCCAGAGAATATTCGCACAGCCTTCAGGGGCAATCACCGAATACACAGCGTTTTCCAGCATATACACACGATCTGCAACAGCAAGCCCCAATGCACCGCCGCTGCCCCCTTCACCGATAATCACGGTGATCACTGGGGTCTGCAAGCCCATCATCTCCACAAGATTCTCCGCAATGGCTTCGCCCTGACCGCGCTCTTCTGCATCTACGCCACAGAATGCGCCCATGGTATCTACAAAGCAAACCACAGGGCGTTTGAATTTTTCCGCCTGCTTCATCAGACGCAGTGCCTTCCGGTAGCCTTCTGGCTTGGGGCAACCAAAATTATGTGCTATGCGCGATTGCAAATCCGTGCCCTTTTCAATGCCGATAAATGTCGTAGGAATCCCACCCAGATATCCAATACCACCGATAATCGCAGCATCATCAGCAAAACGACGATCTCCGTGCAATGCAATACGCTTATCAAACAGTTCGTCGATATAGGCAGATGCCGTGGGTCTTGCGCCCGCACGGGCATTTTTAAATACCTGATAAATGCTCTCGCTCATGCCGTTTTTCCCACCCTTCGATGCTGCGAACAAAGCAGTGCAAGCGTTTCTTTCAAATCTGCACGGGGCACGATGGCATCAATAAAACCATGCTCCAGCATAAACTCTGCCGTCTGAAAGTTCTCTGGAAATGCCGTTTTTGCCGTCTGCTGAATCACGCGCTTGCCTGCAAAACCGATCAATGCTTTCGGCTCCGCAAGGATAATATCCCCCTGCATAGCAAAGCTTGCCGTTACGCCGCCTGTGGTAGGATCCGTCAGCACGGGAATATACAGATTTCCTGCCTGCCCATGCCGCTGCACTGCGCCACTGACCTTCGCCATCTGCATAAGAGAAAGGATACTCTCCTGCATTCTTGCGCCGCCAGAACAGCAAAAACCGATGACAGGCAGCTTCTGTTTGGTGGCATACTCAAACAATCGGGTGATCTTCTCACCCACTGCCGAACCCATACTTGCCATAATAAAGCGCGAATCCATCACAAAGATACACGCAGGTACAGAACCGATCTTTGCTTTGCCACAAATCACCGCTTCCTTTTCACCAGTCTGTTCCTTTGCCTGACGGAGCTTGTCATCGTATTTTGGGAAATCCAAAAAGTTTTCACTTTCGATATTGGAAAACATCTCTTTAAATGTTCCATCATCGCACACCATGCTGAGGCGGTCTTTTGGGGTAACGCGATAGTATGCACCACAATCCGGGCAGACCATATACAGCTTCATCAAAGTCTTGCGAGAATGGTCTTTGCCACAGTTTTTGCAGGTATAACGTTCATCACGCGGTTCAAAGCGGAACGCTTCCTTGACCTTACGGATCAAATTATCCATAGCTACTCCTTACAGTTTCTGCACGGCGAAGGAAAACTCTGCGCTGATGCAAAGGGTATCGCCGACATAACCCCTGCCACTTGCAAAATAAAAAGGCCCTTTCTGCCGTTCAATCACGCACTCAGTGCGAAACACATCGCCAGGACGCACAGGATTGCGAAACTTTACATTGTTCAGCCCTGTATACAGCGTGCGCACACCGTTGGGCGCATCCGCGATGGCATCCTGCAACAATACACAGGTAGATTGCGCTAGAATCTCACACTGTATCACGCCAGGAACAATTGGCTCATCGGGAAAATGCCCTTTTAGGAACCACTCATCCCCTGTTATGGCGAGCTTGCCGTGTGCCACGCCATCAATGACCTCCGCCTCATCTAGCAGAAGCATTTCATCGCGATGGGGCAAAATATTCATCAGTTCTTCGCGATTCATGCCAACACCTTCCTAAATGCAACACAGGCGTTATGACCACCAAATCCCAGCGATGTAGAAACCGCAAGTGCAACAGGCGTTTGAACGGGCGTATTGGGCGTATAGTTCAGATCCAGTTCGGGGTCGGCTTCTTTCAAGTTGATGGTTGGCGGAATCACATTATTTTGCAGTGCAAGAATTGCAGCAATTGCCTCTACCGCACCAGCTGCGCCAAGCATATGACCAGTCATAGACTTTGTAGAGCTGATATGCAGCTTCTTGGCATCCTCGGCAAACGCCTTTTTCAGCGCGGTAGTTTCTGTCTTATCGTTAAGCGCAGTACCAGTACCATGCGCATTGACATAAATCTGCGAGGGGTCAATATCAGCCATATCTTTACAAGCCAGTGTAATTGCCCTTGCAACCTGTGTTGCTTCAGGGTCAGGTGCTGTGACATGGTGCGCATCACAGGTTGCGCCGTAACCACATACCTCTGCATAAATCTTTGCACCACGTGCAACGGCGTGTTCGTACTCTTCCAGGATCAGCGTACCCGCACCTTCACCCATAACAAAGCCACCTCTGCGTGCATCAAAAGGCAGCGATGCAGCATCTGTATCTTTTGCGCTGCTCAGTGCCATGGCATTGCCGAAACCTACCAAAGCAAGTGGCGAAATGGCTGCCTCGGAACCGCCGCAAATAATAGCGGTCTGTGCGCCCATGGCAATAGCACGGTATGCCTCGCCAATGGCGGTAGTACCCGTTGCGCATGCAGTTGAAATCGCCATATTAGCACCCTTTGCCTGAAAACGGATTGCAATATTACCTGCTGCGATGTTGTAGATCATTTTGCTGATAAACTGCGGTGCAACCTTACGAGGGCCGTTTTCCAACAGGGATATATGCTGCGTACAAAGGGTCTGGAATCCGCCAATGCCAGAACCATAATACACACCGAGTTCTTCGGGAGCCAACGTACCTGCGATGCCGCTGTCGTTCATCGCTTCCTGAGTCGCGGCAAGGGCAAACTGCACAAAGGGATCCGTCTTGCGTGCGGTGATCTTATCCAGTACAGCCGCTGCATCGAAATCTTTTACCTCAGCGGCAAGCTGCCAATTATACGGTGTTGCGTCAAATGCTTTGATGGGCGCAATGCCGTTTTTGCCCTCCAGAAGGGACACCCAGAACGTGGGAACATCATTGCCGATGGGGGTTACCGCACCAATGCCCGTAACTACTACTCGTTTCATCTCGATGTGATTTCCTTTCTGTATTACATTGCCATGCCGCCGTCAATGCGGATGACTTCGCCTGTGATATAATCTGCCATGGGAGATGCCAGGAACGCCACCAGTGCAGCAACTTCTTCGGGCTTGCCCATCCGCTTCAGGGGAATCGCACGCATCACCTCAGGCTGATTCTGAAACGCCTCGGTCATATCTGTAGCGATAAACCCAGGAGCGATGGCATTACAACAAATGCCACGGGGAGCAAGTTCTTTGGCGATACTCTTGGTCATGCCGATAAGCCCTGCCTTGGAAGCCGCATAATTGACCTGTCCAGCATTGCCCATCAGCCCAGCCACAGAGCTGATATTGATAATCTTACCACTGCGCTGCTTTGCCATCACAGGGTAGACCTGCTTCAAAATATTGAACGCACCTGTCAAGTTGATATCAACGACCGCAGCAAACTCCTCGGGCTTCATGGAAAGCATCAGTTTATCTTTGGTGATGCCGGCATTGTTTACACAGATATCAATGCTGCCAAATGTTTTGTGTATCTCACCGACAGTCGCCTTTGTTGCATCAAAATCGGCAACATTGCAGCAATACGCCTTGGCTTGCACTGGGTACACGGAAAGCAACTGCAAGGTTTCTTCTGCTTTTTGGGCATTGCCTGCGTAAATCAGCGCGATATTGGCACCCATTTCCGCCAAAGCAAGGCAAACTGCTCTGCCAATACCGCGAGAACCACCCGTGACGATCGCCGTTTTTCCAGTGAGTGTCATACCTGCGCCTCCTTTACGGCTGCAACCGCTGCCTGCAAGGAAGCCATATCCTCCACGGCATATGCCCTTGCTTCAGGCACGATTTTCGTAATCAGCTTCACCAGCGTATTGCCAACACCGCACTCTATAAAGGTATCATAGCCCTCCGCATACAACAAGCGAATCGTCTCCACCCACCGCACGGGATTGTGAATCTGTGCCTGCATGGTTGCTTTGACTGCATCATCATACGGTTTTGCATAGGTATTGCTGATGACAGGAAGCTTCGGCACATCTATCTGCACATTGGCAATAGCCGCACCAAATTCTTCGGCTGCACTCGCCATCATGGGAGAATGAAAGCCGCCGCCCACGGCAAGGGACAATGCTCTGCCACCCGCCGCTTTCACATCCGCAGTAAACGCAGGAAGCGCATCGACAAGACCTGCACAGACAACCTGCCCAGGGGCGTTATCATTGACAGCATACACGCCCTCGTGCTTCGCACACAGTGCCTCCACCGCAGATTTTTCCAGTTTCAACACAGCAACCATAGAAGCTGGCTGCGCTGCCGCCGCTTTCGCCATAGCGTGACCGCGCTTACAGGCAATTGCGAAGCCATCTTCGGGTGTATACGCGCCGCCAAACGCCAACGCGGGAATCTCGCCCAGCGAAAACCCTGCCAGCCCATCAGGCACAACGCCTGATTCTTTCAGTGCCATAGCTGCTGCAATATCCGTTAGATACAAGCAAGGCTGCGTATTCTGGGTTTGCTTCAGGGTATCCGCATCAGAATCAAAACACTGCTGCAATGTACCCGCACGTTGACCCTCCGCTGCATCAAACAATGCACGCACGCTATCGAAATGCTCATAAAACGCTCTGCCCATGCCACTGTGCTGCGCCCCTTGCCCTGAAAAAACAAATGCTATTTTACCCATTGCCCTGCTCCTTTCAGAAGCTGCTGAGCTTCCTCGCAAACAGATCGTACAATCTCCGCAGCTGACTCTTCCTTTTTCAGCATACCGCTGATTTGCCCTGCAAGCAAACAGCCGTTTTTCGCATCGCCCTCCACAGCGGCAAGGCGCAGCGCGCCTGTACCCAATTCCGCAATGGATTCTGCGGTAGCATCGGGGGCATATTCTTTCTGCAAAAAGCTGCGAGAGAACGTATTCTTGATGCAACGGCAGGTATTGCCACCAAAACGCCTGCCAGTAGTAATCGTTGAAACATCGCTTGCTTTGAGTACGGCTGCTTTGTACGCAGGATGCACACTGCACTCCTCTGCAAGCAAAAAGCGCGTGCCCATCTGGATGCCAACTGCACCCAGCATAAAGGCTGCCGCCATTCCTCTGCCGTCCGCGATACCGCCAGCAGCGATTACGGGAATAGAAACTGCGCTTGCAACCTGCGGAACCAACGCCATTGTAGTCAACTCTCCGATGTGACCGCCTGATTCCTGCCCCTCGGCAATCACCGCTGCCGCGCCTGCGCGCTCTGCAAGAGTTGCCATTGCAACCGATGCCACTACGGGGATCACAGTAATCCCTGCTGCATTCCACATAGACATATACTTTGCAGGGCTGCCAGCACCCGTGGTAACCACCGCAACGCGTTCCTCTGCAACCACAGCAGCAACTGCATCTGCCAGAGGATGCATGAGCATAACATTCACGCCAAAGGGCTTATCGGTCAAACTGCGCGCCAGACGGATCTGCTCGCGAAGTGCTTCTGCGCTTTCACGCATACCAGAAATAATGCCCAGACCGCCTGCCTCAGAAACGGCGGCGGCTAGTCGGGCATCAGAGATCCACGCCATACCACCCTGAAAGACGGGGTATTGAATCCCGATGCGTTCACAAATGGGAGAGCTTAACATACAATGCGTTCCTTTCCTGCAATCGCTCAGGCGTTCTGACCTTCTTCGATCTTTGCCACAAGGTCACCGACTGTCTTGAGCGCGGGATCCATCTCAACGGTCACGCCGAACTCATCCTCAACGGTCATCAGCAGCTCTGCGATATCCAAAGAATCAATACCGAGGGTTGCAAACTCAGTATTCTCGTTCAGCTCTGCTGCGTCGCAGTCCACATTCTCCGCGATGAGTGCAATCAACTTTTCCTGTACCATAATAAAAACTCCTTTATATAAATAATAATTGTATGGATATCCGAAGAAGTCTTCGGTTATTCCCAGTTGAGTAAAATAGCAGCACTGGAAAGACCGCCGCCAAACGCTGCAAGGATCACCTTATCCCCTGCCTTGATCCTGCCACTGCGCACCGCTTCATTCAGCGCAATTGCTACGCTTGCCGATGAAGTGTTGCCGTACTCCGCAATATTCATAACAAAGCAGTCAAGCGGCAATTTCAACTTACGGGCAGCAAGCGCAATGATCCGGTAATTCGCCTGATGGGGCACAATACAAGCAATATCATCTAATGTGATATGGTTGCGTTCCACCAGCGTACATATATCGCGCACCATGGATTTCACAGCAAACTTGAATGTTTCCTGCCCCTGCATCATGATATATGGCTCCGGAGAGGCACCTTCCCAGAAGGGGCTGGAACCTGCACCATTGGGCACGCAGATCACTTCATCATTGCCTGTCACAGTAAACACAGAATCTGCATAAGCATTGCCTTCGCCCAGTACTACCGCACCCGCACCATCACCGAAGATCACGCAGGTAGAGCGATCTTTCCAGTTTACCATACGGCTCATACGCTCTGCGCCGATAACAAGTGCTTTCTTCACTTTTCCAGCGGTAAACCACATGGCGGCATTTTCCAGCGCGAACAGAAAACCTGCACAGGCTGCGGAAATATCAAATGCCATGCAGGTCGCGCCGATGTTACGCTGCACCAAACAGGCGGTAGAAGGCGAAGCAGTTTCTGAGCTGATGGACGCTACAAGGATTAAATCCAGCTCATCAGCGGAAACATCAGCGGCTTCCAGTGCTTGTCTTGCAGCAATAGTTGCCATATCCGCAGCGGTTTGCATTTGCGAAATATGCCGCTGCTTAACGCCAACGCGCTGTGTGATCCATGCATCATCGGTTTCCACCAGCTGCGTGAGATCATCGTTTGTCACGATTTTTTCCGGCACATACATCCCCGTGCCCAAAATACGAAAGTTCATCCAAATCGTGTCCTTTCTGTACAGAACAAGTGGCATTGCTTCAGCTCTTGTTCGGTTATTCCGTAAGATTAGTACCCTTTTCAGCCAAAAGGTTACAGGAAGATTACAAAAAAATTGCAGATTTCGTAAAGTTTACAATTTGTTCACAATTTGGAGCGCGGTTTTCTGTACAATAGTAGCATATCACGGTTGCAAGGGAGGGTCTGCATGACAGAATTCGAGGTCATATATAAAGAATACTACCAGCGCGTTTTTGCGTTTCTGTATCGTCTTTGCGATCATCACGACCTCGCAGAGGAGCTGACACAGGAAACCTTTTATCAGGCATTCACTTCTATGCACCGCTACCAAGGCAACAGCGAGATTTTTACATGGCTTGCATCCATTGCGAAGCATTGCTACTACAAGCATCTGAAAAAGCACAAGCAAAACTTGCAATCGATCAATTCTGACCTGGCTGCTGATCTGCTTTGCACCCCAGATGCTGACGATCCCGAGCTGGCATTGCAGCGAAAGGATAACATCGAAATGGTGCGGAGAATCATCAATGAGATGCCCGAAAAATACCGCGAGGTTATTATTCTGCGAATATATGCCGAGCTACCTTTTTCCCAAGTGGCAAAGGCGATGCACATCACGGAAAATTCTGCCAAGGTGCTGTATTTCCGTGCGAAGAAAATGGTTATGGAGGCGTTGAAAAATGCATATGAAATGTGAAATCATCCAAGATCTCTTCCCCGTTTATCACGATGGTATCGCTAGCGACACCACAAAGCGGGAAACGCGGCTGCATCTGCAACAATGTGCAGAATGCCGCAAGGCATACCAGAATTATTGCCGTTCTTTGCGGATTGAACTGCACGAGGCAGACCTTACGGTTGAGGACTCCCTGCGTGACAGGTTTACCGCTCTTTCCAAACGGTTGCGCCGCCGCAGGATTCTCTCGACCGCATCGGTTTCCTCCATCGCGACAGTGGCTGCGGTAGTTGCACTCGTCGGTATCATTCGTGAAATAAGAAATAATGATAACAAATAGCACTGTAAAAGACGGTTCCCAGCCGTCTTTTTTCATTGTTAAACAAAAGCAGGTGCCATACAAAACCTACGGTAGAGGTGTGCTATACACAATTGTATGCTGGTTTTTGCTAAATTCGTGAAAGCAACGAAAAAGATACCAATATAGTGCTTGCCATTTTCGAATTAATACAAAATAACGCAAATACGAATGTAAAGTATTGACAAACATCAATCGATGTGGTAAACTATAATCAGACGTACAGTCCAGGCATTGATAACGAAAGGAAAGAATAGTTATGAAAAGAGTCGCACGCATTGCATACAGCAACCGTTCTGCTGATTGCCGCTTGTTTTCCCAATTTGCTAACCTCCTGTTTTCCCAGAGTTGAAACATCATCTAGCAAGCTCGAATCTCAAATGAGTTCTTCTACAGATGAAAGTTCAAGCAGTAATATTTCGGGTTCGTTTCAGGATACGGATACAAAATATAAAAAAATTCAATTAGAACTTCCGGATGATCTCACGGATGTGCCAACCAAACAGTTTGATGATCTTGTTCAAATTAGCACTCCCCACCTCTTTTCAATTGGAAAGATTATTTTTCGTATGCAGTAGATACTACATTTTATCGCGATGATCCAGACCTAAAGGTATACAAATGTGATATTTCTTCTGGTGAAGTGGTAGAATTGACTGGTATTATGCCAAACTGGAATTCATCGAGCGGACGGTATGCTGTTTGTGGCGACAATGTGTATATGTTCTACGAAACACTGGCAGATAGAATTCTCGTCAATTTAGACTTTCGTGATAACAAAGTGGATATTTTAAAAAAAGAGGTAATTGATTTCGGCAAAGATAGTTTTTATTGGTCATTTCCAATTAGCCAAACAGAATATGCTGTCAATTGGTTCGATATGGCTCAAGATATCCTTACGAATCATATGATTCTGGTTGATGAATCTGGAGAAGAAACAGAGCTTTTTACAGATAAGAATGATTTCAATAAAATTCATACTCACATTGACGTGGCAGAAGACAAGATATATCGTTCGTTTCACACCAAGGCAACGAATGAAGTTAATCTAAGTGTATATGATTTGTCTGGCACTTTGGTGGAACAAAACTATTTGCCAGAAATCACAAGTTATATGAATGCTATGCCTTCTCCTCCTCATGTGCGGCGGATTACCGCAGCTGGTTCATGCGTAGCCATTACTTTCTGCGAATATAGTCCTTATTTCATTACGTACATTTATAATCTTGAAGAGAACACATATATTGCGCTTGAGGACGTTTACGTAATAGACAATTTGTCGAAATCTTTTAACGGATTTGTACTAGTGAGCAATTCAGCAGGTTCCAATGGTTCTAGCACGCAAGACTTGTTCGTTCTGAAAAACGACTCAAATAGCGTGTATAAAATTGCAGGAGATCTTGATATTACAATAGATACTATAACAAATGGTGAAAAGATCGTATATTGGAATGATAACTCTTTGTTTTTGTGCGATATTTCCCAGCTGTAATTCGCTCTTAACGATTGATTCAGTAAACATATCTTTTACCGCGCATCGCTTATTGGCTTTGCGCGGTATTTTTCTGCCTGGTAAAAAACGACATTTAAAGTAATCTCGCGGAAATGTGAAACTTGCATGAAATCTTATATAACCACATTGACAAATTACGCAATTCGTGTATAATATTATTAGACGATAGAAAAGGAAGTGATACCAATGAAGAAGAGTGTTTACAGCCTTGTGTTATCTGAGGATGTTGTGGACGCAGTAGATCGCATGGCGTACGCCCGTAACACAAGCCGTTCGAATCTCGTCAATCAACTGCTCGCAGAGGCAGTCGGCTATGTTACGCCTGAAGCACACATGGCTGAAATTCTGAATACGCTTTCACAACAAATGACTGGTCTGTTTCAATTCCAAGAGCAGGCTTCGGACGGAATGCTGACCATTCGTTCGCCGCTGCGTTATCGCTATAAGCCAACAATCCGATATCGTGTCGAATTGAATCGTCAGAGCATTGGGCATCCCGAACACGCAGTGGGTGTGCTGCACGCCTCCTTCCGTACGCAAAGCAAGCCGTTGATTGCAGAAGCAGATGCTTTTTTTCAATGTTGGTCAAACTTTGAAATGCAATATCTCGGCATTTCTGTAGATGATTTTCACATTGAGGATGGCACTTGGCACAGGCGCGTTGCGATAAGAACCAATGCAAATTCAACAGCAAAGGAAATCGGCGCGGCAATGGGAACATATATCAAAGCAGTGGATGCGGCACTGAAATCCTATTTTGCAGCTCTTCCAGATCATGAGAAAGCCGTACAAGCAGTGGAAACGTATTTTCTCACTTAGGCAGTCTGCGCTTGTTTTGTTGATCTGTTCCTGAAATATCGAATGGAGGTTATCTTATGAATGCAAACAAAATGACCGAAAAAGCACGTGAAATCATCGCGAATGCACAGTCGCTCTGCGTGGAACACCAAAATCAAAGCATTGAACCAGCCCATCTGCTTGCTGCAATGCTGATGCAAAACAATGGTCTGATCCCACAAATCATAGAGCGCATTGGCGCAAATGCAGGCACAATGTCCAAAGCCGCACAAAAAACCGTTGCTGATCTTCCGCATGTCACAGTCAGTGGCAGACCGATTGATTCAATCTATATCTCTGCGGAAACCGAAAAAATCCTCAATCAGGCAGAACAGATCGCTGAAAAAATGCAGGATGAGTATCTCGCCGTGGAACACATCTTTTTGGCGATGCTGCACACCAATGACCGCGCAATCAGCCGCATTTTTACTGAAAACAATGTGGACGAAAAACATGTGCTTGCTGCGCTGAAAGAAATCCGCGGCAACACACGCATTACCAATGAAACGCCCGAAGCAACTTACGATGTTCTCAAAAAATATGGTCAGGATCTTACCGAACGCGCACGAAAAAATCAGCTTGATCCAGTAATCGGCAGAGATGCAGAGATCCGTAATGTTATGCGCATTCTTTCTCGTAAGACCAAAAACAATCCAGTATTGATTGGTGAACCAGGCGTTGGCAAAACTGCAATTGCCGAAGGCCTTGCGCAACGTATCGCACGCGGCGATGTCCCTGGCGGTCTAAAGGATTGCACGATCTTCTCCCTTGATCTCGGCGCACTTGTTGCTGGTGCAAAGTATCGCGGCGAATTTGAAGAACGGTTGAAAGCAGTGTTGCAGGAGGTCAAAAAATCGGAAGGCAGAATCCTGCTCTTTATTGATGAGCTGCATAACATTGTCGGTGCTGGCAAAACAGACGGCGCTATGGATGCTGGTAACCTGCTGAAACCAATGCTTGCTCGCGGCGAACTGCATTGTATCGGCGCAACTACTCTTGACGAATACCGTAAGTATATCGAAAAAGACCCTGCACTGGAACGCCGTTTTCAACCAGTACAGGTCGGCGAACCGACCGTTGAAGATACTATCTCCATTCTGCGCGGTCTGAAAGAACGGTATCAGGTCTATCACGGTGTGCAGATCCATGATGCTGCACTGGTTGCAGCGGCAATTCTCTCAAATCGTTATATTTCTGACCGTTTTCTGCCCGATAAAGCCATTGACCTGATCGATGAGGCTTGCGCCATGATCCGCACGGAAATGGACTCCATGCCACAGGAAATGGACGAAATCCAGCGTAGAATCATGCAGCTCGAAATCGAAGAAGCTGCACTGAAAAAGGAAACCGATGCAGCATCCATCGCACGTTTGAATGAACTGCAAAAGGAGCTTGCTGATCAGCGTGAACAGTTCGCGCAAATGAAGGCACAGTGGGAAAACGAAAAAACAGGCATCTCCAAGGTACAGGAGTATCGTGCAAAACTGGAACAGCTCAACACGGAGCTGCAAAATGCAGAACGCGAATACGATTTGATGAAGGCAGCCGAACTAAAGTATGGGCAGATTCCCACGCTGCAAAAGCAAATTGAAGAAGCAGAAGCCGAAGAATCCGCTAAGCAGACCAATACCGGAAAGCTGCTGCGTGATTCCGTTACCGAAGAGGAAATTGCAAGAATTGTGGCTCGCTGGACAGGAATCCCAGTGACAAAACTAATGGAAGGTGACAAGCAAAAGCTGCTGCATCTTGAAGATACACTGCATGAGCGCGTAATCGGTCAGAATGAAGCGGTAGAAAAAGTTTCTGAGGCAATCTTGCGCTCGCGTGCTGGCATTCAGGATCCCAACCGTCCCATTGGTTCGTTCTTGTTCCTTGGCCCTACGGGTGTCGGCAAAACTGAACTCGCCAAGACGCTTGCGGAGGCACTGTTTGATGACGAACGCAACCTCATTCGCATTGATATGAGCGAATATATGGAGAAATTCAGCGTCAGCCGTCTGATTGGTGCGCCTCCTGGATATGTTGGTTATGAGGAGGGCGGGCAACTGACCGAAGCAGTGCGCAGAAAGCCGTATTCCGTTATTCTGCTGGATGAGATCGAAAAGGCGCATCCTGATGTGTTCAACCTGCTGCTGCAAGTCCTTGATGATGGCAGAATCACAGATTCGCAAGGGCGCACCGTCGATTTCAAAAATACAATTCTGATCCTGACCTCAAACCTTGGTGCAGATGCGCTGCTAGAAGGCATACAAGCGGACGGCAATCTCTCCGATGATGCCCGACAGATTGTTGATCGTATGCTCCACCAGAAGTTCCGTCCGGAATTCCTGAATCGTCTGGATGAGATCATCTGCTATAAGCCGTTGACCAAGCAGGAAATCGGCAGGATCGTTGACCTGCTGACAGCAAATCTGCAAAAGCGTCTGGAGGAAAAGCAGCTCCATGTGGAACTGACAGCGGCAGCCAAGAATGCTGTCATCGAAGAAGGCTATGATCCGAACTTCGGTGCAAGACCGCTGAAACGACTGATGCAGCGAAAGGTGGAAACGGCTATTGCAAGATTGCTGCTCAGTCAACCAGCCGAACAAGGCAGTACCATTACTGTAGACCATGTAGATGACCAGTTTATCTGCAACATCCACGCATAACTTTTCTGACAATTACACGATACCCTTGCATTGCGCGTTATTGACTAACTTCGGATTAGTCGGTAACGCGCTTTTTTCCGAAGATTCCTTCTGCATATATCTCCCCACGAGATTTTTGTGGCAATGCCTTGCATTTTTCTTCATTGCATGATATAATAACTTGAAAAAGGAAGGGTGCCAGGATGAAACACAAATTATCTGCGACTATTCTATCGTTTTTGCTTTTGGGCGGTATCTTTGCCCATACCAATGCACATGCTAGTACGGCAATACGCGGCGATGTCAACACAGATGGTCAGTTTTCAATCGCCGATGTGGTTGCATTGCAAAAATGGCTCCTCGCTGAGCCGAACGCATCACTTGCCGAATGGAAAGCTGGTGATCTGTTTGAAGACCAGAAGTTGGATGCACGGGATCTGTGCGCTATGAAACGTGCATTGCTCACTGAAACTTCCAAGCACTATGTTGATGTTTCCACAACAGAAGAATTGTTCATCGCTATGCGCAATGCAAAACCAGGCGATGTCATTCGCGTTGCAAGCGGCACCTACGACTACACAACATATCATGGTGCGCAAAAAATCGACACCGCTGCCGCAGGCACGCAAGCTGCCCCCATTACACTCACTGCTGCTGATCCGCAAAATCCACCCGTGATTACCGGTAACAGTCCAGAAAACGGTTATGTCATTCAAATCACCGGCGATTACTGGATACTGGAAAACCTGAAAATGACTAACGCACAAAAAGGCATTGTGTTGGATCGCTCTCATCATTCTGTGATACGCAATTGCGAAGTGTGCCATATCGGCGCAGAAGCAATCGCCATTCGTGACGGCAGTTCGTACTGTATCGTAAAAGATTGCTATATCCATAACACTGGTACGGTTACGCCAGGCTACGGCGAAGGTGTGTATATCGGCAGTGCCAAATCGGTCAGCGGATTTGATTACAAATGCGACTACAATACGGTAGATGGCTGCATATTCCAATATGTCGCAGCGGAACACATTGATGTCAAAGAATATACAACAGGAACAGAAATCATGAATTGTATATTCTACGGTGATGGCATGACAGGTGCTAATTATGCAGGCAGTTTCATAGATATCGCAGGCAATGCTGTCAATGTTCACAACAATATCGGATACCGACATGAGAACCCGCAAATCGTTGCGGCTTTTGAATTGCACGAGCAGGTAGAAGGTTGGGGGTATCATTGCTCTTTCGCGGATAACACGCTCTACATGGACAGACCATACGGCGAAGTAGATACCAGCCGCCGTATGTATGTGGTGGATGGATGGTATAGCGATTTTTCCGTAAAGAACAATCAAGTGGATTATGGTGAAGGTTTGGTTGCTGCAAATAGCTGGGAATACTATAATGCAAGCGAGGTAACCTATCTTGAATGACAACTACAGAATAAACCCGCATATGCTCGTAGCTTGTGGCAGCTTTTCACGGATTATACCATGATGCAATGAAAGAAGGGATTCCCCCATGAAGAATTACGGCATACGGCGCAAAACATCTTGCGCTTGCATTACAGCTACTGCACTTCTCTTTTCCATGATGGAAAGCATTCCTGCAACCGCCGTGAAAACAGCTGCACTCCGTGGTGACTGCAACGACGACGGTGCCGTTACGCTTGCGGATGTGCAGCTGCTCACACAATACCTGACAGCGCAAGACGCAACGATCTCGGAAAATGCTGACATAGATGGCAATGCAGTCATTAATGCGATAGACCTTACACTGCTCAAGCGCATGATTCTTTTTCCACACACGGATGAATCCATGACAGTGATGGTGTATCTCTGCGGCTCGGATCTGGAAACCAATGCGCAGCAAGCCACCAATGATATGAATGAAATGCTCGCCTCCAACACCTCCGAAAATCTGAATCTTGTCATTGCTGCCGGTGGTGCCGAAACTTGGAGCGCAAACAATGCTTATGTATCAGCTGAACACAATTACACCATCGCATACAATGCCAATGGCGTTGCAGTGCGCGAATATCCCTCACAGAGCATGTCAACTGCCAATGCACTGGCAAACTTTATCACCGATACCGCTGCTGCATATCCAGCTGACCGCTATGCACTCATTTTATGGGATCACGGCGGCGGGCCGATGTACGGGCTTTGCTATGATGAAGTCTACAACCAGATGATCAGCATTGCAAGCCTGCGCACCGCACTGGAGAACGCAAAAATCCACTTTGAATGGATCGGTTTTGACTGCTGTGTCATGGCTTGCGCGGAAGTCGCCTACGCTGTGCGCGACTACGCTGACTACATGATCGCTTCGGAAGAATCGGAAAGTGGACTTGGTTGGAGCTATACGGGTTTTCTCAATCAACTTGCCAAAGATCCCACGACCGATACACCTCTTTTGGCGCAAACTATCATTCATGACATGGTTAACGCCAACCGCCGCTACCGCATGACCGCAACCCTTGCGCTGTACGATCTCTCTTATGCCGAAACGGTGATGTTCGCACTTTATGATTATATCAACGATTTGTATGTTCACTATGAAACAGAAGGCATCACACCGATTACCACCGCACGCAGTCGAGCAAGGGATTTCGGCGAGGGCGAGTATGATCTGGTGGATATTACACACTTTGCTACGCTGCTGCCCACGGAACACAGTGATGCACTGCTACAGGCGGTAAATGCTATGACGCTGATCTCTAAAACCTACCGCATCGAAAATGCCAACGGCATGGCAATGTGGTTTTTTGAAAATTTCCCGCAGGATGCAAAATATCTTGATGTGACACTTGGCTATTACGGCATTGATGCGACCTATATACAACAATTGCAGAGTATGGCTACCGCAGCGCAAACAGCTAGCGGATCTTCCGCAACCACTGCTCGTATTTCGCGGGAGAACAATGTACTGATTCAGGCGTTTCATCGATGGTTTGCAGGAATGCAGTAATCAGTTGCTACCATACCCGTAGATAAAACAGCCACGGTCTTCATGCAGATCGTGGCGTTTTCTATTGCATTTTCCAATTGAATATGCTACAATACAATCAGAAAAATCACGGCAAGGAGGATACATTATGGACGCAGATCTCACATTTTTAAGCGACCCTGCTACATTCGCTGTCAATCGCGAGCCTGCACATTCTGACCACAACTGCACCGTAAACGGCATCACGCTCAGTCAATCACTCAATGGCACATGGAAGTTTCAATACCGCTCCCACACAGACCCCAATCCGCAAACCGTTTCCGATATCACAGTGCCGGGGCACATTGAGTTGCAGGGCTTCGGTAAGCCACAATATGTAAACACACAGTACCCATGGGAGGGGCACGAACAGCTTACACCTCCTCAAATTCCGCAGGAGCTGAACACAGTGGGCTGCTATGCACGCAGCTTT
Organism: uncultured Ruminococcus sp.; assembly: GCA_964463355.1. Lineage (GTDB taxonomy): Bacteria > Bacillota > Clostridia > Oscillospirales > Ruminococcaceae > Firm-04. The sequence continues at coordinate 54,121 of CAYXBP010000009.1, read as the reverse complement.
GATCTGGATGCTCCCCTACAGGGCAAAACGGTTTTTATTCGCTTTGAAGGCGTGCAAACTGCTTTCTACGTCTGGCTCAATGGTGCCTTTGTTGGCTACGCAGAGGACAGCTTCACACCATCGGAGTTTCATATCACACCCTATCTGCGACAGAAAAACAATCGCCTGGAAGTACATATTTACCGTTATAGCACTGCAAGTTGGCTGGAAGATCAGGATTACTGGCGGTTTTCAGGCATTTTTCGCGAAGTTTCACTCTTTGCGGTACCTGCACTGCATATCCGTGATCTGCACGTCATTGCGGATTTTGACCCCGTAACCAACTGCGGCATTCTGACCGTGCAGCAGGATATTCTAGGAGATGGCGCGTATGCTCTGCATACCAGTTTAATTGCGTCCAGCGGCGAAATTTTGCTATCCAGCAATGCTCCCGTGCGCGCATATCCATTGCCAAATATCCAACCATGGAGCGCGGAATCCCCTACGCTGTATACCCTGCGCGTAGAAATCCACGCAGGTGATACGATGATCGAAACCGCAGAAACAAAAGTTGGCTTCCGCCGCTTTACAATAACGGATGGCGTTATGTGTCTGAATGGGAAACGCATTCTGTTCCGCGGTGTCAATCGCCATGAGTGGAGTGCCCATAACGGTCGCTGCATCACCGAAGAGGAAATGCGCTGGGACATCTACAATCTGAAGCGCAACAACTTCAATGCAGTGCGCACAAGCCATTACCCCAATCAATCGGCATGGTATCGTCTTTGTGATGAATTTGGAATCTATCTAATTGATGAAACCAATCTCGAAACGCATGGTGCAAACTGGGCGGTACCTGCATCCCAGCCCGAATGGAAGGATGCCGTTCTCGACCGTGCAAGATCCATGTATGAGCGTGACAAGAATCACCCCAGTGTGTTGATATGGTCTTGTGGAAATGAATCTGACTGTGGCGATAATATTGCAGCCATTGCGAATTATTTTCACAGCGTGGATCCCACGCGACTGGTGCATTATGAAGGCGTGGTTTATCGCCGCAATTATGATCACATCACCGATATGGAAAGCCGAATGTACGCAAAACCCATTGAAATCGCAGCATATCTGGAACAGCATACGGGCAAGCCGTACATCAGCTGCGAGTATATGCACGCGATGGGCAATTCGTTGGGTGGAATGCATCTATACACCGCCTTAGAGGATCGCTACAGCGGCTATCAGGGTGGGTTTATCTGGGATTATATTGATCAGGCACTGTATAAGAACGGCGCGCTGGTGTATGGTGGCGATTTTGACGACCGACCCACGGATTACGGTTTCTCAACCAATGGTATTGTATATGCCGATCGCACCAACTCTCCCAAAATGCAGGAGGCAAAACAGCTTTACGCACCGCTCACGATGACAATTGAAAACGACAGGTTGACTGTACGCAATAAGAACCTGTTTATTGATACCAGCAACTATCTATTCCGCGTTACACTTGCCCATGAGGGCAATGTACTTGCCACAGAGGAGCATCGTCTGCTGATTCCTGCTGGCGAAACGGATAGTGTTGCTATCGGGTTGCATATACCAGAAACGGGTGGCGAATTTGTTTTAACAGCCACGGCGCATCTTGCAACAGCTACTCCATGGGCAGATGCAGGGCATGAAATTGCATTTGCGCAGAAGATCATTGATCGCAAAGAGAGAAAACCGCGCAAGGCATCTTCAAAGTCGAAAATCGCAAGGGGCAGTTTTGTAGTAGGCATTCATGGCACGGATTTTTCCATGCAGTTTGATTGCCGCAGCGGCGGACTTTCCTCTCTGGTATACGGTGGAAAAGAATACATCACACGTATACCAAATGTGCGATTCTGCCGTGCTTTTACGGATAACGATCGCGGTGCAGGATATCCTCATGCGATGGCACAATGGCACATCGCCGGACGTTATGCAGCACTTTGCCAAGATGCCACACGAATCACGGAACAGGAAGACGGTCTGCAAATCTGCTTTACGTTTGCCGCTGCTACCGAACCTTCATTTCAGTTCACGGTCACATACACAGCAATGTACGATGGCAGATTGCAGATACAGGCAGATTATCCTGGGAAAAGCGGTCTTGCCGATCTACCAGTTTTTGCAATGGATTTTCCTCTTTCGCGCGTATATCAACGCTTTGTTTACTATGGATATGGGCCAGACGAAAACTACATCGACCGATGCAGCGGTGCAAGGCTGGGCGTATTTCAATCAACCGCAGATGCCAATCTATCGCACTATCTGAATCCGCAGGAGTGTGGCAACCGAATCGGCGTGCGGTATCTGCAAATATTTGATGAAAATGGCGCGGGGCTGACGTTTACGGCTACCGACTTGCCCTTTGAAATGAGTGTGCTGCCTTACAGTGCTGATACATTGGAAAACGCGTCGCATCTTGAAGAGTTGCCTACGCCACAATTGACATGGGTTTCCCTTGCAGCAAAGCAGATGGGCGTTGGCGGTGATGATTCATGGGGTGCGCCTGTACATGAAGTCTATAAACTCAAGGCAGATATACCGCAAACCCTTTCGTTTATCATTTCGCCGATATAACAAAAAAAGGTTGATCTCCGAAGAGATCAACCTTTTTTGCTTTAGGAATTACTGGTTGCCCAGCTCACTGTAGGAAATAATGCTTGCCAGATACTGGAGAATCTTGCTAGCATCATTTGCATTGACCTGACCATCGTACTCACAGTCAGCATTCAGCATACCCTGTGCAGAAACAGAAATGGAATCATCCTCAGCAACAAAGCGGTTCAGAAGGATAACATCGGCAGTCTTAACAGCGCCGTCGCAGTCCACATCGCCCCAGTTGATAGAAGGATCAGGATCGGTACCAGGATCAGAACTGATCTCGCCACTTGCTTCGTCCTCAACAAAGCTGACAATCCACGCAAAAGGAGAGTTCCAGTTGATGGTAACCTCGTTTACAGACCATGCCTCGATGGAGTCAACAAAGCAGAGCTGAGGAGCAACCTCGCCACGCTTGTAGCCCATACCGCCAACATAGGGATCCTGCAAACCAGAACCAGGGCCACCAGACATAACACCAGAAGGAGCATAGGGGAAGGAAGAATCCAACTCATGGCTCCAGAAACGGTGGTGAGGATTCACGAGGTGATAGGTACCGTAACCAGTAACATAGGAGAAGTCCATAGCGTTGCGGCCGAAGATATAGTCCAGAGCCTCAGCAGCACCATTGAGGTACTTTGCCTCGCCAGTAGCAACGTATGCATACGCCATAACGATCGCATTGTTCACTACGAAGGAGTTGGAACCCCACTCGTAACCGTAGATTTCAATGGGTTTACCACTCTCATCCACGCCAATGTTGACAGGATCAGAGAAGGTGGTGCCATGATAAGGAGTACCAAAGCCCTGCTTTGCCTGCTCAGCAATGTAAAGATCAGCAGAAGCAACGATGGAATTCTCAATCTTGGAGAGGTTAGAACCTGCGGACTTAGCGTTCAGGAACAGAGAAAGATTACCAAGAGAAGCAGTGTTGCCCCAGTTGAAGGAGGTGAAAGAACCGCTGTTCTCGCCGCCATCCAGGCTGGAAACGACAGTGTAAGCCTCAGCATAGCTTTCCATATCAGTCTTGTAGGTTGCGTCACCAGTGGTGATGTACAGCTCAGTAGCTGCCCAGTAGAAGTCATCCTTCACATTGTCATCGCCGTAAGCACCGCCGCCGATTGCCTGATCCAGAGGAGCATACAGTTCGGGATTTGCCTTTGCAGCAGCGTAGGTACGCTTTGCCATCTCCAGGCAGGTATCTGCGAAATCTGCATCATACTTTTCCCACAGACGAGCAGCCTGTGCAGCAGTTGCAGCAACGTTCAGGGTAGCAGCAGTGGACGGAGGCTTTACAATACGAGTAATACCTGCCCAGTCCTTGCTGCTCTGATAATCCCAGCAGTGAACTGCCAAACCAGTCCACTTGGAGTCATGCAGCTTGTGGAACACCATATCGGTATACTTACCAGTGGTAGAACCGATCTTGTTGCCAGATGCATCAGTGGTGTTATAGGTCATGGTGTAGTCCGAAGGAACGAGCATCTTGAAGAACCACTCAAGCTCAACACGAGTTTCATCGAGAATATCGGGAGCGCCATTGCCTGCCTCAGGAACTACGACAGTGCCGCTTCCATCCGCGAACTTATCAGCAGACGTGTTGTTGCGGTCATCCAGGGACCACTCGTACATATTTTGCAGAGTCCACACGGAGATACCGCCGTTAACGACGTACTTACCGTGGTCACCAGCATCGTACCAACCGCCAGTACCGTCCATAGTACCATTGGACTTCTGAACATCGGAACCATCATTCTTGTAGGCCTTGATCCATGTGTTCTGGAGATATGCGGTATCCGGAGAGTGACCCGCCTTATCCACCAAGTCAGACTTGGATGCGTTCATGCCGGTAGAAGTGATGTACGCTTCCTCGGTAGGAACACCAGAACGGTTCTGATAGAAGTAGTTAACTGCGTTGGTCACAACGCCATCATAGATATTATCGCCGATGGTGAAGTCATAGGAATTGCGAGTAGTGCCAGAGGTTGCAAAGTAGTAGGTACCTGCGGTCTTGAAATCGGAGAAATCAAAAACGGCGGTATAGAAGCCAGAATCGGCATCCAGAGTGCTGCCGCCCTTAGCAGTGCCGCTGTAGACCTCTTTACCAGTCTTTGCATCAATGATGCTGATCTTCTGGTCGCTGAAAGAGGAATCGGAGTGGTAGGTTGCCTTCTTGTTCAGGTTGGTGTAGTAGCCGACCTGGTTACCGTGAACACCGTACTCGGGTGCGGGTTCTGCGTCCACCCAAACACCGACGTTGTCAGTATTGTTGTACAGGCTCATGTTATCAAAGGTCAAAACTGTGCCATTGGGGAAGCAGTCAGTACTCTGATACTGACCCGCACCGCCAAAGTGGAATGCCCACTCAGCAACATCCAAGGACTCGGAAGCAGTAAAGGTGGAGTCGATCTTCAGTGTCTGGTTCGCAGTCATGGGGATGCAGTTCCAAGTCTGGTTGAAATCGTTAGGCCATCTGCCCTGATTATCACCCATACCATTGTGCCACAGCTCCAGATTACCAGAAAGGTCACCGATCTTGGTGTAAATCTCACCAGAATTGGAAGCAGTGATCTCTGCCTTTACAGTATAGCTGTTACCTTTCACGATCTGCAGCTTTCTGTGACGGAACTGGCAGTCCCAGCGGCTTGCACCACCAACATCCTCACCACCATTTTCATTGATGGTGACTTTGTAGACACCGTTAGCGATCTCAAAACTCAGGTTTGCAGGTTGTGTGACACAGGTATGCCAAGGCAGACCAATGCCATCTTCAAAGTCTGTCATACCCAACATTTCGCCGGCCGCAGAAGCCGTAAACGCCATGCTCGGTAAGACTGCAACGGTCGTACTTGCCAGCATTGCTGCGGAAACAAGCCCGGTCGTTACGCGTTTGCCGATTGATTTTTTCAGCATGTGTAAAAACCCTCCCATTTTTTTGTTTATATAACCGCTGCTCTCCGCAACGGGTTATACCAAAGTGGAATATCTTTCCTGAAAACCTGTGATAAGCGCGGACTGTTTCATCCTTGACGAACAATCGGATTATACGCCTTGTAATATTTCGCTTGTTTTTTCCGCACAGCTATCACGCAATTTTCATCTTTTCTATTATAATACATCTTTTGGAACTTGTAAAGAGGAAACGAAAACTTTGGTGGAATCGCCAAAAATCGAGCGTAATTTTTATGCAACTTGCCGAATAAGGTTTCTATTTTTGGAGATCTCGCCAGGTTTGCAGAGGCATATCGCCGTAGCAAATCACAAGATATTCCCGAAAAGCAATTGAATACAAATAGTTTACAAACGCAGTGATGATGACGCCACCGCATGATAATGCAATCTGGTTTTTCGATCTTTTTTGCGCAAAATTTGTATTTTCCCCTTGACAATTCTTTGAATCTGTGCTATAATTGCTTTGTTGCGTTAAAGCTTTACAGCATTGCAGCTTTATATCGCAAAAGTGAGCAACATATACTATTATAAAGGAGTTTGTTATGCCTCAAATCATTGCCACAATTATTGTGCTGGTGTACGCTGTCCTGATGGTAACCATCGGTATCGTCACCTCAAAGCGCACCAAAACCGTCAACGATTTCGTGTTTGGCGGCAACAAAATCGGCCCATGGATGACTGCATTTGGTTTCGGCACCACCTATTTTTCCGCAGTAGTCTTTATCGGCTACGCAGGACAGTTTGGGTGGAGCTACGGTATCTCTGCTGCGCTCATCGGCATAGGCAACGCGCTCATCGGTGCTACCCTTTGCTGGATGGTACTGGGCAAGCGCACGCGTCTGATGACCAAGCATCTGGAAGCAAAAACGATGCCTGATTTCTTCCTAAAACGCTATGGCAGCACCGCCCTCAAAAATGTTGCTGCCGCTATTGTGTTCATCTTTATGATTCCCTACACCGCATCGGTTTACAATGGGCTTTCTCGTCTGTTTGCCATGGCGTTTGATCTGAAATCCGAACATGCATATCAGTATGTGATCATCGCAATGGCTGTTCTCAGTGCAATTTATGTAGTGCTGGGTGGATATTCCGCAACTGCGGTCAACGATTTCATTCAGGGGCTGATCATGCTGGTGGGCATCAGTGCAGTAGTCATCAGCGTGCTGAATCACAATGGTGGACTGTTTGATTCCATCAACCTGCTGAAAACTGTCAAAGATCCTTCCATTGCCGATGGTTCGCTGGCTAGCGTGTTTGGGCCAGACCCGATTAACTTATTCGGCGTCGTGATCTTAACCTCGCTCGGCACATGGGGGCTGCCGCAAATGACCCACAAGTTTTACGCCATCCGTGATGAAAAAGACATTACACGCGGCATGATCATCTCCACGATCTTTTGCCTGGTTGTTTCTGGAGGCTGTTATCTTCTGGGCGGCTTTACAAGATTATTCAACACTACTGTGGAAGGCACGGGTATTGGCAAAAACCTAATCACAAAACTGCCAAATGGTAAGTTAGAATTCGACGCTATGGTTCCTGCCATGCTGGAAGAAGGACTTCCTGCCATCCTGATTGGCCTTGTGGTGGTTCTGGTGCTGAGTGCTTCGCTTTCCACCCTTTCAGCATTGGTACTGACATCCTCCACCACCCTTACGCATGATCTCATCCGTCCTGCCACAAAGGGCAAAATGGATGACAAAAAAGAGTTTATTACCATGCGTGTGCTGATCATCTTCTTCCTATTGATATCGGTACTCATCGCCATGAATAAAAATGCAGCCATCACCACCTTGATGAGCTACTCATGGGGCGCACTGTCTGGTTCATTCCTCGGCCCGTTCTTGTGGGGACTATACGGCAAACGCATCACCAAAGCATCGGTATGGGTTAGCTTTGGCATGGGCGTGATTCTCACCATGAGCCATATGCTGATTTTCTCGTTCTTCCCTGCGCACTTCTCTGGTTTGGTTCGCTGGGCTACATCGCTGCCGCTGAATCTGGCATCACCCATTAACGCAGGTGCAGTGTTGATGCTACTCTCGATTATCGTAACGCCTCTGGTATCCCTGTTTACCAAGCCCTGTGAAAAAAAGGTTGTGGATCACGCATTTGCTGCATTTGAGAAATAAACCACAGATATTGAAAGAACGCTTTCGGTCACACCGAAAGCGTTCTGTTCTTATTTCAGTGTCACGCAAACCGACGAAAGACTCGCAGATGTGTGTTTCACTTTTGCTGTTTTATTTGCGCGTGAGATAGCAAAACAGCAGATATATCATGCCCCCGCAGAAAATAGCAAGCAGCAGGGCAGGCGCATTGCCAAACTGTGCAAGAACACCATATATGCACTTTGCCGTAACAGCGCATAGCACACCTCCTGCGAGATATTTCCCACAGATTTGCCCTAAGGGAATCTCAATCCCCGTTTTTTGCTTCAAAACAGCATATCCGCGCAGAAGAATCACCGCATAGCACAACAGCGTAGCGATTGCTGCGCCATTCAAATGGATCGCAGCGAGGTGCAACAAAACCAGATTGCCAACCACTTTGATGCCCAGTCCCCAAAGCATTACCCGAACGGTTTGATCAGCATTGCCTGCCGCTTGCAGCATACTGAAAACCGGCTGGGTCAGCGCAAGAAAAATCACCCCTATCCCAAGAATCATCAGCGGTGGTGCGGCAACAGTTACCTCAGCTGTGCGCAAGGGAAACAACAGCATTAGTATCGGCTTTGCAAGCGCGAAAATGCCAAGCCCTGCCGGAATACAGAGAAATGCAGTTGCGGAAAGTGCAGTTTTGGCATCGCACGCCATAGCAGATTTGTCGCCTTTTGTATAGGATTCCGCAAATGCAGGCAGTACGCTTTTGCTCATCATGTTCGTAATCGATGGCACCAGATTGAACACCGTTACCGCAAGTCCTGAAAAGGCACCGTAGAGAAAATTTGCGGTCGCTGCCGCTTCATCATGCGAAGGTATAGCAGTATAGCCGAATTGTGAGGGTGCCTTACGTATCACATCGGTTAAACAGTGCAGCACCGTGAATAAATCAGTAAGCGTAGTGAGATTGGTCACCAAAGAGCTGACTGCAATCGGAATGAGCAAGCGCAGCAGTCGCCGATAAATGGTTTTGCGTGCAGCAGAGGAAAACTTGACTTTTGGAACTCGAAAAGGTACACACATCAGGAAAAGCAACCCCGCCGCTGCGGAAATTGTTACCCCAAGAATGGCAGCTGCTGCACCGTCGGTTAAGGCATCTTTATCCCCAAGAGTAATTTTTTGCATCAGAGCAAGGCGACAGAGCAGTACACCGCATATCACTCGCGCCGCCCCTTCCGCACATTGGGATATGGCAGTGGGTGTCATACAGCGCATACCTTCAAAGCTGCCGCGGAATACTGCGCTGATGCAGCAGAGAAACACCGTCGGTGAAAGCATCTGCACGGCAAGTGCCGCAGGAGGATTGCCCAACAGGTGGTCACATATCGGTGCAGCACAAGTGAACAGGATCATGCTGCCAATCAGCCCTGGAATACTGAACAGTCGGAATGCACAGCTGCGGATCATCCGTACACCAGCTTGATCACCAGTCGCAGCAGCTTCAGCAGTCATGGTTGCCACAGCAGTATTCATCCCCGTGACCGAAAGCGCGAAAACTGGTAAAAACACACCGTACGCCGATGAGAAATATCCCATGCCCGTACCACCCAGAAGCTGTGTCAGAGGAATGCGGAACAATGCGCCGCAAAGCTTTGCAAAAATAACGGATGCTATCAGGATGACCGACCCCTTGATTACCGTTTGTCTTTTCATGGAATACTCCGTTCTGCACAGGATATTGGTTCGGCTGTGCGGATTCGTGCAAAAAATGTATGGTGAATAATCAAATTTATGTTGCAATCTTTGAGAATATGTGTTATAATGGGAAATATCAATGTGCAGGGATGACCCTTTGCCCTCTGCCCGAAATTTGAAAGGACGATTTGTTATCATGGCTACTGTACGCTCTCTTTCCAGAGTTCCCGTATCGAAGGAATACCTGAGGACTCGCAGCCAGGCACTGCGCCTCTCCCCTTCTAATTTTACCCAGTTTCTGACCGAAAACACCCTCTATGGTGTCATTATTGATATGCCCATGTCGCCTAACGTGATCACCACTATGGCTTGCTTTGTAAACGGTGCTGCAAATCTCTATTTCAGCAACGGCACGGATTATTCTGGTGCGGCACAGCGTTACCCTGCTGTGGTGCAAGCAACCCGCTTGTTCGTCAACAATGCAGCAAAGTTTCTGGAAGATGCCGAGCCTGCTGCCTCCTTTGAGCTGCCTATGGCACAAGTTCACTATGTCTATTTTCTAACCACCGGTGGTGCATATCGCATGGCGATAACGGCAACCCAGTCCAATCAGAATCCCAGGGAGCGCACCCTGATGCATCTCTACCAGCGCGTGATGGGTGAACTGCGTACCGCACAAATGAAGGATCGTGCGGCAAATCATAAAGCATAACTGAAAGGAACGAGTACACAGTATGTGTCAACAGGAATCAACAGCTGCCCCCAAAAAGCGCATCTTTAGCGGCATTCAGCCCACGGGCGTTTTCACATTGGGCAATTATATCGGCGCGGTGCGCAACTGGGGCAAATTGCAAGATGAGTACGAGTGTATTTATTGCATCGTCGATCTGCACGCCATTACCGTTATGCAGGAGCCTGCTGCGCTGCGTGCCAATACGATGCGCGCCTATGCGCTGATGCTTGCCTGCGGCATTGACCCGCAGAAAAGTGTTGCCTTTATTCAAAGCCACAACCCCAACCACGCAGAGTTGAGCTGGGTGCTTTCCTGCTCCACCATGTTTGGTGAACTGAGCCGCATGACCCAGTTTAAGGATAAAAGTGCCCGTCATGCAGATAACATCAACGCAGGTCTGTTTACCTACCCTGTGCTGATGGCAGCCGATATTCTCGCGTATAATGCGGATCTGGTGCCCATCGGCGCAGACCAGAAGCAGCATCTGGAGCTTGCCAGAAATGTTGCCGTGCGGTTCAATCAACGGTTTGGTGATACCTTTACCGTGCCAGAGCCTTATGTTCCCCAGAGCGGTGCGCGTGTGATGTCGTTGCAGGATCCCACCAAAAAAATGTCCAAATCTGATGAAAATGCCAATGCCTGCGTGTATATACTGGACGATAAGGATACCATTATGCGCAAATTCAAGCGCGCCGTTACTGATTCCGACGCTGAGGTCTGCTATCGAGAGGGCAAGGAAGGAATCAACAACCTCATGACAATCTACGGCTGCGTGACTGGTAAGACCATGGACGAGATCACCGCAGAGTTTGCAGGGCGCGGCTATGGCGATTTCAAAACCGCTGTGGGCGAGGCAGTGGCAGATCACCTTGCACCTGTACGCAGTGAGTACGCAAGGCTTTCTGCGGATAAGGCGTACCTCAACCAGTGTATTGCCAACGGTAGCGAACAGGCGTATCGCATGACGCGCAAGGTGCTTGCTAAAGTGTACCGTCGCGTGGGATTTGTCGATCATAAATAACAGGATGCGGCGGTGCTTTTGTTTGCAGAAGATACCGCCGTTTCTGCTTTGCAAGGAGTAATGTGATGGAATCGAAAACTATGACCGTTGATGAGCGCATTGCGGCGGTTCGCGATCTGCCGCGCTATGATATGAACGCTTTGATGGAAGTGATGCTGCTGTTACGCAGCGAAAAAGGCTGCCCTTGGGACAGAGAACAAACCCACCAGTCCATCCGAAGCGATTTTCTGGAAGAGTGCTATGAGGCGGTGGAAGCCATTGATTGTGATGATCCTGCTATGCTGCGCGAAGAACTCGGCGATGTGCTGCTGCAAGTGGTATTCCATGCCTGCATTGAGCAGGAGCAGCAGCGGTTCACCTTTGAAGATATCTGTGATGAACTGGCGCGAAAGCTGATCGTTCGGCACCCGCACGTGTTCGGCAATGTGACCGTCAACGACAGCGGCGAAGTGCTGAAAAACTGGGATGCGATCAAAAAGGAAACCAAATCTCAGAAAACCTATGCCGATACGCTGGATGGCGTGTGCAAGGCACTGCCAGCACTGATGTACGCTCAGAAGCTCGGCAAACGGGCATCTCGTGCAGGAATGGATTGGAACTCCGCGGAGGCCGCCTTTGCTTGCGTGCGTGGCGAAGCAGATGAACTGGAAGCAGCCATGGCAAGCGGCAACACTGCCGATATCGAAGAGGAACTGGGCGATCTGCTCTTTTCTTGCGTGAATACTGCCCGTCATCTGGGTATTGATGCGGAAAATGCGCTGCGCAGTGCCGCGTTGAAATTCAAGCGACGGTTTGCTGCCACTGAACAGCTTGTGCTTGCAGACGGTAAACAAATGCCTGATCTTTCATTGGAAATTCTGGATACCTATTGGGCAAAGGCAAAATCTGAGGAAAACCATTAATGCAAAATCGTACAAAGCCTGCTTGAAAGCTGAACCGCGCAGCTGCACATCAACTTTGTACGGTGTCACCCAGAATCTCGCGTTTTGGAGGAATATACCATGCGATTGGACAAATATCTAAAAGTTTCGCGCCTGATGAAGCGCAGAACGGTTGCGAATGAGGCTTGTGACGCAGGTAGAGTCGCCGTCAACGGCAAACCTGCAAGAGCATCCTATGAAGTGAAAATTGGCGATTTGCTGGAGATTTCTTTGGGGCAAAAGGTAATGCGCGTGCGCGTTGCTGCCATCAATGAGGTCATCCGCAAAGAGGATGCCGCTACCATGTATACCATTGAACCATAGATTACAAACTACAGCCGCCTTTTCAACGCGCTACAGAGGCAGGAAACAGCCCACAGAGATGTTCTCTGCGTTTTTGAACACACAAATATCACGCTTCGCCCTGCGCGGGGCGTGATGCTTTTTCATCGGCTGTGGGCATTTCCACCAAAGAACAGGACAATTTACAACGACTTTCTGTAAAAACATCCGCATCGCAAAAAAATGGCTTTTACCCCCTTGACAAAATCGGGAAAAGTAGTAAAATAGTATGTAGCAAGCTTTTGTAGTGTGAAGAATCATACTACTGCATATTTCCATGATCAGGAGGAACGAAACAAAATGAAAAGAATTGGTGTGTTGACCAGTGGCGGCGATGCTCCCGGCATGAACGCTGCGATCCGTGCGGTGGCCCGTACTGCACTGAATAAGGGCATGGAGGTTGTCGGTATCCGCAGAGGTTACAACGGTCTGATCAACGGCGATGTATTTGATATGAATGTCCGTTCCGTATCGTCTATCATCCAGCGCGGCGGTACACTGCTGTTTACAGCGCGCTGCCCCGAATTCAAAACAGAAGAAGGTTTGCAAAAGGCCGTAGCAACCTGCAAGGAGATGGGCATTGAGGGGCTGGTAGCCATCGGTGGCGATGGCTCTTACCGCGGTGCAGGCGATCTGTCCGCAAGAGGCATCCCCTGTATCGGCATCCCTGGCACCATTGATAATGATATCTCCAGCACTGATTTCACCATCGGCTATGATACCGCTATGAATACCGTTGTGCAGTTGGTGGACAAGCTCCGCGATACCGCACACAGCCACGATCGTTGCTCCGTGGTGGAAGTTATGGGTCGCCACGCAGGGTATATCGCCTTGAATACTGCCGTTGCCTGTGGTGCTACTGAGGTGCTATGCCCTGAGCGTCCCTACGATATGAATGAAGTAGTCGCAAAAATGGAGCGTACCCGTCAGGCAGGTAAGCAAAACTTTATTATTGTGGTTGCCGAAGGAATCGGCAACTCGAATGAAATTGCAAAGTTCATTGAAGATAAGACTGGTATCGAGTCCCGTGCGACCATCCTGGGTCATGTGCAGCGCGGTGGTTCTCCTACCGTGCGTGACCGTGTTCTGGCAAGCCAGATGGGTTACTATGCCGTCAGCCTGCTGGAGCAGGGCATCGGCAACCGTGTCATCGGTATCCGTGGCAATAAGTTTGTGGACTACGACATCCACGAAGCCCTGCAAATGGTTAAGCCTTTTGAGGATGACCTGTATGATATCTCTGGCATCATCAGCATCTGATTTTGCCCTGTTACCACAGTTCGTTTACTCTGTTTTCAAAGCTTCAGAGTAGACAGCCTTGCGTAAAGTGCCCTCCGGACGGGGAGTTGCCGGAAGGACGAAAAGTGTGAAGCATCACACTTGCGGTTTGGCTGTCGCATCCCGCTGACGCATAAAGCGAGCCCTCACACTCCTTTGTGCATTAGCCAATGTTCAAAGGAGTGTATTTGTTATGAAGAAAATTTCCGAAGCGTTTCGATGCTCTCTCAAAGAGTTGACCGATCTGCGCTGCATACTCGTGACAGGTCTGCTGGTGGCACTTTCTATGATCATTGAGTCACAGACAGTCAATCTGGGATTCACCAAGATCAACTTTGCCTTTCTCGCCATCGCTGCCATTGGTATGCTGTATGGGCCGGTAGTAGGCTTTGCCGCAGGCGCGATTTGCGATATCGTAGGCTATATTGCGTATCCCGATGGCGGGTTTTTATCGTTGTATGTCCTCATTGGGGCTGCGCAGGGGCTGCTGTACGGTACCATTGCCTACCATAGATTCGCTGCACGCCCTTTTTATATCACCGTGCGACAAAAACAATATGATCTTGCAATTATCGGCAGATTGTTCATCGCGCGCATCGTTGATGTGCTGCTCATCAATCTCATCTGCAATACGGCTGCCAATTATCACTATGGATTCCTCGCTTCTGAATCCTCGCTGATGATCGCCATTTATGGACGCATCGCAAAAAATCTCATCGAATTACCTGTGGATCTGCTGCTGATGGCTCTGGTCTTGCCAGCTGTGCTGAAGGCATACGGCATCGTGTTTCTCAAAAAAAGAGGTACCGCCTGAAACGCGTGGATTCCACCGAAAGGATATATGCTCATGAAAATCGGTTTTCTGGGTGCAGGCAATATGGGTTCTGCTATGCTGCAAGGCATTGCAGGCTCAGCACTGTGCCAAAATGGCACTGTCACAGAATTGTTCGCCTATGACACCAATCCCGAAAAGCACGCCGCACTGCAAGCCATCGGCGTAACAATCTGTACGGATGCCCAAGCTTTGGCAGATGCCGCTGATATGCTGGTGCTGGCGGTAAAACCACAGGTTTTGGGTGCAGTTCTGGATTCCATTTCCATTCGCGCCGAACAAATCGTGGTTTCCATCTGCGCGGGAATTACAGCAGATTTCATTCGCAGTCACACTATTCCCGATGCAAGAATCATCCTCGTGATGCCAAACACGCCCCTCATGCTCGGCGAAGGCGCGTCTGCACTGGCAAGATGCAAGGGTATCACCGATGACGAATTTGCACTGGTCATGCAGATGTTCTCTGCTTGCGGTATCGCCGAAGAGATCCCTGAAAATAAGATGAAGGAGATCATTGCCATTAACGGCAGCAGCCCCGCCTTTTTGTATTACTACGCAAAAGGCTTCCTTGATTACGCAACTTCCGAAGGCATCGCTTCTGATACAGCACTGCGCCTGTTTGCACAATCTATGATCGGTGCTGCTAAAATGCTGACGGATTCGGGCTACTCTGTCGAAAAACTCATCCAGATGGTTTCTTCCCCTGGTGGCACTACATTGGCAGGGCTTGACCGCCTTTGCGAGGGCGAACTGATTGATACCGTCTATCGTTGCTGCAACAGCTGCACCAACCGTGCCTACGCACTCGCTGGTGAGGAACGTCCACAGCCGAAAAAATGACATCTTTGATTTGACATCACGGCAGGTTACCCATACCTGCCTGATTTGTTGCATAACTTGTCTATCCACAGCATATCATGCTGTGGAGGGATATGATATGGCATCTTTACAGAGTGTTTTTTATCGCACCATGCACTGCCGCACGGACAGCTTGCGCATGGACATTGTTACGGTTTCCCAGCGTACCAGGCGGCTGATGATGTTGCTGGTGCTGCTTGGGGTAGGCATTGGTACAGCGTTTTTTTGCTACTACCCCGCTGCTGCTGATCAGCTTGTGCTGGATCACGGTCTTGCCCCAGATACGCAGGCGCAAACCTTGTGGGATATCTTTGCGGCAAGCTTGTTTCCATCGGCTGCAATTATGGTGCTGATGCTGCTCAGTGCATTTTCTGCCATCGGACAACCAGCTGCATTGACCTTGCTGCTCAGCCACGGCTGCGCCCTTGGTATCGCTGCCGCATCGCAGTTTGTTTCCATGGGGTTGCTGTATGGCAGTTTGTATACAGCACTGTGTATTCTGCCGTATGGGTTCTTTACGGCGTTGCTACTGACCGCTTCTGCCCGTGATGCAGTACAGCTTTCAGCACTGCAACTTACCTACCTGCTGCACGGAAACACAGAGCCCGACATCGCCACCGCTACGCGGAGATGCGTGCTGCATTTTCTCGGCAGAATTGCTTTACTTCCACTGGGAGCAACGGCTGAAACACTGGCTTTCTGGTTGCTCACTAAGAATCATTCATAAGGAGTCGTTCATTTCATGGCTTTATTCGGAAGTTATCAAAACGCAGGTCCAGGCATCAACCCCAATGCCCCCAAAAAGAAGCCCTTCTTCCGTTTTTGGGAACTGCTCTGGCGTTCCCTCGGCAAGCTGCTGAGCTTGAATATCCTGTACACGATGCTGCACATCCCGTTGTTCGCATCGCTCATCGTCTACATGGAAACCGATAATCGATTCACAGTGCCATTTGCCACAATCTTAGTAATCTTGCAGTTTGTACTGGAAGGTCCCATTATGGCAGGTTGCACCCGCGTGCTGCGCCTGATCGTGCTGGATAAGGCGTTCTTCCTCGGTGAAGAGTTTAAAATTGGTTTTTTCAAGAACTTTGTCCCGTCATTGTTGGTATGGATCCTTGACGCCATCGTAATCGCATCTGCTTCTTGTGGTGCTTATCTGTACCCAATTCTGGCGGAGCAATACAATGCCAAATGGCCCTATGTGTTCTTTGTCATTACCATTGCCGTGGCACTCATTTTACTGTTTATGAATTTCTACCTGTTCCCGATGCTCGTAACCACCAAGCTCAAAACAAAAGATGTCTTTAAAAATGCCTTTATGCTTGCTTGCCTTTCGCCCAAAGCCTGCGTGATCACGCTGTGTGGCACAGTGCTGATGCTCGCCATCACAGTTTTGTTGATCATGATCAACAGCCTGTTTATGGCATTGCTGCCGTTTTTCCCTGCTGCATTCATCGGGTATCTGGTGCTGTTTATGAACTACCCCGTGATCCAGAAATATGTGATCAACCCCTATTACGAACAAACCGGTGAACAGAATCCTGAGGCAGACAAGCCCATTGATGAGGACGAACGCGTTTTCACTGACCGTGGTGGCACCGAAACACCCATCAAAAAAGAGAAAACCCGACGCGGCAAAACAATTTCATAATACTTATTTAATATAGTTTCTGCAATCTAAAAATGGAGGTTCACTACATGGCGTGGGAATTTGACGTACTCAACTGGATACAGGAAAACCTGCGGTGCAGCCTATTCGATGCTGTTTTTCCCATCATTACCTTTCTGGGCAATGGTGGTTGGTTTTGGATCGTTTTGACTCTGGTAGGGTTTATCCACAAAAAAACGCGCAGATACGCGTTTATCTCGGCATTTGCGCTCATCTGCTGCCTGGTATTCGGTAATCTGATCCTAAAGCCCTGCATCGCACGCATCCGCCCCTTTGATGTGCAGACGGGCATCCAGCTGTTAGTTGAAAAGCCAAATGACTATTCGTTCCCATCAGGGCACACACAGGCATCCTTTGCCACAGCCACTGCGGTCTTTTTCAGGGATAAGCGTTGGGGCATCGTGGCATTGGCACTGGCTACACTGATTGCATTTTCACGGATGTATCTGTATGTGCATTATCCCACAGATATTCTTGCAGGAGTAGCGTTTGGCGTCGGCTATGCGATCATTGGCAAGCTGCTCATCGACTACATCTGCAAAAAGCGCGGTGTTGCCGCGTAACGCGCACAAATCAAAAGCGTGATGTACCGTTCTCGTACATCACGCTTTTTTGTTGCAGATACCAATCAAGGGACTGTACGGTGGAAATCTTAACCACGCTTGATGTCAATCTCGCCATGTTTCTGTTCATACTGTTCAATGCAGTCGCGAATCAGAATCAAGATCTGGCTGTTGGCAGAACGCGCTTCATAATCAGCAACGATGTGCAGCTTGTCCAACATTTCTTCCTCAATGCGAATAGATAAACTTTTGATAGCCATAATGCAACTCCTTTTTGTAGTTAGTATGGCTTTATTTTAACTCCATTTTGTGCTATAATGGATTATATGGGCGCAAATTGTGCCTAAAATATATTCATAAGGAGCGGAAAATGAGAGTTGCAGTTATTGGTTCAAGAAGTATTCCCACAGTAGATTTACAACTGTACCTGCCGCCAAATGTAACGGAACTGATCAGCGGAGGCGCAAGGGGCATTGACCGCTGCGCAAAAGATTACGCCCTTGCACATCAATTACCTTTTTTTGAGATTCTACCCGATTATCGTCGATATGGCAAAGCCGCACCGCTAAAACGTAATTTGAAGATTATTGCCTGCGCGGATTATGTACTCGCCTTCTGGGACGGCACATCACACGGCACGGCGTATGTCATTGCGCAATGCCAACAGTTGGGTGTACCCTATCGAGTCATTCGACTTTAATCTGGAATAGCGACGGCACAATAATGCTTATTGAGCAATTCACCCAAGAATGCGACATTGTAATACGTACCCTACAGCAAAACATGAAATTACTGTGAAAACCCAGCAAAGGCATCACAAACATGGTATAATAAACGCAACCGCACAAAATCTGCCTGCGTCACCTGCTTTGTGCGATTATCATACATCAACAAGGAGGCACACCAAATGCCATTCGGATGCGCACAAATTGAGCAAATTCTTGCTGCACAGAACACCTTTTTTCAAAGCGGAGCCACTTTACCTACGGGTTTTCGCATCGAACAGCTCAAACGCTTATATCGAGAAATCACAGCAAAAGAACGAGAGATTACTACGGCATTGCAAAAAGATCTTGGCAAGCACAGCCTTGAAAGCTATATGTGCGAGATCGGCATCACGCTCTCGGAAATCACCTACATGACGAAGCACTGCCGCCGCTTTGCAAAGCCCAAAAAAGTGCCAACACCTCTCTCACAATTTGCTGCAAGCAGCAACATTTGTCCTGCACCATATGGCAATGTGCTGATCATGAGCCCATGGAATTATCCCTTTTTGCTGACCATGGAGCCACTGGTAGATGCCATTGCAGCCGGCAACACGGCGATTATCAAGCCCAGTGCCTATGCACCTGCTACCGCTTCTGTGATACGTTCTATCATAGAAACGTGCTTTGCTCCCGAATATGTTGCGGTGATCACTGGTGGCAGAGCAGAAAACACTGCCTTACTAGAACAAAAATTTGATTTTGTATTCTTTACAGGCAGCCAGGCAGTGGGAAAAGAAGTGCTGCGCCATACAGCAGAGCATCTCACCCCCGCCGTTTTAGAACTGGGTGGCAAAAGTCCATGTATTGTGGATGAAACCGCGAAAATCCAACTGGCAGCCAAACGCATTGTTTTCGGAAAATACCTCAACTGCGGACAAACCTGCGTAGCACCTGATTATATCCTCTGTCATGAACAAATCAAAACAAGGCTGATAGAGGCAATCTGTGCAGAGATTGTGGCGCAATTCGGGGCTGATCCGCTGCACAATTCCGAATACGGAAAAATTATTAACGAAAAGCACTTCAACCGACTGCTCTCGCTGATGAAGGATGAAAAAATCGTGTACGGCGGACAGTATTGCAGAGAAACCTTACAAATCGCCCCTACTGTGATGGATCACATTTCTTTTGCTGATGCCGTGATGCAAGAGGAGATTTTTGGCCCCATTCTACCGATTCTCACATACCAGCAAACAGAACAAATCTACGAAATACTTGCAAATAAACCCAAACCCCTTGCACTGTATCTATTTACTGAAAACAAACAGAGAATGAAAACATTCACTGAAAAACTGCGCTTCGGCGGAGGCTGCATGAACGATACCATCATTCATCTGGCAGCAAGCAATCTGCCTTTTGGCGGTGTGGGGGAAAGTGGCATGGGGGCATATCATGGCAAGTTTGGTTTTGATACTTTTTCACACAAAAAAGCCATCGTCAACAAGAAAACATGGGTGGATTTACCCCTGCGATACCACCCACATGATAAACTATATAAGAATAAATTTGTTAGGCGATTTTTGCGTTAATCGCCGTCGAATTGTGTCGAATGTTAAAATTTTGTAAATTGTTATTATACTCTGTTGACAGATATCTGGGATTGTAGTATACTGTCAGCAAGAGATATCTGGCAGCATTGCTGTAACGGGTATTTCACAAAAAACCAATGATATCATAAAGGAAGGAAAGCGTACCATGAAAAAATCCAAACTGTTTGCGGCACTGACCGCTGCCATGCTCTTTGCAATGATGCCCTTGCAGGCAACTGCTGCAGAAATTGCTGCTGAAGAAACTTCCACCGTGGAAGAAGCTGTTCCCCTTGCCGACAATCTGATTGCAACCTTTGAGCTGAGCGGCTCCTATGGGTATAATACACTGATGGTTACTGCCGCCACCTATGGCTTCGAGGAAATGGCAAAGATCGGCATTATTGACATTGTTGTACAGCACAGCAAGGACAAAAACACTTGGGTGGACGAAGTGGAACTTGACGATATGATCAACAAGGATGCCTATTACTTCGCCATCAACGACTATGGCGTACCAGTAATCAGCGGATATTATTATCGCATTAAGGTCACCCACTACGCCAAAGAACATGGCTGGTTCTTCCCTGGCACACAGAAGATCACAGCCACCTCTATCCCCGTCTGGATTGGTTGACAAAACAGAAACCAAGCAGCCGCCGAAGCACTCGGTGGCTGCTTTTGTTATCACGTCAGACCATTGTGCAGGGCCATGATTGATCAGAAAGACAGCATTTGAATCGCTAGCAGCAATAACACACCTGGTATACCCAGTAATACCGCTATATCAATATACAGCATATTCAGCGGCAAAAAACAACCAATTGCTCCACCCCAAAAATAACAAGCCAGCAATGCAGCAAGGCCCATCACACCGCTTATCAAAAGCGTGCGCAGAGCGTGACGATATCGGAAAATCGTCCACAACACAGTCAAAAGAGAAATCACTGCAAAGGCGGCTAATAGTAGTTCAGGAGGAAATCGTTCCGACAGCTTGTCCAATGTATCGCCCCTTTATAAGATAATATACGCCAGTGCCAGTAGCAACCGACGATCTTTTTGCTCTTTGGAAAGCAACAGCAACACCGCCAGAATCAGCAAGGTATCACTGTCGATGTTTTGCAGCAGTGAACGCAACGGATTAGAATCCTGTGTAGTTGCGGCGGGTTTCAGGATCGATGATGACGCAGTTGACTTCGGTTGCTGTGTTACTCCAATGGACTGCTGTGCCTGCTCCATTGATCGCGCTTGCTGTTGATTCTGCTGCATCGGTCTTGGCCCTTGAAAGGGAAACCGTTGCTGTGGTGGCATTGCTCTCACCTCCTCATTGAAAATAATAGGTGCTATAAAGCATCCGTCAGATCATTGAGCAGACCCTTTTCTTTCAGCGATAAAAACACGCTATACAGTCGCAATAGCTTTACGGCACGGTCTACACGTTTGCTGCGCTGCTCACTCAGATAGGGCTTCAATGCCAGTAGAAGCTGCGTTTCGGAATCCTGTTCCTGCATTTGCGAAAAGATCTCACCCAAAAGCAAAAGCTTGGAAAAATCAAAGCTATTGTCGCTTTCAGCATCGGTATTGCCCGCCTGTGAAGAATCTGTACCAGAAACCTCTCCCCCACCGCCTTGCAGCATGGCAGCCAGTTCTGCAAGATTTTGCATACTTTCAGGATCCGAAAGCAGCGATTGCAGCTTTTCGGAAAGATCATCCACAATCGCCGCCTCCCTTCCTGATTGCTTCGGTCAATGTTTCAGCTTTTCGTACAATGCCTTTGCCTGCTGACTGTTCATCATCTGCTGCAACCGCTGCGGATTTGCGAGCAATTGCTGAAATGCCGCTGCATCCTTAGGCTTCATACTTGCCAGTGCCGCATCAAATTTACCTGCTTGCAACTCCGCTTTGAGTGTTTCGGCAGGCACGCCCAGTTTCTTGCTAACCACTTGCAGCAGCGCGTCAAGTTGAGGCGAATCTTTGGGTCTTTGTACCATAAAAAGGACTCCTTTCACGCAAAAGAATTGACGGTGTTCTATTTTTATGCTATAATACAGAAAAACAGAACGGGAGGTTCAAACAACTATGCGAATTTTAGCAATCTCTGATACCCACGGGAATATCAATGCACTGGAAAAAGTATTTCTGCTGCACCCAGAAGCAGATCTGTACATTCACTGTGGCGATGGTGAACGCGAACTGAACAGTTTTTTAATGGCGTATCCTGCGTACACAGGACGTACTTATCATGTAAAGGGCAATTGTGATTACGCAAGCACTTCTCCCACGGAATTGGTGCTGGAACTGGAAAACGGTCACCGTCTGTTGGCGGTACATGGGCATTTGCATCTTGTTGCAGATATTGGTTTGCTGTACCGTCATGCAGCACAGGCAAATGCTGATCTTGCTATATTTGGGCATTTGCACTGCCGATATGACCACATTGAGCAGGGAATACATATTGTATCGCCAGGCAGTGCTGCACAGCCCCGTGATGGCCAACCCCCAGCCTATGCACTGATTGATTTGGTGGGAAACCAATATGTTGTCAGCCACGGTGATGTGCCGCTGTAATGTATCATATGCAGCAGATCACACAAATGTGTCTGCTTCTGCGATGCAAAAAACAGGAAAAGTCCTTTCCTTTTGGATTAAACTATGCTATAATACTATGGTAAAAGCCAAGCGGTATGTGACTGCCGCTTGAATGATCGTATTAAGGAGTGTTTCTCATGCGTGTAGCCGCAGTTTTTAGTGATAATATGGTATTGCAGCGCGAAAAGCGCATCGCAGTATGGGGTGAGGCAACGGATGGCGAACAGGTTTCTGTTCATTTTGGCGGACATACCGTATCCACTGTTGCAGCCAATGGCAGATGGCAGGTTTTTTTGCCGCCCATGGCAGCCGCAACAGGCCTGCAAATGGTGGTGGCTGGGGCACAGGATACTGCTGCATTCTGCAACATTGCAGTGGGCGAAGTATGGCTCTGCGGTGGGCAAAGCAATATGGAATTTGAAATTCACAGCGAGAAAAACGGTGAGGCTCTGCTGCAATCGCTCACGCCAGAATGTGGTGTGCGATTCTACTACACCCCCAAGCAAAGCATCATGGACGAGCGTTTTGACGCAACCGAACGTAACACCTGCTGGTCAGAAGCAACGCCCGAAAGCGCAAGGGCATGGTCAGCAGTGGGATTGTATTTCGCGCTACGCATTGCAAAAGAGCTGGGTATTACCGTGGGGCTTATCGGCTGCAACTGGGGTGGCACATCTGCTACGGCATGGATCTCCCGCAACACCATTGAACAGCATACAGCATTACTGCCCTATCTTGCAGAATACAACAAGGCAATGGAAGGCAAAACCCTTGAGGAACATATCAAAGAATATGACGAGTATATTGTCTATCAAGATGCGTGGAATGTGCGCTGCGGTCAGTGCTATGCCGATGAACCAGGCTGCTCTTGGGAAAGAGTATTGGAAGTCTGCGGCGAATCAAAATTCCCTGGGCCCATGGGACCCAAAAACGAATACCGTCCCAGCGGTATATACGAAACCATGCTACAGCGCGTCTGCCCATACACCCTGCGCGGCTTCCTGTACTATCAGGGTGAATCGGACGACCATCGCCCAGACACCTACGAGGAACTGCTCACGGCACTGGTACACCAGTGGCGTGATGACTGGAATGACGAGAATCTCTACTTTCTCAATGTGCAGCTGCCCATGTTCAAATATGCGCACGACCCCGATTATCAACACTGGTGCAAAATCCGTGAAGCACAGGCAAATGTGTATCACAATCTGCGCAAAACAGGGCTTGCTGTGCTAACTGACTGCGGCGAGTTGGATAACATTCATCCCGTTGATAAGCAAACTGTCGGTGAACGTCTTGCATTGCAGGCGTTGTATATGGTCTATGACCGTTTATGGGAAAGCGAAGCCTGCGCACCGATGTACCACGATTGCTACACAGTAGGCAATACCATGGTGCTGCACATAGATCATGCAGCAGAGGGCTTTTTGCTTAAAGGTGAACCTATAGGCTTTGAAATTGCAGGCGCGGACGGCGTTTATTACACGGCAAAGGCTGTACTCTCCGCCAATTGCATTACCCTAACAGCGGATGAGGTTGCATATCCTCTGTATGCAAGATACGCGTGGTCAAACTACATGGTGCCCACGGTATTCGGCGCAAATCAATTGCCCCTTGCCCCCTTCCGTACTGACAAAGCACACTGAAACCAAGCGGTATCCTTATGAAGAGGATACCGCTTTTGCTGCCGTCTGCTGCGCAAATCTTGACAAATGGGGGGCAGTTGTGCTATACTTGATATACTAAAATAACACGTGAGAACGAACAGGAGATCACAAATGAATCGTAAAGAAATGACCGAAATCCGCAACCATTTTGGTGCGGAAGCCAAGTATTTTTCTATGGAGCAGATACTCACTGCGCTGATTGATGTCAAGGGCGATGTGCGCGGTATGCGCCTGCGTCCCTACCACAAGATCAAGGAGCAGGAAACTGATATTCTATTTGCTACCATGAAAAAAGTGCTGTGCCCTGCCATTGGAAAATCCACCGCAGAACTTGCATTTCGCAATGCAGAGTTTGCAGAGGGTTCACCGCAGGATATGCTCAGTACACTGCTGCGCTCGGAACTGAAAGATGAGGAAACAGCACTGTCTTTCCTCACAAAGCTTTCGGAAACAGTTTTTGCTGATGAGCCTTTTGCGGTGATTGCTGCTTACTGTCAGTACTCTGCACCGAAGAAAACCAAAATGGACGAACTGGACGATGAAAACAACGACCACATCTACCGCTATATTGTGGTGGCACTGTGCCCTGTTGGCTCTGCGGAAAGCACACTGGCGTACAGCAGCTTCGATGACGAGATCTTTCAGCAAGAGTGCGAGAATGCCATTATCGGCAAAACACCCAAAGAGGGCTTTTTGTTCCCGGCATTCAGCGACCGCGCCGCCGATGTGAATCATGTGATGTACTACACCAAAACACCCAACACGCCCAATGACAAATTGGTGGAAGACTTCCTTGGTTGTGAAACCGAAGCAACCATTGACGAGGAACAGGGCAGCATGAAACAGGTAATGCAGCAGCTTCTGGGAGATGATCTCACATATGAGGCGGTGGCAACTGTAAACGAAAAGCTGGAACAAATCGTTGCCAAGAATAAGAGCGATGAAGCCCCCACGGAAATCACTGGGCATATCCTGCATCGCATTCTGCAAGATGCTGGCATACCAGAGGACAAGTTGGAACGTACCGAGGAAGTATTCAAAGAGTGCGTGGATACAACCCTGAAACCTGAACGATTGGTGCAGCCGAAAACCATCATTCGTACCCCTGAGATCGTCGTGAATGTGAAAAACGATGCCAAGGATAAGGTTCGTCTGGAAACGGTAAACGGCAAGCACTGTATGGTCATTGCACTGGATGAAGCAATGATCGAAGTTAACGGCTACGAACTGAAAGTGCCCGGCATGACCGAATAACAGTAATACGGAAGGATACAGATATCATGAGCGAAATCAGAGATGCGTCGCTTTGGGAAAGCGGCGAACGGAAAATCAACTGGGTAAAGAACAATATGCCTCTGTTGCGTGGCATTGAAGCCGAATTCGCAGATACCAAGCCCTTTGCTGGTCTGCGCATTGCACTTTCCATTCATCTAGAGGCAAAAACCGCATATCTTTGCCGTGTTATGGCAGCTGGCGGCGCGGAAATGTACATCACAGGCTCTAATCCCCTCTCTACGCAGGATGATATTGCCGCGGCATTGGTGCATAGTGGGCTGAATGTATTCGCGTGGCACGGTGCAACTGAAGAAGAATATCTGGCACACACACGCCGCGTGATTGAAATCGCACCGCATTTTATCATTGATGACGGCGGTGATCTGGTTTCGTTGATTCACAGTGCTTATCCGCAACTGCTCTCCAATGTCATCGGTGGATGCGAGGAAACTACAACGGGTATTCTGCGCCTAAAAGCTATGGCAAAAGATGGCAAGCTGCAATTTCCAATGATGCTGGTGAACGATGCCGACTGCAAACATCTGTTTGATAACCGCTACGGCACAGGACAATCTGTTTGGGATGGCATCAACCGCACCACCAACCTGATTGTGGCAGGCAAAAATGTTGTTGTAGCAGGATATGGCTGGTGCGGCAAGGGCACGGCAATGCGCGCAAAAGGGTTGGGTGCAAATGTTATTGTAACCGAAATCGATCCTGTCAAAGCCATTGAAGCAATCATGGACGGATTTGATGTGATGCCCATGGAGGAAGCTGCAAAAATCGGCGATTTGTTTGTGACCGTAACGGGATGTGATAAGGTCATTACCGAAAACAGCTTCGTGAACATGAAGGATGGTGCAATTCTCTGTAATGCAGGCCATTTTGATGTGGAAGTGGATATGGCTTGTCTGCGAAAAATGGCGGTCAACTCGTTTACCGCACGAAATAACATTGTGGGATATACTTTGCCAAACGGCAACACATTGTATGTGATAGCGGAAGGCAGACTGGTGAATCTGGCTGCTGGTGATGGACACCCTGCTGAGATTATGGATATGAGCTTTGCCATTCAGGCACTGAGCGCGGAGTACCTCATCAAAAACCGTGAAAGCATAACCGATACCTTAATCACAGTGCCCCGTTCCGTAGATCAGATGGTGGCACGCCGCAAACTGTCATCTATGGGAGTCGCTATCGATACCCTCACCAGGGAGCAGGCCGCATATCTTGCAGGCTGGGAAGGCTGACATATCAGGGATAACGCAGCAGAATAATAAGTGGAATACCGTAACATAAAATATGCCGTGAAGCCACAATGTGGACTTTACACGCTGTTGCCCAGGAAAGGACAGAACCATGTTTGCCATCTTTGAAATCAGACGCAAAAACAAGCCTTTGCGCGCGCTGCGAACTTGGACAGAGCAGAACATCGGCAAGGTAGGAAAACGGTTCATCTTTTTGCAGACAGAACAACGATTTTGCTTTCGCGTCAAAGATCTGCTGCGCCTATTGAATGAAATGTGCGAGCAGTTTGAAAAACTCCAGCAGCAGCGAAAAAAATTGGACAAAACGCAACGCGGTGACCCGATTTTTGAGCGCATGGAATCAGTATTTCTCGTTAGCTGCACGCAGCTTGTGCAAACCCTTGATATGTGCGCCTGGGAACGCCTCAAAGAAGTGGAGTATCCACCGCGAAATATGCTGCAAGCATTGATTGCACGCAACAAAGCTGTGCTGCATAACTATGGCGATTATCTCTTTGCACTAACCCAGGCAACATTTCGCGATACATTGCAAGACCGTGAAACCATCGCTCGTACCGTACAAGCTATGTCCGAAGTGATGCAGCAGCACGGCAATATAACCTGAAAGGATCACTAAAATGATGCTACGCTTCTACAATGCCGAGATACTCACAATGGAACATGACCTCGCTCTTCGCAAGGGTGAACTGTGGACAGATGGCGAGTGCATTTCTTATATCGGTGAGATGCCTGCGGTGCTGCCCGCTTTTGACCGCGAGATCAATCTACAAGGCAAACTGCTGATGCCCTCGTTCAAAAATGCGCACGCACATTCTGCTATGAATTTCTTGCGCTCTTTTGCTGAAGATGTACCCCTGCAACAATGGCTTTTTGAAAAGGTGTTCCCCTATGAAGATCGCCTAACGCCCGAGGATGTGTATATTTTTACAAAGCTTGCCATCGCGGAGTACCTTTCTTCGGGCTTTACCGCTGCTTTTGATATGTATTTTGAGCCACAAGCCATCGTGCAGGCAGGCATAGAATGCGGTTTCCGTACTGTGCTTTGCGGCGGTATCAGCGGTGATGCAAAAGAGATTGATCGTTTGCAACACTTGTATGAACAGTTTCGCGGCTATCATCCGCTGGTGCAGTATCGTCTGGGATTTCATTCAGAATACACCACAACACCTGCATTGCGCAGGGAGATCGCGAAACTTGCACAGGCAGAAAAACAACCAGTGTTTACTCATATCAGCGAAACAAAGAAGGAACACGATGAATGCATCACACGCAACGGCTGCACCCCTGCACAGCATTTTGCTGAACTTGGAATGTGGGAATACGGCGGCGGCGGATTCCATGGAGTATGGCTGGATGCAAAAGACCGTCAAATATTTTCTGAAAAAGGGCTGTACTTGGTCAGTTGTCCTGCATCTAATGCAAAGCTGGCAAGCGGCATTGCACCACTGAAGGAATGTCTTTCGCAAGGTGTGCATCTGGCACTGGGCACCGATGGTTCTGCAAGCAACAACGCTGTTGACCCCTTCCGCGAGATGTATCTTGCGGCAACCTTGCAACGTCTGCGCTGCAATGATGCTGCTGCCATACCTGCTACTGAGATGCTCAAGGCGGCAACAGTCGGTTCTGCCAAGGCAATGGGGCTGCACAATTGCGATGTTCTGGCTGTTGGTAAGCAGGCAGATTTCATTGCTGTGGATACTTCAATGCCCAATTTGCGCCCCATTCACGATGTAGTACGCAATCTAGTATTCAGTGGCGGCAAACAGAATATTGCCATGACCGTTTGCGCAGGACAGATCCTGTACGAAAACGGCAGCTATTACAATGGCATGGATCTTGAAAAACTGTACGCTGAAGCACAACTACGCGCTGAACGTCTGACCAAAGACTAAGGCGTGATGAAAAACAATCAGATTTTTTTGCTTGACTGTATACAATAATACCGCCCGATTTCTTTGAAGAATCGGGCGGTATTTTATGTTTCTGCTTCAGTAACAATATTGGAAATCCACACACCTTTTTGTATCAGCACCCAGCCTATAAAAACCTTAAGTAGCTCCGCACCTTGCGCGCAGATATACACCGTCAGGATAGGCAAATCAGTAAAACGCGAAAGCACAAAGGCAATGGGTACTGTAACGCACCACGAAAACCCGCAATCAAACAGGAAGGTGATGAATGTTTTACCGCCTGCTCGCAGCGTGAAATACATGGCGTGCAACAGCCCGTGAATGGGCATCAGCGCGGCACTGACCAGAATGAATTTCGTCGCTAATGCGCGCACCACATCGGTAGTGTTGTATACCAAAGGAAACAACCCTGCCAAACTGGCCATGATGCCGCCAACAATCACACAAATGCCTGCTGCACACCATATGAGTTTGGGTGCAGCTTTTTTCGCCTCGGCAAGGCAATTGGCACCCAACATCTGCCCGATCACTACTGACACGCCCGAACCAAAAGCGATATATAATACATTGAACAGATTAACCACGGTACTTGAAATATTCAGCCCCGCAACAACATCCAATCCACGCACAGAATAGCACTGCGTTAACATGGCAACACCCGCAGACCACAGACACTCGTTGGCAGTAAGCGGCAGCAAACCATTCACCAGCATTCGTTTGCGTAACGCTGAGGGAATGCGGAACGTGCGGTACAACCCTTTTACAAAGGGCAAACGTGCCTTATGCTTATGCGTCCAGATCACGACAATGGCACACTGAGCAAATCGCGCAATGAGTGTGGCAATGGCTGCACCCGTGACACCCAGCTTCGGGAATGGCCCGATACCAAAAATCAACAACGCATTAAAACAGGTGTTAATGCCCACCGCAACAACGCCTGCAACCATTGGCGGCACAGTAATGCCTCCCTCGCGTAGAGTACCTGCATATACCTGCTCAATCGAAAAAGGCACAAGCCCCAACAGCATTACAGAAAGATACTGTTTGGCAAAGCCAAACGTTGCCTCCAGATCCAGATTTTCTTCGGTTTCATGGAGATACAGGCGTATCAGTGGTTCCCCAGCAAAGAAAAAAACCAATATGCCAATGATCGTTACAATCATCGCAGATACCATTTTAAAACGAAAGACATAACGCACGCCTTCATGATCTGCTTTGCCAAAAAACTGCGCGCAAAAAATGCCTCCACCTGAAATCACACCAAAAATTGTGATATTAAATACAAACAACAACTGGTTGACAATGGCAACACCCGACATTTCTTCAGTGCCTACCTGCCCCACCATGATGTTATCCAGCAACGCAACAAAGTTTGTGATCAGATTCTGTATCATGATCGGTATTGCGATCAACATAGTGCGCTGCAACAGTCGTTGATCGCGTTTTGTTTTATCCATATGCTCTCTCTCCAAAATGACCTGGTTCAACACGCTGCATATGCATGGAGGCGATGTTGCCGTACAAGTTCACCGAAAACCAATTCTGCACAATGGCATTGTAGGGTTCATCGCACAATGATACCCTTACTGCGGCAATCGGCTTTCACCTGTGCAACAGTCAGTTCGCCAAAATGAAACAGCGATGCAGCAAGGGCGGCGGTTGCACCTGTCTGCTGAAAAACTGTAGCAAAATCAGAACATTTCCCTGCGCCGCCGCTGGCAATCACCGGGAGCGTAACATTGTCGCAAACCGCTTGCAGCATTTCGATATCAAAGCCGCCACGCACGCCATCTGTATCAATAGAATTCAGACAAATTTCACCAGCACCCCGCGCCTGTATCTCTTTGACCCATTCAATCAGGTCGATGTGCATATCAATTCTTCCACCGTTGACAAAAACAGTATAGCCGCCCTTGCCGTTACGCTTGGCATCCACGCCAACCACGATACACTGTGAACCAAATTGCTCTGCACCCTGAGAAATCAGCGCAGGATTTTTAACCGCTGAAGAATTGATGCTGATCTTATCCGCACCTGCACGGAGGGTATCGCGCATATCGGCAACCGATGCAATACCACCGCCGACAGTCAGAGGAATAAACACCTGTTTTGCGGTTTCGCGCACCACATCCAGAAAGACACCTCTGCCCTCATGGGACGCAACGATATCATAAAACACCAGTTCATCTGCACCCTGCCGATTGTATTCAGCGGCACAAGCAACGGGATCCCCCACTGCTTTGATGCCCTCGAAGTTGACACCCTTTACCACCTTGCCATGGCGCACATCCAAACAAGGAATGATTCTTTTTGCCAGCATCAGAAAGCACCTCCCATATCCTCATGCGCCGTTTGCAGCGCATCGCGCAGCGAAAGTGTACCCTGATAGATGGATTTACCGCAGATGGTACCATACAATCCCAGCTTCTTACAGGCAATGATATCCGCTATGGTATGCACACCGCCACTGGCTATCAGATTGCACTTTCCTGCTGTTTCTTTGGCAAGCATGGCAAGCTGCTGCGTATTCACGCCAGTGAGAGTGCCATCCTTGGCAATATCTGTAACAATGAAATAACGCACCCCAGCGGCAATCATCTCCCTGGCGAGATCAACATCACGCACATCAGAAGTTTCCAGCCAACCCTCGGTTGCGACCATGCCATTTTTGGCATCAATACCTACAGCGATTGCCTCACTGCCAAATCTAGCTACAGCATCCTTCACAAGCTGCGGATCTTTCAACGCAGCGGAGCCTAAGATCACACGAGAAATGCCCATATCCAGATAGGCTGCAATGGTTTCCATATTGCGGATTCCGCCGCCTAACTCTACTTTCAGCGAGGTGTGCTTTGCCACTGCGGTATAAATCGCACTGTTGACAGGCTTACCCTCCTTGGCACCGTCCAGATCCACCATATGAATCCACCTAGCACCTGCCGCCTCAAACGATTTTGCAGTGGTTAACGGATCCTCCGCAACCTGCTGCGCGGTAGCGTAATCACCTTGTGTCAGGCGCACGCACTTTCCATTATGAATATCAATGGCAGGTAAAATCAACATGGCAGCATCCCTCCGAAGTTCCGCAGCATCTGCAAGCCCTGCTCACCTGATTTTTCAGGGTGGAACTGCGTACCGAACACATAGCCTCCATCGGTGATAATCGCAGGAATCTTGCCATCATAATCGGCATATGCCACGATGTTTGCATCATCGCAGAACGCCTGATAGGAGTGTACAAAATAGGTGTAAAGAGGCTGCTCCAGCCCTTGCAGCAACGGACAATCCGCCTGCAAAACGCGCAACGCATTCCACCCCATATGGGGAACAATCGCCCTCTTGGAGGGAATCCGATGCACGCTGCCCTTGATCAGCCCCAGTCCCTTACAAGGGGAAACCTCATCGCTTTCTTCCAGCAGCATTTGCATACCAAGGCAGATGCCCAGCAGTGGTTTTTTTCGAGATTCCTCACGGATAACTGTTTCAAGACCGCTTTCGTTAAGCATTTGCATACCGGCAGGAAATGCACCCACCCCAGGCAGAATCAACCCATCCGCAGCGCGCAAATCAGCGGGCTTTTTTGTAAGCTGATACGAAAGCCCTAAAAACTTCAGTGCATTGCAAACCGAAAACAGATTGCCCGCACCATAATCAATAACAGCGATCATGCTAACACTCCTTTGGTGGAAAGTATTGTGCCGTCCTCGTTGGGGCGAATGGCATCTTTGAGTGCATGAGCAACCGCCTTATACAGTGCCTCGCACTTATGGTGATCGTTGTTGCCATATATCATATTCAGATGCAGAGTCATACCTCCATTGAACGCCATTGCACGAAAAAACTCCTCAGTCAGGCAAGCATCGTAGCTGCCGATCATTGGATTGGTAAAACTACCCTGAAACACCAAAAATGGTCGGTTGGAGAGGTCAAGGCTGCAAAAAGACAAAGCTTCATCCATGGGAATAAACGCACTGCCATAGCGCGCAATGCCAGATTTATCCCCCAAAGCCTGCGCCAGTGCCTGCCCCAGCACGATGCCCGTATCTTCGACGGTGTGATGCGCATCCACTTCCAGATCTCCCACCGCACGAATCTGCATACTGATACCGCTGTGTTTAGAAAGTGCGGTCAGCATATGATCAAAAAAGCCAATCCCCGTAGTGATACTGCTGTTTCCCTTGCCGTCCATGGCAACAGATACGGTAATTTGCGTTTCCTTTGTATTGCGTGTGACAGTGGCTTCTCTCACAGCAGTGTACCTCCTTTGTTCAGCCGATGGGCTGTAAAATTTGCTCCAAAGCACTTAGCAGCAGCGTTTGCTCGCGGCGATTGCCTGCACAAATACGCAGACCATCGGCAAAGCAACGTACCGCAATGCCCTCATTTGCCAGAGATTCATAAATCTCACGAGCATAGACGGTTTTGATAAAGATAAAATTGGTACGAGTGGGATACACACACTCCAGAATATTCGGGTACCGCTTCACAAGCTCTGCCGCTGCGGTATAGAGCCGCTGTGTTTGCATTATGATCTCTGTACGACACTGCTCCAAAAGAACCGTTTCACGCAACACGGTCGCGGCGATGACCTGACTGATTGCATCGCAATTATAAGGCGATTTTGCAGCACGCAGCAGATTTGTCAGATAGGGATTTGCCACGGCAAAGCCCATACGCACAGCTGCCAGACCAATTGCCTTGGAACAAGTACGCAGTACAATCAGATTCTCATACTCCGTCACCAGATCCATTACCGACTCATCCCAGAAATCCATATAAGCTTCATCCACAATAACCAGACAGGAAACCGACTCCAGCAACCGAATGACCTCATTCCGCGGCAGCCCCAACGATGTAGGATTGCATGGATTGGAAAAGATCACTGCATCGGCATCCCCGCAAGCAGCAATAAGAGCATCCACATTGATTTGCAGCTGCGCAGTTTTGGGAACAACAACTGTTTCTACTTCGGATAATGCGGCATAGAAACGGTACATTGAAAAATCATGAGAAACCGTAACCAGCTTGCTCCCCTTTGCCAAAAAGCTGTTCGCCAATATGCTAATCAACTCATCGGAGCCGTTTGCCGCCGTAACATAATCGGCATTTGTGCCGTAATATGCTGCAAAAGCTTGAATCGCTTCACGAGCAAGAGGATCAGGGTAGCGATTAAAATCCAACTCCTCAATGCGCTCAGCAATCTTCGCTTTCAACACGGAAGGCAGATCAAAATAGGATTCGTTGGCATCCAGACGCACAGCATAGCTGCCCGTAATCGGATCATAGGCTTGCAAAGCAGTTATTTTTTCAGGTAAATTGGACATCGTTATCCACCTCAGATCATTCAAAGCGAACAGCCACGGCATTGGCATGGGCAGTTAAGCCCTCGCGGTTCGCAATACAGAGAATATCATCCTTCGCATCACGCAGAGCATCTTCGGTATAATAAATATAGCTGGAACGCTTTACAAAGCTGTAAACTGAAAGCGGCGAGAAAAATCTTGCCGTGCCGGAAGTAGGCAGAACATGATTTGGCCCTGCGTAGTAGTCACCCAACGGCTCTGAGGCATACTGCCCCAAAAACACAGAGCCTGCGTTATCCAATTTACCAATGTACTCCAAGGGGTTCTCCATCAACACTTCCAGATGCTCAGGGGCAATCTCATTAGCAAGCATCACTGCCTGCGCATTACTCTCACAAATGAGAATCGCACCATAATCATTCAGCGATTTACGGATAATCTCCGCACGAGAAAGATGTTGCAGCTGCCGTTCAATTTCGGCACAGGTTTCGATAGCCACGCGCTCACTGGTAGTGACCAAAATGGCAGAGGCCAGCACATCATGCTCTGCCTGTGACATCAGATCGGCTGCAACGTATTTCGGCACAGCGGTATCATCTGCCATAACCAGAATCTCACTTGGCCCTGCTACCATGTCGATATCCACCACGCCATACAGCAAACGCTTCGCGGTTGCCACAAAGATATTGCCCGGCCCAACGATTTTATCCACACGAGGAATGGTATCCGTGCCGTAAGCAAGGGCAGCAATTGCCTGCGCGCCGCCCATAAGAAACACCCTATCCACACCGCAAAGCGATGCAGCCACCAGAATATCTGGGTTGGGCTTGCCATCCTTACCAGGAGGAGTCACCATGATCAACTCCCCTACGCCTGCAATTTTTGCCGGAATGGCGTTCATCAACACACTGGAAGGATATGCAGCCGTACCGCCAGGCACATACAATCCGACACGAGCAAGCCCACGCAAACGCTGCCCCAAAATCACGCCGTCATCGCGCGTATTAACAAAGCCCTGCTCCTTCTGTCGGTTATGGAAATCTGCGATATTTTCAATTGCATTGAGCAATGCTTCCACAAATTGCGGATCGGCATTTTCCAGTGCCTCAGCGATGGTATCGGCATCCACCTCAAACTGTTCGGGACATTTTCCGTCAAACTTCTCGGTGTAAGCACGCACAGCTGCATCGCCGTTTACGCGCACATTCTCAAGAATCTCCTCCACAGTGCTGACAACCTTTGGGTCAGGCGCAGTACTACGGCTGCGCAAGGTATTCAAAAAGCGAAGTTCATCTTCGCCGTTACAACGAATGGTCTGCATAATAGATTACTCCTTATTCTCGCAAAAATAGCGTTCGATCTGGTCAGTCAAGGCTTCAATCTCCTGCTGCCGTAGCTTCATACTAACCGTATTGGCGATCAGTCTTGCGGAGATGGGTGCCACATCCTCATATACTTCGAGTCCATTTTCTTTCAGCGTTGTACCAGTTTCTACGATATCCACAATGCCATCAGACAGTTCCAGCAACGGTGCAAGCTCTACTGAGCCTTCAATTTTCACGATATCCACATCCATGCCCTTGGCTTCAAAAAAACTCCGTGACACATTCGGATATTTGGTGGCAATGGTTTTCACGGAATAGCCACTGTAAAAATCGCTGCCTTTTTTCACTGCAAGCGCAAACCTGCACCTACCAAAGCCAAGATCAAGCAATTCATAGAATTTACCCTGCATTTCCATGATGGTATCCTTGCCGACAACACCCAGATCACACACACCATGCTCTACATAGGTAATGACATCATTCGCCTTTGCAAGCACAACTTCCATATTACCGTTGGGAATAGGCAAAATCAGGCGGCGACCTTTATTGCGCACGATACTGCAATCGTAGCCCAAAGCTTCCAGCAAGCCGAGGGTATCTTTTTCCAGTCTGCCCTTCGTCAGAGCAATGCGTAGAGGACGGCTCATTGGGTGACCTCCGTTTCCGTTTCTGTGATGGGAAATACATTACGAACGCCCTGCTGCTTTGCATATGCCTGCGCTTCAGCGAGCGTATCGAACAAAGCATGCTCCGTAACAAGACCTTTGGCGCGCAAGGTTTCAGCAGCCTTGATAGCGTCTGCTTCCAGCCCCTTTGCTGCCCAGATCAGCACATCCGCAGCAGGTCTTGCAGCAGGATCAGTTGCTGCCTGCTTGGAAAGCACCTTGACAACCGCATCCACATTGACGGCAAAACCCGTTGCAGGAACATCATAGCCAAATTCTGCTATCAGCTTATCATATCTGCCGCCTGAGAGAATCTCATCGCCATAGCCCGAAAGATAGCCGCGCAGCATCATTCCAGTATAATAATCAGTACGATGCACCATGCTGAGATCAACGGTCACGCGCTCTTTGCCCGCGATGCAGGTAACGGTTTCCCACAGGCTTTTCAGAGAATCCAGCACAGTAGTAAATGCAGGATCAGGGCAGAGAGCAGCAGCCTTTGCAAAGACCTCCTCGCCGCCAAACAGACGTGGCAGCTGGCGCAAAGCCTCCGTCACGTCCGATGTAGGCAAAGTATCCAGCACATCATTCAGCGCAGGAAAATTGTTATCTTCCACATAATTGCGAATGGCTTCCTTAGTCTGCGGCGATGCATCCAGGCGGTTGGTCAGTTCCGCAAAAAATGCAGCATTGCCCAACTCCAGACGATATTCGGTATCACAAGATGCAAGCACATCCACTGCGGCTGCAATGACCTCCAAATCGGCCATACGGGAATCCGATCCGATCAGTTCAATACCCGATTGCGTCACTTCATCATCCCTACCCTTAAGAGTGGGCGAAGATACATGAATGCTCTGATTGTAGTACAGACGCAGCGGCAACGCTGCATCGCGCAAACGAGTCGCACACACACGGGCAATCGGCACAGTATTATCGGGGCGCAGCACCAGCAAACGGCCTTTACAGTCGGTCAGCTTATACATTTTCTCTTGCGGAAAGGGTCTTGCATCGCGGTTAAAAACATCAAAGAACTCCAGCGTAGGGGTAATGATCTCGCTGTATCCTCTGGCAGCGAACAAACTGCGCAGTTTTTCCTCCACCTGCCGCCGCAGGGTGCATTCCGCAAAGAGAGCATCTCTGGTACCCTCTGGGGTAATACAATCAAAACGATTCATAAGTATATCCTTTCGGAGCAATTACTTTAGCGTGCTACTATGTTATCACGCTACTGCGTTACTATGTTACCATGTTACCGCAAAAAAGTCAAGTCAAAACAGAGAAAGCTGATTGGATTTTGGCAGATTACCCAAAGCACCCAAAGCATCCAAAGTTTCGATTGTTGCTTTTGATGCAGCACTTTGGGTCTGAAATTCTTCAACGGAAATGAAATCGCCCTTCTGTGCCGTTTCGTAGAGCTTCTCAGCAGCCTTAGTGCCGATGCCGGTAATGGCACCAAAGGGGATTCGCACCTTACCGTCCTCAATTTTATATCGCGTCGCCTCGGAACGGTACAGATCTACAGGCAAAAAGCTATAACCGCGACTGAGCATCTCATTCACGATCAGCAAAATATCCATCAGGTCATTTTCCTTTTTAGAACGTTCTTTCTTGCCCTTACGCTCCAGTTCATCAATTTTATTACGCACCGCCTGTATACCAGCAACAGCAAGTTCCACATCAAAATCGCCGCCGCGCACTGTAAAATACGTTGCATAAAATTCAAGTGGACGATACAGCTTGAACCATCCCAGCTTTATCGCGGCGATGACATATGCCGTTGCGTGCGCCTTTGGAAACATATACTTGATCTTCAGGCAGCTTTCGATATACCAATCAGGAACATTATGCTCTCGCAGCATCTCGATGCGTTCGGGGGTAAAAGTTTTAGGGGCTTTGCCCTTACGGGTATCCTCCATAATCTGAAACGCCTCTTTGGGCGGCACATCATGGTACAACAAGTAGGTCATGATGCTATCACGCGTTCCAATCACATCAGAAATAGTGCAGGTACCATTAGCGATCAATTCCTGCGCATTGCCCAGCCACACATCCGTTCCATGAGATAGCCCCGATATCTGCAAAAAGTCGGAAAACAGCTTGGGTTTCGCATCCAACAGCATACCGATTGTAAAGCCCGTACCCATTTCGGGAATACCCAAACTGCCTGTTTTGCAGTAAATCTCCTCGGGAGTCACCCCCAGCACAGAACAATCAGTACACATTTGCAGAACCTTGGGATCAGTAGCAGGAATATCATCGATTTTCAGACCAGTTGCATCCTCCAAGTGCTTATAAAAGGTCGGCACAACATGGCCCAGCTCGTCCAGTTTCAGAATCGTATCATGCAGACTGTGGAAATCGAAATGGGTGGTGATAATCTGTTCCGCATCGTCATCTTCAGCAGGTTCGCCAGGCTGCTGCACAGGGGTAAAATCAAAGATATCAAAATCTTCTGGGATTACGACCATACCGCCAGGATGCTGCCCTGTAGTTTTCTTAACACCCACGCAGCCTGCCACCAGACGATTCACCTCGCTGTTGTTCACAGAGATGCCACAATCCTCCAGATAATGCTTGACATAGCCGTAGGCGATCTTGTCTTTCACGCCCGAAATGGTACCTGCCTTAAACACATTGGCACGACCAAATAATTCTTCGGTATAGCGGTGGGATTCAGACTGAAACTCACTGGAAAAATTCTGGTCAATATCCGGTGCCTTGTCACCGTCAAAGCCAAGGAATGTTTCAAAGGGAATATCATGTCCATCACGTTTGAGTTCCTCGCCGCAATTGGGACAGTTCTTCGGAGGAAGATCAAATCCTGAACCGTACTTACCAGTCGTATCAAATTCGGAGTACTTACATTTTTTGCAGACATAATGGGGCACCAGCGGATTCACCTCAGAAATACCCGCCATACTTGCCACAAAGGAAGAACCGACTGACCCTCTGGAACCGACCATGTAGCCATGCGCCTCAGAATTGGCAACCAGCTTTTGGGCAATCATATACAGCACCGAAAAGCCATGCTTGATGATGGAGCCAAGTTCTCTATCCAAACGCTTTTGTACGATCTCAGGCAAGGGGGAACCGTAAATGCTTTCTGCTGTTTCAGTGGTAATGCGCGTCAGATCCTCCTCAGAACCAGGAATGGAGGGGGTAAAAGTGCCTTTGGGGATGGCATGGCACGCATCAATCTTATCGGCAATACGGTTTGGATTTTCCACTACAACCTCATAGGCACGTTCGCCGAGATAATCAAATTCTTCCAGCATCTCATCAGTGGTGCGGAAATACAGCGGTGCTTGTTCTCCCGCATCGTCAAAGCCATTGCCCGATTGCAAAATCTCACGGTAAATGGCATCTTTTTCGTCCATGAAATGCACATCACAGGTTGCCACCACAGGAAGCCCAGCCTTATCCCCAATTGCAAGAATACGGCGGTTGTAATTGCGCAAATCCTCCTCAGTACGGGCAGAATACTTATCGCTGCGCAGCATGAAGCGGTTATTGGCAATGGGTTGGATTTCCAGATAATCATAGAAAGCGGCAAGCTTTACCAGTTCCTGATCCGATTTTCCATCCAGCATTGCCTGAAACAGTTCCCCTGCCTCACAAGCACTGCCAAAAATCAAGCCTTCTCTATGCTGTTGCAGAACCGATTTGGGAATCAACGGCTTTTTATAGAAATAATCCAGCTGACTGTACGAAACCAGTCGGTAAAGATTCTTCATGCCCGTCTGATTCTTTGCCAAAATAATCTGGTGAAACGATTTCAACTTTTTGGGATCAATCGTGGGCAGTTTGGTATTCAACTCCGCAAAGGTGTGCACATCCTGTTTTTTCTCCAACCGTTCCATCAGCGTAATATAGATTTTAGCAAGCATACAGGCATCATCGCTGGCGCGGTGATGATCAAATTTACCAAGCTTCAAGTGCTTTGCCACCACATTCAGCTTATGCTTTGCAAGTTCGGGCAGCATGGCGCGACAAAGCACAAGGGTATCCAGTGTAACAAAATCGTACTGCATATTGCAGCGTTTGAAGATATTGCGCAAAAAAGCAGTATCAAAGTTTGCATTATGAGCGATCAAAACTGGGTGTTCCCCGCAGAACGCCATAAAATCGGCTACAGCTCTGGCTTCATCCGGGGCATCCCTAACCATTTCATCAGTAATGCCTGTCAGCTCAGTAATCTTATCAGGAATATGCCGCTGCGGATTCACAAAAGTGCAAAAGCTATCCACCACCTTGAGATCGCGCACTTTTACCGCGCCGATCTCTGTCAAACGGTCATCCGCAGGCGAAAGGCCCGTAGTTTCCACATCAAACACGATCACTTCATCGTGAATACTTCGTGGGTCAGGAACATCAATTGCCATCGCTGTTTCCAGATCATTGACCACATATGCCTCGCAGCCATAGATTACGCGAAAATCCTTCATCTTGGCTGTAGCGTTCATCGCTTCTGGAAACGCCTGCACCACACCGTGATCGGTTATAGCAACAGCGCGATGCCCCCATTCATGGGCACGCTCTATGAGCGCAGTTGCCGAACTGACGGCATCCATAGCGGACATATTGGTATGCATATGCAATTCCACACGCTTGATGGGAGCATCGTCGGTACGCTTTGGTGGCGTATATGTGCTGATACCAGTTGGCTTGATGGTTATATCATGGTCGTAGTCATCATAGGCGATTGCACCATAAATCAGCAGATTTGCACCCTTTTTGCACGATTTCTGAGGGAAATCCGCAAGTTTGTCATCATCCAGAAACATCTTGACCAGCACGCTGCCCGTATAATCTGTCACGGGAAAAGTCAGCAGCGTTTTGCCATTTTTAAGGGCACGCGTGTCGATATCGCCAAACACTTCGCAGGCGATGCATACTCTGCCCGCAGTGCTTAGATTCTTCACCACCTCGCCGATGCTGACAGGTTTTTCCTTGATTGTTCTGCCATAAATGACCGATAAATCTTCTTTGGAGGGCATCACTGGCTGAATGGGTGCAGCATCATCGGGGGCAGAAGCAAGGGAAGAAAACACAGGAACAGATTCAGGCTGTTTCGAGTCGGCAGGCTGTGCTTCAGGGGGAGGCAACGTTGCCAAAATCTCTTCTTGCATGGTATCATGCGCCTCAGGCGTGATATGCTGCACACCGCCATCAAACTGGATTTGCAATCCCACAGAATAGATGGTACGCACAGCTCTTGCAAGCTCATCGCGAAAATGGGTGGATTCGAGAATATCCACACCGCCATGGCACAAGGTGATCGTCAACAATTGGTTTTCCATATCCAATTGCAGCCCTGCATCGTCAAGAAAACCGTTCATCATAGGCAGATCTCGGCGCAGGGATAAAAACAAATCAGCAAGCACATCGGTACAGAAGCACTCGGCTGGGTAACGGCAAAGCAACCGAACCGCCGAAATATTCAAGCGGTCTGCCACTTCCGATTCAAATTGTGAAATCACCGCAAAGGGAATCGGCGCATCAAATTCCGTTTCCAGATACAGCTTAGTGCGGTCGTGATTGGCCATCACGCGGCGCACTTTGCCCGCAAGCACAAGCTCGGGCAATTTGGCACCATATTCGCGCAGAAAATCCCGTAGGGTTTGCAGCATGAAAACAAATCCTTTCTGTCAATCGGGCAGCTTATCAATCTCGGCAAGCAGCGCAGGCACAATCTCCGATTCAGGCACTTTACCCAGAATCTCATCCTTGCGAAACAGCACCGCGCAACCATCGCCGCCGGCAATACCGATATCCGCTTCTCTTGCTTCACCGGGACCGTTGACGATACAGCCCATGACAGCAACTTTGATATTCTTGCGGCAACCACGCAGTGCTTGCTCCACGGCATTTGCCGCACCAATCAGATCAATACGCGTTCTGCCACAGGTAGGGCAGGAAACCAATGTCACACCTTTCCGCAGCCCAAGTGCTTTCAGCAGATCAATGGCAGCTTCCACCTCTTGCACAGGGTTAGCGGTCAGCGAGATGCGAATGGTTTCGCCAATGCCATCACAAAGCAGCGAGCCGATACCTGCCGCCGATTTGATCATACCCATATGCGCAGTGCCTGCTTCGGTTACGCCGAGATGCAGTGGATAATCGGTTTTTTCGGCTGCAAGGCGATAGCATGCGATCATGTTCTTTACATCTGAGGACTTAATGGAAACCACAATATCATGAAAATCAAAACGCTCCAGCAAGCTCGCGTGCGCCATTGCACTTTCCACCATTGCTTCAGGGGTGGGGCTACCGTATTTTTTCAGCAGCGATTTTTCCAGCGAGCCACTATTGACACCAATACGAATCGGAATCTGCTTCTGACGGCACTTATCTGCCACAGCCTTGACTCTGTCCATATCGCCTATATTACCAGGATTAATGCGGATCTTGTCCACGCCTGCATCAGCGGCAGCCAGTGCCAAACGATAATCGAAATGGATATCTGCCACCAACGGAATACGAACCGCAGCCTTAATTGCAGGGATCAATGCCACTGCTTTTTCATCTGGAATAGCAGCACGAATAATCTCGCAGCCTGCTTTTTCCAAAGCAATGGCTTGCGCTACTGTTCCTTCGATATCATCAGAACGGGTATTAAGCATGGATTGTATGTAAATATGCCTGCCATCCAACAGACAGTTTCCAACTTTCACAGGGTGCAGTTTGCGCATGAAAAACACACTCCTTTATATTATTGCAGCAGCCAACGGGTATGACCTTGAAATCTCAAAAGCACAACGCTGTGCGCATCGCCCTCTCCCGAGGGCACGCGCATAGTATATCTGCCATTGTGCAGATAAAACACCAGATAACTGACATACCAGACATCATAATCATTGTAATGAAAAAAGAAACATATCAACACGAGCAATGTGACAATGCCGGCAATGGCAAGGGAGATCCCATTGAAGCCGAATGGGCAGGAATACTTCAGCTGTTTCAGGATATGCCTCCCTTTCTGTCCCCCGACTATCGAAACAGTCTTGTCACATCCTGGAAGGTAATGGCAATCATCAACAGCATCAGCAATGCCAGACCAATGAAGTGGATCTTTCCCTCCGTTTCTGCCTGAATGGGCTTACGGCGAATCGCCTCAATAATGAGGAACACCAATCTGCCGCCATCCAGTGCAGGAAAAGGAATCAGGTTGAAAATACCCACATTGACAGTGATGAAAGACATCATATACAGCAGCGAATAGCACTTTTCGCGAAAAGTTCTACCCTGATTGACGATATCTGCGGTACTATCCACGATGCCCACCACACCAGAAAGATCGTTGAAGCCGTACTTGCCCGTTACCAGATCAATCAATGAGATCCAGATTAAGCGCGCGGTGGTCATCGTTTCCTTGACACTTTGCACCAGAACATTACCTACAGTTTTCTCTTTGGGGTAAACATAAAAGTCCAGCAAGCCCTGTGTTTCGGTATCAAGGAATTTGACTTTTTCCAGCGTGATTTTCTCGCTGTTGCGCTCTACCACCACGGTAAAAGCTTCGCAATTATCATTTTGCAGGGCATAGGAGATATCCGATGCTGTAAAGATACGCAGCCCATTGATGGAAACAAAACGGTCATCCTTCTGTAGCCACTGATTAGAGGTTGCAATGTTCTCTCCGGCAGCATTCTGGTGGAAGCTGGAAACGGTGGTAGAAGTGATTGCCGTATCCAGACAGGTGGTAGCGATGAGCAGGAAAAAGCCCAATACAATATTCATCACAGCACCTGCAACGGTCACCAGAATCCGCTGCCAGACGGGTCTGCTGCGAAATGCTCTGGGGTCATCCTTCGATTCATCCTCGCCGTCCATAGCGCAATAGCCGCCAATGGGCAGCAGGCGCAGGGCATACTTGGTCTCGCCGATCTGCTTGGAGAAGATCGCGGGCCCCATACCGATGGCAAACTCCAGCACACGAACACCG
Source organism: uncultured Ruminococcus sp. (assembly GCA_964463355.1). Taxonomy (GTDB): domain Bacteria; phylum Bacillota; class Clostridia; order Oscillospirales; family Ruminococcaceae; genus Firm-04. The sequence goes on along the minus strand of CAYXBP010000009.1, from coordinate 10,315 downwards.
CATTTTTTTGCAACAAAGAAATGTCCTAACTCATGGATGAAAATAATCACACCGAAGCAGAAAATCGCTGCCAAAATGGAAAGAAAATTCATTCAATGCTCCTTTCAGGGGGGAAGTTCACATATGCAAATGCTCTGCCACAAAAGTTCTTGCCAATGTATCTGCTTTGGCGACATCCTCAAAGCAGGTCAGCCTTGTAACGGGCAGTGCATCAATGGCAGCATTCACCAATCTGCCAATCTGCAAAAAGGGAATCTCTCTGTCTAAGAAAGCCGCAACGGCAGCCTCGTTCGCACCGTTTGCAATACAGGGTGCCGAGCCACCCATTTCACTAGCACGAATGCAGGCGGTTAGACAATCAAAAGTATTATAATCTGGCTTGGCAAAAGTCAGCGTGCCGTAATCGGTCAGGGAAAGCGGTTTTGCGGGGCAAGGTTTCCGTTCAGGATACAGCAACGCATACTGAATGGGAATTTTCATATCTGGCACGCCCATCTGTCCAATCATCGAATCATCATCGTATACCACCGCTGAATGCAGCACGCTCTGACGGTGTATCACGATCTCAATCTGGTCGGGGGCAAGGTCAAAGAGCCATCTTGCCTCAATAAATTCCAACCCTTTATTCATCAGTGTTGCCGAATCAATGGTGATCTTGCGACCCATGCTCCAGTTGGGATGCTGCAAAGCCTGCTCCACAGTGATATGCTCCAAATCTGCCTTGGTTTTGCCAAAAAAGGGGCCGCCAGAAGCTGTCAATATGATTTTTTTCAACTGACTTCTGTGGTTTCCCTGCAAGCACTGAAAAATCGCAGAATGCTCGCTGTCAACAGGGTAAATCGGCACCTGATTGTTTGCGGCGGCTTCCATCACAAGGCTGCCTCCCGCCACAAGCGTTTCCTTATTGGCAAGGGCAATGGGTTTTTTGGCGGCAATAGCTGCTAGTGTGGGACGTAATCCTACCATGCCCACCACAGCATTAAGCAAGATCTCCGTACTATCATCCGCAGCAATCTCGCACAAGCCGTCAATGCCTGCCAAAAGGCGGCAACCCAAACCGGCAGCCGCCTCCTTTAATTGCGGATATCGGGATGCATCGCCGATGCAAAGCAGCTGTGGATGCAGTTCCTTTGCCTGTGCAACAAGCTTCTCCACATTGGTGTTGGCAGCCAACGCAGTCACCTGCAAGCCGTGCATTTGTGCAACCGCAATTGCCTGTGTACCGATACTGCCTGTTGAACCAAGAATCGCAACGCTATTCATATTATTTCCTCATTTCACTCAACTGCGGAAGAATCCCACAGCAGTAATATATGCATTGAAAAACGGCAGAACCAGCAAAACACTGTCAAAGCGATCCAATATGCCGCCATGACCAGGCATTATGGTACCGTAATCCTTGATTTCCAGCTGCCGTTTCAGCACAGATGCAGTCAAATCGCCCACCGTACCCAGAATCGCGCAAGCCATGGCAAGCATGATCGTTGCAAAGATGCTGTATGTAACGGGTGTGCCTTGCTGCTTCATCACAGCGGCGTAGACGATATTGAACACCAGAAACACCACCACATCGCAAACAATTCCGCCGATGAAGCCTTCAACAGTCTTTTTGGGGCTTATTTCAGGGCAAAGCTTATGTCTGCCCCAAAAGCTGCCTGCAAAATATGCACCAGAATCCGCAATCCATGCGCCCATCAGCGCAAGCACCACATAGATTACGCCATGCTTTTCATGGCTAAAATTCAGTATTACTGCCGAAGACATCGCGCCTGGAATCAAGAGCATTCCAACCACCATACCGAAAAAGCTGCGTGCAGCCATCTTGGTTTTGTGGCGAATATAGTCGAACATCATCACAGACAGGCAGAAAACAGTTAGTAGCATACGAAATTTTGCAAGGCTACCCACAGCCATAGAGGGTACCACCAGCGCGTAAAGCAGTCCAGCACAAAAGCTGAGGGGGTAACGTTGCAGACGCAATACACGATACAGTTCAAACAGACCAATGGCAGACACAATGCCTACGGCAATGGGAAACAACACGGTATTGTGCAGAAACAGAACGATGAGAGCAAGTACAATGCCGATACCGGCGGAAATCAATCGAGTAGCCATGTTATTAGCGGCATTCCAATTGCCGCACTCCTTTCAGTGTTGAAGGCAGCATCGCACAGAATTTGCCTGCACGCCTATCGGCGTATTGCACCATCGGCTCTATACGATGTTACCGAATCGAATGAGGTTTTATACACCGCCAAAGCGACGGTTACGCTTTGCATAGGCAATCAGTGCTGCATCCAAATTTTTCGGGGAAAAATCCGGCCAGAGCGTATCGCAGAAATACAGCTCCGCATATGCCGACTGCCACAGCAGAAAATTCGAGATGCGGTACTCGCCGCTTGGACGGATCATCAAATCCACATCGGGCAATTCCCTGGTATACAGTGCCTGCGAGATCGTGTCCTCAGTAATATCCTCTGGCGCGAGGATACCTGCCTGCACCTGTTTGGCAAGCTGCTGCACAGCACTAGTCATCTCATGGCGCGCGCCGTAATTGACTGCAAGATTCAGTGTCATATCGGTAAAAGTTTTCGTATCCTCCTCCACCGCATCAAAGCTCTGTCGCAGATCAGGAGAAAACGCTGATTTATCACCCAGCACAATAAACCGCGTATTCTCGGTTAAATACCGTCTTACCTCTGCAAGATACTCGCGCATGAGATTCATGATAGCAGTAACCTCTTCATCGGGACGCTTCCAGTTTTCGGTAGAAAAAGCATAAAAGGTAATGTTCTGTATGCCGATATCCTTGCAATAGCGCACAATTTTCTTAAATGTCCTCGCGCCCTCTGTATGCCCAGCGGTGCGGGGCAGACCGCGTTTTTTCGCCCACCTACCGTTTCCATCCATAATAAAAGCGATATGCTTCGGCAGCATTTCGACAGGGATGGGTGGTTGTTTTGCCTTAGCCATTTGCCATTCTCCTTTCAGGGAATAAACAAACAAAAGGCAGGGGCAAGCATAATGCAGCCCCGACCTTTTGTGTTACTGAGCATCCTACAGGCTCATGATTTCCTTTTCCTTGGCGGACACTGCCTTATCAATCTCCTCGGTAAAGCGATCTGTCAGCGTCTGCGCCTTTTTCTCGGCGTTCTTCTGGTCGTCCTCAGTGATTTCGCCGTTCTTCTTCATGGTCTTGAATTTTTCCAGCACATCTCTGCGTTCGTTACGCACGCCGACTTTCGCTTCATCGCCATACTTTTTAATGGTCTTGCACAATTCCTTACGGCGTTCTTCGGTCAGCTGCGGAAAAACCAGACGAATGGACTTGCCATCGTCTGTGGGAGTAATGCCAAGATCCGATGCCAAAATCGCCTTGGTAATCTCACGGATCATGGAGCTTTCCCAAGGGGTAATGGTGAGCATACGAGCTTCGGGCACAGCGACGGTTGCCACCTGCGGAATAGGCGTAGGAGAACCGTAATAATCTACGGCAATTTTATCCAGCACAGCAGGATTTGCACGCCCTGCGCGGATGGTAGAGAACTCAGCGGTCAGGCGTTCAATGACCTTACGCATACGCTGTTCGCTCTGGTCGAGCTTTTCTTTAATCAATTCACTCATTGTGATAACTCCTGTTCAATTATTATATGGATATTGGGCGGGAATCATGCTTCTGCATCACTGCAAACCAGCGTACCAATGGTTTTACCCATGGCAGCATCCAAGATATTATCGGGTCTGGCAAGATCGAAAACGATCATGGGCATATTATTATCACGGCAGAGGGTGGCGGCAGTGCTATCCATGACAGCCAGCTGACCGCTCAGCACACGGCTAAACGAGAGAACATCGTACTTGACAGCATCAGGGAAGCGGTGGGGATCCTTATCATATACGCCATCGACCATAGTAGCTTTCAGCAAAATATCCGCTTCAATCTCAGCTGCGCGCAGTGCAGCGGCAGTATCGGTGGAAAAGAACGGATTACCTGTACCGCAGCCAAAGATCACAATACGCCCTTTTTCAAAATGCCGCATGGCGCGATTGCGAATATACGGTTCAGCGATTTGCGTCATGCTGATGGCGGTCTGGACGCGCACCTGACAGCCCAGTGACTCCAACACATCGGCAAGTGCAAGTGCGTTCATGGCAGTTGCCAACATACCCATATGGTCAGCGCGCGTGCGATCCATTGCGCCAGAGGAGCGACCTCTCCAGAAATTGCCGCCGCCAACCACAATGCCGACTTCAACGCCTGCATCCGCACACTTTTTAATGCTCTGGCAGATGGGGGTGATGGTATCGTAATCCAAACCGGTTTTCTTATCACCGGCAAGAGCCTCGCCGCTGAGTTTCAGCAGGATGCGCTTATATTTCGGTTCCATGGGGAAAACACCTCCAAAAACTTATATAGGTATATTATACACGATTTTTTCATTTCTGTAAAGGGGAAAACGGCAGAAAAACCATTTTTTATCATTTTTTTCACGGATTCGCGACGACAGGATGCCAAAAACCACGCCAATCAGCCGTGGCTACACGATTACTCATCCACAAAAAAGCAGCACCACCACCGTGATGCTGCTCTTGCGTTATAAATCAGGCGAGCCAAAGCTCACTTTACCATGTTAGCAATCTCTTCAGCGAAGTTGTCAACGCGCTTCTCAATGCCCTCGCCGCAGATAAAGCGGACAAAGCTGTTGATTGTGATAGGCTGACCCACAGCCTTGCCGCAGGTTGCGACATACTGCTCAATGGTTTCGCCCTCGCCTTTGACAAATTCCTGACAGAGCAGGCAGTTATCCTTGTAGTAAACGCCCAGCTTTCCTTCAGCAATCTTTGCCAGAACTGCCTCGGGCTTGTTTGCCATCTTGGGATCGGCAGCCATCTGGGTCATTACAATTGCCTTCTCGCTCTCGATGATATCAGCAGGAACCTCTTCCTTGGTCAGATAGGTGGCTTTCATAGCGTCAGCCTGCAAAGCAACATCATTCAAGCAATCCAGCACAGCGGGGGTAGCACCAGCCTCGCAGGAAGCAGCAACCAAGACGCCTTCCTTCTTATTGAAGTGCACATACTCCTTCACGATGCCTTCCACGCGAGCAAAGCGGCGAACCTTCAGGTTTTCGCGGAACTTCAGGAAAATCTCATCCAGTGCTTCCTTGACTGTCATTGCGCCACCGTTGAACTTGGCAGCCATCAGTGTATCCATATCAGCAGGGTTCTCAATCAGAACGGTCTTTGCAACGCCTTCAACGAAAGCAACAAACTCTTCATTCTGTGCGACAAAGTCAGTCTCAGAGTTAACCTCAACGATGGCACCTGCGGTGTGATCATCATTTACAATTGCAATGACTGCGCCCTCAGCTGCAACACGATCAGCTTTCTTTGCCTGATTCGCCAGACCTCTTTCACGAAGCAGGACAATCGCCTTCTCGACATCGCCATCCGACTCAGTCAGAGCTTTCTTGCAATCCATCAAGCCAACACCGGTGGACTTACGAAGATCATTGACATCTTTTGCAGTAAAATTAGCCATAACATACTCCCTCTCGCCACATAATGCCGAAGCATCGCAGCGTTCTATTTATGATACATCGCGCCCTGCGTGTAATACGAAAGGCGCATGATTCGCTCATGATTACTCAGCGGTTTCCTCGGTTGCCTCTGCGGTTTCTGCAACAGCCTCGGCTTCTGCGCCATCAGCGCCCTGACGACCCTCAATGACTGCATTTGCGATGGTGCCTGCGATCAGCTTTACAGCACGAATGGCGTCATCGTTGCCAGGAATCACATAGTCCACATCATCGGGATCACAGTTGGTATCCACAATTGCAACGATCGGGATGCACAATTTCTTCGCTTCAGAAACAGCGATCTTCTCCTTGCGGGGATCCACGATAAACAGTGCGCCAGGCAGCTTGCCCATATCCTTGATACCGCCAAGGAACTTCTCCAACTTCTCAATCTCCAGAGTCAGCTTGGAAACTTCCTTCTTGGGCAGCAGATTGAATGTGCCATCTGACTCCATTGCGTGGAGCTGTTCCAGACGCTTAATTCTCTGCTGAATGGTCTTGTAGTTGGTCATCATACCGCCCAACCAACGAGCATTGACATAATAAGACCCAGAACGAACTGCCTCCTCGCGGATAGAATCAGCCGCCTGCTTCTTTGTGCCGACAAACAGCACAGATTTGCCCTCTGCGGAGATATCACGGATGAAAGCATAAGCTTCCTCCAGCTTCTTCACAGTTTTTTGCAGGTCGATAATGTAGATGCCATTACGCTCCGTGAAAATGTAGGGAGCCATTTTGGGGTTCCAGCGGCGAGTCTGGTGACCAAAGTGGACACCTGCCTCCAGCAGCTGCTTCATAGATACTACGCCCATGATAAAAATCCTCCTGAAAAATATAGATTTGGTTTGTGACCTCCGGAACACACAAGGAGAAGCCGCAACCGCTGCATCATATTCCATGCTGCGGAGCCACGCGACTATGTGTTTCCGTGCGAAGTGCGGTACTATTATACCATATTTCATCTTTGATTGCAAGAGGTTTCAATGATTTTCAGCTGAATCGTTGTAGAAATTACAAAGAAAATCTATTTGTTCTTTGTGCATTTTGCCTCATATTTGCTGATCCACAGTGCAATATCTGCCACAGAGTATTGACAAAATCGGTAAAAAATGCTAAACTTTCCTCGTAGTAAAATCTTGGCATAGAAAGGAGTTTCACATGAAAACGCAGTTTCTGATTGCAGTTCTTGCGGCACTGCCGTTGGGTGATGACACGCCCATTGGACTTTTTATCGGCATCGGCATTATTGCACTTGTCCTAATCATTGCAGCTGTTGTAATGGGCATTCTCTCCAAAAAAAAGAAATAAATCCCCCACCCCAAACATATATAGATGGTATGGGGGTGATGCTGTGCGTTGCAGGATCTCGGAACTTTTGCAGTTAGAGATGATTGATGTGTTGACTGGGCAGCGGCTGGGCTTTGCCGACGATGCCGCCATTGATTCGCAAACAGGAGAATTGCTTTCGCTGATCTGTTATGGCGAACTGCGGTGCTTTGGTCTGCTCGGGCGGCGCAAAGATACGGAGATTCCATTTCACTGCGTGCGACTGATCGGGGCACACACCATTTTGGTGGAACAAAAGCCCGCAGTCCCCCAAGCCATCCCACTGACTGACCCTAACGATCCCCTTGCTGCCTATTATGCCGATATTCACAGGCAATACCCACAAAGTCGCCTTTGACATAAGGCGGCTTTTCTTTTGCAAATTGCTGTCTAACGCTCTGACAAGCCTTCTTCTATGCGGTCGTCGATCATCTCGCTATAAAACGCCAGGCGTTCTTCTATATCCTCCTGCGGTAAGCCAGACAATCCTTTACGCAGCTGGGTAAGAAACGCTTGTTTATTCATCATCACCCACCTTGGTTACGAAACAATATATAGACATAATTTCTTTCCATTCATCCTTGAAATCCTCAATACGTTTCAATCCTTCGTCAGCGATATGGTAATACTTCCGAAGTCCGCCACCGTGTTCAGCAGTGCAAAAATCAAAACTGTCTGATTGTACCATCTTGACCAGTTCAGACAGGGCAAGATATCAGCAAGTTCAAGGTGGTCTTTCAATTCTTGAGTTTTCGCCTTCAATTGTTCATCGTAGGTTTTTATTCTTCCTCAATATGATAATACCCTGTCTTTTAGCGGACGGTCTGTTTCGGTCTTCAATATTAGGGTTAATAATTTCCGTAGATAAAAGGACTACCGCCGGTATACGCAAAGCAGATAATCAATCCGCAAAGAACAAAGAACCAGACAAGATTTTTAAATTTAGATAAATCGTGTACTGGATAATAGCCGTCTATAATGCTTAGATTTTTCTTTTGCGGACGCAATCCGCTTTTCTTTGATCTTACCCATGCAAAGCCAACGCTCACAAAATAAACGGTTAAGGCAACAGGCAACCAAAAATAAATTTGTTCAACACCGTTTTCAAAGCAGCAGATTCTACGAATAATAAGTATGGCATGATCAATATTCTCAGCCCTGAAAAATATCCAGCAAAAGCTTGTGTAACAAAATGTACCCGCAATAGAAAGGAAATTTGAAAGTGCAGAATATGTTTTATTCTGTGAATTTCTCATCTCCATCCACAACTTATGTATCGCTAAAGCAACACCGTGAAGCAACCCCCATATCATATAAGTCCAGTTTGCTCCATGCCATATACCACCTATGAGCATTGTTAATATAAGATCGATATAAGTTCTACATTTGCCTTTCCTGTTTCCGCCAAGCGAAATATACACATATTTCTGCAGCCATGCAGAAAGAGTGATATGCCATCTTTTCCATAATTCTGTAACATTATGTGCCAAATAAGGGAGATTAGAATTCCGAGGGAGCTTAATACCGATAATTTCCGCCACACCTATAGACTGTATTATTAAAAACCTGCTCAACCTTTTCTTTCTCGAGTTCAACGCTGTCGACTTCTATTATAATAGCTTTTGCATCGGGGAATAATTCAATATTTCGAGGCAGATATTTGCACACTTTATATATGTTATGACCAGAAACGCCCATATTATAAACGGAATATCTGTCTTTTAAATTCTGGCCGAGCAAATAACCGGTGTTCTCGTCTTGCATAACATCAAAGGCTTCCATGTGAGACGAGCCTAGTAAAATAATATCAGGTGCTTCTACAACTTGCAGATTATTGTAACCCTTTGCGTCTTTTTTCCGTAAGAAATGCCTTCCCTCATTTTTGACCAATACGTATTGGGTGCAGCAGTATAATCTGTATTTTTTAAAGGATTTTCGACATGAGCGACTGAAAACGAATACGGAATAACTATTATTGACAATATAGCAACAGTATAAACACCCACAAGAATCATTTTTAATATATTTTTCATTTTTATAAACTGCCTTTCTACAAAACGAAACACGGCCATTAGTTATCTGTTTCGAGTTTTCTTCCCTGTTATTATGCTTTTTGATCTTCAGGCATACTCGTATTGTACCACACTTTGGCAAAAAAACAAGCCCTTTCGCTATTTGGATCTAATTTTCTTTATTTTCCTTAATGAGTGGTATCGACTGAATCCGGTACAACAGAGAAGAAATAATGTAAAACTATACTAGATGTTATTTCATGTATATGCTATTACATTATAAAAACGGGCGCATTGTAATGGCGGTGTGCCCATTTTTTTTGCATTATCGTTAATTTATCACTACTTCTTCAGTATTCCCACCACAATCTGCCTTTGCGTACCATCGTCCGTGCAGGTTACAATGGTAATGCGATCATCGCCGAAATCCTCCAGCACCCATGTTTCGTTCGGCTCAACGATAAAATTATTTGTAACTGTGTAGGTATACTTTGTTCTTTTCTCGTCGTTGTCAATCAGATATATTTCCATACCAATCTTGATATGTTTCATCACATTGAAAATCTCCGCATAAATAGTGCTGTTATGGCCTGCAATGCAGTAGTTACCATTGCCAAGGTCACCAGTACCAGGAAAGTGTCCTGCTGCTTTGGACAGCACCTCATGCTCCGTTCCCTCCATCACGGGAGCCTTGATATCAAGATCACGAATTTCAAGCACAACACATTCTTTCAGTAGTCTATGTTTTTCAACCTCACGGCTGATACGCTTCCAACCGAATACGCAAATCACGAATATTCCACATAGCGTTACAATCAGCCCCATGATGAACAATAGCTTTTTCTTTTTCGATTTCATCATATCACCGTCCCTCCTTTTTATTATACCAGATCTCGCAGCATATTGCAACAAAAGGAGCGTCCGAAGACGCTCCTCGCATTGTTATGATGATAGATTATTCCTCATCTTTTCTTCTGCTCTTAGCCATTGCATAGATACCGAAGAGTACCATTGCTGCCGCTGTAAGCATGATGTAGTCGTAAACCACACTGTAACCTGTCTGTGGAAGATTTGCATCGCTTGTGGTCGTACTTGTTGTAGTCGTTGTGATTGTTGTCTGTGCTTCTACTACTGCTGTGCCTGTTACCACTTCATAGTTATCCTCATCATCGGGAGTAAACTGCCATTCCAACTCGTTCTCGCCCTCAGTCAGGCCATCAATAAGCTCTGTCAGCCATTCAATGATACCGCTGATTTCGCTCTCAAAGACGATTTTGGGAAGTGAATCACCCACAAAATATTCGTCTTCAGGGATAATGGGAGTCACTTCGGGAGTTGCCTTTGCAACTGCAATCGCAACCTCAATATCCTGAACGATCTCATAGTTTTCGGTATCGC
>CAYXBP010000008.1:0-81585 GCA_964463355.1 uncultured Ruminococcus sp. | reverse complement strand
AAAAAATCATTGCTTTTTCTCTTTTTTGCCTATTGACATTTCACCGTAGGACTCCCTATGATGTTGCACAGCCACATCGTACACACATTATAACACAGAATGTGCGAGGTTACAATAGCCGAATGCGTCATGTTTACAATGCTTTTAGCACAAATCTGCCACTGAAGGCGGTTGCAGCACAGGAAGGCAATTTCTTGCTGCCGACCAGATCAACAGCAAGGCAACAGCACCGATCCAAAAGCCAAGACTTCTGGGAAACAGCTTTTTCGGCTTGCCAAGTGCTTTGCAGACTTTCTCGGCATAAAACAGCAGTAAAAAAGCTACGATGCATATCACCGATGGATTGCAGCGGAGCGATAGCAGCAGATCACCGTGAAGGAGTGCTAGCGTTGCTCGTGTGCCGCCACAGCCAGGGCACAATATCCCAGTAAAAGCATACATCGGGCAGAACATATACCGACCAATTGTCACCGCAAGATCAAATATTTTGGTACGGAAAAGAAACGCCGCCAACAGCAGTGTCGGCGGCACCCATATGACGGCATACTTGCCAATATGTTTCAGTTTCACTGCATTTGCTTGAAGATTTCATTGAGATAATCAGTGCTGCTCAATACGCCCATAATCGCGCCAGAGATCATGGAGATCACGCCAAGAACAATGGCAATAATGCAAAGCACACGACCTGTTTTAAGATCCTTCTGACCTTTTTCGGAAAGATTAGAGATCATAGGCATCAAGCCACTCGCTTTTACCAATCCCACGATGCCGATGATCGGGCCAGGCAGCGTACAGCAGCAGAAGCCAATGACAATACTTATGACTAGACCCACAATGCCCAATGTCATTACAGTACCTGCACGCTTTTCCAAATCAGGGTGAATGCCATTGAAATTGCCGTTGGGATAGGGTGGCTGCTGATAAGGCGGCTGCCCATAACTAGGCTGCTGATAGGGATTCTGCTCGGGGATAGGCTGCTGATAAGGTGCTGCACCACTCTGGGAATTGTTATCTAAGTTTGCCTCATTCTGCAACTCCTGCGAAACAAAATCCTGCTCGTCATTCTGATTCAAGTTATTCTGCTCATCCATGTAATTACACCTATTCCTTTCTGCTTTCCAGTATGTTATGATACAACATTATCTTTCATTATAGCATATTCACATCGCACAAATACAGATTTTATATGTCCTTTTTATGTATATTTTGTGAATCGGCATTGTCCCACTTCCTTTTGCGACTTGACACGACACACGGTTTCTGGTACAATAATACTGAAAAGCAACTGGGCGTTGGCATTGTATGCGGTTTTTTCGTTGTGAAGCTGCTTACAGTTGCCGTGGATGCCGAAAAATGCAGCAGCAATTAAACTGCAATTACCATATGAAACAATTCCAAGGAGAACCCTACATGAGTATTTTGACTGTTGAAAACGTGACACACGGCTTTGGTGCGCGGCAGATCTTAAACAACGCCTCATTCCGCTTGCTAAAAGGTGAGCATATTGGATTGGTAGGTGCAAATGGAGAAGGCAAATCCACCTTTTTAAATATCATTACAGGCAAGATTGCCCCCGATGAAGGCAAAATCCAGTGGTGTAAACACATCACCACGGGATACCTTGACCAATACAGCACGTTGCAAGCCGGCAAAACCATCTACGATGTGCTGAAAGATGCCTTTGCGCATCTGGAGGAGCTGGAGCAGGAAATGCTCGCGCTGTATGACAAAATGAGCGACTGCTCCGAAGAAGAAATGGCGGCAGCCATGGAAGAAGTTGGCGAAATTCAGAGTATTCTAGATTACAGCGGATACTACACCATTGATGCAAAAATCTCAGAGTATGCAAACGGTTTGGGACTGGGCGAAATCGGGCTGAACCGCGATGTGACAGAACTTTCAGGCGGGCAGCGAGCCAAAGTACTGCTGGCAAAGGTGCTGCTGGAAAATCCCATGATTTTAATTTTGGATGAGCCAACCAACTTTCTGGATGAAAACCATGTTGCCTGGCTGAAGGTTTTCCTGCAAAACTACGAAAACGCATTCATTTTGGTATCCCATGATATCCCATTCCTCAATGATGTTGTCAACGTGATTTACCATGTGGAACACGCGGAGTTGACCCGCTACGCAGGCGATTACAACAACTTTATGCGAATGTATGAGCTGAAAAAACGACAACTGGAACAGGCTTACGAGAAGCAGCAAAAAGAAATCGCCGATCTGGAAGATTTTATCGCTCGAAACAAAGCAAGAGTCGCAACCACCAACATGGCAAAATCACGACAGAAAAAGCTGGACAAAATGGACAAAATCACACTGGCTGCACGCAAAGCGGAACTCTCCTTTGGGTTTACCCCCGCGCGCACACCTGGTCGTGTGGTCATCGAGTGCAATGATTTGGTGCTGGGCTACGATACACCACTCACTCGCCCCCTATCGCTGAAACTGGAATGCGGTCAGAAAATCGCTATAAAAGGCGTAAATGGTCTGGGCAAATCCACGCTGTTGAAAACACTGCTAAAGCTGATTCCTCCGATTTCGGGCACGGTTGAGCATGACCAGTTTATTGAGGTCGGCTATTTTGAGCAAGAAGAAATCGCAACTGCCGACACCGCTTTGCAGACGATCTGGGATGCATATCCTGCCATGACAAACGGCGAAGTTCGTGCGGCACTGGCTAGATGCGGATTAACGACAGAGCATATCACCTCGCAGATGCGCGTGCTTTCGGGCGGCGAAAACGCAAAGGTGCGTTTGTGCCGTTTGATGCTTCAAAGCATTAATTTGCTGGTACTGGATGAACCGACCAATCATCTGGATGTGGATGCCAAAGAAGAACTAAAACGCGCTATTCAAGAATTTAAGGGCACGGTGCTACTGGTAAGCCACGAGCCAGAGTTTTATCTCGATGTGGTAGACGCAGTTTGGAATCTGGAAGAATGGACAACTAAAATCGTTTGATGATAGAATATTCCCCCCCTGTTCACATGGACAGAGGGGGAAGCCTCATTTTACGGATATGCAAAGGGATAACGGTTCACTCGCGCGCGGTCAATCCTGTTTCTTTGCTTATCGTAGCGTTGCGTGGCAGTGAATGTAAAACTCCTCCTGTGAGGGTTGCCATGCCTTCTCCTTGGGCGGAAACTGTGCGTCAAACGCAGCTACTGCCGCATCATCCTCGCAGACCAACTCCGCATCACTGGGATAATAATACCACTTTCTGCCATCAAGTACGCCCTCACGCAGTGTCTTTACCAACAATGCCATGGGGTATATATCACCTGCAAAGCAGATATTGTACTTCAGGCAACTTTTGTAGCCGCGTGCCACATAGTTCGCAGGGCTGCCAAGATTGACCACCACATCGTAACCCAGCTGCTTCGCCACAGCAAAGCTATGCTCCAGCAAAGCCTTTCCATAATGTCTGCGCTGATAATCGGGATGTACAGCAAGAGGGCCCATCGTCAGAACCCGCTTGATTGTGCCGTTTTCATCAATCAGTCTGCCCTCATTGTACATCACGCAGCCAACGATCTTTCCATCCACCTCAATAACAAAATCAAGGTCAGCAATAAAATCGGGGTGATTGCGCATAGTATGCACAAAGTAATGCTCATGGCAGCCTGGAACATAGTGATTCCAGAATGCCTCGCGAACCATAATCTCCACACTGCGATAATCGGCAGGGGTTTCTCTTCGAATCATGTATTCTTTCTCGTTCATTATTTTTCCTCCTGAACATTGTGAATGCAATACGGGAGGTTTGTGTGATCTGTGATTGTAGTATTCGCAAACCGTCCCGTTTACGCTACAATCTCCATTTGGCTGAATTGTTTCAAACAATAGCTCCTATCATAAAAATTACACAAAGCAGTGCTGTGCGCCTGTAAGATAACACATCATACGCGCAAATTGCTTATGATGCAACGGCTGTGACATATCTGTCAAAGCAAAACTATATGGATCATCATATCCGCGCTAGCTGCATCCGAATTCTTTTGCAACTGCGGCAAAGACCTTCTCCATTTGCATACCGCGAGAGCCTTTGATCAGCATAACAGCTTTGGTATCATCCTCTTGCAGATCAGCACAAAGCTTTTCGATCAATGAGGACTGCTCCAAATAAGCATAGCAGCCATCTCCATATCCAACGGCAAAATCAGAGAAATTCACACCGCAAAAATATGCCACATCCGCTGATTCTCTGACCAGTGCGCCCAAAGCACGGTGAGCATCTGCTGCATATGCGCCAAGTTCATTCATGTTGCCCAACACAGCAATGCGCTTTTCGCCCTGTGCAATGGTCTGCAACGCTGCCAACGATGCACGCATCGCCTCGGGGTTTGCGTTGTAATAATCCTGCACAATGGTAAGATTGCCCATGGTGATACGCTCGCTGCGCATAGCACCAGGTGTAAAATCTGCCAAAGCCGCCGCAGCGGTTTGCAGTGACATTCCACAGGCAAGGGCAGTATCTATTGCAAGCAGACTATTGCTGACATTGTGAACGCCTGTCATAGGCAATGTAACGGCTGCGGCTTCATCGCCGTAGATGACGGAAAAGCGTGTTTCTTCGGCGGTTTGAATAATATCCCTTGCATGAAGTGTGGCAAATTCTGCATCGGCATGGGAACTATATCGTAAAACACAGGGCAATACAGCGCGCTGCCGTACTGTTGCAAGATACGCATCCTCCGCAGGAAGCATCAACACAGCGCGATTCGCGTCCATGCCTTCGGTGATCTCCATTTTCGCTGCAAAAATCGCCTGCTGCGAACCAAGATTGCCGATATGCGCAGTACCAACATTGGCGATAATTGCCATATCAGGTTTGGCAATATTCGTCAGATACGAAATCTCGCCAGTATGATTCATACCCATCTCCAAAATCACAAGCTGCGCCTGTGGGGGCGTATGCAAAACCGTACTGGGCAAACCAATATGATTATTGTGGTTGCCTGCGGTACAATACACATCAAAACGCTTAGCAAGCACATGGGCGGTCATATCTTTGACGGTCGTTTTGCCACTGCTGCCAGTAATGCCAATGACTCTCGTACCCCTTGCTTTCAGCATTTGCATATATCCTGCGGCAAGCTGCCCATACGCCTTGATGCAGTCCTCAACCAGCAAATACGGCACCGAAAGGGGCACCTCAGGTTTCTCGGAAAGAATACACAGCACAGCACCCTGATCAGCGGCGGCTTGGGCATAACGATTGCCGTTGAAGGTTTCGCCCTTCAGTGCAATAAAACAGCTTCCTGCGGTAATGGTACGCGTATCGGTGCTAAAGCCAGTGATGGTAAAATCCGTGTCAAACGCAGGCTGTTGCAGCCAATTGCAAACCATATTTGCTTGCACTGTGGCAGGTGTCGCGGTGCAGATCATGCTTGTTCCTCCAGTGCCAGCGCGATGATTCTTTCAATCAACTCGGGGAAGCTGACACCATCGGCAGCAAACATTTTGGGATACATGGAAATAGAAGTAAACCCAGGCAAGGTGTTGATCTCATTGAACACGATCTCGCCAGTATCCCGAGTCACAAAGAAATCCACGCGGGAAAGCCCCTTGCAGCCCAACGCACGGTAGATTTTCACTGCCCACTGCTGCACGGCACGCAGGGTATCTTCAGGTATACGCGCAGGAATATACGGTGTGGAGGTGGCAGTAACGTACTTCGTATCAAAATCATAGAACTCTGCGCCAGCATCAATTTCGCCAGGGGTTGCGGCAATGGGATTGCGATTGCCCAATACGGCTACCTCAACCTCTTTTCCATCAACAAACGCTTCCGCAAGAACTTTTTCATCAAAGCGGAAGGCATTTTTCAGCGCATCACATAACTCTGCATCACTTCTTGCCTTAGAAACACCAACCGAAGAACCCGTACAGCAGGGCTTGATAAACACGGGATAGCGTAGTTTTTCGGTCACGGAATTGCACACGGCATCGGCATCTTTGATAAATTCGCAGCGATGCAGCAGCAAGCAGTCTGCCTGTAGCACGCCCGTAGACGCAGCCATCATTTTTGTCGCAGATTTGTCCATTGCGGCTGCTGATGCCAACACGCCACATCCCACATAGGGAATGCCTGAAAGTGCGAACAGACCCTGAATGGTACCGTCCTCTCCGTTTTCGCCATGCAGCACAGGGAAGATCACATCCACAGGTACCGTTTCGACTCGATCATCTGCGTCCAAGATGCACAGACCCATACCACGCACGGGAGATAAAAAGGCTTTGCGATTGTTCACATGCTTCTCCCACATGCCATTACCCAGTGCAGAATAATCATCGCTGCAAAACAGCAGCCACTGCCCCGTTTTGGTAATACCCACGGGCAAAATCTTACGGTCATCTTTTTTCATGTTGCGCAATACAGCCTCCGCCGAGCGCAGAGAGATATCATGTTCAGGGGACACACCACCGAACAACACACAAATTGTTTGCATAACAACCTCCAATGCGATGTATGACTAAATTTATGTACCGATCTGCACCACAAAACCCCGTCACCCGTAATGGGCAGACGGGGCTTGCAATATCGGTTTTCAAATGTCTTTTACAACATCCTTCACGATTTGTTCCATCTCGGCACGCTTTTTGAGCATATCCTTGGCGAGTGCCAGCTGGCAGCGCGCGCGCACCAGATTATGCCCTTCGTAGCTGGTTTTGAAGTATTTGTCGCCAGTAAGATAATCTGTCAGAAAACGAACAGCAAGCTCAATGGTAATGGTGATGGCACCCAACGCCATGGTATCCAGCTCAGTATCGGTAAGCGCACCAGCGGTTTTACCGATGAACCCTTGTGCAAAGGCACGATATTTTTCCAAATCCAAAGCCACTTTGCTGCAATCTGGCTCATCCTCCACGGCAGTAGATGCTGCAAAACGCACTGCATCTCCGAAATCATGCATCGCAAGACCCGGCATCACCGTGTCCAAATCAATGATAGTCAGCGGTGCAAATGTCACACGATCAAACAAAACATTATTGGTTTTGGTATCGTTATGCGTCACGCGCAGGGGCAGCTTTCCTGCATCCAGCATGGTTTGCAGAGTCGATGCAAGCGCAGCATTCTCTTTCACAAAGGCGATCTCTTCGGCAATCTCCGCAGCACGGTGGCACTCATCTGCCGCCACCGCGTCAAAGAATACTTCCAAACGCTTCGCGGTATTGTGAAAATCAGGAATGGTTGCAAACAGCTTTGCGGCATCAAAATCGGCAAGCTGATTCTGGAACTCGCCAAATGCCTCACCTGCGCCGCGTAGGGTATCCAGATCATCGCAGGTATCAAAGGTCACGGAGCTGATATAGTTGAACAACCGCCAAAACGCGCCCTCACTCTGCATATAATAGTTGTTGCCTTCAGCCACAGTATGGTAGAAGTGCAGCGCAGGCTTGTTCAGGCAGCGCAGCTTGTTGCGCAGATGTGTCGTCACTGCGTCAATATTTTCCATGATCTGCAACGGATTTTTGAAAACATACGTGTTGATGCGCTGCAAGATATAGGATTTGACAGTGCTGTCTTCCAAACGGTAATCCAGGCGGTAGGTGGTGTTGATATTGCCCTGATTGATGATTTCATGACCGATAAACTCGCCTGTCACATGGAATTTTGCAGCGATGGAGCGCAGCATTTCCTTTTCTTCCATATAACGCTTGTGCTTTTCGTTACCCGCGCAGATAAACTGACCGCCAATCATCACATGGGCAAGGTTCATATCGCCATCCAAAATCAACAAATCGGCATCAGCGCCCACCTCAATGCGGCCCTTATTGGTCGCTCCGATCAAATCGGCTGGGGTACGTGTTGCCATTGTTACGGCATCGGCAAAGGGCACACCAAATTCCACGGCACGCTTCACACAGGTAAACAGGGTAGAAGTCGAGCCTGCAATGGCACCATCCATGGTGCGTGCAACACTATTTTTCACCTCAATGGGCTGCCCGCCGAACTCATAGATGCCATCACAAAGACCCGTGGCGCGCATACTATCGCTGATAATCACCATGCGCTCAGGCCCAAAGATTTTGTAAAGCATCAGCACAATGGAAGGGTGCAGGTGCAGACCATCGGTGATCGCTTGCACATAGATATTCTTCTGTGTAGCCGCACCGATAGGGCCAGGATTGCGGTGATGGATACCGGGCATAGCATTGAATGTATGGGTCAAACACTTTGCGCCAGCATCAATTGCCTGAATACAAGTGTCATAATCGGCAGCAGTATGACCGATTGATACTACCGCTCCGCACTCTTTGATAAAAGCCATGCTATGCTCCAGCTCTGGGGCTATGGTAACCATTTTCATATCGGCGAGAGAACGAAACTCCTCAAGATCGGGTGCTTTAATAAACTTACCATTCTGCGCACCCTTATACTTCTCTGCGATATATGGGCCTTCCATATGGAATCCTAGAATCTGCGCACCAGAAACATCGCGGTTGGCAACGGTCACTCTGCGAATTGACTCGTAGTCCATGGTCATGGTTGTGGGCAAAAATGATGTGGTACCATTCTGCGCAAGGTAGTCGCTGATCTCCTCGAAATGCGCATCCATAGTATCATAACCTGCGCAACCATGGGTATGAATATCTACCAACCCTGGGATCACGGTCATGCCGTCATAGGAATCTCCCTCGGTAGCATCGCTTGCAGGAGCAATCGCGATGATCTTCCCGTCTTTTACGGTAATATCGTATAAGGTACCGAATAGGTTCAGGTTTTTCAGAATCATAAAACACACAAATTACGCAAACAGCGCGAATCCTTTCGTAGTAGTATGTGACATCGGCCGCAGCAAGGTATGATCAAGCATTGGGTAGACTTGCCGCCGCCACTGCCTGACCCACGCGACGATCCATCTCATCGGGCAAAATAAACCGGATCTGCTCATACAGCGCAGGGAACTCCGCTTTCAGCACCTCTTTTGCGCCGCCAATCACCAGATCACCGCCAAGGCCCGAAGTCACACGACCAGAAATCTGCAAATAGCGGATATCATAGAAATCGGCATAGTTTGCAATGGCATATCCAAAATATGTTCCGATGGTACGGAAGATATCCTTTGCGCCTTCGTGCCCTTCTGCCAGCAGTTTTTGCACAGCGACCAGCTTTTCAGCAAGCGTAAGGTTTTCATCTAATGTAATGCCTGCCTTTGGTGCCAGACGAATGACAGCATCCTGCGAGAAATACTTCACGCCACAGCCGTAATCCCCAGACCACTCATCCACCGCGGAATCAGGGTTGTAATCTACAGGAACGAACGCAAGCTCATTGTGCCAGCCAGTAACATTGCCATTGCAATCCACATAGCCGCCTGCCTGACTGGTACCCATAGCAATGCCCAACACGCCATTAACGTCCATTGCCATAGATGCCGCCAGTGCCGCCACGTCGCCATCATTTGCCACTGCATAGGGAACGCCCATCTGCCCAAGCACATCTACATAAATATTCTTGCAAGCAGCACCCTGTGTATCCTTTGGAACCTTCAAAAACAGGTGCGAAACCATTGCGCGATTTGCCACCAAAACACCCGCAGTACTCACACCTACGGCATCAAAACGGGGCATTTTAGACGCTGCCAATTCAATTGCCTCACGAATATGCTTCTGATGATAAGAAATATCCTCAGCAAGCTTTGGCAGCCACACGATCTCCTCTGCCCAGATGGTTTTGCCATCCACCACAGCAGCCACCTTGATATCGCTGCCACCCGCGTCAAATCCCACGCGGCAGCCACCGAGATTTCTACCAATGGAGAGGGGACTGGTCTTAGTCTGCGGCATATCCTCCAGTGCGCGTTCCTCTACCATGAAGGGACGCTCATAGGTGGTACTCCAAAAATCTACATCAAAGGCACGCAGGCCTTCCTTGGTATATGCGTCACGAATATAGCAAAAAACGGCATGGTCGCCAGAAAGCATAACTTTCCAGCCACCTGCGCACCACAAAATCGTTTTGATCAAACGTTCTGCATACAGGCAGTTCTCAGCAAAATCGTCGCCGAGCATGGTATCGCGGCGATACACAAGGCCATTCTCACGCTCAACAGCGATAGAAAACGGGTGCGTTGCCTTAGCGAGAAAATCACGATTAAAGTATACTGCGGGGATAAACTTATCATCGAGAATGGGCTGAATCATGCTGAAGGAGTCCTTTCTGTTTGTATTATGACACAATGTACTGCGAAGCACAGTCATACCTCGCAGTACATATGCATCATTTTGTATTATGAATATTCCAGCGGAAGGGGCAAAAACGCGCCGCTTTGGAAACATCAAACATAAAATTTTTATCGAGAGTTTCAAAATCCAGATAACGGTAATTGGTCTTTTCCTGCGGATCGGAGAACATACGCTTCAGCAGCCCGCCGCCGCCGACACTATTGCGCTGCAAAACTGGCCCCAGACGATGATTTTCCTTCATGAAGCTAATGATTTCGGATGCCATAATCAGGCTAGAATCCGCAACATTATAGTTGCCCGTATAAGTCAACCCTTCAGCCTGACGCAAGAAGCAGATAATAAAATCTGCCACATTATGGATGCAACAAAGGTGAAAGCCGTACTCTCCCGTACGATATACAAAGAGGGACTTATCCTTCGGGTCGGTAATGCGGGACATGAGGTTATCGGTAAAATCAAAAGAATATACAGGGGGTATACGCATAATACAGCAGACCATTGTCTTGGTGCGTGCCACATCGGCGGCAAATGCCTGCTCTGCCTCCGCCTTCAGCTTGCCATAATTGGATACGGGCTTTTTGGGATCATCCTCACGGACAGGCTCACGGTTCTCGGGTTGTTTATACACCTGCGTGGTGCTGACAAGAATAAACTTTTTAATTTCTTTACCGATTGCCAACTTATAGAGGAACTTATCGCATGCGGCACTCATATCCATCTGTTCTTTTTCGACAATGGGACCCCAATCGTTATCTACGGTACAGGCAAGATGCACCACGTAGTCGATGTTAAATTCATCGAAAATGTCACCATACCTACCCTTTTCGTTGGGAGCCGCCTGACGAAAGAAATAATTCTCTTTTTGCGCGTTATACTCGGTGGGCGCAGTATCCACTGCGATAACGGTATTGCCCTTTCTGAGCAGACCCGAGCAGACCTTTTCACCGATTCTGCCACAGCCGCCGGTAATCAAAACGGTTGCCATATGAATCACGTGCCCCTTTCTGTCTTGCAAAAGGATAGACCTATCGCAAATTATAATCACACATTATTATAGCACACAGCGGTACAAAATGCAAGCGACAGCGCAAAATTTTCCATATTTTTTTGTTTGTTACAAAAAAGCACTGGTTTTCTTGTTTGCAATGCATAAAAAAGAAAAGAAATCACTGCTAAAAGCGTTATTTTTGCCGAACAGATTGAAAAAATGCCTGCAATTGCGCAGTACATGGGTCTTGCAGCAAGCCAGCGGTCACCTTCGGCTGATGCGCATAAGGCAACGAGAACATTTCTTCCACTGAGCGCACAGCACCACCCTTTGGGTCATAAGCACCAAACACCACACGGTCGATTCTTGCATTGATGATCGCACCACTGCACATGGGGCATGGCTCCAGGGTAACATACAAAATGCAGCCCGCCAGCCGCCAATCTCCACGATGCTCCGCTGCCTGTTCCATGGCAATGATTTCGGCATGGGCAAGGGGCGAACGGACTGTTTCGCGCAGGTTATACCCTCTGCCAATGATCGCACCAGTTGCACGTTCTACCACAATTGCCCCTACGGGCACTTCTCCCTTTGCAGCAGCGATGTCGGCAAGTGCCATCGCCTCCTGCATATAATCAAAATCGGTTAACGCTTCCACGATCTCACCTCACAGCAACAGCTGTACAACGGCTGTCAGCATAGAAAAAGCAATCCAAGGCAGCATCGTTACGCTTCCGCCCAACAGTGAGATTTTTTTACAATTTGGCAACAGCGTGGTTGTGTTTTCCAACCGCAGCTGCCCACGGCGTGTGATGCTATAAGTGAAAATTGCTGCCACGCCTACACTTCCAAGGAGTAGCGCATACTGCAAGGGTGTTATCACCGCGCCATCATGATATGCAAGCACCAGCCTCGCATCCATCAACGCGTGATAGATGATATGCATCAACACGCAATTCAAAAAAGAGCCGCCTTTCAACAGAAAATACCCCGCGCCAAATCCAATAATGCACATTCCTACACGAGCAGGCACAGCATTCGGAAACAGCAACGCCATACCTGCCACTGCACATACAGCAAAGCCATCGCCAAACTGTCGCAGAACAGGCAATAATGTGCTGCGCATCAGCAGCTCGTGCAAAAGTGGCAAAACCAGGATCTCAAAAAAGCCATATACTCCCAGTGCAGCACTGTTTTTGTACGAAAACAGGTGCTGTGCTGCTTCTGCGCCATCTCCATTGATGCGGTCAAGGATGCAAAACACTGCGGCACTCAGCATCGCCCACCCCACCGCGCCGGTAGCTTCGGGGAAGGCATTTGCAGTTACGGGCACTTGCACGTTCACGGGCACGCGAAAATATCGGTTGGCGATAAGCAGCGCACCACCGTATTGCAGCAACATCACAAAAATGCGCACAGCGATAACCAGCCACTGACTGCCGCTCATGCTGAATGTAAGAAAATCCAGACGGATATCCATGCCCAGAAGATGCAGCACCGATACGATCAGTGAGCCTGCTCCAAGCTGCACCACCAAGAAGAACAGCAGCGCAAAGCCGATCACCTCACTGACACGGTGCAGGACTTTTTGTTCGTGGAGTGCAGGCTCCACATTGGAAAAACCCGTTCCCTCGGTATAGGCGTGTTCTCTAGAATCCACCACAAGACGATACAAATAGGGGGAATCGGTCTGCTTGCGCCATATGCGGCTTGCAGCGTTGTATTTAGGGTTCCGGCTATTGTAGATAAAATCTTCTGTAACATCAATGCGGTTAGGATTCTCAGTCAAGTGTTGTGTTTCGGAATGGATTGACATATGGTACACCCCTTTTGTCTCAAACAACACCGCATAGAGACGGCGGCGTAGATGCACAGTCAATTGCGCATAACTCTCCATATTCATTGTAACAGATGGAAAAGCCAAATGGTAGGGCATCTTGTAAACAAAAAACGAACATTTCGTGAACGGCAAACAACAAGCCGCCATGCCATCTGCGACACGGCGGCTTTGCGTGTGTTGCTTTCGCTGATTTACGGATTCGCTCAATCCTCAAAGTCATAGATATCGCCATACTCCGCGCGGAAGCGGTCGAACAGCTTCTCCATCAGTGCTTCATCTGTCACAGCGTCATAGTGTTCGGTATCCTTGCCCAAATCAATGATCTCAACAATGACAACACCAGCTTCCTCGTCCTCCTCAGGCAGCATCACAGCATATGATTTACCCTCATGCTGGATGATCGCCAGAAATGTAAACAGAATCTCATTTCCGTCCTCATCCTCCAACAGCACGCTTTCATCAGGCAAATCATTTTCGGTATTCTTGATTTCTTCCGACATGACATATCTTCCTTTCCATTATTGTTCCAGTGTCGCGGGCACAGTAGAAAGATTCATATCCTTGCAGAAATTGCTCATCTCGTACAGCACCAGCACATCATCGGGAGCAGTGCGAATCTGTTCCGTCCAACTGCCATCGTTGTAGCGCAGGTCAATCATGGTGATGGTATCATAATGCGTCAGCAGAAACGGCACAAAGCAGTTGGCGTAGGAATCCTTGAAAATCAGCACCGAACGCCCTGTCCCTGCGCCTGTTTCGATTGTCACCTGGCCGTAGTTCCCGCCAAAAAACACCTGATACTGATCCTTTTCAAGCAGCTTGCCCATATCCAGCACAGCGATACTATTCCCATCCGCAGTCACCTTCACATCTGGGAGTGCGAACGGCACCGTTACAGCATCGCTTGGGCCATTGCTGTCCAACACTTTGGAATCCAATGTACCGCGGAAGGATTCGCTGACCACTTGCAAATCGAATGATTCTTTCGCAGCGGGCATCAGCCCAGCCGCCTGCGCATATACTTGATATGCCACAAACGCACCATCGGTATTCCAGTGGTGGTCTGTGCGGTAGTAGAGCTGTTCCCCCGCCGCATAATGATCTTTGAGCGCATCACGAACGTCCACGCTATAGCAGTCATGCATTTTCAGTGTCTGAATAGCCAGGTTGATGCGGGTATCCTCGGCATAATAGGGTGCGAATGCGGGCAATTTATCTGCGCAAATATTACCGGCAGTAGGTATGGGCAGAAAATACAGCTTACTTTGAGGCATAGCGGCAATGAGTGCCTCTACCGCTTGCACATTAGCAAGCAAGCGGCGGTTAGAGAGATCCGCCTCAGTGACCTTTTCAAAGTAATAATCATCTTTACCAATGAACACCCCCGCAACCTCTTTCTTCCCGATGCATTGCTGCATCTTAGACTGCAAGGCTGTCCAGCCGTTGCGCAAGGGCATCTGGTCGCTCATATAATTGGTGATCTTCTCCTGCCAGCTGCCATCCTGAATGGTATCCCATGTAGGGGCAGCCTCAGCTTGCAGGTAACGGTTCTCATTTTCGGAATAGGTCTTTGGCTCTTTGAACAGAATAACAGCCCCTGTAACAGCAAGAGCAACCGTAAATCCAACGGAGATCATGATCTGCAAATCGCGCTTCATTGGTCGCCCTCCTTTCAGAAACGGAAATACAAAAACGGATTATAGCTATCGGCAACCATAGAGGAAACGCTGAGAATCAGCAATGCCACGCTCCAGAGTGTTTGTACAACGACGCTGCCCTCGCTATCGCGGTTACCGCATATCCGTCTGCCGATGGCAGCAGGCAATTCGGTAGAACCGATCGCCATAATGATCAACGGGATAGCATTACCAAGCAGATAGTAGAGCGACTGCGCATCATACCCGCCGTTTGCGCCAAACATTGCGACAAAGTAGGCCTTCAGTGTCAGAAGATCCTCATTGGCAAACAGCACCCAGCCCAGCACGATCATCAGCAGGGCATAAATATGCCGCAAGAACTTCGGGGCAGCTTCCAGCACTTTTTTTAGCACCTTTTTCTCCAGCACAAGCAGCACGAAGAAATACAGTCCCCACAGCACAAAGTTCCAACCTGCGCCGTGCCAAAGGCCCGTCAGTGCCCACACCACAAACAGATTAAAAATCTGCCGTGCCGCGCTGCAACGGTTACCGCCCAGTGGGATATACACATACTCGCGGAACCATGTACTTAGCGTGATATGCCATCTGCGCCAGAAATCAGTGATACTATCTGCCTGATAGGGATAACGAAAATTCTCGACGAAATCGAAGCCGAACATTTTGCCCAGACCAATTGCCATATCAGAATAACCCGAAAAATCAAAATAAATCTGGAATGTAAACGCAATCGCACCGATCCACGCGGTAGCGGCAGTCAGAGTATCCGACTGCGCAGAGATCGCATCCCACAGCTTGCCCGCCTGATTGGCAAGCAGCGTTTTCTTGGCAAGACCAATGCAAAACCGAAAAATGCCGTTACAGAACTGCTCCACGCCGTCATCGCGCTTGGCAATCTGCGCTTCCACATCGGCATAGCGCACAATCGGCCCTGCGATGAGCTGCGGAAACAACGTGACATACATGGCAAAATTGATGGGATTCCACTGCACCTTTACCTCCCTGCGGTACACATCAATGACATAGGACAGTGCCTGGAAGGTGTAGAAGGAAATGCCAATGGGCAATGCAATTTTCAGCAGCGCAATACCCGCGCCAGATATGCCGTTAATGGCAGAAATGACAAAATCCGTATACTTAAAAAATCCCAGTAGAGCAAGGTTGACAATCACCGTAAGCACAAGGGCTGCCTTAGTTGCGCCCTTCTTTTCGCGCTTCTGAAATGTCCCCACCAGCACACCGCCGAGGTAGTTGGTCAGGATTGAGAAGAGCATCAGCAAAACATAGGCAGGCTCGCCCCATGCGTAAAAAATCAAGCTCATGATAAGCAAAAAGGTGTTGCATAGCATGATGCCCCATTGCTTACCGCCGCCAGCAAATCGCAGCAGGCGGTAGCACAGGATTGTGATCGGCAAAAAGCCGCAGAGGAAAATCAGGCTGCTGAATACCATATGCAGTGTATCCTTTCGTTGCGGTTTTCAGTAGATTTCAAGTGTAACACTGCGCAAAACCATCAGTGTAGGCGCGCAGTCAGATGATACAGATCGGCACCCAGCCAGAAGCTTTCGTGCAAAGCAGCGAATACGCAAGCAGATATGCACGCAATGCATCAGGCAGACTTGGTGCTGTGCTGCCTCAAGAAAGATATGCTGCCAGTTTGCCCACCAAATAGCTGCTCTGCACCATGGAAACATTGTTGGCAAACACTATATCCGCATTGGGATGCTCTGCAACAAATGCACTGAGATCACGATGGTCGTAGCGATAATCGAAAGCATATACAGTCTGGTAGCTGTCGGCAAGGTAAGGCACAATGGCATTGCCGTAGGATTCTTTCACGATAATACACACAGAGCCATCGGTAAGGGCAGAATTGGTAGTCACCACCATGGGGTTATCTCCACCAGCAAATGTTGCATACTTCAGGCGGGCAGAATACTCGGTCACATCGGAAAGCAACGGCCAGTTATGTACCACGCCGTCGGTATCGGTATACTGCAATTTGATGGACTCATGATTTTTGGGATAATGCACCGTTACGGTATCGGGGTTGGCAGCAAGTTTTGGATTCTCATTGCTGTCACGATAGAATGTGCCAAGGAAACCAGTATAATCCTTAGTGGTCATAGCACTCAGCGGCGTAGGTGTTTTTCCTGTCAGTGCGCAGAAATTCCCGTAGGCATAGTATGCACCCAGCGCCGTCCAGTGATGGTCGGTACGGAAATAGATATACTCTGTGCGATGAGAACGCAGGGTATCGTACAGCTGCACAGGTGTAACATTGGCATCCAGCTTTGCATACAGCTTACTGATGGAAGATTTCTGGTCGGTAGAGGGCACCACCGATTCCAGAGAATCGGGGAGTGTAATACCCATGCTGTTGGGAATGATCATTGTATACACATTGGCGGTAGCAGGCAGCGATGCCGCAAATGCATTGACGGCATTGGCATACTGCGTGGCATACTTGTCATTGTAGTAATAGCACTCATAAACAGTATCGCCATCGCGGACAATTACGCCCAGATCCTCGTAATCGTTCTGAGAGGGAATCACGCTTTCGCCACCCTGGTTGGGTATGGTAGATGTGGTGGTCGTTTCGACAGAGGAGGATGTGCTGCCACCCTGTGTGGTAGTTGTGGTTGCGGCAGTCGAGGAGGTCTGCACTGCCTCGCGAAGATCAGCTGCATCCGAAGTGCCGGTTTTCAGCACATCGTCAATGATTTTATTGGTGGTTTCGACATCAGACGATACGCACAAAATCGCCAAATTACCGCTGGTTCGAACAATAGCATTCTCCAGCTTCGGCACCTGTTCAGGAGCATAACGCTCATACTCA
The DNA here is from genome assembly GCA_964463355.1 of uncultured Ruminococcus sp. GTDB lineage: Bacteria > Bacillota > Clostridia > Oscillospirales > Ruminococcaceae > Firm-04. The sequence continues at coordinate 64,066 of CAYXBP010000008.1, read as the reverse complement.
CGGCACATTTCTTTTGCATAGGTATCCATTGCCTTGCGGATGGTTTCTGCACCAGCTGTGTCCTTCGCTTCAAACACAGCAATCATATCGGGCAAAGCACCTGTGGCGGTGTAACCTGCTGCGGCGGTATAATCCGTTACATTCATCAGCAGTGCCAGTGTCGCGGAAGGAGTTGCTTTAACGGTAGCATCCATGGGCATTTTGCGATACAACGTATCAGCAAATGTCTGTGCGGTAATCGTTACGGGAGCACCGGAATCATCAATTTCATCGGCGCAACTGTAAAGACAAACTGTAGAAACGCCTGCCAGTGCAAGGGCAGTCAACTTGTTGAATCTCATTTCTCATGTTCCTTTCTCTGTGATAAAGTACGCTTGATTCTTTTTCATGGGTCATGCACACATTATCATTATAACCTTTTGCATTATGAAAATCAAGACTTTTGTGCAACCGATGCTGCCAATTCTTTACATTTCACAATAGAAATTTTTGTCAATTTTTCCGTTTGCATAGAAAAGCAGCGGTCCTCTGTTGAGAACCGCCGCCTGTAACAATCGATCTTACTGCATTTTGTAAGCGTCGATCATCTTCTTGACCATCTGACCGCCAACGGAACCAGCCTGACGAGAGGTCAGATCACCGTTATACCCCTGCTTCAGAGTAACGCCAACCTCATTGGCGGACTCCATCTTAAAGCGCTCCATGGCTTCTTTGCCCTTTTGCGTAAATTCACCCTTCATGGTAATTCTCCTTTGCGGCAGCGGTTTTTTGCCCGTGCATCCCTTGTGTGCCCGATTGCTTTTGCTGCCGTGCTAGTATTATGCTGCACACACCGCAGTTTATCAGTGGTATGTTATGGAAACCACATGCATCCATCTTGCGCTGCTTATAACGTGAAAAACAAATTTTTTTAATATGGAATCACATTAAGAAAAAACAGTCCATCGAGAAGCCCATGAAATACCTCTTCAACCCATCTATGAAAGGCATCATGGAAAGTACAATGCATGATATGTTCCGCTCCTTTTTGATAAACGAAAAGCCTGAACAGAATGCATCTGCTCAGGCCTTGTTGTTGTGCTTTATGCGCTGCAAAGCTTACAATCCTGCAAGAAGCTTGAGAATGGCAATGGCATCGTTGTTGTTGACACCGGATGTTCCATCACACTCAGCGTTGCGCATACCCTGTGCGCTGATGACCACCGCATCGTCCTCAGAGAGGAAGCGGTTGAGCAGGATTACATCATCGATTTTCACATCACCATCGCAGTTCACATCACCGATTATTGTCAATGTGGGTTCGGGAGTCGTTGTGGTGGTTTCAGGCATAGCAGTTGCTATGGCGATGTAATGCACCACGCCTGCGGATGTGCCCTGTGCGCCCAGCGTAAAGCTTTCTCCTGCGGCAATTTCGGTTTGATACAGCACAAAGGTGATGCCGTTGCTGGATGTGCAGGTGAACTCAGTTTTGGTAAAATGCGCCGCCCATGTAGGAATAGTAGACAGTCTTGCATCAAAGCCTACAGAAAGCACCATATCCTCTGCGGCGGTGATGACAGCAAGATCGGTAGTAGTAAACTTGGAATCGCAGGCGGTAAGGATCAGCTCAGAACCGCTCAGTGCCTCAGGAATCGTAGTGAAGGTAAATTCACGATCACCAAATACGAGATCTCCTATTTGCAAATCTGTGTCAATGTTCCATGCAGCGTAGTGATCAAGGTCTTTTCTCTCCAGTGTGCGAATGCATTTGCCGTTGACAGGTGCAATGATTGGCTCAATCACCCAGCACTGATTTGCCGCACCATCGTACTTCCATTGTACCACATTGGCACCTGCATCGGTGGAGCCTGCCACAATGCCCAAACCGCTCATATCGCGACTTGCTTTGGTCACAATTTGATAGGTACCATCACCATTATCCACAAACTTGAACAACTGTGCGTCGCTGGCGGTATTCGTCCAGATGCCGATGTTGGTACCATTATCCACCGCACCGTTTTCCAGATCCAGATAGTAGGTCATGCCATCGCCCAGTGCAGAAAGCACATAATAGTACCCGTTTCCGCCATCTTTCAGTGTCCAAGTACTGGAGGCGGTAATGGTATTGCCGCCCTGCTGCACATTACTGCCCACTGCCGCTATTCCTTCAGCAACCTCAAGATAGCGGCTGCTGCCGTAGTTGCGGAAAGCATACTGCAAAGCAGTATCCAGCACGGCACCTTCTTTGGCAGTAGAAAGCTCGCCCACTGTGATTTCATCAAGGAAAGGTGCTTTGTAGGTTTTCATTACTTGGTTTTGCAATGCCGCATCAGTGATAAACTGCATCTGACCATCGGCGGTTACAGAGCCAGTGTAGCTGTTGCAGAAGCTCTTGACATTGTTGGCAGATATCAGGGAGTAACCGTAGTTTTCAGTGCCAGGCTGCCAGTTGTGCGAGTAGGAAAATGTCTGATTGAGCGCGGTGGGGGAAGAATTGGTGTCTTTCGCTGAAACAGAACCGACATCCCGCATGGGGCTGTTGCTTGCACCGCCACCTGCAAATTCCAGACCCGAAAGTCCTTCAAAGTAGCAATACTCTGTCAGCATTTTGCAGCCATCGCCTGCAATAATCTGCTGCGAGGGATTGGAGATCGTGTAGGTGTAATAGTTGTTCAGCACATGACCCGTGCCGTTTCCAATCTGAGGTGTGCGTCGCGCGCAGTTCTCCCATTTGTTAAACAGCAGCGTAGTACGATCGCGCGTTGTTTCAGTATTTTGCGTGCCATAGGCAACCGTCCAGAAACGGTTATTGAAGTGATTGTACGAAAGCGTGATATAATCGGGGCTGATGCCATTATAGCAACCATCCGACCAGTTGTCGACAGGGGTGTTGATCCAGATGAACTTACCCACCTCATTGTCCTTATCATGAGGGAAGGATGCGCTGAAGTCGTTGTGGTCAAACCAGATATTTCTGCCGCAGTAGATGTAAACCAAGATCACGCCGCAACCGTTACTGTTTCGCTCCGTTGCGCGAAAATGCAGGTTTTGCAGCACGATGTTATTACTGGGTTTGATGTTGATATCGCCGTTAAAATCATCATTTCTCCAACGTGAGTTGTAGATAATATTAGCACCATAAGAACCGAGAATCGTCTTGTCATCCTCGATTTTCTGATCCTCCTGCCGCTGATTATTGAATTCAAGATTTGCGGTAACCACAATGGTCAAGGGCTCTGTGCGCTTCATGGCAGCAACACATTCTTCCACGGTATCAACAAACACAGTTTCGCCCAGCAATCCACCGATGGTACCTGCTTTCTGCCCCTTTTCGGTCATGCAGTTGGCAGCAAAGCCCTCCAATCCATTAAGATTCAACTTGTACTTCTGGTATGTATCACCGTTGTAGGCATCAGCAGTAAAGGAATTGCTCTCTGGCAAAAAGGTAAGTGCTTTGTTACTGTCGGCGTTGCTTGTAATCTTGTAGTAGAGGTCGTAGCCTTCAAAATCCTGCTCTACAGAAACAATATTCCACCGTTGATCCGCGCGATCGGTATCCGCGCTGATCGTGCAGTATCCGCTTGTATCGGCGGTTAGCAGCAGTCCACTCGCCACATTGACGATTTCATATACGCCCGCTTCAATGTAATTGAGCGTCCATTCTTCCGCATCGGTGCCGTTGAACAGATCAGAGGTAACAGGCGCGCCAGCCTCTGCGGCACTGATATTGACATTGCGGTTCGTGTTGGCAATACCCATACGAAATTCCTGCACGGGGTAACTTGCAGCAGAAGCATGCAGTGTAGTGTTGCTGCTGCAATCCAGGGCGAAGCCAGTAACGGTCAACGCGGCGGCTGTCAGCAAACTGACTGCCTGTTTCATGTGTTTCATAAAAAGATCCCTCCAAAAATGGCTTACTGCACTCGCTTTTGCGATGTTGCACCTTTATTGTATCGCGTTTTGCGTGTAAAGTCAATGCGCAATTGGGTGCAGAAACTGTCAAATCGTCACATAACAAATCAGCATTGTGAGAGTGCCATTTTTCTCGTCACAAGCCTGTTTGAGCCGCGCGCAGCTTTTTTCGAGGAATATAAAATACAACGAGGGGAAAACGACTTTGTTCGTTTTCCCCTCGAAATGCTGTTCCTTTACCCTACAAACCTTTGAAAAAAGGCTTGCACTTGTATCATACTTTTTTGGCAAGCTAAGCAACCCTATGCATCGGCAGGGGATTGTCAACATACTGTATACTGTGTCACAAATCGCCCTGTGTTGTTTCAGGCTCCGCTTCCACTTCCGTAGGAGTCGTTTCCTCTGGTGCGGATACCTCCTGTTCCGTTTCAACTTCTACAGAGGCTGTTTCCTCTGATTCGGGCATTTCAGGTCGCTGCACCAACAGCGGTGCCGTGCGGTCGCGCACGCACTGGGCGGTAACGATCACCTTAGCCACATTACCTGTAGAGGGTGCATCAAACATGGTCTGCATAAGAATTCCTTCCAAAATGGCGCGCAGACCGCGGGCACCTGTTTTTTGCTCAATGGCGCGTTTGGCGATCTCAGTGAGCGCATCTGGCTCGACTTCCAGTTCGATGTCATCGTAGTGGAACAGCTTGGTATACTGTTTCAGCAATGCATTTTTCGGCTCGGTCAAAATACGCGTCAGCGATTCTTCATCCATCTCATCCAGTGCGGTAATGATAGGCAATCTGCCGACCAGTTCTGGCACCATGCCAAATTTGACCAGATCCTGCGGAATGGCTTTGCGGAAGATATTGGTATGCTGTTCCGTTTTAGAAACGATCTGCGCACCAAATCCCAGCCCAGAGGACTGCGTGCGCTTGATGATATGCCGCTCCAGGCCATCAAACGCGCCGCCGCAAATAAACAGAATGTTCTTTGTGTTAATCTGGATGAACTCTTGATTGGGGTGTTTTCTGCCACCTTGCGGAGGTACATTGGATACCGTGCCTTCGATAATCTTCAGCAGTGATTGCTGCACGCCTTCTCCGCTGACATCTCGGGTCAGGGAAGTATTCTCGGATTTCCTTGCGATTTTATCAATCTCGTCAATGTAGATGATACCGCGCTCGGCTGCCTTGACATCAAAGTTTGCCGCCTGAATCAGGCGCAGCAGTACATTCTCGACATCATCGCCCACATAGCCTGCCTCGGTGACAGTTGTTGCATCAGCGATTGCAAATGGTACATCCAGAATCTTTGCAAGGGTCTGTGCCAAATAGGTTTTGCCCACGCCCGTGGGCCCGATCAGCAGCACATTACTCTTTTGCAGTTCCACATCGTCGCCATCATCGTGGCTTAAAATGCGCTTATAGTGATTATAAACCGAAACAGACAGTGCGATCTTTGCCGATTCCTGCCCGACAACATACTCATCCAGCACTTTTTTGATCTCGGCTGGTTTCAGCAGCTGCACCTCGGCTTTTGTTTTCTCTGGGCTACGGCGGCTCTGCTTACGAGGTGCTTCAGCACCACTGCCATAAATCATCTCATAGCAATAGCACACGCACTCATCGCAGATATTGGACGCTCCGGCGGTAAACAGGCTCATCACTTGATTTTCGCCTTTTCCGCAGAAGTTGCATTTGCGAAATGTCTGGTTGGAATTGGGCATGGATTGTCTTCCTTTCGTGTAGAGGGGCGCAAAAGCCACTTAACGCTTGGTAACGACCTTGTCAATCAGACCGTAAGCCTGTGCTTCTGCGGCGGTCATAAAGTAGTCGCGCTCCACGTCGCGCTGAATCTCCTCCAGGGGCTTGCCGGTATTCTCAGCAAGCATATGATTCAGCTTTTCCTTGGTACGCAGCAAATTATCTGTTCGGATCTTGATATCGGTTGCCTGACCGGAAAGTCCGCCGCCCATGATCAGCGGCTGATGGATCATGATTTCGCTGTTGGGCAGTGCCATACGTTTGCCCTTTGCACCCGCCGCCAGCAAAAATGCGCCCATAGATGCCGCCAGACCGATGCAGATGGTAGAAACATCGCACTTGATATACTGCATGGTATCGTAAATTGCCATGCCTGCGGTCACAGAACCGCCAGGGCTGTTGATATACAGAGAGATATCCTTTTCAGAATCCTGACTCTCCAGAAACAGCAACTGTGCAACCACAAGGCTTGCGGTTGTATCGTTGACATCCTCCGAAAGCATAATGATGCGGTCGTTAAGCAGGCGTGAGAAAATATCATAGGCACGCTCGCCACGGCCTGTTTGTTCAATGACGGTTGGGACAAGGCTCATTCTCGCTCTTCCTTTCATTCAAGATGAGCGACACCGTAAACAGCGTCGCTCAATGTGTGATATACAGATTTCAGCTTACTGGGCATCTGTCTCCTCAGCAACTTCCTCAGCGGGAGTTTCCTCAGCAGCAGGTGCCATATCATTGTCAACAACAGCGTTAGATTTCACTAACTCCACGGCCTTGGTCACGCGCATATCCAACTTGAAATCTGCCATGGGAATCTGCGCCTTAACAACTTCCACGGAAACCCCAACTTTTGCTGCAAAGTCCTGAAGATTATCCTCCAGTTCCTCATCGGAAACCTCAATGCCTTCCAAATCAGCAATTTTTTCCAGTGCCAAACGCAGCAGCACTTCCTTCCGTGCCTGATCCTCGTAGGTATCTCTCATCTGCTGTTCGGTCATGCCAGTGTAGGAGAGATAATCCTCAAGAGTCATGTCATTGTACTGTCTGCGCAGATTCTGCTCAAAGTCACGCACCATCTGACTGATACGACGCTCGTACATCACAGCAGGTACAGCGGCATCGGTAGCCGCGATCAAGGTATCAAACACGGCGTTCTCAAACTGGTTTTCTGCCTGCTTCTGGGCGTTCTCTGTCATCTTCTCGCGGATATCTGCGCGGAGTGCCTCCATGGTATCAAAATCGGAAACATCCTTTGCCAGCTCATCATCTGCATCGGGCAACTCCTGCATAGAAATTGCCAGCAGCTCAATCTTGAACACTGCTTCTTTGCCTGCGTAACGCTCATCGCCGTAACTTTCGGGGAAGGTTACAGTGATATCGAACTGGTCGCCGATGTTGTGACCAACGATCTGCTCCTCAAAGCCAGGAATGAACTGACCGCTGCCCAGACGCAGAGGATACTCTTCCCCCTTGCCGCCTTCAAACGCAACATCGTCAATGAAGCCCTCGAAGTTGATTTTCACCTCATCGCCGTTCTCCGCAGCGCGGTCAGTGACCTCAACGATACGCGCCTGACGCTGACGGAAGACCTCAATCTGCTGGTCGATATCTGCATCGGTCACTTCATGCACGGTCATGGGTGCATGAATACCCTTGTACGCGCTAATCGTTACCTCAGGCTTAGTGATGCAAGTTGCCTTGCAGACAGCACCCTCAGCCTTGGTGCAGGAAACCAGCTCGATAGCGGGACGGTCGACCAAAGTCAGATTCAGCTCGGTCATCATCTGATCCAACTCGGCAGGCAGCAGCATATTCACTGCATCCTCAAAGAACACTTCTTCGCCGTAGAACTTCTCGACCATTTTACGGGGTGCTTTACCCTTACGGAAGCCCTTAATCAGGATGTCCTTCTTCTTACGCTGGTACACGCGCTCACAAGCGCCCTCCAGAGTCTCAGCGGAAATCTCGAAAGTAACTTCTCTCATATTGATATCGGTTTTTACATCGGAAACGATACGCATGACAATTCCTCCAAAATGCATTTTCAACGAATGTACTGAGCCGTCACGAAAGTGCGCGGCCCTTTTGGGCACAGATACCCTGTTATTATAGCATGATTTCCATGATTTTTCCAGTATTTTTACACACTTCATGGATTCTCACAAATTAAAGAACAATTTGAGGCGAAAACTGTAAAAAATCACCTGAAATTAAATGGTAGCAAACATCCTCTCTTATGCCGTTAATGGCATGACGATGACCGCTGCCATGTACATGACCATAATAGCAATCGGTGACATGGTGTCTCCACAGCACATCAAGAATCTCATAGTTGCAGCTTGACCCATACACTGGTGGATAATGCAAAAATGCGATAGGCTTCAGCCCAGCCGCCTCAGCAGATGCCACGGAAACCTCCAGCCGCCGCGCCTCACGCGCATTGACCTTTGCATTGGCGGGTTCGTCATATTCCATATTCACCCAACCTCTTGTGCCACAAATGCCATATGCTTCGTAAGCGTAGTAATTATTATGCAGCAAATGCAGGCTGTTCAACCCATTTTCGGCAAAAAAGTGATTCATTTTGGTCACGGTTGTCCACCAGTAATCGTGGTTGCCTTTTAAGATAATCTTACGCCCTGGCAACTCATGGATCCACTGGAAGTCGGGCAGTGCTTCCTCCAAGGTCATTCCCCACGAGATATCCCCTGCCAACACAACGGTATCTTCTGGGCCGATGCTTTCCAGCCACGCCTTTTGCAGCAGCACATGGTGATTTTCCCAACCGCCGAAGATTTCCATCGGTTTATTGGTGCCGAATGACAAATGCAAATCACCAATCACAAACAGGCTCACGCGATCCCCAACTTTGCCTTCACATAGTCTGCCATTGCATCCTGCGCAACGGAATCAGCAAAACGTACGGGTTTGGTTTTCAACGCTGCCAACGCCTTCGGGATGCTCATCCCAGATTTCGTCTGCAACAAATCCAGTACTGCGTACTCGTCTGCATCAGCAGGAACAGCGTCAATCGCCTCAAGCACAGCATTACCAAACTTATAAGGGTTAGCGGTGGATGCCACCAACATGGGCAGCTTTTCAGTGGCTGTTGCCTGATACTCTCTTGCAGCACAAATGCCAACAGCCGTGTGGGTATCACTGAGGTAACCATTTTCGCCAAACACCTTGCCGATCATATCCTTGGTCTGGGCATCGTCCCAGAAGCTGCCAGAAAACTCTGCCTGAATACGGTTACGCAGTTCCGCTGGAATGGTATAGCTGCCTTCCGACTTCAATGCGCCAAACCACTCACGGATCTGAGCATCGTCCTCGTGGGTCATATGGTACAGCAAACGCTCCAGATTGCTGGAAATGAGAATATCCATAGAGGGGGATACGGTTGCATGGAAGGCACGATTGCGATTGTAAGTGCCTGTTTGAATAAAATCGCTGAGTACACAGTTAATGTTGGAAGCGCAAACCAAGTGCTGCATGGGAACGCCCATCTGCTTTGCATACCACGCAGCCAGAATATTGCCGAAATTACCTGTGGGCACAGTCAGCGAGAAACGCTCACCAGGCTTGAGAATGCCTTTTTCCAACATTGTAACATATGCGGAAACATAATACACAATCTGCGGTGCCAATCTACCCCAGTTGATGCTGTTCGCACTGGAGAATTGCATACCGTTTGCGGCAAGGGCTGCCTGCATATCTGGGTCGGTAAAAATTGCCTTCACACCGTTCTGACAGTCATCAAAATTGCCCTTAACTGCACATACTCCGACATTTTCGCCCTCTTGTGTCTGCATCTGCCGCTTTTGCATGGAGCTGACACCATCTTCTGGATAAAACACCAGAATCCGTGTGCCAGGCACATCTTTAAAGCCTGCCAAAGCTGCCTTGCCCGTATCGCCAGAGGTTGCCGTAAGAATGACAATTTCGCGATCTACGCCACTTTTTTTCGCAGAACGAGTAAGAAAATGCGGCAGGATCTGTAACGCCATGTCCTTAAACGCGCAGGTGGGGCCGTGCCACAGCTCCAACAGCATGGTGCCGTCAGCCAATGTAGTGATCTCCTGCACATTTTCGGTTTCAAAATTGCCGCTTGCATAGGCAGCGGTGGTACATTCACGCAACTCATCCAATGTAAAATCTGTGAGATACAGATGGAATATCCGTGCCGCGCGTTCTGCGTAAGAAAGACCCTTAAGGGACTCAAAATCGGCGGGCGAAAGTTCCGGAATCGATTCTGGTACAAACAGACCGCCATCGGCGGCAATGCCCTGAGCAATGGCCTCTGCGCTGGTCACAGAAAGCGCACGGTTTCTTGTGCTGTGGTACAACATGGTATTTTCCTCCTATCGAAGCGTTCACTTCGTTTTTTATAAATCATAGCTGTGGTTGTCACATTCCCTTGGGATAAGGCAGCTGGTCAATAAAACGCCCCCGGAATATACCGTATCCGACGCACGGTATGCCCTGTGTATTCCACTTCTGCGACATCAAATCTTGTTTGTGCAGGTGGCTGCGTCAGCGACAGCAGATATTGCTCTGCCGTGCGTATCATAAACTGCTGCTTTCGCTGATCTACCGCCGCCGCCCCCGATTGCAGCGCATTGGGCTGACGCGTTTTGACCTCTACAAACAGCAGCATATCACCATGCTGCGCGATGATATCAATTTCTCCACCGCGAATTGTAAAGTTACGGCATAGAATCTCTGCGCCTCTTTGCTCCAAAAAACGGCAGACAGCGTCCTCGCCGATATTGCCAATCGCGCGTTTATTATTCACTGCCATAGAATTTCTTCAAAAAAGAATGACGGTGGGCAGGGCACACGCCATATTGTCGGATGGCATCATAATGCGCCTTGGTGCCATAGCCCTTGTGCTTTGCAAAGCCATACATGGGGTACAGTGTATCCAATTCCCGCAAGGTTGCATCTCTAGCGGTTTTTGCCAGCACGGAAGCTGCTGCGATGCTTGCGGATTTCGCGTCTCCGCCAATGACAGTCTGCGTAGGAATCTGCAAATGCGGTGCTTGATTTCCGTCAATCAAAGCCAGCTGCGGTGTCACTGCAAGCCCTTCCACCGCGCGACGCATGGCAAGCATAGTCGCCTGTAAAATATTCAGCCGCTCAATCTCCTCCACCGTTGCAAACGCGATAGACCACGCCAAAGATTTTTCTTTGATCTCGGCAACCATATCCTCGCGGCGCGCCTCGGGAATTTTTTTGCTGTCGTTAAGCCCTGCAATGCGCGCATCGGGCTGCAAGATTACAGCTGCCGCATACACATCCCCCGCCAGAGGGCCTCTGCCTGCCTCATCCACACCGCAGAACATAGGCACATGGGTGCGTACGTCATCATCGAATTCAAACAGTACCGTCTGCACTGTCAGAAGCTTTTTTGCCATGCTCTGCTCCATTCTGCTGCGATTTTACCATTGCCTTTTGCAACTGATCTTCAGGGCGTTCCAGTGTGATGCGCCCAAGCTTTACACCACGAAATTCGTCAATCAACGCAATGGCTGCACGTTCCGTGTTAGGCACCCCACCCGAAAGCAGCATCCCCCGATTCTTAGCCATTTGTTCCAACAAATCGAATCCTGTTTCGTAGATAACATCGGGTGCAATGCGATAGCGTTCCTCCAACGCTTTGGGGTATTGCTGATGCAAGAACACCAACAACCGTGCCGCTAGTGCTTCAGTATCCAGAATCTCATCGCGGACGGCACCAGTAAACGCCAGGCGGCAAGCGACCTCCTGATCCTCCAGCTTCGGCCAAAGCACGCCAGGTGTATCCAGCAATTCCACGCCGCCATCAATCTTGATCCATTGCTGCACTCTTGTCACGCCTGCTCTATCTTCGGCTTTGGCACGCTTCCCGCCCGCCAGACGGTTGATCAACGATGATTTTCCCACATTGGGAATGCCCAAAATCATCACGCGGATGGGTCTGCCCTTCATGCCTTTCGCCTCATATTTTGCAATCTGTGGTGCTAACAGGCGGCGTAGCGCAGGTGCGAAGCTTTTCACGCCTTTACCCGATTTCGAATCCGCAGTAATGACTGCGGCACCACGCTTTTGATAGTACTCAACCCACTGCTGTGTCAATACGGGGTCTGCCATATCGGCTTTATTCAGTATGACAAGCCTTGGCTTACGGCGTGTCAGACGGTCAAATTCAGGGTTTCGGCTACTCCGCGGCAGTCTGGCATCCAGCAATTCAGCCACGGCATCCACCAGCGGCAGACTTTTCTGTATCATGCGCCGTGTTTTCGCCATATGTCCTGGAAACCACTGAATATCCTTCATATCCTCCATATGCGCTCCGTTTCTGCGGTCAAAGGCAGTAGTCGCATCAACTTACTGCCGTAAAGTCATCAAATGGATACACGCGCAGCCACACCTTGCCCAGAATATCGCTTTCCGGGATCAATGCCACATCAGGGTGGCGGCTATCCTTGGAAATGCTGCGGTTATCGCCCAACACGAAGACATAGCCTTCCGGCACGGTAATGGGATAAGCAAACGCGCCCTCATCCCGTGTGGTAAGTGTACTGGTATACGGCTCTGAAAGCGGCTTACCGTCCACATAGACGATACCTGCGGCAAAATCAATATCTACGGTCTGATTCTCGGTAGCGATCAGTCGCTTGACGATGCGTTTGCCCAGCCCTTCTCTAGATTGCAGTTCGCCGTTTTCATCAAAGGTATAGGCAAAGCGGCTGTTCAGCACCACGATATCCCCTGGCTCGGGGTCTGTCAGATTCAGCAGCAACAGTCGATCTGCATCATGCAGGGTTGGCAGCATAGAATCGCCTTCCACTTCCGCCACGCTGAACAGATAGGTAAAGATTAGCAGCACGGCAAACATGGCAATCAGAACCGATTCACAGGTATCCATTATATCAAAGACAGCATTCTTTGCCTTTGCAGGGATTCCCTCACCAACGGATCGTTTCGGAGTCAGCACGATATCCTCATCGGCATCCTGTTTCTCATCTGAATCCTCAGTCCCTTGTGCGTAGTGTTCCATGATATCTGCATCGTCCATGTTGTCTGCATCATCATCCGTATCGTCTATATCAGTTTCCGTTTGCTCCTGTTCGGGTGCGATGTCGTCGACACTCTCCACAGAGGTTACAGCTTCCGCTTCTGATTCTTCACCCGTCACGGAACGCTCAGGCGCAGCATCCTGCTCTATATTTCTTGTTGCCATGGGGCGTTCTCCTTATGTTCAATTATAAATGGCAAAACGATCCGTCCACTGACGGCAATGTTCATCCTCTCTGCCGTAGCGCAGCACGACATGCCCAAGCACCTGATTCTCGGAAATCAAACCGACCGAGGGGTGGCGGCTATCCATACTGCCATTGCGATTATCGCCCATAACGAAGCAATATCCCTCTGGTACGGTCATAGGATAAGTAAACGCGCCATCGTTGCGAATCGGCTTTAACGTGATAAAGGACTGATCTAACAGTTCACCATCAATGGTGATGTTGCCTGTTTCAAAATCGATATCTATGGTTTGCCCTTCCGTAGCAATCACGCGCTTGATCAGGTTGATGTCGGTACCTTGCGCTTCATAGGGCACAGTTTGTTCTGCGTCGGAAAACAGCGTGGCGTAGTCACCGTTGATCACAACGATATCGCCATAAGAAGGCTGATAAAACAAGCTAACCATCAGCAGCTGATCCATATTGTACAGTGTCGGCACCATTGAGGAACCATCCACCTTAACTGGGCGCAGCACAAAGCCAAACAACAGTATCACAACAAAACCAGAAACTATCACCGACTCCACGATATCCATTATATCCTTGAAAACGGAGAGCGGTGTAGGCGTGGATTTTTCTTTCGCCTTCTGCTCCTGTGCCGATTCCATCGGCTCGGTATTCTCTGCCATCAAAAATCACATCCTTAACTATGCGGATAAAGCAAAAAGGGGCATAGCTGCCCCTTTCGCCTGTTTGCAATCAGTGTACCTGTGCCTTGACCTTAGCAGCCTTACCAACTCTGCCACGCAGGTAGTAGAGCTTTGCTCTGCGCACAACGCCTTTGCGGACGATCTCTACCTTGTCAACAGAAGGGGAGTGAACGGGGAACACGCGCTCGATACCGCAGCCATGTGCTACGCGGCGTACAGTAAAGGTTTCGTTGATACCGCCGTGCTTCTTAGCGATGATCGTACCCTCAAAAACCTGAATACGGCTCTTGTCGCCTTCCTTGATGCGTACATGAACTTTCACGGTATCACCGACGTTGAGTTCAGGCACATTCTCCTTCATGCTGGACTTGCTGATTTGCTCCAAAGCGTTCATGGGAATATCCTCCTTTGATTGTTTACGGGCGTTCATTCGCACGGCAACGCAATATGCAGATATTCTCTGCTCACCGTACCAGCGGACCGTCCATGTCGTAATACTTGTGCATATGCCGATGCACCACACCGAGCATACACCGCAATTGACCCTCGCCGGCAAGGAACCGGCGGACGCTCAAACGCTGTACCATTATATCACAACCCATACAAAATTGCAAGCATTTTTTTCATTTTTGCGCAATTAATGCAAAATCCGCCGTGAATCTCGCAGGTTCTCTGTCAACCTGCCAATGGTTTGCGAAAACAGCATATCGCACTACACACAATTGCCCCAAAAACGGGCAGTGCAAACAGTTTCATTTTTATCATGATGCCGACATTGCTCGCGCTCAATATAAATATCAGCACTGCGGCAGCGGTTGCGCCAAACAAAAGCAGATTTGTTTGTTTCTATGCATCATATGCCACCTCAAACAAACTCGCTGCCGTCAGCACATAGAATCGCCAAACGGGAAGCACGCATCATGCCGTACCGTACAGCGGGGCAACTTTCTTCCAGATAGCCGCGAAAGGCATCTATCAGCAGCCCTGGGTTGATATTCACGGCAGTACCGGCAGGCATTCTCAGCTTCAGCCACAAACCGTCATCAAGCGTCTGCGTCATCAGAATCTGTGCCTGTTCTTTCAAATCTATGGTAGCCATGCCGCGCTTGGTTTTCTTCACCACAGGTATGGTATTTTGCGCAATATAAGCATCCCACGCGGCTCGCAGCGTATTGGGAGAAGTACCCTCTGCGCAATCCAAACAGATACTATAATCGGCAAAGGCGATATCGGTATGCTTACGCACAGGCTCTGCTACTCTCATAATTTGCAGATCAGGGGGCAGCACAGCATTGAGCCGCTGCATCGCGGTCTGCATGGACATCTGCCCATCCAGCCGAAAATCCATGCACTCGCAGTCGCTCTCGTAGCCCAGAGAAAGCGCAAGTGGAAACATCAAATACGCATGAGGATTAAAGCCCTCCGTAAACCAGATGGGCACTCCTGCACAACGAAAAGCACGCTGCATACAGCGCATAAGATCGAGGTGGGAGATATATTTTGCTCTGCGCCGTTTGGCAAAGGTTGCACGCACGGAAATCATACAATCTCCTCCTTTTTGGGAAAGCACGGCTTACCCATGACCTTGCTCACACCGCAGGCGGTACACTGCATACGGCAATGTGGTGTGGTGGATGCGAGAATTGCTTTTTCGTTTTCTTTGATGAAGAACGACTTATCCACGTAATAGTCAAGGTGATCCCATGGCAGGATCTCATCGTAGCTGCGCAAGCGATTGGCATAAAACTCCATGGTAAGATGATTTTCTGCCATTGCCTCCTGCCACAGCGCAAAGCGAAAATGCTCCGACCATGCATCAAACAGGCAACCTTTTTTCCACGCGTCCAGAATCACCTTGCTGAGTCGGCGATCCCCCCTTGCCAATACTGCCTCCAAAATACTGGTTTCGGGAGCATGCCAGCTGACACGAACACGCTTGTGTCCCTTGGCTGCCTCTTCCAGCAAATGCTGTTTGTGGGTGATCGTTGCAACGGTATCCTGCGGATGAAACTGAAACGGTGTAAACGGTTTCGGCACAAAAGTTGCCACACTAACAGAAATCTGTACAGACTTACCCTTTGGACGCTCATCCATAGCAAACCACATATCCACCACGCGCTGTGCAAGATCAACAATAGCAGTGATATCCTCATCTGTTTCCGTGGGCAAGCCCATCATAAAATAGAGCTTCACAGTGGCTTGTCCCCCTGCAAACGCAATCTTGCAGGTGCGCATGAGTTCTTCTTCCGTCACATTCTTGTTAATCACATCGCGCAGACGCTGTGTACCAGCTTCGGGTGCGAAGGTTAAGCCACTGTTTCGCACCTTTCGGATACGATTCATCAGACCTGTGCTGAAATTATCCACACGCAGCGAGGGTAAACTCAAATTGATATGCTCCTGTTCAGTAAAGGTCAGCAAACCATCCAGCATCTCTTCAATTCTCGAATGATCGGATGTTGAAAGTGAGCAAAGGGAAAGCTCCTCGTAGCCTGTGTTGTCACAAAGGGTTTTCGACTGCTTGCAGATTACCTCTGGTGATTTTTCCCGAAAGGGACGGTACAAAAACCCCGCCTGACAGAAGCGGCAGCCGCGGATACAACCGCGCAGCACTTCGGTTACAGCACGATCATGTACGATCTCCGCAAAAGGAACCACAAACTTCTCCGGCACATCCGCCTTGTCAAAATCCGCAATAATACGCTTGCGGATGGTTTTCGGCGCATCGCCCTTGGGGGTAAATGCCGCAATCGTTCCATCCTCGTGATATGTCACATCGTAGAGGGATGGTACATACACACCCTCAATTTTTGCCGCTGCCCGCAGAAATTCGCTGCGTGTAGCACCATCGGCACGCATTTTATCATATAGATCCATGACTTCGAGATCCAGTTCTTCTCCCTCGCCGATGAAAAACAGATCAAAGAAGTCAGCAATGGGTTCGGGATTGCACGCACAGGATCCACCAGCGCATACAATGGGCGCGATGCTCTCGCCGCGGTCTTTTTGCAGCAGCGGCACACCAGCCAAATCCAACATATTGAGAATATTGGTGTAGCACAGTTCATATTGCAGCGTAAAGCCGATAAAATCGAAGTCTTTGATCGGCTCTAAGCTTTCCAACCCATACAGAGGAATATTGCTTGCACGCATCGCAGCTTCAAAATCCACATCAGGGGCAAACACACGTTCACACCAGTATTCAGGGCGATGATTGATAGCCGAATAGAGGATCTTCATGCCCAGATGGCTCATGCCCACATCGTAACGGTCTGGAAAACAGAAAGCAAAGCGCACCTTCACATCGCGCTTATCCTTCATAATGCTGCCTGGTTCGCCGCCGATATATCTGGCAGGCTTTTGCACACGCAGCAGCAACGGCTCGATTTTCTCAAAAAGCATGGCTTTGTTTTTCCTTTTCTTTGTTATGGTGAGGAGAGAAACCGCAATCCTCAACAGCCTTGCGCAAAATTGCGCCCTTTGGCACGATAAAATCACATACAACGGAGCAATCCATCATGGCGTGATTTGCAGCTTCGATGGATTCTCCTTCCGCATTACGCAGATCGTTGATGGTAAAACTGCGCGGAGGTTCATGGGGGCATAGAAGGGAAACTGCATCCCCTGCAAAAAAGCGATTGCGCTGCGAAAGATACAGTCTGCCGTTTTCACATTTATGCACGATGCCTACGACCTCGGTAGTGCGTACATAGCTTGCAGTGGCATTATGAATGCTGTCATTGGGTCTGCCAAAATAGAAGCCCGTGGTATAGGGGCGGTGGCTGACCGCCTCCAGCTCTGCAATTGCCCAATCGGGCACAGGCTGCGGCGCATCGGAAAACATAGCGTCCATGGCGGCGCGGTAGGCATTGGTGATGCCTGCCACATAGTAAAACGATTTCGCCCTGCCCTCGATCTTAAATGAAGTGACTCCTGCATCGTACAGCTTTTGCAGGTGAGGCAGCATACAAAGATCCTTGGCGTTAAGGATATAGCTGCCGTTTTCGTCCTCCCCGATGGGATAATACTGTCCCGGACGCTTTTCTTCCACCAGATGATATCGCCAGCGGCAAGATTGCGCACAAGCACCACGATTGGCATCTCTTCCAGTAAAGTATTCCGAAAGCAGACAACGTCCTGAAACGCTCATGCACATAGCCCCGTGTACAAACGTTTCCAGTTCCAACGCGGGGTTTGTTTTGACGCGAATCTCCGCGATATCCTCCAACGGCAGTTCTCGGGCAAGCACTACGCGTGCTGCGCCCATATCATACAAAGTCTGCGCCGTTGCATAATTCACCACGCCCGTCTGTGTAGAAGCGTGCAGCGGCAGATCCGGAAGAATATGCCGCAAAGTAGCCATAACGCCCAAATCAGCAGCAATCACCGCATCAATACCGCAAGCCGCCGCCTCTCGCAAAAAATCGGGCATGATGTCCATTTCGCTACAGCGGGGCAGCACATTCACGGTCAGATAAACCTTAACGCCCTTTTGATGCGCCTGTGCGACTGCATTTTGCAATGTTTCAAAATCAAAATTTTTGGCTGCGGCACGCATTCCAAACGTTTTCGCGCCCACATAGATTGCATCCGCACCATATTGCAGTGCCATGGAAAAGCATTCCATATCGCCGGCTGGAGCAAGCAGTTCCGGTTTGTTCGGCATGATATCAGTCCTCACCGTTATCGCCCAAACCGCCGCCTTCCTGCTGCTGCTTGATCAGCGCAAGGTTCTCTTCATGCTCGGCATTGGTTTTTGCGTAAAAAATTTCACCAGTCTGCACATTGGCGCAGAAGAAGTAGTAGTCACTCTCCGCAGGATACAGCACAGCATCAATGGCATCTTTTCCAGGATTGTTAATGGCACCAGGAGGCAGTCCCTGCCCCACATAGGTGTTGTAGGAATCACACATCAGCTGATTTTCAATATCCAGATTCGGCTCAATGATCTCCTCCACATACACACGGGTGGGATCGGATTGCAGCAACGGGAACAGACTGCTGTTGTTCAAACGATTATGGAACACCGATGCAACCATCTTCATAGAGGAAGAAACCGGAGCCTCCGCCTGCACGATAGAAGCAAGCGTCACCAGTTCATCCAGTGTCATGCCCAATTCTTCCATGCGCGCGATATCTGCATCGGTCAGCTTACGCTCAAAATTCTCATAGATTTTCTGCACGACAATCTCGGGTTCTTCGCCCACATAGAACTGGTAAGTATCGGGGAACAGATATCCCTCCATGCGATAGAATTTCAGTTCACTGGTCTGGGGCACCATGCCCTCAAACTCAAAGCCATACCCACCGGCATTGAAGTAAAAGATAAAATCATCTGCATCGCAGACTTCATTTTCCTCCAGCAATTGTGCTGCATCAAAGAGATTCATGCCCTCCGGGAAGGTTACATTGACCGTCTGCCGCTTGTTGATGGCATCGTCGCACAGTTCTTCAATGATCGCCTCATAGCCCATCGCGGGATAGACGATATGCTCGCCTGCAATATAGGATGCATCTGCACTGTTCAGGCGCGACATGACAACAAACAGTTTAGGCACACGGATGATGCCTTCCTCTTTCAGCATCTCCGCGATATCCGTGGTAGTGGCACCCGCTGGGATCGTCACAGGCTTTTCCACCATGCTCTTATTGATGCCAAACAGTTCCATTGCTGTTGCCAGAATGCCCATCGAAAGCACAATCGACACGCCAAAAATCATCGTCAGTGCCAACAGCGAACAGGAAAGTCCCCTGCTTTTTTTGCGATGTTTCTTGCGTTTTTTGGCTGCTGTGGCGCGTTCTTTTGCTCTGCGGCGACGCATTTCGTCATAGTCTTCCTCGTCATCATCGTCGTCGTATGCATCCTCGTCTGCATCAAACGCCTCGTCGTCGGTATCCTCCGCAGCGATCTCCTCTTCGGCATAGGGTGCAGTTTCCGCTTCATCCGCAAGGGATTCACTCAACGTGGAAACTTGCTCCTCGGGCTTATTCTTTCGCAGGATCTCATCGAGAATATCATCCACTGCATCCCGTTCATTTTCTGTATTTTTAGCCATTAAAAGACCTCCATTCTTTGTTCCGTTGCGCAGCAGAGCATTCTGCGGTCGAACACATCCCGTGGCAGTACGCCAACAAAACAATCGGCATAGCATAAGCCCATGGTAATGGGGTGGTACAGCGCGAGATATCTGTCATAGTAGCCGCCCCCTGCACCCAGACGATACCCTTCAGCGTCAAATGCGAGCATTGGCAACAACATCAGTGTGGCAGCATCTGGTTGCACGCAGCGTTCTGAAGAAGTGGGTGGCACGGGTATGCGATATGCGCCATTTTTTAGTTCATCCATAGAGTGCAGCAAATAGAATTGCATGGTATGCTGATCGGTATCGCACACAGGCAGTGCGAGTTGCTTACCATCTGCAAGAATCTCCTTCAGCAGAGAACGAGTATGTACCTCATGGGGCATGGAAACATATGCAAACACGCTACTTGCCGATGCGTATTCGGGACTTTGCAGCACCCGCCTAGCGATTGCCTCGTCAGCTGCTGCACGGATATCAATGGGCATTGCTCTGCGCTTCTGCAACATCGCATCACGCAGTGCAGCCTTACTCATCAAAGCGGTATTCATTTCTTGTAAACCATTTTTTCCGCAAGGGATTTGCGTACTTCCTTCCCCAGCAGCACCTCAACCAGCTTCAAGGAAAAGTCGAAGGCAACGCCTGGGCCTTTTGCGGTAATCGTTTTTCCGTCCACGCAAATTGCTTCATGCCCTATCTTTGCGCAATGCAGTTCTTTTTCCATACCGGGATACACCACAGCTTTTTTGTCTTTTAACAAGCCTTCTCTGCCCAGAACGGACGGGGCTGCACAAATTGCGGTAATCCACAGATCCTGCTCCTTTGCAAATTGCAGTGTTTTTTTCACTGTATCGCTTTGCCCCAGATTGAGCGTTCCAGGCATACCACCTGGCAGCACGACCATTTCCAAAGTGTGATCCAGCACCATTGCATCTTCGGTAATATCAGCAGTCACAGAAATCCCGTGGGCACCCTCGATCACCTTTCCACCGATGCCGACTGTTTTCACCTGTTTGCCCGCGCGGCGCAGGCAATCTACCGGAGCAAGTGCCTCTACTTCTTCAAACCCTTTGGCAAGGAATACGTAAATCATCTGTGTTCTCCTTTTTCATCATATCGTATACAGTAGCGGTCAAACCTTATGTGCAATCTGCGTTAGCATATCTGCGATACGCCAAGTCATCACTTCACGGGGCAACAGTCCGTTTTCATCGGCACAAGGCAAGATATGCCATCCACATTTTCGGGCAGCATACATAGCGGCCTCGCGGCATTTGGCAAGATATTCCAAATCACGCTCATGAATATCCCTGCGGTTATCTTCACCTTCGTACCGCTGCAACAACAGCTTTTGCGAAAGCGTAAGGGGCATATCCAGAAAAATCACGGCATCAGGACGCGGAAGAGCCAACTTCTCATATTCGTAATCGGCAAGCCATGCAAGATAATTATCCCATGCTGAACAAGGAAGCTTTGTCATCTGATAGATCGCATTGGAGCTGACATAACGTCCAGCGAGGATCGCTGTGCCGTTTTCGTAATCCTGTTTCCAGTATTGCATATAAGAAGCATAGCGGTCAACAGCGTAAAAACTCGATGCAGCATAGGCATTGACATCGTCGGCACTGCCGCCAAACGCGCCCTTCAGATACAACCGCACCAGTGCAGAAGATTCACTTTCGTAATCAGGATAGCTGATGGAGCGATTTGAGATTCCCATTGCATTCAATGCATCGGATACAAGGGGCAGCTGGGTCGATTTTCCGCAGCCGTCAAGACCTTCTATCACAAACAATAAACGTTCTTCCACCATGGACTCGGCTCCTTTTTTACATACTGAATCATGATACATTATACCATGCCTCGTACAAAAAGTCAACTATTCTTTCACGCCGAAAAATGCTCCTTGTCAACGCACTTCCCTTTATAATGTATACGGGAAATAAAAATGCCGAACCAATCGAGAGTAGTGACGCCCAATCAGTTCGGCATCACGAACAAGAAACCGTCAGAAACTTTGTGGAACTTATTTGCAATAAAAAAGAGCAGACTTCGGAAATTTCTCTCCAAATCTGCTCTCAATTCTCTTGAAAATAAAAAAACGCCCGTTCAAGCCCCCAAATACCCTTAGGTAATCCACGGTTTGCAATCTGTTTCTTGGTCTATAAGTGCAGAAAACCACGCAACTGCGTGGCTTTTCGCTGTGCGACCTCTTTCGTCACATATAGAAGAAGCTGGTGACAGGACTTGAACCTGCGACCCGCTCATTACGAATGAGCTGCTCTACCAACTGAGCCACACCAGCACTTACCTGTATAGTATACCACGAAAAATCAAAAAAGTCAAGCTTTTCTTTGCAGAATCCTCTTTCGCCCGTTCATATGCAGAACATCGCACGTTACGGCGTGCAGAATCAACGAATCTTCGCCTAAAAAACGCAACAAAACGATAAAAAGCGAAAAAATTGCAAAAAATCAATTGTAATTTTCGAAAAAGTGTGCTATACTATACGAGGAAAGATTTGCCTGTGCGCAAATCTGCCTGCCGTTTGGCAGAGTATAGCTGTGAAAGGAGAGCGTTTCAGGCATTCGCGCCGGAAACGCAACCATGAATATGAGTAACGCCAAAAACCAACCCCGCGCAGGCAAAGCCTCTGTGTTGGGCATTGTTGTTGTGATCTTCCTATTGCTGCTTGCGGCAATCACTCTTTCGGTTAATCTGACTTTTCGCGATGCAGCTACCGTGCCGAAAATGTTTGGGCACCGCTACTATGTGTATGAATACGATGATATGGAATCTACCGATGAACGTGCCACGATTCCGGCTGGTGCAATGGTGATTCTAGATGGCAAAGATACTCTCGCCCCTGCTGTCAATCAGATCGTATTGTACAACAGCACTACTGGCGATTGTCGCATCGGGCAGATCAGCCTTGTGCTGAACGAAACGCCCGAGACAAATTCCACACCACAGACCGTATACTATCTCACCACTGCCAAAAATGCCTCTGCTATTGCGGTACCTGCCGATGATATCATTGGTATCTGCCGCCAGCGCAGCACCGAATTGGGCGCAGTGGTACGGTTTCTCACTGGAACCGCTGGTGTGGTGGTTTGCATGATTTTACCCTGCGTTGCAGTTTTACTGTATGTCGCAGCATTGTTCGTTGCCGCCAGAGAAGATGCCGAAGATGATGACGACGATGATACCGACTTGATGTTCGTAAAGGCATTGCAGAACAAGAAAAAGGCTCTGGATCAGAAAGTTGCTACCCCTACTGAACAGACTGCCGATGATCGCGATGCCATTGCACAGGAAGCTGCCGAAACAGAAGCCGCCATCCGTCGCGCCGAAAAATTTGCAGCCATTCGCAAGAATATTGAAAGTCAGCGTACCGCTTCGGGCACTGCTGAATTACCGCTGTATACAACAGCAACACGCCCTGCGGTTTCCACCACAAAACAGATTGCTGCGCCCGACCCCGAATTGCTTGATCTCATTGCAGGCAGAAGTGCGCATAATACCGAAACAGCACAGGATGATTCTACCGATGCACTGATTGCAAAACTTGCCGCTGATAAAGCACAGCAAAACGCCACGGAGCAGAAAACATCCGCCACAAAGAAAACGCTCACCAAGGAAGCAACAGTTGTTTCTGCCGCAAAGCCTCTTGCAGAACGCAAATCTGTAGCAAAGCCTACCCCCGAAGTCAAATCTGCATCCACAGCAAAGCCCGTGGCAAGCAAGCCAACCACAAACAAATCTGCTGCAAACTCTGCGGTAGATTTCAGCGATTTGATCGCAATGCTGGATGCCGCACAAAAACATCTGGACGAATAGTATTTGATATAAAGTGCAAGTTTCTTCACAGACTAAAACGAGGCTGATGGATTCCATCAACCTCGTTTTTTGATTGGATTTGCTGAGAGATCAATCACCGAAAGATACACCCAGACGCTTCGCAGTCTGCACCAACTGCCCCTTGGGATCCACAAACTTGGTCAGCCCTGCAATGTCCTCCAGCTTATTGGAGGTGACCTTACCGCCTACCATCGCAACTGTTCTGCCGTATTTTTCCTGCTGAATCAGTTTTGCAGCGTGTACACCAAACTTGGTTGCAAGAATACGGTCATATGCGCTGGGTGAGCCGCCACGTAGCATATGCCCCGGCACACAAATTCGAGTATCAATACCTGTGCCTGCCTGAATTTGCGCTGCGATACGAGAAGTTGCCGTAATAATGCCTGCTTCCTCGCGCTTTTTTGCTCTATCCTTTTTCTTCAGCATGGCTTCTTCCTGATCAAACACGCCCTCCGCCACAGCAATGATAGAGAACGACTTGCCCTTCGCAGATCGCTTCATTACAGCTTCGCAAACGGCATCAATATCATAGGGGATCTCTGGAATCAAGATAATATCCGCCCCGCCGGCAATACCTGCGTTAAGAGTCAGCCACCCTGCTTTATTTCCCATGATCTCGCACACGAGGATACGGCTATGGGATGCAGCAGTGGTATGCAGACGGTCAATGGCATCGGTGGCAATATCTACCGCGGTATGAAAGCCAAAGGTCACATCAGTACCATAAATATCGTTATCAATGGTTTTGGGCAAACCGATCACATTCAGCCCCTCACTGGCAAGCAACTGCGAGGTCTTATGAGTACCGTTGCCGCCCAGTGTCAGCAGACAATCCAGCTTTTGCTTTTTGTAGGTTTCCTTCATATTCTGTACCTTGTCCACGTTGTCACTGCCGATGACGGTCATCATCTTAAACGGCTGCCGCTTCGTGCCCAAAATCGTACCGCCCTGCGTTAAGATACCAGAAAAATCTGAGGGCTGCATTTCCTTGCACATATTGTGGATCAGACCATAATAGCCATTGGAAATGCCTACAATTTCCACTTTGTCCTCACCCATCATTTCAAAGCAGGCCTTCGCCACGCCGCGAATGGTTGCATTCAAACCAGGGCAATCGCCGCCGCTGGTTAAAATACCGATTCTTTTTTTCATTGGATCTTGTCCTTTCTGTGATTTGCTTATAGGCAATGCTGCACAAAAGCCATTCCTGAGGGCTTGGCGGCGCATCCGCACCACCTGCTTTGCGCGGCGTTACCTGATTAGTATACGCAAATTTTTTTGCTGTATTATGGGAGATGCTTCATTCACATTATATCAGCATCATCCGTAAATGTCAATGGATTTTTGCAAATCTGAAGCAAATTTTACGGCAAATTTCACAAAGTTTTCACAGCCCTCTGTTATAATTCCCCGTGATATGGTATGATTATGCTGTGACATTGTAATATAAAAGCAACGCTGTTGCGAAAGGAGCCAAATATGAAACTGCTGATTGTTGATGACGAGAGCAATATCCGCCGTGTGGTGCGTGAATACGCCGAATTTGAAGGCTATACTGTATCTGAAGCTGCCGATGGTATGGAAGCGGTCAATCTATTGAAGAATGAGGAATTTGATGTCATTATCATGGATATTATGATGCCCAGACTGGATGGCTTTTCTGCTTGTAAGGAGATTCGCAAACAGAAAAGCACACCCATTATTATGCTCTCAGCTCGTGGTGAGGAGTACGATAAACTCTTTGGGTTTGAACTGGGAATAGATGACTATGTGGTAAAGCCGTTTTCCCCAAAAGAGCTGATGGCAAGGGTAAAGGCAGTATGCAAGCGCGGTGATGGCACATTGCCGACACAGGAGCATATGCAGTTTGAGGGACTTTCCATTGATATGGCAGGCAGAGAGGTCTATGTGGACGGAGAACGCGCCAATATGACCCCAAAGGAATATGATTTGCTGTTTTATCTCGTGCGCAATCGCGGTCTTGCTCTAACCCGTGATAAGCTGCTGGAGCAGGTGTGGGGCTACGATTTCTTTGGCGATGACCGTACCGTGGATACCCACATCAAGATGCTGCGCAGCAGCTTGGGCAAATACCGGAAATTCATTGTGACCTTGAGAGGAATGGGATACAAGTTTGAAGCCTAAAAAACTTGCCAAAGCCCGCTTCGGTATGCATTCGCATATCTGGTACTGGTTTATGATCTTTCTGGTGGCGGTTTTTTTGCTGGTTTGGGTGTTCCAGATCGTGTTTCTGCAAACTTTTTACGAGAGCATGAAGGTCAATGATATCATTCAATTGGCGGATACCATGCTTACTGTGTACCAAAAGGACGGCTATGAAGACATCTACACCAAGCTTGCCGTGGAAAACGATATGTGCATTGAGGTGCGGGATCGTTATGGCAGAGTAGTCTACTCCAAGGACATGATGGGCATTAACTGCGTCATTCACGGTCTGAATAATCAGACCATGGACATTATCCGTATGGTCAAAGCCGATGGTGACGGCATCGTCTACGGCAAACAGGTGAATCCTGCTACCCACTCCAGTATCATGATATACGCATCGGTGATTGGTGAAAAGGATTCCCCCGAAGGCTATCTGGTGCTAAATACACCGCTGGTGCCCGTTACCTCCACGTTGGATATCCTCAAACGGCAGCTGTTCGTCATCACCCTTACGCTCATTGTGCTGGCATTTATCATCTCCTACATTGTATCAAAGCGTCTTTCTGATCCTATTGTGCGCATCACCAAGGACGCCGAACAGCTTGCCCATGGCAGATATGATATCCAGTTCAAGGGCGGCGGATACTCTGAAGCCGACCGCCTCGCCCGTACACTAACCTATGCCAGCCATGAAATCAACCGCGTGGATACCATGCAGCGTGACCTCATCGCCAATGCCTCCCATGATTTGCGTACGCCGCTTACCATGCTGAAAGCCTACGCCGAAATGATCCGTGACCTTTCAGGTGATAATCCTGTCAAGCGCGCAGAGCATCTGCAAGTGATTATTGAGGAAACTGACCGTTTGACCATGCTGGTCAACGATATTCTTGATCTTTCCAAAATGGAAAACGGCACTATGACCCTTGAGTGTTCTGCGTTTGATATGGAGATCCGCCTGAAAGAGATCGTTGAGCGTTACCGCGGATTGAGTGCAGTTTCAGGCTATACTTTCCATCTGCAAACCGATGGCGAAGCACAGGTTTATTGTGACGCAGGAAAAATCGAGCGTGTGATATGTAATCTCATCAACAATGCCATGAATTATTCTGGCGACAGCAAGCAAATCTATATTACACAGAGCCATACCCCAGAAGGCATTCGCATTTCCGTACGCGATGAGGGCGCAGGGATGGATCAGGCGACGCTTTCACGCATTTTTGATAAATACTATCGCAGCGAAAACTATCAGCGGCAGGTTATGGGTACGGGCTTAGGGCTATCTATTGTGAAAGCGGTACTTCGCCTGCATGACTATGCATTTGGTGTGGAAAGTACAGTGGGAGTCGGCTCGAATTTCTGGTTTATCATTCATCCCGAAAGCGAAAACAAAAACGCGTAAGCGAGGAAAGCATATATGAAAATCAAGCAATGGGCAGTAGCGGCGGTTTCCGTTACCGTTGCAATATCCGCAGTATGGGCATATCCATGCAGCGGAGAAACGACTGCAACCACTACCACAACTACCGATGCAGCAACCGCATCTGCTACAACAACTACGCGCCCGATCATGGATGCTCTGCAATATGATATCGTGGGTGATGAGGTCACCATTCGTTCCTTTGCGTGGCTCAATGAGTCGGTAGTCACCATTCCCGATACCATTGAGGGAAAGCCCGTGACAAGAATCGGAGAATATGCATTTCAGTATTGCTATGCCGATGAAGTGATCCTGCCGAAAACCGTTCGCGAGATTGGTGATTGTTCCTTCATGGGCTGCGAGTATCTGCAAAGCATGACGATACCCGAAGAGTGCAGGGTAATCGGTTTTTCGGCGTTTGAGGACTGCTACCGCCTTTCCAATATTGTGATCCCCGAAACGGTCGCTGAGATCGGCTACTGCGCTTTTAGTGGCACAGCTTTTATTCAGCAGATCACCGATGATTGTATCATTCTTGGCGATGGCATCCTGTATGCATATCAGGGCAGTGATGCCGTAACCGATGTTACCATTCCGGATACAGCAAAAACCATCAGCTATTACGCCTTTGCCGATCAACGCAGCATCCAGAGCATTACCATTCCAGATTCAGTCACCCAAATCCTCGATGGTGCTTTCGATAACTGTGAACAGCTTGGCACCATTCACGCGCCCGCAACCCTCGCAAATCTGCAACAGGATGCGCTCGTCAACACCAAATGGTTTCAGCAGTATCAAGGCGATTTTGTAACGCTGGGGGATATTCTGGTTGCCTACCGCGGTGATGATTTAGAAGTCACCGTCCCAGATTCCATCCGTATCATTGGGCATTCTGCCTTTGAGGGTAACCCATACATTGCGGTAGTGCATCTGCCTGCAAGTGTCACCGAGATCCGCAAAGCAGCGTTTTACAAATGCACCTCACTGCAAGTAGTTACTACCGCAGATTCCATCGTGCGCATTGATGAGATGGCGTTCCAATTCTGTCGCACGCTGCAATTTATTAACATTGGCAGTCAATTGGAATCCATTGGCGCACAGGCATTTGTTTCCTGCGATGCACTGGAGGTGCTGACTTTGCCCATTACGGTCACATCTGTGGGAGAAAAAGCACTTGGCTACCAGTATGATATCAGCACCGAGGCATTCAGCAAGGCTAAGGAATTTACACTGTATTCTAACGCGGATGCTGTTATAAAGTACTGCAAAGACGAATCCGTAGCAGTAGAGCCATATGCCGATGAGGTTACCATGACAACACCGCAAATTACAACAACAACCACCACAACGCTTTCCACTGCAAGAGATGCAGCCACCGTAACCCATCACAAGAATCAGTTGATTCCATTGGGAATTGGCGGTATCCTTGCTCTTGGCGCAGGCGTTTTGATCGCACTATGTGTACGCAGAAAGAAGGCAAAATCCTGATGCAAAACAGAAAGATCGACTGGAAGCTGAACGACACCATGCCTATATTCGCCCGCGCTGAGCGTGCCTTCCGAAACGATGCACTGAAGAACTTTTGGCTTGTTGGAATCATCTTTTGCATCACCATGCTGATTGGCACGATTGTGCAAATATTCCCCATGCTTGTCGCCATGATCGTGGTGCTTGTGACACAGGGTGAAGCAGCAGCGAAAGCCTTTGATACTTCCCCTGGATTTATGGTATTTTCACTATATCTGACCATTATCCCGATTCTGGTAACAACATTATACTGTAGCTGCATCGAACACCGCAGTCTGCGTACTATAGGGTTTACCAAACAGCATTGCCTCCGAGATTATTGCATCGGTTTCTTACTCGCTATTGTGATGATGGGCGGCGGTATTCTGATTGCAACGCTGGGCGGTGCCTTGCGCTTTGAGGGCTTTACATTTCAGGGCAGTATCGGTATGCTGTTCCTGTTTATCTTTGGATGGATGGTGCAGGGGCTCAGCGAAGAAGTCGTATTCCGCGGGTATCTTCTGGTGAGCCTTGGCGCAAAGCATAACCGCTGGATCGCTATCGTGGTCAGTTCCTTGGCATTTGCCGCTGCCCACCTTGCCAACGATGGCGTGACCGTGCTTTCGGTGATCAATCTCACACTGTATGGTGCTTTTGCAGCGATTTATTTTCTGCGCACGGACAGCATCTGGGGCATCGCCGCGCTGCATTCCTTCTGGAACTGCGCACAAGGCAACCTGTTCGGGCAGAAAGTGAGCGGTACGGTACTGGATACTTCTCTGTTTACTTTTTCGCAGAATGATGGATATGACTGGCTGCACGGTGGCAGCTTCGGGCCAGAGGGCGGCGTTGCCATTACACTGGTGCTGCTGATCGGTATTGCGGTATTATTGCTGCTTCCTCAGCGCAGATTTGCAACCAACGAAACAGAAGCAAGCCCTGCACATATCCCGCAGACATAAAAAAATACCCCCGAAAAATTCTCTTTTTTCGGGAGCATTTCTGCGGGTAACCGCTGTTACCGATGGGTAATTGTGCGAATGGCGGACTTCGCTTTGGCAATGATGTTCTTGTCGTTTTCATAGGTGAGAAGCTGTGCCGCCCTGCCGATATCAACCCAACGGATTTCGGCAATCTCCTCTGCCTGTGGGGTAAAGTCATGGTTGCGTGCCATCGCTAAAAAGTAAACAACGATTTTCTGGGTGTCACGCTTGGGAGAATAGGATACCGTTTCACGGAATGTCTGGTCGATGATAACATCCAGACCAGTTTCCTCCTTGATCTCCCGCTTTGCAGTTTCCACCTCGGTTTCCTCGCCTTCTACATGACCCTTCGGAAATGACCAGTGCCCGCTGTTGATATGCTTGATCAGCAGGACTTCCAGGTTTCCGTGAAATCTTCGGTACACGATGGCGCCGCAGGATTTTTCGTGCAGCATCTGGGGGATTCCTTTCTTCATTTGATAGAGTTTCATTACCTTATATTATAGCACATAGTCGTTTATTTGTAAACCCTTTTCCGCATCGTAATTCACAGCGGCAAAAGCCGCAGAAAGGACAATACTATGAAAAACAACCAAGCGAACGCACAAAAGACCGCTTTTTCCGCAGCAAATATTTTGTTGCCGAAAAAAGCCTGCCAATCCGAGGCATGGGCAGTTTGTGCCTGTGACCAGTACACTGGTGAGCCTGCTTATTGGGCTGAAACGGATCGCCTGGTGGGTGAAAAGCCCTCTACACTGCGACTGATTCTCCCCGAACTCTATCTTGAGGATGCCGATGTCACCCAGCGCATTGCCACCATTCAGCAAACCATGCGGCAGTATCTCGCCAACGATATGTTCGACGAATATCCTGCTGCCATGATCTATGTGGAGCGTATGCAGAGTGATGGTTTATGCCGTGCCGGACTGGTGGGTGCCATTGATTTGGAACAGTACAATTACGAGAAAGGATCCGTTTCCCCCGTGCGTGCCACCGAAGCAACTGTTGCCGAGCGGATTCCTCCCCGTATGCGTATTCGCAGCGGCGCACCCATTGAACTGCCTCATATCATGATCCTGTTGGACGATGTGCAAAAGGCTGTCATCGAACCGTTAGCAGCGAAAAAATCCTCCATGCAGATCGTATACGATACCACCCTGATGCAGGGTGGCGGTTCAATCAAAGGTTGGCTGGTGCCTGCCGATGAGCAGGTACGCATCCTTGCCGCACTGGAACAGTTGGGTGATCCGACTGTGTTTGCAGAAAAATATCACCTGCCCGTAGGTACCGCGCCACTTGTATATGCCATGGGCGATGGCAACCACTCTTTGGCAACAGCAAAAGCCTACTACGAACAATGGAAAGCTGCACATCCTGATGTAGATACCGCAAGTGCTTTGCCTCGTTACGCACTGGTTGAGCTGGTCAATCTTCACAGCCCCGCATTGCAATTTGAGGCGATTCACCGTATTCTCATGCAGGTTGACGCAAAGGCGCTTCTCGCCGATATGACCGCTGCCCTCGAACTGCGCACCGATGCCGTGGCTGCACAGGCAATGGAAATCGTTTTAGACGGCAAAACCACAAAGTATTATATCCACAAGCCCACGTCTAATCTGACTGTTGGCAGCGTGCAGCAGTTCTTGGATGCTTGGCTGAAGGAAAATGGAGGCAAAATCGACTACATTCACGGTGCGGATGTAGTTGCAAAGCTTGCCCAGCAGCCCAATACCATGGGTATCCTGCTACCCGATATGCTCAAATCCGAGTTGTTCCCCACCGTGATCACCGATGGTGCGCTGCCCAGAAAGACATTCTCTATGGGGCATGCCGCAGATAAACGCTTCTACATGGAGTGCCGCAAGATCGAGGAATAAAACACACAAGGTAGCATATCTTACGCAAAAGATATGCTACCTTGCTTATAAGCTCGCGCAGTTTTTATAGTATAATTCATGTAAAGAAAGGCAGGTTGCAATGATGCAGATTAGAGCGATGCAACAAAAAGACAAGTTAGCGGTATTACAGATGATGGAGGTGTTCTATCATTCGCCCGCAGTGCATACCGATGGTTCTGCGGAGATTTTTCGCAGCGATGTGGAGAATTGTCTAAACAACAGCCCCTATCTGGAAGGGTATGTGTTCGATAACGGAACAACGCTGATGGGCTATGCCATGCTTGCAAAGAGCTTTTCCACAGAATTTGGCAAACCCTGTATCTGGATCGAAGACTTGTATATCCAGCCTGCGTGTCGAGGAACAGGCATCGGGCAGCAGTTTTTGCATTTTGTAGCTGAGCAATATCCAGATGCCGTAATCCGACTTGAGGTAGAAGAAGAAAACGAACATGCGGTATATGTGTACAAAAAAGGTGGTTTTGAGCCGCTGCCATACATGGAAATGATTCGCAAATAACTGCGTTTGATACGATCACGCGTGCATTAACCGATGTTTTTCCTACCCTGAAACCTGCGTTACAAACAAAAACCTCCGTGGATATGGCATCCACGGAGGTTTTGCTTATGCATTTATTTACGCTATCGCAGCAATTACTTACCAGCAAGCGCAGCCAACTGAGCATAGCGATTATTTGCAGCCTTTTCAGCCTGTGCAAACAATTCCTTCGCACGCTCAGGGAAAGAACGGGTCAGTGCGCTGTAACGAGCTTCGCCCATGATGAAGTCCTGATAAGAAGCGGTAGGAGCCTTAGAATCCAGCGTGAAGGGATTCTTGCCCTGCTCAACCAGTCTGGGATCATAGCGGAAGTTGTTCCAGTAGCCGCACTCAACAGCGCGCTGCATCTCTCTCTGGCAGTTCTGCATACCGCCCTTGATGGAGTGCATCTCGCAAGGAGCATAACCGATAATGAGGGACGGGCCGTGGTAAGCCTCAGCCTCTTTGATTGCCTTCAGGGTCTGATTCATGTCAGCACCCATAGCAATCTGTGCAACGTAGATATAGCCGTAGCTCATTGCAATATCAGCCAGACGCTTCTTTGCAATTGCCTTACCAGCCGCTGCAAACTGTGCAACCTGACCGATATTGGAAGCCTTGGAAGCCTGACCACCAGTGTTGGAGTAAACCTCAGTATCAAATACCATGATATTGACATCCTCACCAGTTGCCAGAACATGATCCAGACCACCAAAGCCGATATCATATGCCCAGCCGTCGCCGCCGAAGATCCAAACGGACTTCTTGGAGAGATACTCACGATTCTCGTAGATATCTGCGCAGTTCTCGCACTTATCGGCAACCTTTGCAACTTCAGCGACCAATGCTTCGGTAGCAGTGCTATTGGCTTCACCATCGTTCAAAGTATCGAGGTACTGCTGTGCAGCAGCTTTCAGTGCCGCAGGTGCATCTGCGTTATCGAGAATATTCTTGACCTTACCAATCAGACGTGTACGGACCGCCTTCTGACCCAGATACATACCCAGACCATGCTCAGCGTTATCCTCAAACAGGGAGTTCGCCCATGCAGGGCCTCTGCCGTTGGCATCGGTGGTGTAGGGGGAAGTTGCAGCAGGACCGCCCCAGATAGAGGAACAACCAGTTGCGTTGGAGATATACATTCTATCACCGAACAACTGCGTAATCAGGCGAGCATAGGCAGTTTCTGCACAACCTGCACAGGAACCGGAGAACTCAAGCAGCGGCTTCTTGTACTGGCTGCTGATGACGGTAGCATTGGTAGCAACCTCAGGCTTCTCGGAAACCTTTGCCACACAGTAATCAAATGCAGCCTGCTGTGCTTCCTGAGATTCTCTACCGACCATCTTCAGGGAGTTAGTAGGACATACGCCAACGCAGACACCACAACCCATGCAATCCATGGGGGAGATTGCCAGCGTGTACTTGTAATCCGTCTTAACGATCGGCTTCTCAGCCAACTTAGTAACCGCAGGAGCGTTTGCAGCCTCTTCAGCATTCAGGGCGAAGGGACGAATGGTTGCATGAGGACATACAAAGGAGCAGCGGTTGCACTTTGCACAGGTGTCAGCATTCCACTCAGGAACCATAACAGCAACGCCACGCTTCTCGTATGCGGAAGCACCCTGCTCAAAGGTACCGTCAGCGTGATCCACAAAAGCAGAAACAGGCAGTGCGTCGCCATCCATCTTGCCAACAGGATTCATGATGCCATTGACCATTTTAACCAGCTTTGCGGGGCCGTTCTCATTGGAAGCAACAGGCTCGTCCACAGCGTTTGCCCAATCGGCGGGTACATCGACCTTGACATAAGCGGTTGCGCCTGCGTCAATTGCCTTTTCGTTCATCTGAACGATTTCGATACCCTTCTTCATGAACTTCTGTGCCTTTTCCTTCATGTAGCTGATAGCTTCCTCGGGAGGCAGAACCTTGGAGAGAGAGAAGAAGGCAGACTGCAAAACGGTATTGGTACGCTTGCCCAAACCGATTTCAGCAGCAATATCAATAGCGTTTACGATATACAGCTGGATATTATTCTTTGCGATATAACGCTTTGCCTCAGCGTTCAGGTGCTGGGAAAGCTCCTCAGCAGACCACTGGCAGTTAATCAAGAACACGCCGCCCGGCTTAACATCATTGACCATCTTATAACCCTTCAGCACGTAGGAGGGGTTATGGCAGGCTACGAAATCAGCCTTGTTGATGTAGTAGGGGCTCTTGATGGGCTTATCACCGAAGCGCAGGTGAGAGATGGTGATACCGCCGGTTTTCTTGGAGTCATACTGGAAGTATGCCTGCACGAATTTATCGGTATGGTCACCGATGATCTTGATGGAGTCCTTATTCGCGCCAACGGTACCGTCGCCGCCCAGACCCCAGAATTTGCACTCAATAGTGCCCTCTGCTGCGGTATTGGGAGCCTCAGTTTCGGGCAGAGAGAGCATAGTCACATCATCGTTGATACCGATGGTGAACTGTGCCTTGGGGGCATCTTTAGCCAGCTCAGCAAACACAGCAAACACGCTTGCAGGAGGTGTATCCTTGGAACCCAGACCATAGCGACCGCCAACGATCTTAACTTCCTTACCAGCTGCTGCCAGAGCCGCAACGGCATCCAGATACAGAGGCTCGCCCAGTGCGCCAGGCTCTTTGGTTCTATCCAGAACAGCGACCTTTTTCACGGTTGCGGGCAGTGCAGCAACGAACTTCTCTGCTGCGAAAGGACGATACAGACGAACCTTTACCAGACCAACCTTCTCGCCGTGAGCATTCAGGTAATCAATAACCTCCTCTGCCACGTCGCAGATAGAGCCCATTGCAACGATTACACGGTCAGCATCCTCTGCGCCGTAGTAGTTGAACAACTGGTAGTTGGTACCCAGCTTCTCGTTGACCTTGCCCATGTACTCCTCAACGATTTCAGGGACAGCATCGTAGTAAGCATTGCAAGCCTCACGGTGCTGGAAGAAGATATCGCCGTTCTCGTGAGAACCGCGCATGGTGGGATGATCGGGGTTCAGGGCACGCTTACGGAATGCCTTGACAGCATCCATATCGGTCATTTCCTTCAGATCTTCGTAATCCCAGACCTGAATCTTCTGCAACTCATGGGAGGTACGGAAACCATCGAAAAAGTTGATGAAGGGAACGCGGCTCTTAAGGGTAGCCAGATGTGCAACAGCAGCCAGATCCATAACCTCCTGGGGGTTGGTCTCGGCAAGCATTGCAAAACCAGTCTGACGGCAAGCGTAGACATCAGAGTGGTCGCCGAAGATGTTCAGCGCATGAGAGGCAACGCAGCGTGCGGAAACATGGAACACGCAGGGCAGCAACTCGCCAGCAATCTTGTACATATTGGGGATCATCAGGAGCAGACCTTGGGAAGCGGTGTAAGTGGTGGTCAGTGCGCCTGCGTTCAGAGAGCCGTGAACGGTACCTGCCGCGCCTGCCTCAGACTGCATCTCCTCAACCTGAACGGTAGTGCCAAAGATGTTCTTTACACCCTGTGCAGACCATTGGTCAACGTAGTCTGCCATAGGGCTGGAAGGCGTGATCGGATAGATACCGGCGACTTCCGTGAAGGCATAGGACACATACGCCGCAGCGTTATTGCCGTCCATGGTCTTCTTCTTGCGAGTGATAGGTGCCATGAGAAAAAATCCTCCTAACAGAATATTATAGTATGGGCCTGCGACATCTGTTTGCGGCTGAAAATCCACGTGAAAAACACCGCACATAGATCTTTACGCAGAACTTCACGCATTCATTATAGCACATTTCGTGCAACTTGTAAAGAGAGTTACACGATTTTTAACGATTTTTCCAACGAGTATTCACGCTCTGACCGTGCATCCTCATAACGAATGGAAAAATTAGCCTATAATAACTTTTGAAATTTGTGCATATTGACGAAAATAAAAATCTGAAATGACAAAATGCAAAAAAACGGTTGACGAATCGGCGATATTGTTGTATAATGATGATGGTGTAAATAGTAGTATTTACACTCGTTTTGTTGTCTCCTTTCTTTTGTTCTACACACATTGATCTTATTTTATTTTTGCAAGACAGGGTGCCTTATCCTGTCTTTTTTATTTAAACCCCCGTATGACAGTCCATAAGAAGCATACTATATCACGTAACATAATATCATTGATCATATTCTTCGCAATTCATGGGAGTATTCAGGAGGAACACATCATGGGAAAGAATAAGAAAAAAAGCAAAGCTGCGAAACAGCCCACCTGGAAGGATCTAGTAGAACAAATCCGTCAGAAGCGCACAACTTTTATTGTATGGTCGGTGTTGCGTGTTCTGGTGATTCTGGTTGCAGTGTGGTGCGTGCTGCGTCAACAGTGGGAAAGCTTCTTTAACTGTCTGCTAACCTTACTGTTGTTTATGGCGCCCACTTTCGTTGAGAAGAAGTTGCAGATCAGGCTGCCAAGTGCGCTGGAAAACACCGTGCTGGTGTTCATTTTCTGCGCACAGATTCTGGGAGAAATCGCTTGCTTTTACATTCAGTATCCCTTCTGGGATAAGATGCTGCACACGGTGAATGGATTCCTGTTTGCGGCATTCGGCTTCTGTCTGGTGGATCTATTCAACGAGAATAAACGCTTTCGTTTTGCGCTTTCCCCGATGTTTCAGGCGGTCATGGCATTCTGTTTTTCCATGACCATTGGTATCGCATGGGAGTTTTTCGAGTTCAGTGCTGATAAGTTTTTGGGGCTTGATATGCAAAAAGACCGCATCATCACCGAATTTCAATCTGTCACACTGGATGAAACGCAAAGCAACATCCCCATTCCCGTACACGGCATCACCAAAACTACCATTGAAACCGCCGACGGCAGCACCTATGTCATCGACGGCTACCTCGATATCGGCTTAATTGATACCATCGAAGATTTGTTTGTTAATTCCATTGGCGCAGCAGTATTCTGCATCGTAGGCTGGATCTATGTGTACCGCCGTGGCAGAAATCGTTTGGCTGCGGCATTTATTCCTGTTGTAACCAAATCTGAACCGTGTGGCATACCCAATGACACGCAAGATGAACCTATGGAGAGGTCAGATATGTAAACGCTATGAAATCTGAAAACCGTAAGAAATGGAAAAAATGGCTTGACGCATTAACCAACCCTCGCTTGCTGCTCTGTCTGGCAGTAGGATGGTTCATTACAAACGGATGGTCATACTGCGCGTTGGGCGTAGGCGTATATTTTGGAATCGACTGGCTGCGCAATCTTGCAACAGTGTATCTGGGATTGCTTTGGCTGCCTGGTACACCGGAAAAAATCCTAACCGTAGGCATCGCCATTGCATTGCTGCGACTGTGGTTTCCATCAGATACCCGTACGCTCGTTCTGCTGAAAGAAGAACAGAAAAAACTGTTTGCAAGTGTAAAAAAGCAGTACAAACGCTTGAAGGAATGGCTTTTTTCAAAGAAAAACCAATAGAGTACCCATTATACAGAGCAAATGCCGCTTATACAGAAAGGAAGTACCAGACTATGGCATCGGTAAAGGATCTAACGCAGGGGCAGCCTGGCAAGGTGCTGATAAGCTATACCCTGCCGTTGTTCTTTAGTGTGTTTTTTCAGCAGTTGTACAATATCGCAGATACTGCCATTGCAGGTATATATGTCGGTGAGCAGGCACTGGCTGCCATCGGAGCAAGCTATGCCATCACTATGCTGTTTATGGCGGTGGCGGTTGGTTCACAGATCGGCGTTGGCGTGGTGTTGGGCAATCTGTTTGGCAGAAAGGATTATATGCGTGTACGCTCGTGTATGACAACTGCCCTGATTTTTGGCACGGCTCTTTCTTTGCTGCTGACCGTTATGGGCATAACAGGCAGCGCATTTCTCATGCGGCTGGTCAATACCCCTGCGGATATTTTCAACGAGGGCGAACGATACCTGCGTATTTACACTGGCGGCTTCGTATTTGTATTTATGTATAACATCATTACTGCACTGTTCAGCAGCCTGGGTGACAGCAAAACGCCGCTGTATCTGCTAATGTTTTCGTCTTTCAGCAATATCGCATTGGATCTGTTATTTGTTCTCGTATTCAAGCAGGGTGTGCCAGGGCTTGCCTGGGCAACCTTTATCGCACAGGCGTTTGCCTGTATTATCGCACTTTTTCTGATTCTGCGGCGCATCGGTCAGATACCCCAAAGCAAGGATGCAATACTTTTCGCTTCCAAAGATTTGAAAGATATGATCATGATGTCCATACCTGCCATTTTACAACAAAGCTTCATCTCGGTGGGCAATCTCATCATTCAAACCTTTATTAACCCGTATGGCTCTGCGGTTATTGCGGGCTATACGGCTGCCATCAAGCTGAACACTTTCGCTGTCACCTGCTTTAACAACGCAGGCACGGGAATGTCTGGCTTTACGGCGCAGAATCTCGGTGCCGGACTGCCCGATCGCGTCAAGGAAGGCTTTCGTGCGGCAGTGAAAATGGTCTGCGCCATTGCATTGATGTTTACGGCTGTGTACCTGCTGGGCGGAAACGCACTGTTGCGACTGTTTCTTAATAAAGAAAGCAGTGCGCTTGCCTTACAGACCGCGCGAAATTTCATGTGTATCACCTCGCCGTGCTTTGTCGTGATCTGCGTTAAAGTGCTGGCAGATGGTATTCTCCGTGGCAGCGGCAGCATGGGACTTTTTATGATTGCAACGCTAGTGGATCTCTTTATGCGCGTGGTGCTTGCATGGATCTTCTCACAATTCATGGGGCCAACAGGCATCTGGATGGCATGGCCGATTAGCTGGACGGTTGCCACGATACTCTCAGTCATCTTCTACCGCATGGGCACATGGTATAAACACATCAACACGCAAACGCAAACAGATTCCCAATAACAAAGCGCAGAATTGCATCTTCACATAGCAGAATGTACCCTGCAAGAGCATAGTACCGATATTTTCGCCCAAACAGAAAGGAACAACTCGATGAATAAGAACAACAATCGCAACAATCAGATCACTTCAACACTGATTCTCGCCGTGATGATCGTCTGTGGTGCTTCTATGCTGGTGCCGGGCTATCTTGCCACGCGCAGCAAGCTGATATTGATTTTTGCAGTGATTTGGATCGGCACATTGTTGCTTGTCATGATACGAACGATTCTTGGTATTAAAAAGCAAAAAGAATGCTCTGGACGATATGCAACAGTATTACGAACAACAGGAAGAATCGACTGTACACGATATAATGCCTGTAGCACAGATCAATAAAGCAGCTTGCATAAAGCAAATTATCACGGCGATCATTATGATGGTATTGGGCGGCTGCGTGATTATGCCTTCCTTGATCGCATCGAACAGTTTGTTGTTTGCATTGCTGATCGGTCTATGGTACTATGCTTTGTTGATACGCAAGATTGTACGAAACGTAAAAAAAATTGAAAAACATCGAAACTGACCCAATTAATATGCAGCAAGTCGTACAGAGCAATGCCGTACCTCCTGCAACGCAGTTACAACGAAAAATGGTGGTTTGCCCGTATTGCGGTGAAGAATCTCCTGAAAACTTTATGAGCTGCTGTCACTGTGGCAGAAAACGATAAACACATACGCATACTGAAAAGCGGTATCACCCACAAAAAGGCGATACCGCTTCCATTTTATGTAGAAACAAGCAGCATTCCCTCGGTGAGAGAATGCCGCTTGTGTGAAACATCTCATGCGGAAAGAATTACTTGTTACGAATTGCGTCGATGGGGCGTTTGGATGCAATACGATACACGGGAATAAAGCTTGCAATCGCAGCAATTGCCACGCTGATGAGTACCAACAGGAAAATCTGACGGATGCCGAAGTGCAGCACAGTGACCAAAACACCTACATATGTACGAATCACATAGTTGATTACACCAACACCAATACTGCATAAGACTGCGGAGAGTGCGAAGTTAATCATCGCTATGACAAAGCTTTCAGAGAAGAAGATACGGAACACATCATTCGAACGAGAGCCGATGGCACGTAGAATACCGATCTCCTGCTTTTTGTAGCTAATACTGGTGGTAATGAAGTTTGCCATTAGCAGTGCTGCAAAGATTGCAAATGCTATACCAATGTACAGGAACACCTTTGCCAGTACGACAAGCACCTCATTAATGGAATCCAGCTCATAGGTAACAGCATTTTGCAGCTCATAGCGCAAATCAGAATCTTCGCGGTAGCAGTAACGTACAAATTTCTCAATGTCACGTTCGGATTTCGGCATTGCACCCACTGCACTCTTATAAATGCCGTCGGTATCGCCTACTATGATTTGAGTATAGTCTGTATGGAACACAACACAATCATCGTATCTGCTTTCAGGGCGGATGACACCGACCAGCTTCATGTTATTCATTTCCGTGTCAGAGGCATCGGTACCATAGGAATATACTTGACCAGTAAACTTACCATTCATATCACCCAATGCCTTGTTGATGTTATCAGCGGTCAGTTCTGTGCCATCAGCAGGTATAATTTGCACGATATCGCCGACATTGGTGTTGTATATTTGAATGCCTCCAGCTGCAATAATGAACTCATTTTTTGCAAGCTCGGTTTTCTCACCATCCAACCAGATAATATCTTCTGCTGGAATGTTCTTCAGTGCAGTATGATAGTTTGCCCAGAAGCTGACATTCAAATCGGTATCAGCTGCCGATGCATAATCGGCACTCAACCAGAAGCTGCCGTTGGTTTCCTCATACATCTGTGGATATTCCTCGACCATCTTTGCAACGGCACCTCTGCCGACCATGGCTGCACCGCTGAGGCTGTAATCCATTGCACACCCATATTCGTTCATCAGCATATAGCTGACAATCATTTCGGCATTGGACATCTGCTCAGAATCCTCCATCAAGGAGGCATAGCGGGTCAGGTCCAGCTTAGTATCTACTACTGCGGTGATCGTATATTCGACATCAGCAAGTAGCATTTTCTTGCCAATGAGGTCTTCGGGCTTTTCGATCTTTGCGTATTGGATCTCGTCTTTCTTGTCGTCCTCATCGGGCGTTGCAGGTGCAGCGGTTGTATCCTCTGGAAAATCGCCATCAACATCGTTTTCAAGCATGGGTGCGGCATAGCCGCCCTTTTTGAAGCTTTCGTACACAACAAGGCTTACGGCAATCTCTTTTTTGTTTCCGTCGGGAAGTGTGCCAGTCACAACCTGATAGCCCATCTGCTCAATGGATGCTGCGTCAACCTCCACAAAGCCATGCAGGCTGGAAGGGTAGATGTTATACATACCATTATGCTCAAATTTTTCCCGATCAACCTGTGTTTGAAATGCAAGCTGACTGTAGCCTGTAGGCATATACATACCCATGGCATCAATGCCAGTTTCTTCTCTCAGGCGCGCCATATCCTCTTCCGAAAGCAAATTATTCCAGCTATCCCACCAGGTATTCATGCCTTCACCGCGCTTCAGCGATTTGCACACAGAGATGTAGTCAATGTTGCTGTCCATCAATGACTGTGTACAGGCACGGATATGGTCATAGGAACTGAACGTATCCACCAATGCGAACAGCGAGAACGCCGCCACAGAAAGCAAAATCGTCATAACAAGGCGGAATCGCTTGTGCTTTAAGCTGCTGCATCCAATCTTGAACGCGCTGCGTAGAGGAAGCTTGGAACGAATCAGATTGAATTTAGAGCCATCCTGCGCAGGAATTTTAGCGGTATCGGTATCACGGAACTTGCGCACAAAGCCACCCAGTGTCAGGGTCAGCCCCTTCTTCATGTTGTCCATGTACTCGTTGATGCGCACACGGTCATCTTCGGTCAAGTGATACTCAGCGGGGATTTCAACGGTATTGCTGCGGAAGATCAGTTGCTTTGCGGCTTCCTCTTTCACATCCTCAGCAGCCTCCACATCGCGGATGACCTTTCCGTCTGCCAGTTCAATGATACGGTCGGCGTACTGCTCGGCGTATTCGCGGTCATGGGAAACGATAATAACCAGCTTATCGGCAGAGAGTCGTTTTAAGGTATCCAGCACCTGCCTACCAGTATTGGAATCCAGTGCGCCAGTCGGCTCATCTGCCATAATGATTTCAGGGTTTTTCACCAACGCACGAGCGATGGCGACTCTTTGCTTTTGACCGCCTGAAAGCTCATTCGGTTTACGGTTGCCGTAGCCTACCAAGTCCACTTCCTGCAAAATAGCATTGATCTCGGCATCGGTTGCGGTTTTGCCCTGCAACTCCAGTGCCAGCGCGATATTAGCACCAACGGTGAATTCCTCAAGCACATTATACTCTTGGAAGATAAAGCCGACATAGGTGTTACGGTAGCTATCGAATCTCTGCTGGGTGAAATCCTTGGAAGAAATGCCTTTGATGATGATTTCGCCACCATCGTACTGATCCAATCCGCCCAGCAGGTTCAGCATGGTGGATTTACCACTGCCCGATTTACCCAGTAAAAAGACCATGCCTTTTTCGGGAAAACGCAAGGAGATATGATCCACCGCCATAACGGGCTGCCCTTTTTTGGGGCGGTAGGTTTTGCAGAGTTCTCTTGTTTCTAACATGATTTGCCTCCTGTATAATGTCATGTGTCGCATGATCTATGATAACTTCATTATAGCAAAAACTTCCTTAAGATGCAAGCGAGAAACTTTTAAGATTTCATGAAGAAAACCGTCGGGAAAACGCAAGAATCCCGACGGTTTTGGCTCTTTTTACTTACGGTAGATCATGTCTGCGCGATCAGGGCCAGTTGAAATCATGGTAACAGGGTAGCCAATTTTTTCCTCGATATACGCAATGTACTTCTTTGCATTTTCGGGCAATTGATCGTACTCGGTAATGCCTCTGATATCGCACTTCCAACCTGGCAGCGTTTCATAAACAGGCTTTGCGTAATCCAGGCGGTCGCCTGCTGGGAAGTCCTCCGTCACCACGCCATCAATCTCATAGCCCACACACACAGGGATTTTGTCCATGTAACCCAACACATCAATCAAGGAAAGCGCAACATCGGTAGCACCCTGCAACATACAACCGTAACGGGTTGCAACTGCATCGAACCATCCCATTCTGCGAGGACGACCAGTAGTCGCACCGAACTCGCCGTCGCTGCCACCGCACTTACGCAGAGTATCAGCCTCCTCACCGAAGATTTCAGTTACAAAGGGGCCAGCACCTACACAGGAGGAATATGCCTTCACCACAGTAATCACCCGCTTGATCTCATGGGGCGGTACACATGCGCCTACTGCGCCAAAGCCAGCCAGTGTTGAAGAGGACGTAGTAAACGGATAAATACCGTTGGTAGTATCACGCAACGCACCCAGCTGTCCCTCCAGCAAGATATTCTTGCCGTTCTTGACCGCGTCCGTCATCAGCTGTGCCATATTGCACAAGTAAGGCTTAAGATATTCGCCGCACTCACGCAGGTATGCCAAAATCTTACCAGGCTCCAGCGGATCAGCATCGGGATACAGCGCGGACATGGTCGCATTCTTGATGTGGCATACGCGCTCAACCTTTTCTGCAAGATTCTTGTTATACAGTTCTGCCAACTGGAAGCCGATTTTCATCGCCTTATCGGAATAGAAAGGTGCAATACCAGACTGGGTGGAACCGAAACTGTTCTTTCCCAAACGCCGCTCCTCCAGCTGATCAAACAGAATGTGATAGGGCATCACAAGCTGTGCGCGATCCGAAAT
Source organism: uncultured Ruminococcus sp. (assembly GCA_964463355.1). GTDB lineage: Bacteria > Bacillota > Clostridia > Oscillospirales > Ruminococcaceae > Firm-04. The sequence continues at coordinate 20,334 of CAYXBP010000008.1, read as the reverse complement.
GCGGATATCGGGAGTAGGTACGCCGCCTTCTTTCAGTTGATTCATTTCCTTCTTGAACGCCTCAAGGTTAAATGCAGCACCAGGGCCGATCAGGTTTACGGTACCAGGCTGAAAAACACCCGAAGGGAGAATGTGCAGCACATACTTTCCATACGCATTGATGATGGTATGACCTGCGTTTGCGCCGCCCTGAAAACGAACGACGAAATCGGCATCGGCAGCAAAGACATCGGTCAGCTTGCCTTTGCCCTCATCGCCCCAGTTACCGCCTACAATTGCACTAATCATGTTGAATCGTATCCTTCCTCACAGATTGCTCAGAGTGATCACTCACCCAAAGCGCAACGGAATTCTTGTTTGTGCGAAAAAGTCGCACACTCATACAAGTATGATTTTACCATATCTGCAAGGTATTGTCAAGCCGAAACAGAGATACATTCTGTAATTTTGCCATGCTGTGCAAAGCTTTTTTGATTCTGTTCATCGCTTTAGGGCATTCGCACAAAAGAAACGATCGTTCGCTATCAGCAGAAGCGGAACAGGGGCTGAAGTGAAACTTCTTTGATGCCGCGATGATCCTTCACATTTCAGCAAGGGCAAATAGGTGCAACTTCCGTAATTGTTAATCGTTCATTCTGCAAGCACATGATTTTTTCGCCCTTACCCTTTTGCAGCAGGCTATCCGCCAACAACGATTCCACCTCCCGCACCAGATAAGCACGTAATGCTCTTGCACCTCCGTGTGTCGTATCTGCATGGGCACAAAGATGTGAAACGCTCTCCTCAGTCCACGAAAAGCCACACTGCAAGGCTGCCATGCGGTCACGCAATTGGGTCAGCATACGCAGTGCAATGGTATGCAGATCCGCTTCTGTCAAACGATGAAACACAATCTGCTCATCCAAACGGTGCAGCAATTCCGGACGCAACATTTTTTGTGCTTGATGCAGCATCTGCACGCCCTGTTGAGCATCCTCTCCGACAAAACCAAGCGGCTGCCCCACAGCGTTTTCTGCACCAATATTAGAAGTCAATATGATCATGGTATTGGAAAAATCTGCGCGGTTGCCTTGCGCGTCTTGCAGCGAGCCTTCCTCCAATATCTGCAACAACAAATTCAATACATCGGGATGTGCCTTTTCCATTTCATCAAACAGCACCAAACTATACGGCTTTTTGCGCACCTGATCAATCAGCAAGCCGCCCTCATCATGCCCTACATAGCCAGGAGGCGCACCAATCAGGCGAGAAACAGCGTGCTTTTCCATATATTCGCTCATATCCAAACGGATGAGATTGCCTTCAAAAAGCTGCTCTGCGATCATACGTGCCAAAGCCGTTTTGCCTACGCCCGTTGGCCCCAGCAATAAAAAGCTCCCCCATGGACGGTTTCCCTGCCGCAAGCCACTGCGACTGCGCCGAATTGCAGCTGCAACCGCTTTGATTGCCTGATCCTGCCCGATAATCTGCTTCGAGAGAGTTTCTTCCAGATGCAGCAATGCAGTCGCTTCACATTGATCGGGGTTTTGTACAGGCACACCAACTCTTGCCGATACCACAGCTGCAATGTTTGATTCCTGCAAGTGAGGCAATGTGGGCGTTAGTTCGGTGGCAAGTTCCATATCATTATCTGTCAGATTCTGCGACAACGGCGTTTGCATTTGCAATGAAGCACAAGCTTCATCCAACAAATCCAGTGCCTTATCGGGCAAAGCACGATCATGGATATACCGTACCGAATACTGTACCGCAGCCTGTAAAGCAACATCATCAATCTGCACATGATGATATTGCTCGTAGCGCGAACGCAGACCCTGCAACATAGCGATTGCCGTTGCTGGGGATGGTTCTGCGATTTGCACCGCTTGGAAGCGGCGCTCCAAAGCCGCATCTTTTTCAATATGCTTACGATATTCACTGTCGGTAGTTGCTCCGATGATCTGCAAATCTCCTCGTGCAAGACGGGGCTTCATCATATTGGCTGCATCAATAGCCCCCTCAGCTGCGCCTGCCCCAACAATAATATGCACTTCATCTATAAACAATATCAGATTACTTTGTGCGGCAGCTTCATCCATGCAGGCTTTCAGACGATCTTCAAAATCACCGCGATATTTTGCGCCTGCAAGCATAGCAGTAAAATCCAGCGAAATAATGGCCTTATCCCGTAGGGCAGGCGGCACTTTGCCCTGCACAATACGCTTTGCAACACCTTCTACGATTGCAGTTTTTCCCACTCCTGCCGTGCCAATCAGGCAGGGATTGTTCTTATTGCGACGCAACAGAATTTGCATGATACGCCGCAATTCTTGTTCTCTACCGATGAGTGGGTCAAATGTATCGGCAATCATGGGATCCGTCAGATGCTTGCCATATTTCATCAGCGTGGGGCAGCGTTTTTCATCAAAGCTGATGTTGGGCAGCTGCACACCATCTGTGACGCCCTCTCTTGCAGCGCGATACAATTGCGATGGATCAGAGATCCCCATTGTGCGCAAAATTGCCGCAGCACCGCATTGTTCCTCATGCAGCACTGCCAACAAAAGATGTTCGCTGCCTGCGGCTGCCTGGTGCTGTTGCTGTGCCAACTTTTTGGCATGTTCCAGTATACGACAGAGCGCAGGGGTAAATGCTGCTTCGGTAAGTTGTATCGCGTTACCTCTGCCGATTTCTTTCAGCAATGCCTGATGATAATTCCGTAAATGTACCCGATTGGTGCGCAAAATCGCAGCGCCTACATTGTTGCCATCACGCAGCATGGCAAGCAGTAGATGCTCACTGCCCACAAAGGTGTGACCAAGCTGCTCCGCGTGTGCCAGTGCAGATTCGATGATCTGCTTTGCTTTTTTGGTATATTGATCCGATTGCAAGGTGATGCCCTCCCTCATGACAAATATGAATCGCCATCTGGTTCATCATATTCGCCATGTGCTGTGAACATGATGACGGTGGCTTTGCATATTCAGTATGAGCGGATGTACAAGATCTCATGCAAAAGGGCACGCAAAAAAATTTTTAAATACCGTCACACATTTTCTGCTGTGGCATATCATGACATTGGGAAGCGGCAAACCGCCTCTCACACCGCGCGAAGCGATCCGGACGCTGAGCAACTACACAATTTTTTTGAAGGAGTGCTTGATTTATGAACTGTGGATGCGAGGGTAACAACTGCTACTGGATTATCATTCTGATCGTTCTGTTCTTCTTGTTCTGCGGCTGTGGCTGTGGCAATTCTTGGGGCGGCAACAACTGCGGCTGCAATAACAACTCCTGCTGCTGATCATTTTCGGCTGTCAGTAGTCGGTAGATGACAAAGTCCCACCCGTGGAGATGCTGCGGGTGGGACTTTTGTGTTATGATAGTGAAGAAATATTCTGCTGAAACAGCAGTATCACACGGATATCAATTCTATAGGGATACCGTTTATGCTTCTTCCTCAAGTAGAATAAGCTGCTCCAGCATATCGTCCAGTGTCTGACGAATCTCCTCCAATCGCAGACAAGCCGCTTGCATCTTCGGATAATCGCTGAATACCGCTTCATCCTCCAACGATGCCTGTACCTCGGCTTGCTCTGCCTGTAATGCTTCCATTTCTTGCTCAATGCGGTGCTGTTCCTGACGGCGTTTCGCATCCTGACTACGCTGCTCTTTGGTTCGGTAGGCACGCTTTGTATTCTCTGCGTTTTTTTTGGCTTTTTCCTGCTGCGCGGTTTCTTCTTCCTCTTCAGTACGACGGCACAACAGCTCTTGATACATCGAGAACTTACCTTTGAAGCGTTCCAGTTTGCCGTCTTTCATCACCAACAGACCATCTGCGATGCGTTCCAGCAGATAACGGTCATGGCTGACAAACAAAATCGTACCATCAAAGGCTGCCAGTGCCTCTTCCAGAACCTCCTTTGTGGCAAGATCAAGATGGTTTGTCGGCTCATCCAACAAAAGCACGTTGCCATGCTCCATCATCAATATGGCAAAACAAAGCTTGGCACGCTCTCCACCAGAGATAACTCCTACCTCTTTAAAAACGTTTTCGCCAGTTAAGCGTACCTGTCCCAGCAGGCTGCGCACTTCAAAATCGCTAAGGGTGGGATATCTGTCATGCAATTCCTGCATCACTGTAACGTAGGGGTTAAGACTTTCGCTTTCCTGTTCAAAACAGGCAATGCGCACACCAGATGCCCATCGAACCAGACCTTTATGGGGCAGAATATTCCGCAGCACTTTCAGTAAGGTGGATTTTCCTGCACCATTTTCGCCAATGATACCCAGTTTTTCACCACGCCGCACAGTAAACGAAATATCCTCCATGAGTGTTTTTCGTTTGTCGCCCTCGCCAACGGTCAAATCAATACCGCGAACCTCTAAAACCTCCAACGGCGGCGTAACCGCATAAGTAAACGCCAACTTTGCACTTTTTGCTTCAGCAAAGGGCTTTTCCACACGCTCAATCTTTTCCAGCTGTTTCACGCGGCTTTTCGCGCTTTTAGAAGTTGAAGCACGCACGAGATTGCGCGCAACATAATCTTCCAGTTTGGCGATTTCTTTTTGCTGCGCGTCATACTCCTTCTGCTGTCGGGCAACTGCCTCAGCACGCAGATGGGTATACGCCGTATAGTTTCCCTTATATCGGCTAAGATGCCCACGTTCCAGTTCGCAGATACTGTTGCAAAGCCGATCAAGAAAAAGGCGATCATGGCTAACGATCAGCAATGCGCCCTTCCAATCCTTGAGGTAGTTTTCCAGCCAATTGATGGTCTGGAAGTCCAAGTGGTTGGTCGGCTCATCAAGAATCAGAAGTTCGGGAGCCTCCAGCAACAGCTTACAGAGTGCAAGTCTGGTTTTTTCACCGCCGGAAAATCCAGATACCTTGCGATTCATATCCGCTTCGGTAAAGCCCATACCAAATAGCACTGTGCGGATACGCACATCCGTGCGATAACCGTCATTGCTTTCAAAATAGGTGGCAAGTCTGGCATATTCATCGGATTCAGCATCGGTCAGCCCATCATTCATTTTCGTTTCCAAACGTCGCATTTCCTCCTGCGCAGCAAGCAATGGCGCGAAAGCGGCGTTCATTTCCTCCAGCACAGAGCGCGAGGCATCCAGTCCAGCATTCTGCGCAAGATATCCCACTCGCAAGCAGTTTGCTTTGGTGATGACAGGTTCCTCTGCATCTACACGATCGGGCAGTTCTTTTTCCATAAGAATCCGCAGCAGCGTACTTTTACCGCAACCGTTGATACCCACCAAGCCGATACGATCTTGATTCTCCACTGTCAGTGCAACGGATTTCAACACCTGTGCCCCTTGATAAAATTTATTAATTCCTGTACAGGATAACAGCATATACTTTTCCTTTATAGTTTTATGGCGTTTGCCATCCACCAAAAGCGGCGAGTGGCTTCTTCTTGTAAGATCAAGCAGTCGTTTTTTCCGAACTTCTCTATCTTAGGAGATTGAGGATGAAGCTGACACTGACGACCAGATGCTTAAACGGTAAATGCCTGCTCATCCCAATTCTTTACTCTGTTACGGCTCATAAAGATCGGAGAATACGCACCTGTAAAGTATTCATTGTTGTTAACTGCGTCTGGATTGTGATGATTCTTCGGGTCAGCAGGAACAGCCGTTTCTTGCAAATCCCAAGATCAAGACCGCCGCATCCACTAAACAAGCTAATAACATGCATCGCATTCGCCCCAATCGTATCATTATTTTCCAACATCAATTGCACGGTATCATTTTAAATATCCATTTCTTTGAGTATAAATCGCTTTGCATTCTCTGCAAAAATCTTACGATACTCTTCTTCGGTAAGCTCCAGTGCAAAATGACGTGCCACCTCCTCAGCAGGCGACCACATAGGGAAATCTGTGCCGAACATACAGCGTTCCACACCATAGTGCCGAATCAGGCGCAGGGCGCGGTCTTTGGACATAAATGCGAGGGAGCTGCTGGTGTCGACCATCATTTGCTCGGCAGGGTAAAGCACAGCTTCCGCCTCTGCCCATGCCCCATAGCCACCCAGATGGGAAGCGATTACTTGCAGCTTCGGGAAATCTTTCATCACCTTGACCAACATAGTTGGGTGCGAGAAATCGTGACGATAATCGCCCATATGGATCAATACAGGTAGTTTTCCTTCAACGGCTTCATAAATACGGTAAGATTTGGGATCGTCAATGGCTGTGCGCTGAAAATCGGGGTGAAGCTTGATGCCTTTCATACCCATGCCAATAACACGGTCTATCTCATCATCGATGTGTTCAAAATCGCCGTGCATGGCTGCAAAGCCGATAAATTCAGGGTGAGCCTTACATTCTGCTCCAATAAAATCATTGATAGAAACAACTTGCTTTGCGGTGGTTGCCACCGAGCAAACAAGCATTTTCTTTGCATCAATCTTTTTTTCTGCCTGTAACAGTGCTTCAGATTCACCAATGGCATAAAACATTTTGATATCATAAAAATCACCGATGGAACGGGTTGCTTTTTCGCTGATTTTATGTGGGAAAATATGCGCGTGCATATCAATGATTTCAAAATCTTTTGCAGTAAATGTAGACATGATTGAAAATCTTCCTTTCTTTTAAACAAGCAATGCACCTATACACAGCACAAGCAATAGACATTCGCTGAGGGGTGCCAACAATACACTAAGCCAATCTAATACGCGACTACGCGCTGTGCCACGCTTCAGCCACTGCCGTGTCGGCAGAAGCAGCAATACGCCGCTCAGCAGTACATACCAGTTGGTTTTCAGGAGATAAAGCACCGCTGCGTGCAGTCGGAATCCGTTTGCGCCGAAAAGTGCGAATCCGTAATCTATCGCACCACCAAAAGTGATGGGATACAGTGTACCTATGCTCAACAGCACCAGACAGCTTACAACAGTTCGTCGCACGGCAACGGGCAGGCGGATACCCGCACGCGCGAAGAACTGCTGCAATTTTGGCTCTGCCCAAAAAACCATTGCAAGCAGCAACCCCCACAGCAAACCATTCCACCCGCGACCGAACAGTAATCCTATTGTCACACCGAAAGTGAGCATTCGCACACCGCGGTGCAGTGCTGGGATATACATATGAAAGACACGTTCTGCCCATTGTGCCGCAGATGTCCAAAGCTGCTCCCAATAGCTGCGACAGGTAAGGGCAGCAGGCAGTGTATGCAATTCTTCAGGGTAAATATAGCCCAACATGGAACCAAGACCTCTACCCATTTGTGCCATACCGCCCAGGCCATAATGCACCGTAAAAAACACGACGATCAAGCCAACGAGTGCATCAAGCAGAGAAAGACTTTTGGCTTCTGCACGCCGCAGCAGGAACGCTGCAATGGTGTTTGCAGGCAGCGCGAGCAGTACAAGCTTCGCAAATCCGCGAACAAAGTTACCAATGCCCTTTCCAAAGCGCATCAGTGTGCATTTGCAATTCTCGGTGATGTATTCATATTGCGCTACCGTCAGGATAGGCCCTGCCCACAAACGCATCAGCCCGAAACAGTAACCGAAATATACCGCAAAGGGGAGCATCGGCTGCGGCTGATGACGATACATGAGCAGCAGTTCTACGAGTTGCATTAGACAAAGTGCCATTGCAATTGGTACAGATCCATGCCAGAATCGCGAAAGCAGAACCATGCAAAGCAAAACGCAAAAGCCTGCAAGCATGGTAAGCTCTTTTCGGCGTTCAGAAGATACTTCGTTGATATGCAGTAACAAAAGCCGCACAACGAATACCGAAAGCACCATCGGCAAAAATGCTGACAAACCCTGCAAAAAGCAATAAGCCATGCCTGCAACACCACACCATAGATTGCGCCAGTTCTTTGGCAGGCATACGCCTACCACCACAACAGCGGGAAAGAAAAACAGCAGAAAATCCAGAGAAGCAAGCTGCATCATGTTTCCTCCTCACGGGGCAGATATGCAGCGAAAAATTCGCCACAAGTCTCAGCCGTGGTCATGGTGGAAAGCACCTCGCACAGACCGTTGACCGATAAATGGCATGGCAGGCGCAACGCATCCAGCAGGGCTTTACGCCGTACCGAACAATCCGCACTGCCCGTAAGCCCATATTCATACAGCAATGCTGGGGTAATAGGCGAACCTTGCTTCGGCACTGCATCCATATCAAAGATGCCTGCTCGTGCAAATGCCATCATCAAAGTTTCTCTGTCCATACCCTCTACGCCTAAAGTTCCCTCCGCAGAGGGTTTTGCCTTGCGTTTTTCCTTGCCATGAATGCCGGGAATATACACATGGTACAGCTTGCCCTCGGCAATTGCGCCCTTAAGATATCCTCGTATCTGGAAACCGGCAGCATCGGCATCCGTCAAAATCACCACGCCATTCGTGCGTGCATAATGACGGATCAATTCCAGCTGTTCTGGGCGTTTATAAATGCGAAATCCATCAGTCACAATAACGGTACAATCAAAGTAGGCGTTAATGCAGATCTTATCGTATTTCCCTTCTACCACCACAGCGGGCACAAGTGCAATTTTCTCGTTCAACCAGAACCCTCCTCGGCAAACTGCGCACGCAGCATCTGCACAATAGCTTGTTCTAACAACAGCTTCGGTGCAGTACGGCTGGATTTACACGCACGATCGGTTTCCCGCAAAATACGAATACAAGCGCGCAGCTGCGGCAGACTCATATTGCGGCAATCGCGCATGGCATTACGCACCAGAAACTCCTTGTTTTTAGGGTAGCCAAACTCTGCCGCGATGGTATCCTGCTGCTTTGCCGCACCAAGGCCCAGTTTTGCACGGTACAGATCTATAAAATTGCTTGTCAAGATTGCAAGCAGCCCCAGTATCGTTTTGGAATCTTCACTTTTCGCGGTCAGCATCTGCAACAGAGAAAATGCCGCATTGCCATTGCCTGCGGTCACCGCCTTTGCCAAACGGAACACATCGGCATCGGGTTGAGCAACAGTCAAAGCATCCAGCATCTCTGAAGTAATCTCGCCGGCATCAGCACAAGCCATCAGCTTATCCAACTCGGTATGCACCAATGTGGAATCGCACAAACAGCGGTTTGCAAGCAGTTCAGCTTCATTTCTGCCAATGGTGCAACCGTGCCGTTTGGCACGCTCCTGGATTTGCTTGCCCAGTTGTAAGGCGTTTTTCTTTTCGCAGATGCACAAAATTCCATTTTTTTCAAAAAAAGCGGCGATCTTCTTATGCTTTGGCAGAAAAGCAGGCTCACCGCGTTTGATCTCATACACTTGTTGCGCAGAGATTATCACCAGCACAACCACACGCTCCGGCAGATTCTTCCATAGCTCCAGTGCAGCATCTACCGTAGCAGCAGGCAACATATCGGGATCAAAATCCCGCACAATAATAACATTAAACGGCTGAAACATCGGGCAGAACATACAAGCCTCTGCCATACGGTCAAGATCCAGTGCCTGCCCATCAAATACAGTGTACGAGAGTGCATCGCCGTCTGTCAGCTTTTTTAAAATCCGCTTTTGCAGATTGTTTGCCGTCACGCCGTCCTCGCCACAAATATAGCAGCAGGAGGGTGGGGTTTCTCTGCTCATTTCTCGCAGGGTATCCTGCGCGCTGAGCCTTGGCATACTGTCAGCTCCCTTCTGTAGCAATCATTCCGTGTACTCCGCTTGCCACGCCCCCGAACGGGCAAAGCGCAGCCGAAGGTTTTCTTCATACAGTGTCTGATGCTGTGCCGCATCGGTAACGGTAATCTGCTCTCCTAACCGAATCTCCACGGCAGCCTTTTTCGATTGCGTGCTGTCTGCATCCGGCACTGATATGAGCATATCATCCCATTGGAGCGTAAAGCCACTTGTAAACAATGTCAGCATGATATCCTGAGTTTGCAGGTTCATGCTGTCCGTATAGGATTCCGGTTCACAACCACACAGAGTTGTATTCGCGCGCAGCCCTGTGGCATCTCCCAGATAAACATGGTCAACGGTCAGGTTACATAAACGGGATTCGTAAGCGGCAATATTACGCAGATTCGGCAACACCAGCGCAGTAATGTGATAGCGGCCATTCTCTTCCAAATAATCTGCGGCAAGCCTGACATTGTCACTGTCACCGCTCTGGTCGATCAGTACAATGGTATCATTTGCAATGCAAACAATGGCAGGCGTATCGCATTCTCCCAGCAATGTAAGTGAGAGAGTACGGTTTTCCATCAAACGCACCATCGAAATCTGTATCAGCAGCACCGCAGCCACCAACATCACGCCCACACGAAGACAATTTGGATCTGCACGGTGCATTAGGCGCAGTAGTATGAGTACGCACACCGCCAGAATCAGCAATGTTTTTGTGCTTTGATGCACTACTGAAAGAGATGCAAAAGGCAATTTCGCTAACAATTGTGCAAGCATCAGCACGATGCGGCAAAGCACATTGGCAACTGGAAGAACAACCACACCAATCCCGCCCAATGCAACACTCAGCAGCCCAACACCCAGAATTGTAGTGCAAAGAGGCAGCAGTATCGCATTGGAAATCACGGAAAGCAGCGAAGTTTCGCCACAGAGCAACACGGCGGCAGGCAAGACGGCAAGCCAGACCCAGAACATCGGAGCAAGCTTACTGCTAATGACACACCACACGGCTGCAATACCGTTCTGTTTTTCAGGCTTGCGGCTGCGCATATAGGGCGCGAGGATCGTAAGTCCGAATACACCTGATACTGAAAGCCAGAAAGATGCCGATCCAATCACATATGGCGTGGGTAATGTGCAGATGAACATAGCAATACACAAAGAACGCCCTGCGTCTCTTTTGCGCCCAAAAATCGGTGCAATCAGGCTTAACAGCAGCATAATTGCGGCACGCATCACGGATATGGCAGAATCCACCATCACGACAAACAACAGCATCGCAATGAGGTTGCCGCAAAGTACGGCGCGCACGCCAAATCGCAAATGGTGCAGTATAAAACTCAGTGCCGTGCAAAAGAATACAAGGTGCAACCCCGAAACCGCCATTACATGACCGATCCCCGTACGATACAAGGCTGCGGCAGTATCATCGGCGAGGTTACGATCATCGCCAAAGAGCATGGCAAGCAGCAGAGCGGCATTCTGCTTTGGCATATGCTGCATGATATTCGCAGCGCAAGTATCGCGGTAGCTGCGCACTGCACGCTTAAGTACATAAATAGACGAACTGCCGACTTTCTCAAAAGATGCATTCCGCAGGATCAGAAAAACATTGCGCTGTGTGTTGTATTTCGAATCGCTTGCCAGAAATGTAGCATCGCCACGAATCTTATCACCAATTTGCAGAATGGTTTCTGCCTCTGCGTTGGCAGCATACCAGTAAGCGTTCGCAGGAATCCCATTTGACGAAAACCTTACCGTATAGCGTACAGTACCACCGTCATAGGGCGTGCTGTCGGTAATAACACCTGCCACTGACACAGTTTGTCCATCAAGGGCAAGCAATGGTTTTGCGTATAAAAACGTATGAATATTCCAACTGCAAAGCGCAGCCACGCCACCCAATATACAGGCGATGACACGGCGTTTTGCATAGTGGCAAAGCAGACAAACAATCATCAGCATACAAAACCCGATGGCTGCCGTGAGCCATGCGGAAGAAACGGTACCCTTGTGAAAAAATGAACACAGCAGCAATCCGCTAACCCAGGAGAGTACAAAACATTCGGTCAGGCGCACATCGCGATTATTTGACAAAGGCACAGCCGTTGCGACTGTGCCTTGCACTTTCTCCTCCAAGAGCGTTCACACGCCGCTTGCGGCAGACCAACCCATTTCCGTGCCGGCAAGCAGATGAAAGTGCAGATGCGGCACTGTCTGACCTGCATCGGCACCGTTGTTGGTGATGACACGGAAACCACTGTCAAGATGTTCTTCGGCGGCAACCTTCGCGATCGCAGTGAAGATTTTACCAACGATTTCGGCATTCTCCTCGGTGATGGCAGCTGCACCAGAGATATGCTGCTTGGGAATGAACAAAATGTGAATCGGTGCAATGGGGCTGATATCCTTAAATGCGTACACGAATTCGTCCTCATACACCTTTGTACTGGGGATCTCCCCCGCGATGATCTTACAAAACAGGCAATCCATGTGATATACCACCTTTCTATTAGAATTTTGGTCGGATGGGAAACAGCTTGCGGCAGAAGGTATCTTTGCACTCTGCTACATAACCGCAGTTTTGATAAAACGGTTCGGCATCTGCAAAAGCTTCGCTGAAATCCACAAGCACGCCCTGCGCACCGTGTTCTGCCGCCCAACGCTCTGCCCGTTGCAACATTGTCTTGCCAATGCCAATACGACGGTACGAAGCCGACACCGCCAACGAACGAATCTGCTTCATTGGCTCGTTCAGCAGCAAGGAGTCGTAATCGCTGATGTGCAGAAAGCCCACCACCACATCATCCACCGCAGCCACAAACACGGAGTTTCGGGTATTGACGCACAGGCGGGTGAGTGCCTGTGCCGTATCGGATGCGGAAACCGGCACCTGCAACTCGTCCCGTATCAGCTTGGAAATGGCTTTGGCATCTTCCTGAGGATTTGCCCTGCGAATGGTCACGCGCATCGGTTTCGCCTCCCTACTTTATGATTTAAGGCAGCACCGCACAAAACACGCCTGATTGCTTAACTACACATCTGCATCACTGGCTCTATGCGGTGTTTCCTGCAAGGTATCAGCCTTTCAAAAATTCCTTAGCGATCTCATCGAGCATCCCCAGAGCCTCATCGACCATGTAGCTTTTACCAATGCCGCCCATCGCAGAATCGGGTCTGCCACCGCCCTTACCGCCGGTAATGGCTGCCACACGCTGAATGATTTTGCCTGCATGAGCGCCCTTTGCAACCGCAGATTTGGAACAGATACAGTAGAAATTACCACTTTCGCCATTAACACCTGCCAGCAGCGCAATCACATCGCCGCCCCGGTCACGAATTTGGTCGCCTAGGGTACGCAGTGCATCGGGTTTTACATCGGAAAGCATCATAGAAACCAGCTTGATGCCATCGATCACCTTTGCCTGATCGAAAAGATGGGATATCTGACCGCCTGCAATTTTCTGGTTCAAACGGTCAATCTCCTTTGCCTGATCACGCAGTTCGTTGGTAAGTGCGGCACATTTTTCGGGTAATTCTGTAGTATTGGAAAGCTTCAGTGCCTTTGCAGCCTGCGCAATGGTCTGTTCTGCATCATGCAGCAAAAGCAGAACGTTCTCGGCAGTAGCGAGTTCAATACGGCGCACGCCCGCTGCCACAGAACTTTCGGAAACGATTTTACACAAGCCAAGCTGTGCAGTATTGCTGACATGGGTTCCGCCACAGAACTCGGTAGAGCGGCTGCCCGCGGTCACAACACGAACCACATCGCCATACTTTTCACCAAACAATGCCATCGCGCCCAGCTTTTTCGCTTCCTCAATAGGCATTTCCTGCATGGTGACCGGTTCGGATGCAAAAACCATCTCGTTCAGCAGCGCCTCGGTCTTTTTCAATTCCGCAGAAGTCATAGCAGAGAAATGGGAAAAATCAAAACGGCAGCGTTCTGCATTGACAAGCTGACCTGCCTGATGCACATGATCTCCCAGCACGGCACGCAACGCCGATTGCAGCAGGTGAGCTGCGGTGTGATTGCGCATAATGGCACTGCGGCGTTTGGCATCTACGTTAGCGGATACGGTATCACCAACGGAAATGGTACCCTGCTCCAGCGTACCCATATGCAGGAAGTGTCCATTACCGACTTTCTGTGTATCGGCAACAGCAAAAACGCCGTTACCACTGATTTCGCCTGTATCGCCAACCTGACCGCCGCTTTCCGCATAAAATGGTGTTTGCGAAAGAACGATTGCTGCATCGGTGCCCTCGGTGATGGAATCCACTGGCGCACCATTGACCAGAATTGCAAGCACGGTGGCAGCAGAGGTCATCAGCGTGTAGCCGTTGAATACTGTCAGAGGCACATCCTTCGGCACAGCGGCCTCGCCGCCCCAAGAAGTTTTGACCTTAGCTGCACGATCTGCACGCGCGCGCTGCTTCTGCTGCTCCATCAAGGCGCGGAAGCCCTCTTCATCAACGGTATAGCCCTTCTCGGCAGCCATTTCAATGGTCAAATCGATAGGGAAGCCGTAGGTATCGCTGAGGGTAAACGCATCTTTGCCTGAAATGACCGTTTTCCCTGTAATGCGCAGTGCGTGCATACAGACCTCCAGCAATTCGGTGCCGCGGTCAACGGTACGGGCAAAGCTTTCTTCTTCATAGCGGATGATTTTGGTGATCAGCGCACGTTTTTCCATCAGTTCGGGGTAGGCATTTGCATTTTCCTGAATCACAGTTTCTGCTACCTGATACAGGAATGGCTGCTGGATACCAAGCAGCTTTCCGTGACGTGCTGCACGACGCAGCAGACGCTTCAGCACATAACCTCTGCCCTCATTTGCCGGCGTTACACCATCGCCAACCATAAATACGGTAGAACGGATATGGTCAGTAATCACGCGCAGAGAAACATCAGTTTTTTCGTTATCGTGATATTTCACCCCTGCAATTTTGCAAATATGCTGCATGATATTCTGGATGGTATCCACTTCAAAGAGATTATCCACGCCCTGCATCACGCAAGCCAGACGTTCAAGCCCCATACCGGTATCGATATTTTTGTTCTTCATCTCGGTGTAGTTGCCCTTGCCGTCGCTGTCAAACTGCGAGAACACCAGATTCCAGATTTCAATAATGCGGTCTGCATCACTCGCCTGCTCAAAGCTTTCAAACGGCCCATAGCTTTCGCCACGGTCAAAATGGATCTCAGAACAAGGCCCGCAGGGGCCAGAGCCATGCTCCCAGAAATTGTCCTCCTTGCCCAAACGGATGATACGATCGCGAGGCACGCCAATTTCGTTTGCCCAGATTTCTTCCGCCTCGTCATCGCTTTCAAATACGGTGATCCAAAGCTTTTCCGCAGGAATTTCCAACACACCTGTCAAAAACTCCCATGCCCAAGCAATGGCTTCTTTCTTAAAATATTCGCCGAAAGAGAAGTTGCCCAGCATCTCGAAATAAGTGCCGTGACGAGCGGTTTTGCCGACGCGTTCAATATCGGGGGTACGGATGCACTTTTGGCAGGTGGTCACGCGCACATTTGGTGGCACAGCCTGCCCCAGAAAATATTTTTTCAGCGGTGCCATGCCCGAATTGATCAGCAGCAGACTGTTATCCCCTTTCGGAATCAGTGACGCGCTCTCCATACGAGTGTGCTGTTTACTTTCAAAAAATGCAAGATATTTTTCGCGCAGTGTATTCAGACTTTGCCATTCCATAACGATCAATGTCCTTTCGCTTTTTGGTTTCAGGCGATAAACGCCCAATCATACACGATATAGTATACAACCAAATGCCGATTTTGTCAAGGGTCGCCGTGCCGCTTTCACCGCCCCACGCCCGAAAAAAATTTTTCAGAAAAACTTCGGTAAACTATTGACAAAGCGTCGGCGTTGTGCTATAATGCAAGCAGAAACCGTTGATGCGGAGATAAAGGCGATTATGCTTTTTCAGAGAGTGTGGGCAGGTGAGAGCCACGCAAAACACAGATCGTCAAATGGCCCGCGGAGGGCGCAGTCGGTGAAAATGCCGGTAAAACTGCGACGCATGGTCTGCGTAAATGATCAGGAGTATCGCAGGTACTCCGGTAAGGGCACGGCATCGCGCCGTGAATCAAGGTGGCACCGCGAGCATCGCTCGTCCTTGACGATTTTCGTTTGTCGAGGATGGGCGTTTTTTATTTGTCTGTTTTCTCGACTCCACCGACTGCGGTAATGCCGCAATGCTTGAAAGGAGCGTTTGTTATGTCCACTGAGAAAAAGATCCCCTATAAAATCTATCTGGAAGAAAGTGAAATGCCGACGGCATGGTACAACCTGCGTGCCGATATGAAAAAAAAGCCTGCACCAATGCTGAATCCGCAGACTTTGCAGCCCGCTACCCTTGATGAGCTTTCTACGGTGTTCTGCCGTGAGCTTGCCGAACAAGAACTGAATACGACTGATGCATACATTCCGATTCCGGAAGAAATCCGTGAATTCTATAAAATGTATCGTCCTGCACCGCTGGTGCGTGCATACTGTCTGGAAAAGTATCTGGATACTCCCGCAAAAATCTATTATAAGCACGAAGGCAACAATACTTCAGGCAGTCACAAGCTCAATTCTGCTATTGCACAGGCTTATTACGCAAAAAAGCAGGGCCTAAAGGGCGTTACTACCGAAACAGGTGCTGGTCAGTGGGGCACGGCACTTTCTATGGCTTCCTCGTACTTTGGTCTGGATTGCAAGGTGTTCATGGTAAAGGTTAGCTATGAGCAAAAGCCCTTCCGTCGCGAAGTGATGCGTACCTACGGCGCATCAGTAACGCCTTCTCCTTCTGAGGCAACAGCTGTGGGAAGAAAAATCCTTGCAGAGCATCCCGGTACTGGTGGCAGCCTTGGCTGTGCTGTTTCCGAAGCAGTGGAATGTGCAACATCTTTAGAGGGTTACCGCTATGTACTTGGCTCTGTGTTGAACCATGTGGCAATGCATCAGTCGATAATTGGTCTGGAAACAAAGGCAGCACTGGATAAATACGGCGTAAAGGCAGATATCGTCATTGGCTGCGCAGGGGGCGGATCCAATCTTGCTGGTCTGAGCGCACCCTTTATCGGTCAAAAGCTGCGTGGCGAGGCGGATTACCGTATCATCGCAGTAGAGCCCGCATCCTGTCCTTCTTTGACACGTGGCACATACGCATACGATTTCTGCGATACAGGCAGAATCTGCCCACTGGCAAAGATGTATACCCTCGGCTGTGGTTTTATGCCTGCTCCGCAGCACGCCGGCGGCCTGCGTTATCACGGCATGAATAGTATGCTCTCCGAACTGTACGATCAGGGTGTCATGGAGGCAATTACCGTCAAGCAGACAGATGTATTCAAAGCCGCAGTGGAATTTGCCCGTGTGGAAGGTATTCTGCCTGCACCCGAAAGTGCCCATGCCATCCGTGCAGCAATGGACGAAGCGATCAAGTGTAAAGAAACTGGCGAGGAAAAGACTATCGTATTCGGTTTGACTGGTACTGGTTACTTTGATATGGTTTCCTACGAACGGCATAACAGTGGCACTCTTACAGATTATATTCCCAGCGATGAGGAGATCAATGCAGCACTGAGCCAACTGCCGAAGGTGGATTGATCGCCGCTTAGGAGAATATGGATGGCTCAGCGCAATACAGATATGTCACCGAAGCCGTCTGGTTTGCGCAAAGCTTTCATAATATACGGTCAACGAGGGGAAAGCGGGCTCGTCCGCTTTCCCCTCGAAATGTAATGCATTCAAATTGTATTGGGGGAGTATCCACCTCCCAAGCGATTGTGCGGCACTTTTGCGCGACCGCGTTGACTTCAGGCTACACACTGTAGTATAATATCAAACAGAACCACCGATAGAAAAGGAGTTGTAACAGACGATGCCTTATCAGGATTACCAGAAAGCACAGAAGCTAGGCGAAAAATGCTATCGGCAAGCGTTAGCAGGAGGATCATATCCCTATTTGCCTGCGCTGGAAGAATTATTGCCCTCTCAAGAAGAGGATGGACGCGTTCCTATGGGGCAGGTTGAAATCCCAATCGCCATGATCGCAGGCACTGTAACGGCAGAACGTACCAATGCGTTTGCTTCAAATTTTATGCCGCTGCTTGCGCTTGACACGGAATTTTCCTCCAAGTGGATTGCCCTTTGCGATGACGTGCGCGCAAATGGTGTGAAAGAACCGATCACCGTACTGGAATATATGCAGCGGTTCTATGTGATTGAAGGCAACAAGCGTGTGAGCGTATCGGCGTATTTTGGGGCGGTGAGCATTGAAGCCAATGTAACCCGTATTCTGCCCAAACGCACAGAAAGTACAGAGAATACCGTGTACTACGAGTTGGTGGATTTTTATCGTATCACAGGTATCTACGAGATCCAGATGTCGCAGATAGGAGCATTTCCGCGACTTTGCGAGGCCGTAACACCCAAAGAAGATGAGGAAGCCGAATATCAGCCGTGGGACGATGACCTGCGTAAGGATGTACGCTTCTTATATGCCGTCTTTGCTGAACATTACTCCGCACGAAACGGAAAACGGCTTTCTCCCTACATTGGTGATGCGTTTCTTGTATTTATGGAAATCTACGGCTTTGAGGCACTGCGTAGTCTTTCCTCTGCCGAACTAAAACGTCGCATTGACCGTATCTGGTCTGAATTTCAGGTGTTTAAAGAGGATTACCACACTTCGCATATTCTTTCGCCCACAGAGGGTTCCCGTAAAGTTGCACTGACGAAGATCCTGCCACTGAGCAGCACACCATTAAAGATCGCGTTTTTGTATCCGAAGGATCCGCAGATTTCCAGCTGGAGTTACAATCATGAAATTGGTCGCCGCTATATTCAAGATGTGTTCGGCGAGCGCATTGAAACAATGCCGCTGATTGCCACCGCTGATGCTGCGGAAACAGTAATCCGGGCGGCAGTGACCGATGGCTGCAAGGTGATCTTTACCACAGCCCCTGAATATCATGCGGTCAGTATGCGCATGACCCTTGCATATCCTGAGGTGATTTTCATCAACTGTTCTATGAACACTTCTTATCGGCAGCTGCGCACCTACTACCTGCGAATCTATGAGGCGAAATTCTTAGCAGGCATCATCGCTGGTGCTATGACCGAAAGTGAACGAGTGGGTTACATTGCAGATTATCCTGTGCTGGGTACGCCTGCCTCGGTAAATGCCTTTGCGCTGGGCGTGCAGATGGTTAACCCTCGTGCAAGAGTTTACCTGGACTGGTCAAGCTTGCAAGATCATGACCCTTATGCCTACTTTCGCAAAAAGGGTATTGATCTTATCTCCAACCGTGACATTAATGCACCGCTTGCCGACGATACTGACTTTGGCTTGTATGGTCTATATGGCGATATTTCTTTCCGATTAGCAGCACCTGTTTGGAACTGGGGCAGATTGTATGAAGAACTGGTGCGCTCTATCCTCATTGGCGCATGGAAAAACGATGCAAATGATCTTGGTGCCCACGCACTGATGTATTACTGGGGCATCTCTGCCGAAGCAATTGATATTGTATGTTCTACACATCTGCCTGCGGGTACAAAGCGTCTGGTGCAGCAAATGCGCGACGATATTGCAGCAAACCGTTTTCACCTGTTCATGGGAAAGCTGTATGCTCAAGATGGCTCCTGCATTGCCGAAGAGGGCAGACAACTGATGCCCCATGAGATCATTGAGGCAGACTGGCTACTGGACAATATCATTGGCAGATTGCCCGAAGCCGATGAGCTGAAGGAAGAATACCGTGACTTTGTTCGCGATCACGGACTACATACAAACTGAAAGGAAACAGCAGCGACGATGAAAATTCTGGTTTTGTCCGATGTCGAGGCAAAGAGTCTGTGGGATTACTATCAGCCGGGTGTGCTGAAAGGCTACGATCTCATCCTTTCCTGCGGAGATCTCTCGCCCAATTATCTTTCTTTCATTGAAACATTCGCCAATGTGCCAGTGCTGTATGTTCACGGAAATCACGATGAAAAATATGCTGATAATCCACCAGAAGGGTGCTTTTGCATTGAGGATGATATCTATGTCCATGAAGGCATCCGCATTCTGGGGCTGGGAGGCAGTATGCGATACCGTCCCGGAACACACCAGTATTCGGAGAAGGAGATGCAGCGCAGAATCCGCAAACTATGGTGGAAATTAAAAAAGTACAAGGGGTTTGATATCCTGCTGACCCACGCCCCCGCTGCCAATTTTCATGCGGGAGAAGATCTTTGCCATCATGGATTCCAAGCATTTCGCACATTGCTTGCACAGTATGCCCCAAAATACTTCATTCATGGCCATGTGCATATGAATTATGGGCTGCACACCCCAAGGCTCAGTATGCTGGGTGAAACAGTCGTCATCAACGGCTACCGAATGTTTTGCTTTGCCTATGACGATAAGACAGTAGCTCAACAGGCGGAAGCATTGCGAGAAGAAATCTAAAAAAGGCTTGCAATTTCTTGCTGTATATGGTATAATACGAAAGTGCTTTCGTGAAGATAGACAACACCAAACAAATCGGTGATGTATCGTAATCCAGTGAAAGCTGTCGTAGTAGAATCATGCGGTACGGCATTGGGGGTGCTGTGCCCGTTTGGGGTGGAAACATCGGGTATGCTGTACCCTGTTTTCACCCTTTTTTCAATCATCATAAGACCTGCAAATAAAAGTCAAGGGGCAAGATGAAAGTTTCACATAACTTTCA
>CAYXBP010000007.1:0-90486 GCA_964463355.1 uncultured Ruminococcus sp. | reverse complement strand
TGTCCATATTGAAGATACCGTTGTGGTACAGGCAGTGGATTTGCAGGTTTATGACGCCTTTCTGCGGGAAAAGGCAGGTGCTGCGGTATGAATGCAAGGACGGTAGCATCTGCGGACTGACGGCTTATCCCACCATCCGCAACAAACTTGCCGTTGACCCAGAAGCGGCTGCGGTGATCCGCAGAATCTTCGGTGAAGCACTTGCCGGACGGAATACCTCTCAGATTGCCCGTGGCTTAAATGATGACGGCATTCCGACACCGGGACAATATTTCAGGCAGAAGCATCCCGATAAGAAGAAGTTCAGTAAAATGAGCGACAAAATCAGTTGGGAGGCTGTCATGGTCTACAAGGTCATCCGCAATGAGGTCTACACCGGCACTTTGATCAGTCACAAGATGAAATCCTGCGGTGTTAGCTCAAGAAAGCAAAAAGTGTGTGATCCGATCATCGTTGAGGGAACGCACGAAGCCATTGTGACCAAGGAAGAGTTTGCGCTGGCTCAGAATTGCATTCGAGGCGGCGAAAAGAATCCAAGCCGAAAGCAGAACAACTATCCTCTCAAGGGGCTGGTACGCTGTGGCAACTGCAAAAGGGCAATGTCCTGGCGCAAGCTCCAAGGTGGGGCGTACCACTACCAATGTACACACTCCACCCATGATCAAAATACACAGTGTCCGGTTGGCGAGAGTTTCTATGAGAAAGAGCTTGAGGCTGTGGTCTTCAATGCCATCAGCCAATATCTGACGCTGGCTCAAAAGGATGCTGTCCAAAACCGTGAGGTCGGTGATCTGCGGAAATCTGCAATATCGTCTGGAAGTTCAAGGACTTCCTCAATACGATAGGTTGAGACAGAACAAGCCGTTCACGGATGGTTGTCCATCTATGAACGGCTTGTAAAATCTCAAAAATTTTTTAGTCCCTACTTGACACAAGAAGATTTATCACGATTCGGAAGAAATCATCTGATGGTCGGATATTACAGTGAGATCCTTTTTCGTGAGCAGGACGTTCGGTTCATTTCTGTATTGGATGGCGTCGATTCCAACGAAGGCGAAAACGATCTGACGGCATTTAAAAACATCTTGAACGAATGGTATGCTAAGGATATTTCCAAAAAGCAGCGAGCTTCCGTGCAGGCTCGCGGCAATTCTGGCAAGCGACTCTGTGCGAATCCTCCCATTGGATATATGAAACACCGATGGTCTGTGCAGCGTTAACGGCGGTGCTTACAAGTGAAGTGAGAGCGTTGCCCACAAAGGTTGCAACCGCACCCTTGGCAATGGAGCACGAGCCTTCCGTCTGGTCGGCTGTCTTGTTCAGAGATTTCATAGAATCGTCCGCATCATCCGCACCATCGGCGGTGTCGGTGAGAGCCTCGTCAAGATCATCGGATGAATCAGAAAGCTCCTCCAACTGCCGCTGATAATCACGGAGGGACTGCTCCGTGTCGATGATCTCACGCTGAAGAGCATCGAACTGCTGCTGTGTGAAAGCCTGCTGTGCAGCACTGCGGAGAGCGTCCAGCTTTTCGGAGGTGGCCGACACAGCATTGGTCAGAAGTGACTGCTTTTGTGCCAGAAGCTCCGTGTTCGTGGGGTCGAGTTTCAGAAGCTTTTCTACGTCTTTCAGCTATGATTGGGTGCTGCTGATGGTGCGGTTGACGTTTTTCAGAACGTCAGCAAGTTTAGTGGTATCGCCGTTAATTTCGACGGTGATGCCTTTGATTCTGTTTGCCATGTGGGGTCACCTCCTCTTGACTTTATTTGAAAAAAGAACTATAATGATAATGAAAGAAGAACACTTGGCTTGAAATTTTGGAGGTTCATATGATTTATGCAAAATGCATTAGAAAATCACAATTAGCCCTATCACATGAAGAATTCATAAGTCGTCAAAATGAACCTAATAATGTGTATTGTGTTGGTGAAACAACAAAAGCTAAAATCAAGGATACACTTTATTGTGTTCCATTAAACTATATTTTCTGTTGTCTGAAATATGGAGATTACATTGTAGTTATTGATTATACTAATGATGTTCAGGAATATCCTAGAGATTGCTACTTAAATCATACAGTAGCAATGTCAGAGCAAACCGTCATTAAAGTGATGAAAGCTCAATCTAGAGAAGCTATTGACTATGTTGCTGAAATGGTTAAAGATCATTCTTGTATAGAAAAAAGCGGGTATATTGACGCATGGTTTTCAGAAGAGTACAAAGCGTACTTTATGGAGAAAATACCTGATTATGCAAAGTAGATAGAGTCAAAATGCATTCATATCATCTTGCGTAGCCAGTGAATCATATGAACAATCGTCATTTTCACGCTCAGTGAACATATCATTGACAAGTCCTGTCGGCAGTGCAGAAGCCGTCAGCGACAGCGTTTCCGTCTTGACCTCGGTGGAGTCCTCCTTGGTCTGTCCCTCCGTTGCAGGTCTGCTCGCCGTACAGCAGTAGAGGACATGACGGATCTTGTGCTTGTCGCCGCTGAATTCGAACATCAGTGCGAACTGTGCCGGTTCTGCGTCGTTTTTCTCTACAAGCACGCCATTGTTATCGAGGATTTCTCCCAGAATTTCGGTAGCAAATTCCGTGGTGACAAGAGCAACTTCGAGATCACCCTCATAGCCAGAATTGTTGTTGATGACGTAGTAAACGCTGTCATCGGCAAAAAAGTTCTCATTTTCGCCGTTCGCATCAATGGACAGCGATACTGCACCAGGCAGTCGCACGGATTCGCCATACACAGGCACGGTGGGCGTTCCATCGGGATCAACGCCCCACTGAGTAATCTTCGCCCAATGGACATTGTTCAGACCGAACTTGACCTTGTTTCTGTTCTTTCCCATAATGATCATACCTCCATCCGCTGATTCATTCTGCTGAAATCCATCAGATAATGCCCTCCCGCTGTGCGACCGCAATCGCCTTACTGCCTGCATCGGGAGTGGGTGCATATACAGAAGTCACATAGGGGCGATTGAGAATCGTGTCAGGAATACCGGATGTGACAGACGGCTGCCAGATATACTGACCGTTGCTGTCCTTGACCTTGCGGAGAGCCTTGACTTTGCGGAGAGCCTTGACCGTCTGTTCGTTAAGAACCCACACCGCCTTTTTGCGATAGGGACTCTTAAGTGAATGGAACAGCTCGATCATATCATCAGCGGAATCGTTGAGAAGCTCCTCGGAAATTTTGATAGCAGTGCCGACCTTATATGCAGAAAGTGCGATCTGACCGAAAGCATCATCGGGGAGGGTGTATGCCTCTTCCTCCTCCATCCAGACCGCCTCGCCCTTCTGGGTGATGACGGGGATTTTTCTGTCGCCGTGTGCTGTCTGAATGCGAGTTGCAAGGGGACGGAACACATTCTCTTCTTCTAGTGCAGCAATGAGCTTCTTTTCGAACTCATCCGGCACAAGATAACCGCCTTCGTTATGATTTGTGCGTAGGCATTGCCGTAAATCAGAAGATGTGACATCAGCGTTTCTCGGAATACAAACGATGTCATTTCGGGATTTGGCTGATCGTGAAGCAAAAAGTAAAGCGGGTGCTGCGGCACTCGCTCTTTTCCTTTCTCGTTGTATTTGTATAAGTGCAGTGGCAGTTGTGCGATAGCCTCCGACAGCACTCTCACACAGGCATAAACCGCAATATGCTGTAAGGCTCTTCTTTCTGGACTTGAATAGTCCTGTGAAAATACCCATGAAAAATCAACTCCTTTTCTTGACTTTGAGGGTTGAAGTGTGGTATAATATACTAAACTAAACAGATGTAGGGTAGAAACTCTATAAATCGGAATTTTTGGAGATAATTTAGTAAGTTATAATTATGAAGTGTCTATTATGAATAACGAATCGTATAACAAAAAGCAATGTGGAACAGTAAGAATTAATGTAATTGTGCCATTTATAGGAATCATAGGGTCACTATTTTTTGGAATTGTTTTAATTCTATCTTTTTTTAATCGTGCTGAATTTCTGACTATTCTTATATTTGGGATATTTTTACTGTTATCTTTGATAATGACATTAACTGCGAATCAGAAAATTGATTATACACCTTTAGGTTTTTACTACAGGGATATGTTTAGAATTACACATGAATATAACTATTCACAAATTAAAAAAATCAGTTATGGAAAAGATTCATTTATCACTGTTGGTTACAGAATTATACTTATAGACTCTATGGCAGCAAACAGCAGGAAATTTGTCAGAATCGCAATGCAGTATTCCAGAAATGCAGAAATAAAAACTGAATCACAATCAAAGTTGTTTAATGGCAATATTAAAAGTCCGGGAGAATTTATATTCATATGGTTACTTTTTATTGCAGCTATTTTAGCTTTTATGTTTTGGGGAATATATGTAACCAGACCTGTTAAAATGGAAGATTTAAGTTCATACAGCGATACCATTGCAAGTTATAAATTTGATTCTGAAAACGATGAAGGTCATAAACGTCTGATTATTAAGCTTGCTTCTCATCCAGAAACATTTTTTACATGGGAGTTGGATGATGCATCTGCCAACTATGAAAATCTTGAAAAAGATGTATCTGATAAAAATACAATTAAGTTATGTTTTCTTCAAAAGGATCTAAAGGAAGAAAAAACAAGGATATATATGCTTTCAAGTAATGAAAACACATACATAACACTTGATAAAACAAATGCGAATAACAAGGAATTAAGATTTGTTTTTATTGTTTTCACAGCTATTTCCCTGACGATTTGGATTATATATATTATTGCATCCGTTTATGTAATGAATCATGCCGAAAAATATCCTAAAGCAATAAAATGGTTTGTTAAGCCAAGCTATATTATAAAAAAGAAAAAGAATTAATGCTTAAACAACTCGACAATTTCAGCTTGTAGGAGTAAGCAAAACTACAAAATCAGCATCTCCCTCGAATCATAAATAGAATCATCAGAAACACATCCACAGCGGATTGCACGGTCAAGAGCCATAATCATGGCAACCGCACTGTCAATCTTCTCTGTGGATTTTTCTTTGTCCGGCTTGATGTTTCCAGTAGGGTCACGCCTGATGAAAATGTTATCCATCATCCAGCGGAGAACAGGGTGTCCGTTGTGGGCAAGCGCCTGTTCCAGAGTCAGTTTCATCAATTCCTTGGTAGGCGGTGACATATCTTTGTAACCCTGTCCGAACTGCACCATTGTAAACCCCAACCCTTCAAGGTTCTGCGACATCTGCACCGCACCCCAACGGTCGAAAGCAATCTCTTTGATGTTTCCTTTACCCTCAATACTTGCGATAAGCACGCCGTAGTTTACGCCATCGACAGAGAATCGTACAACTGCGGGCAAAACTTTGCACGGAATTTAGGAATTTCCAATGCAGGTGTTTCCTCAACGCTCAATGCGCAGGGACCGTCTGCGGTGGCAACTCCCGTGTACACATCAAGCAAGGCATCGTTCTTCACCGATACAACGGCACAATGGCATAAAATGCACTCATAAAAATACAACCAAACAGAAAACGCTTGGGCAAAAGAAAATACACTCCATCAGAATTAAACGGTAATCAACAAGGTCGCAATTGTATCAGAATCACCGTTCTTAGACATCAAACGTCGTAAACTGCGTGTTTGCGGCGATTTTCTTATGTACTATCGTTTTGAAACTATGCCAGATTGTGTCCGTTTATTTTGCATTAATTTCTGGGCGGCGTCTGTCAGCACCTCCGCATCGGCGAGGAGTGCCTTGTAGTTGTCAGGGCCAATGCCAGATAGTTTCGTAGCACCGTACTTCTGGAGCAAAGCACGGATTTCAGCGGTAAAGCCCATACGGGACTTGTCAGCAAGGACGGCTCTGCCAAAGTTCAGGGCTTGATCATTGTTCACACTTGCGCCCTTGTAATTTGAATTGAAATGTGTTATAATGGTTTAGTGGAGTTTGTTGGGGTTGATTGCCCTTAAATAACTCTGTTGTATAGTAACTCCAAATAGCATACCCTCCAATGTTTCAGCCGTATGTGTGCTGATGAAGCCATCGCATTTACTGCCTGTAATCGCTTCAATAACAGCAGCTTTTCCACATCTTTGAGCTGTGTCTGTGTATTCTTGATGTTCTTATCGACACTTTGCAGTGATTTTTGCAGACTGGTTGTATTACCGTTGATCTCGACCGTAATACCCTTGATTCTGTTTGCCATGCGATATCACCTCCTCGTCAGGGCATGAAAAAAGCACCTGCTCAAAGCAGATGCTTTTCTCTCATATTTTATTGTGTAACCTTAATCGTAATGGTGCTTCCGTTGTACGCCCGATACATGAAATCGTTATTTTCAGGTTTGCGAATGTTGTCATATACTGTGCATGAAGTACCGTTCCATGTTCTCACAATATATTCCGTATCGCCTGAAAAATAGACCGTGTTGCCATAGACTACGTTGTCAATGCCCCAGCCTTCCACCTGACAGTGTAACTGAAATGCATCAGTGATCACGGTATTGTCCTGTGAGTAGCAAATGTTGTTTCTAACAATCGTCTCATTTCCCTTGATATCAATAAAGCTGTCTGTTGCCGTCATGCCTTCACCGTACATCGTACATTCCTCGATGATGTTTCCGGTCGTGTATTCCTTGATATCAATGGATTCATCGGACACATTCGGACCTAATACGCAGCCCTTTATCAGATTGTCATCGCATTCATGTACATAGCCATTGGTGGATTTGGCACTGCCAATATAGATTGCTTCCCCGTAAGATCCGGCAAGACCTGTATCATGAACCTTTGCACCGATGATCTGACAGTGAGAACTGCCGTCGCGCAGATGGATGCCCTCTTGCCCTGTGCTGTATACCTCCACATCGTTGATGACAGAGTAATTGGAATTATCCAGCATGATTCCTTTCTGCGCATTGCAGCAGACAATATTGCTGATATTCCAGTAATCGCCCGTAATATACAGCACAATGCCTCTTTGTACTTCTGCTCCTTTCAGAACAGCCGGAGCGTCCGGATCGGCACTTTTTATGGTGATGGGATTATTTTCAGTTCCTTCTGCATCAGAATGGAACAGCGAGGCTTTTGCACCATAGTCACTGCTTTCGTATACTCCGGGCGATAAAAGGATCGTATCTCCGGCAGCAGCGTTTTGAAGAGCAGCTCTCAATCCCGCAGCATCGGATACCAGGACCTCATGCTGTGATCTGTTCTGCAAAATCTGACGTTTCATAAGGCATAGGTCAGATACATCCCATCTGCCGTCATCGTTTATGTCATAAGGCTTGTCCGAAAGGTCTTTAGCTGTCGGTTTTGCAAGGAGAAAATCCTGAAGCAGTCTGACATCCTGAATTGTATATTCTGGTGTATCTGTATGCTCTGCCTGCACAGATGTGCCAGATAGTCCAAGCGTACAAATCAAAAGGGCAGATGCAAATAACACTCCTATTTGCCTGTTTTTCATACAATCACTCCTGTTGTGTATGGTGATGAAAGGATATGCCTTTGTAGGTCTTGCAAACGCACGGATAATTGACTACTACAAATTGAGGTAAAAAAAGCAAGCTGCGAAGCAATGTTCACAGCTTGCTCTGGCAAATGGCAGGGGCAGAAGGAATCGAACCCTCGGCACACGGATTTGGAGTCCGTTGCTCTACCAGCTGAGCTATACCCCTAAGACTTGCTTATTATATCACATCCACGACGGTTTGTCAAGTAGAAAATTCGAAAAAAACAAAGATTTTTTCAGCTGCCGGTAAAAAGGGACGATTGACGATTCATGTAGCACGCGCGAGGAGAATAATGAAAGAAAAAGTATAACGCTATCCTTGCATAAAAAGCGTCCTTTCATACTCGAAAAAGTGAGCGCTTAGGGGGTAAGCGTTGAAAAACAGGAAACTACTTCTGCTTTTTTCGCGCCGTTTATAATTGATGGAGTGCGCATTTTTTCTTAAAATCTGAAAAAACTACTTGAAATTATGACGCAACTGTGGTATAATAATCGTGTCAGAGCCGTTGTATACCGCATAAGCAACGGTCAACTGCGGAAAGTACCTTCCAAAATCAGGTTGCTTTCCATACCTGTCCATGCGGAGAAATGAGGAATTCAAATGAAAAAATTGACACTTCTTGCATTGCTTGCCGCAGCAGCCGCAGGTACAGCGGTTGCAGTCGCACTGACAAAACGGAAACAGAACGCATCCTGCTGCTATGACGCAGACGATATCGACGAGTGCGATGATGAGGATTGCTGCTGCGATACCTGCGGTGTTTGCGATACCTGCGGGGAAGAAGCACAGCCCACTGAGGATGCAGCGGATGACGCAGCAACCGAGGCAGAATCTGACAGCACTGCTGCTGAGGATAAAGCGGAAGAAAAAGAGGCCAAGGACGACGCCGAAGTGTGATCGGTCGGATTTGCATACAGCGGGGTGTGTCTGGGACTCATCCCGTTTTTCTTTGTAGGTTTGCAGGTGATGCGTGCATCTGCTGCATATGTTTGATACAGATATGTGGAGGTTTTTTATGAAGTATCTTGTAATGCTTTGTGATGGTATGGCAGATTATCCTGTGGAGCAATTTGGGGGAAAAACGCCGTTGATGATGGCTAAGGCACCCTTTATGCAGTCGCTTGCCCAAAAGGCAGAGGTAGGCGTGGTGAAAACTGTTCCTGATGGCATGAAACCCGGTAGTGATGTGGCAAATCTTGCGGTGTTGGGGTATGATCCCGCTACTTGCTATACTGGACGTTCTCCGTTGGAAGCAGGCAGCATTGGCATTGATATGGCGGACGATGATGTGTCGCTGCGCTGTAATTTGGTGACGGTGACAGATGAACCGGATTATGCTGATAAAACCATCGTGGATTACTGCGCAGGGGATATCTCCACTGAGGAGGCTGCCGTTCTAGTCAAATATCTGGCAGAGCATTTTAATAACGAGGAATTCGAATTGTACAACGGTGTCAGCTACCGCCATTGTTTGATCTGGCACAAGGGTACACTGGATCTGGGAAAGATTACGCCGCCCCACGATATCACAGGTAAGCCTGTCCGCGCGTATCTGCCCACGCATCCCAATGCAGCAAAGCTATATGCCATGATGCAAAAATCCTACGAGCTGCTGAAAGATCATCCTCTGAACAAGGAGAGAATGGCAAAGGGGTTGCGTCCTGCCAACAGCGTGTGGTTCTGGGGCGAAGGCAAGCGTGCGCAGCTTGAGAATTTCTATGAGAAGTATGGCGTGCATGGCGCAATGATCTCTGCGGTGGATCTGCTGAAAGGCATCGGAAAGTTTGCTGACATGCAGGTGATTCATGTAGAGGGCGCAACAGGCTATCTGGATACGAATTTTGAGGGCAAGGCAAATGCCGCCATTGCGGCGTTCCGTAATGGTGCAGATTTGGTATACATCCATGTGGAAGCCCCTGATGAGTGTGGTCATCGCAATGAACCAGAAAACAAAGTACGTGCCATTGAACTGATTGATCAGAAGGTTTTACAGCCCGTGTGCAATGCTCTGGCGGAAATGGGTGCGTATCGTGTGCTGGTAACCCCTGATCATCCTACGCCCCTTTGCTTGATGACGCATACCAATGATGCTGTGCCGTTCCTGATCTATGACAGTGAAAAAGAACAGCAGGGCGTTACGGAATTTAACGAAGATACTGCAAAGGCAACCGGCTTGCTCATTCAGCCGGGATATACCATCATGCAGCGTCTGTTGGGCCACTGAGATGCAAAAAATTCTTGGTTACCTGCGTCGTGCTGTTCATGAGTATGATTTGATTCAAGACGGTGACCGTATCGCAGTGGGCGTTTCGGGTGGTAAGGATAGCTTGGTTCTGTTGCGTGCTTTGCGTGATTTTCAGCGTTTTGGGCTGTATGATTACGAATTGGTTGCCGTCACCCTTGATTTGCAGTTTCAGGGCATTCCAACCGATTATTCTCCCGTGGAGCGATTTTGCACGGAACTGGGCGTGCCCTACCATATCTTGCGCACGCAGATTGGTAGCATCGTGTTTGATTCTCGCAAGGAAACGCATCCGTGCAGCCTTTGTGCGAAAATGCGCCGCGGTGCCCTCCACGATGCCACTCGTGATTTGGGCTGCAATAAGCTAGCGCTGGGGCATCATAACGATGACGCACTGGAAACTTTTTTGATGAACCTCTTTATTGAAGGCAGGATCGGCTGTTATGCGCCAAAATCATATCTTTCGCGCAAGGATATTACCATGATACGCCCATTAAGCTTTGCACCAGAGCGTGAGATCCGTCGCACGGCAAAAGCAAATGTGCCAGAGATCATCCGTTCACGTTGCCCTGTGGATGGGCATACCAGCCGCGAAGCCATGAAAAACTTCATCCATGCGCAGGAAAAGGAAAACTCGGGGTTCAAAACCAGAGTGTTTGGTGCTATGCGTCGTGCCAATGTGGACGGCTGGGGTGGACGTACCTATTACCGCGATCTTGCAGCGGATGACCCCGAAACCAACGGCAAGGCATCGCGTTTTTATATTATGGATGAACAGCGAAACGTCCGAAAAAATGATACGGCAGGTGAAACGCGAAATGCGGATACTGGCAATTGAAAGCTCCTGTGATGAAACTGCCGCCGCCATCGTTGAGGATGGCAGAAGAATCCTTTCCAATGTGATCGCATCGCAGGCGGAGGAGCATAAAAAATATGGCGGAGTTGTGCCAGAATTGGCATCGCGCCGCCATTGTGAGAATATTTTGTATGTGGTGGAAGAATCCTTGCGGCAGGCGAGTTTGACGCTTGCTCAGGTAGATGCCATCGGCGTGACATTTGCACCAGGGCTGATCGGCGCGCTGCTTGTGGGCGTGAGCTTTGCGAAGGGTCTTGCGTTGGCAACTGGTAAACCGCTGATTCCCGTACACCATACGGAAGGGCATGCTGCGGCAAATTATCTGCTGCACCCCGATTTGAAACCGCCCTATATGGCGTTGATCGTCAGTGGGGGTCACACCCGCATCGCTGCCGTTACCGATTATACTGTCTTTCAGACCATTGGCAGAACACGGGATGATGCAGCAGGGGAGTGCTTCGATAAATGTGCGCGTGCCATGTCATTTCCCTATCCAGGTGGGTTGCATATCGACCGCGCAGCACAGCAGGGCCATGCCGATGCTTTTGTACTTCCTAAGCCAAAAATGGAAGGCAGCCCCTTTGATTTCAGTTTTTCTGGCTTGAAGACCGCTGTAGTGAATCTGCTGCACCATGCAGAACAAGTGCATGAAGAGGTTGATTATAATGATCTTGCTGCATCGTTGCAAGAGAATATTGCAACAGTGCTTACGGAAAAAACGATCGAAGCCGCCAGGGAATATGGCTATAAAACAGTTGCACTCTCTGGCGGTGTATCGGCAAATAGTGGTGTAAGAGCCAAACTTTCCGATGCTTGCGAGAAGGAGGGCATTACCCTGTATATGCCCACGATAGATTTATGTGGCGATAATGCTGCCATGATTGGATCACAGGCATATTATAATTATCTTGCTGGTATCACCGCGGATGAAAGCCTTAATGCAATGGCATCCAAAGCTTTGCATGGCGAATCCTATTCCTTTGAGAGAAAGGGGAATCCCATTTGAATATCTATCGAAGCTTTTCCGCACTCACAGGGCATACCCCCCTGTTGATGTTGGAGCAGTACGCAAAACTGCATCAGTTGCCCGCAAGTATTGCGGCAAAACTGGAGTGGTATAATCCAGGTGGCAGTGTGAAAGATCGTGCAGCGGTGTATATGCTCCGCGATTTGTTTGCAAGTGGTAAGCTGCATCGCGGTGATACTGTGATTGAGCCGACAAGCGGTAATACTGGCATCGGTTTGGCGGCTGCGGCAGCCGAGTTTGGCGTACGCGTGATTCTTACCATGCCCGATACGATGAGCGTGGAACGCCGTCAATTGCTTGCAGCCCGTGGAGCAGAACTGGTACTCACCGAGGGCGCGCTGGGCATGGCAGGTGCAATCGCCAAGGCTGAAGCATTGCACAAGGAAATCAGCGGCTCAGTGATCGCAGGGCAGTTTGTGAATCCGGCGAATCCTCAAGCACACTATGCATCCACAGGGCCTGAAATATGGACGGATACCGATGGCACCGTTGCCGCTTTTGTGGCTGGTGTGGGTACCGGTGGCACCCTTAGCGGTGTTGGCAGATATCTTAAGGAGCAAAACCCTTCGGTGAAGATCGTTGCAGTAGAGCCTGCAAATTCTGCGGTTCTTTCAGGTAAGGAAAAGGGGAGTCACGGTTTGCAGGGCATCGGCGCCGGATTTATCCCCGAAACCTTGGATACTACCATTTACGACAGTATTATTCCCATCACTGATGAGGAAGCATTTACCGCTTGCAACGATGTTGCAAAAACGGAAGGTATCCTCATAGGAATATCTGGTGGTGCAGCATTGTGCGGTGCTGCAAAGCTGGCAAAACGCCCTGAAATGGCAGGCAAGTTGATCGTAACATTGTTCCCTGACAGTGGCGAGCATTATTTGTCCATGAACTTGTTTGGATGAACGAACAGCTTGAACTTTTACAAACAGGGCTGTATGTATGCCGCAGCGAGAGCCACACTTTCGGTACCGATGCCTTTTTGCTGACAGGCTTTTCAAAATACCGTACCAAAGACCGCGTCTGTGATCTTGGCACGGGTTGCGGCATTATTCCGCTGCTGATGCAGAGAATCGCACCACCAAAGGAGATTTTTGCGGTGGATATTCAGCTGCAAGCCATTATGCAGCTACAGCTCGCCATGGAAAAAAGTGACCGCGGCTTGATGATCCACCCCATTTGTGCCGATCTCAATGATCTCTGGGATGGCGCACCCATCGGCGAACTGGATTTGGTAACTTGCAACCCGCCTTATAAATCGCAGGGCGCAGGGATTCTCTCGCGTGACACCGCAAAGCAAATTGCAAGGCATGAGGTTGCCTGCGATATCGCAGAGATATGCAGAGCTGCGGCAAAACTTTTGAAATATCATGGCAGATTGTGCCTTTGTTGCCGCCCGGATCGTCTTTGCGATGTGATGTGCGCAATGCGTGGTGCAGGTATTGAGCCAAAACGGCTTCGGCTGGTGTGTAAGTCCTATGGCAGCGCACCGTGGCTGTTTTTGATCGAGGGCAAAAAGGGTGCGCAGCCCTTTTTGCAGGTTGAGCCGAATCTGTTCATGCGCAGCGGCGAGGGCATGACCGCCGAAGCGGCACAGCTCTGCCATTTTGGGGAGGAGTACCTATGAGCGGCGTTTTGTATGTTGTGGGAACGCCCATCGGCAACCTTGGAGATACGACTCCGCGTCAGCTTGAGATTCTGGGCGCAGTGGCGGTGATCGCAGCCGAAGATACCCGTGTGACGCGAAAACTCCTGACCCATTTCGATATCCGAACACCCCTTGTCAGCTATCATGAGCATAGCACGCAATCGGTGCTGGAAGGTCTTATTGCAAGGCTTGTGCAGGGCGAGAGCGTTGCCGTTGTCACAGATGCGGGAATGCCTTGTATCTCAGACCCTGGCGCGAAGCTTGTGGCTGCCGCGCAGGCACAGCAGCTTGCCATACAGGTGGTTCCTGGGCCAAGTGCGGTGATCTCTGCGCTTGCTGTTTCGGGGCAGGATACCACAAGGTTCTGCTTTGAGGGATTCCTTTCCGTGAACAAAAAACAGCGTAATGCACATCTTGCCGCGCTGAAAAACGAAACGCGTACGATGATCTTTTATGAAGCACCCCACAAGCTGCGCAACACATTGAAAGATATGGCAACCGTGTTTGGCGAAACACGTTCTGTTTCGCTGTGCAGAGAACTGACCAAACTCCACGAGGAGGTTGTAAAGACCACCTTTGGCGATGCCCTTGCCCATTACGAAAATGAATCGCCCAGAGGGGAGTTCGTACTGGTGGTGGCGGGTGCCGCAGTGCAGGAAACAGACGAACAGTTTTCCGTGGAAGCCGCCCTTTCTCTTGTGCGTGCGCGGATTGCACAGGGGGTGCGCGCTGCCGATGCTTGCCGTGAGATTGCGGCTGAAACCGGAATATCCAAGCGCGAGCTGTATCGAAAATGCATGGAGGATTCCAGAGCGTAATGGATTTCGCTCAGTGAGGAGGCGGTGTATCGACAATGCAGAAATGGATCAAACGCTGCGTTTGCTTTTTGTTTGGCGTGTGCTGTATGTGCTATCTGCTGATATTGCCGACACCGCTGCTTGCGGAAGCAGACGTACAGAGAATATCAAATAACGCGGAGCTTGCTGCGGCTTTGTATGAACGCTTGCCTACCATTCAAATGCAGGCAGATTATGCAGATACGATGCTCAAAGAGGTGCTGTGTGCATATCCGCTGCTGGGCTACGCCTTTGAGGGCTATCGGGGCTCCATTCGCGGCGATGTCATCACCATGACCATGGACTACCGTGAGGACGCGCTGCTGCCCGTGCAGTATGTGGATTCCGATGAAGCCTTTGTTGCGCTTGTGACACATGCGGCTGTTGCAAGCAGCGAAGAAGTTCATATCACGATGCCGATTTCCATGCGCAACACAGATTTTGGCAGTCTGATCAACCGCGTGTTCAGCGGGTCTGCGCTGGCACGTACGATGCTGGATTCTTTTCGTTGGGAGATCTGGACAAACAGCTACACCGAAACATTCTATATGTCCCTGAATATTGCGTACAGCGTGGAACGGGAGCAGCTCGTTCGCTACAAAGAGCTTGCCGAGCAGGAGGCGATTCGTCTTGCGGGTTCGCTGTTTTTTGAGGATGCCGATGAGGTGGTAATCGCACTGCTTGCCCACGATGCTCTGGTGAAACGTTGTACTTATAGCAATGAGGGCAACTATGTTGAGAACCATTCGGTGTACGGCGCGTTGTGCAATCAGGCTGCGGTGTGCGAGGGCTACGCAGAAGCCTTTCAATTGCTGATGACTATTGCAGGCTTGGATTGTTGCTATGTAGAGGGTGAGGCAGGGGAGCCTCATGCGTGGAATCTCCTATGCATTGATGGAGCGTACTATCATGTGGATACTACATGGGACGATCCCGTTGCCGATGATGGCTTGCCCCGACTGGAGCATGATTATTTTTTGCTCAGTGATGCGGAAATTGCGCAGACCCATTCATGGAAGCGTGCGATATATCCCGTTGCCGATGCATCTCTTTGGGATGCCTTTTCCGCAAAAGCACAGCTTGCGCAAAGTGATGTTGCGCACCAGTTCATCGTGGATTATACTCCTCGCTGCAATGATGCGGCGTTGCAGACGTATGCGCATCAAATGGCAGATTTGCTGCAACAGCAGAAACCGTTATCGCCTGTCACACAAACCACTACAGAGTCGAATACCACCAAACATACTACAAGTTCGCAGCAGAATTCATCTGTTTCTGATACCGAACAGCTGACCACTTCAAGCCATACCCAGTTCGAATCTTCTACTGAGGAAGCTGCATCCTATGATACAACCGCTGCCACTGCAATACAGCATCAGGGTGGCATATCCAAAGGTGCGCTGTATCTGGTTTGGGGCATCTTGATCGTGCTTGTGTTGGGCATTTTGTACGCAAAATTCATTCACTGATCAGAAAAACAAGCTTTTTGAGCGTTCAACAGTAGCAAAACCACTGTTTTTGCATATGATAAGGCGATCCGTGACAAGGCTCGCGGAAAATCATATGGGAAGCGGTGGTTTTTTTGGTTAGCAGATATTTTCTTGGTGGGGCATCGCCCAGTGGGTTTGCTTCTGATTTTGCAGCAGAACAAAAAGGAAAATACGGCATATTGCTGAAGGGCGGGCCAGGGACGGGCAAATCGACTTTGATGCGTACCGTGGCTTCAGTATTTGCCGATGAGGATGTTACGGTTTACCATTGCGCATCGGATCCTCGCTCGCTGGATGCGGTAGTGCTGGAGGAACGCGGCGTGTTCATTACTGATGCTACCGCTCCGCATGAGATGAATACTCCGTTGCCCTATGTTACAGGGGAATTGGTAGATATGGCACAGGCACTTGAGCCTTCAATGCTTGCGCCAAAGGCAGATGCGATCAAGATACTTTCCGCCGAGAACAGTGCCCTGCACCAGCAGTGCCGAAGCGTTCTCAGCGCGTTGGCAGCAATGCAGTCTGTTTCCTATGAGATCGGTTTGCAGGGGCTACAGAAAGAGAAACTGGAAGCCTTTGCAAAACGCTTCAGCAAGCGACTGATGCCGAAAATCGCTCAGAAAAAGGGGCAGCCTGCGCAAATCAGCTACCGACAATTCAGTGCCATAACGCCGCAGGGCGAACTGCTGTTTTTGCCAGAAGATTACGGCGTGGTGCTGTTACAGGATGCCCATTATGCCGCAGCATGTCAACTCATTGCGGCATTGTCTGCCATTTTGATACAAAGCGGGGTATCCTGCATTGCAAGTCGTTGCCTGACCCTGCCACAAAAGCCCTCTGTTCACTTGTTGATCCCTCAGTGCAAGCTTGCGATTCTCAGCGCGCATATGTTGTGTGAGAAAACACAAACACCCTTGACAGAGATCTCCCTCAAACGGTTCTACGATGCAGAACGATTGCGCAGCCACCGTGCTTTGCATCGCTTTGCTGATAAAAATGCGGCATTGTTAACTTCTCGTGCGGTTGCAGTTTTGCAGGATGCACTTACCGTTCATGACGCGTTGGAGCAGCCTTATATCGAGGCATTGCAGCGGAATACGCTCGATGATATTGCCGTGACGGTGTGTAATACCATCCGCAGACGATTTCAAAAAGAGTACAAAATGTAAGCTTGATAGCACAAAAAGCATTGACAAAGGATGTATGGTTGTGGTATAATATTTCTACAGTTTTATACAGGCTGTAAAATAATAAAGAAGCGCACTCAGGTGCAGCAACTAGGGAGGAATACTGAATGAGGTTATCACGACGCATCCCCGCATTGCTTGCAGCAGGAACCATGCTGTTTTCGGCAATGCCCCTCGTGGATTTCGGTACAACGGCATCCGCAGAGGAAACGTACTTGGCAAGAGATCCTTTTTTCAATTACAGCAGTGGCTACAATTACTATGAATCCGAGCATTTCCAGTTTATTTGGGGCAACAGCGGCGATGCAAGCTCTGTGACGCAGGATTTTATTCAAACCAACGCCGCCAATCTGGAGGAATGCTGGGATATCTTTATGAACGATCTTGGCATGGAGGCACCTTCACAGTCGGTCAATCTCAGTCTGCGTGATGGCAACCATTACAAGACCAATCTCTACATTTCTGGTACAGGGCTTTCGGGCATGACAGACGACTGGGCATATATGTCGTATGATAACCAGGGCTATGCGTATCTGTTCTGTTGTGTGGGTGCTATGCAGGCGAATCCACCCTCATGGGTGCTGCCACACGAGTTTGGTCACGCGGTCACTGCGCATCAG
This sequence comes from uncultured Ruminococcus sp., assembly GCA_964463355.1. Classification (GTDB taxonomy): domain Bacteria; phylum Bacillota; class Clostridia; order Oscillospirales; family Ruminococcaceae; genus Firm-04. The sequence goes on along the minus strand of CAYXBP010000007.1, from coordinate 73,089 downwards.
CTGGGGTGGAACAGCAATAAGTTTTCCAACGCTTGGTGGGAGAGCATGGGCAACTGGTTCCGTGAGCAGTGGCTCTACGCCGTTTCGGAGAAGTACGGCTTTACCAACGACCAGTATCAGGGCTACGGTACTGATTTCTTTGAAACATACCTGAAGAATATGTGCTTTACTTCTCCTCTTGGCAGAGATTATTACGCCGCGTGGCCGTTTTTACAGTATCTTACCGAGAATCCTGATCACTTGGATGGCTACGGGCAGTATTTTATGCGTACCCTGCTGCAAGGCGGTCAGACCGATGAGTACCCCTATGCCATGATTGAACGTCTTGCCGATGCCCCCCTGAATGATACGCTAGGGCATTACGCAAAGCGCATGGCAACATTGGATTTTGCCCATCAGGATGCTTACCGTAAGCGTTTGGATCTGTTGCTTTCGCAAGGTGAGTGGAACTGGCAGCAGATTTATACCATGCTGGAACTTGTAGATGGTACTACCAATACCTATGCTGTGCCCACTGAGCGCGCCCCGCAGGAAGCAGGCGTGAATGTTTGTCCTCTGGAAATCACAGGAGATACCATTACCGTTACCTTCAACGGTATGTCTGATTTAATCGGCGCGGATTGGCGTGCTTGTATCGTGATTGAGGATGCCAACCGGCAGTCTTATTACTCTGATTTGTTTGCAGACGGCGAAACCGCAAGTTTGGCAGTGCCCGCCAATGCAACGGCTGCATATCTGACAGTTGCTGCAACTCCCGATGAATCCTTGTGGTGTCCCTGTGGTCTTACGTGGCATACCGATGATTCGGAGTTCAACGAGCAGAATCATCCCTTTACTGAAAAGCATCGCTATCCCTATCAGGTTACAATCGAGGGCGCAGGCATCAAATCCCGTCCGATCAGCAATACATGGGGCGCAGCACACAGCAACGGCGGCGGCTTTGTAGCGTCATCTGCCACAGTGGATGCCAGTGTGTATGTCGGGCCAAATGCATGCGTGCTGGGCAATGCAACCGTAACTGGTAATGCCGTTATTGATGGCTATGCAATCATTGCAGAGCGCGCCAATATTTCAGGCAATGCCTATGTTGGTGATTACGCCATGGTCATGGGTAACGCTACTGTTACTGATAACGCCAAGGTTCTTGAGAGTGCCTGTGTCTATGGCAATTACCGTATCTCTGGGGAAGCAGTTGCAAAGGGTATCGCATTTTGTATGGCAGATGGTCAGCTTTCGGGGCAGGGCATTGTTGATGGCGACTACTATGATGATGGCAGCAATAGCGTCAGCACAGGTACTTGCTATGGCTGGTGGAATACGCAGACTTATTGCAGTAGTCGTCCCTATACCGATGGCTTGTATCTTGCCTATGATTTTGATACCGACAGCAGCAATATCGCGAAAGAGCGGTACAACAGCACCTATGCCTATAATATGGGAGCTACATGGGAAGCGGAGCGTACAGGCGCAACTGGTGTGCTGACTTTCGACGGCGTGGATGATTATTTGGATGTGGACGCTGCCATTGCTGCATTTGATAATGTCAATTTGCAGTTTAGTACTCTTTGGCGCGGTGGTTCCGATAACCAGAAGCTGTTTTATTTCGGTGATATAAGTCGTTATTGCTACTTTACCCCCCGCAACAGCGATGGCGTGGCAGCTCTTGTGTATAATCGCGGCGAGGGCGATGTGGTCGTTGCAGCCGATGCAGCACTGGAGTTGGGTCAGTGGACGCTGGTGAGCGTGAATATTGAGGCAGGCAAGCTGCATTTGCAGCTTAATAACGGCAGTATTATCTCTTCCGATGCAAATAACTATGAACTTCTGGATGTGGTAGATCTTTCCTCGCCCGTCAATGCAACCGTTAGTATGGTGGGCGCAGGCGCAAATGGCGATTTCTATAATGGTTCTGTGGATTTCTTCCGCACCTACCATAAGAATACCGTTCAGGAGATCATCAACTATGGGCAGAGCGAGGATATCACGGAGCAGCCTGATGAGCCTACTAAAAAACAACGTGGCGATGTTAACTGCGATGGTTTTGTGAAGGTCGATGATGTTATTCTCCTTAACCGCTATCTTACCGAGGATGTGACAGCAGTGATTACCGCGCAGGGCATGATTAACGCCGAAATGAACAATGACGAAATTGTGAATACCAGCGATGCAACTGCGATCTTGCGTGTGCTTGCGGCTCTTGACGAATAAATCCAACTATGATATAATAGCAGGGAAACGTGTTTGGCGTTTCCCTGCTATTCTTTATTAAGGAGTTTTGCATATGAACAAGATGCTTCGGCATGTGCTTTCGATTCTGCTGACAGGTACGCTGTTGATTCTCTGCGGTTGCGATGTACAGACCGTTGACAGTAGCTTCTATCGTGAAAGCAGCACCTTGCAGACCACTACAACAACCACATCTGCCACCGATGAATCTACAACGGAAACTACTACTGCGGAAACAACAATCAACATTGAAACCACTGAACCACTGCTCATTGACCCGAACGGCTTCTACACTACAAAGGAGGACGTCGCCCTGTATTTATATACCTACGGCGAGTTGCCTGAGAATTTCATCACCAAAAAAGAAGCAGAGGCACTTGGCTGGGAGGGCGGCTCTCTGAATCCCTACGCACCTGGCTACTGCATCGGCGGCAGCTATTTTGGCAATTATGAGGGCTTATTGCCCGAAAAAAGCGGCAGAAGCTACTACGAGTGCGACATCGACACCATGAACAAAAACAGCCGTGGTGCCAAGCGTATCGTGTACTCCAACGATGGTTTGATTTACTATACCGCTGACCATTACCAAACCTTTACGCTGCTCTACGGCGCTCCCGAAAGCTGAGGTGTACGCAATGAAAGTGTATATTCTCTGTAAGCATATCCATAACACTGCCGACCTGCACCGAATGCTGCGGACAACCTTGTGCTTTCCACCATCGTATGGTAATAATCTTGATGCGCTGTATGATTGCCTGACCGATTTGCAACGACCCGTTACGCTGATTCTCTGTGACCCAGGCTATCTGAAGACTCATTTAGGGGATTATGCCACGAAATTTGCTGTTGTTTTGAAAAATGCTGCGGCACAAAACCCAAGATTTTCCTTTCAAGGTGCCAAAGGGAGCGTGCTTGTGTTTTAAGATACCTTCAGTTCTGTGCGGCGATACCTGAAATTTGAAAAAACGCTTGCATTTTTTGTGGAAATATGCTATAATGAAAGCATCAAATTGCAAGGAGGGCGAACACAATGGATATCAAAGCAAAGATTGATGAATTGGTTGATAAGATCAAGGGTGATGATGCGTTGCAGGCAGAGTTCAAAAACGATCCCGTAAAGGCGTTGGAGGAGTTAACTGGTAAAGATCTGCCTGACGATAAGATTGATGCGGTCATTGACGGCATCAAGGCTAAGCTCGCTGCTGGTGATGTTGCAGAGAAGCTCGGTGGTCTGTTTGACAAATTCAAAAAGTAAAACTGTAATACGAAAGGACGGTAATACCCATGGGCAAGTTTGAGATCAACGTTGGAAAGTCGGGCTTCGGTCTGCGTCTGAAGGCTGGAAACGGCGAGATTATCGCTACTGGTGAAACGTATTCTTCGGTGGATTCCGCAAAGAATGGCGCAGCAAGCATCGCAAAGAATGCACCCATCGCAAATATTGAGGATCAGACTGTGGAGGGCTACACTCAGCAGAAGCATCCGAAATTCGAGGTTTATCAAGATAAAGCAGGGGAGTATCGCTTCCGCCTGAAGGCTGTCAATGGTGAGATCATCGCCGTCAGTGAGGGCTATGTTGCAAAGGCAGGCTGCATGAACGGCATCGACAGCGTGCGCAGAAATGCTGTGGATGCCAAGATCATCGTGCCAGAAGAGTAATGTTTGAGATGTATTGCATTAAATCATTGGTGGTGTTGGATTCTTGTTGTGCTGTCGATTCTTTTGATTGTTTTTCTTTCGCCAGTAGAAGATAAAAATAAGCCTCTTGATGAAATAGAAGCAACGGTCTACAGAAAAAGAGCTATCATTATAACTATGGTAGAAGTGGTATTAAGCATTCTATTTGGGATATTGCACATTTCGAATTTACTAAGTGCTATGTCATTTGTATTCATAATAATGAGTGCTATGTTAGTGGTAGGTTGCGTCAAGAATAAGCTTATTGCTCATCGCACTGGTTAAGATAAAAATGTTAAAATTTCTTAAAGAGTGAATTGTCGCAGAAAGGTCATTTATATGAGATTGTCTTCTTTATGTTTTGCAACTGTAATTAGTTTATCTTTAGTAGGATGCAGCAGTATTAGCCATAATGATTCAAATTGTTCAGATGAGTCTAGTGTTCCTAAAAGCAGTGCTCGTGTATTTCTAAAGGAAGAACTTGAAGAAAAATATGGAATGGAGTTTGAAATATTGGGGGGCTCTATCGGAATGATGTCAATAGCTGAGGATTGTGATGTCAGATGTGTTGAAGATGGCATCGAGTTCCAGGCAACACTTCATACCAAGGATTATTATGAAGTGATTAGTGAGAATTATCTTCGGCACAAATATCTTCCTCAAGTTCAAGAGGAGATAGAGACATATTTAAAAACATACTTGTCAGATTTTAAGTTTATTGAAATTAGTGCTGATGAAAAAGAACTACCCTTTAATACCAGTCCGCATCTTACTTATGAAGAGCTGAAGCAACAGACTTATTTTGTGTGTGATGTATATATTTCAGATGATAGAATCTTTGATAAAGAAGAACTGACGCTTCTTTTTGAAAAATTTGCTAGCAATACCACAAGTTCTGCTAATGAAACAGATAACACTATAGGATATTATAGGAATGAAATCAATATGAAAGTGAAATTCTATGTTTATACTGTGCCACAAAAAGTGTATGATGGAATGGAATACTGTATGAAATGGTATGAGGGATCTTTTGCGGGAGAAGAAATATTGATAAATTAAAAGGAGAATAGAGTAATGACAATGAACGAAAAATCTGCTGTTTGTATGTCGGCAGCACTTGTGCTGAGATGACCAATCTGCAAAAACAAACCGAAGGCACCGCAGCCATGCGGACGCCTTCGGTTTTTTGCGTCACGACTCCATCTGTCTGCCGAGAAACTGCGCAGAGGCGGAAATCAGTGAGCATTGCAGGTCGGTTGGAGCTGCCAACTGTTGGTCTGTGGGATCCAGAAAAGCAACAGCACCAGTTACATCACCAGCGGTTAGAATGGGCAGGCAGGCAAGTGCCGTGCGCGATAAGCCCTCCACGGGACGCAGACGGTTTGGATCGTTTGCCTTGCTGTAATAGCCGCGGCGCGATTCCATGACCTCCTCCAGCGCGGGGGAGATACGTCGTTCTATCAATTCTTTTTTCTGGGTGCCCGATACCGCAACCACATGGTCACGGTCAAACACGATGACAGGGCAGCCTGCCAACTTCTGCATGATCTCTGCGACTTGCACCGCGCTCTCGCTCATTTCGCCCAGTGCTGAATACTTGCGGAAGATTACTTCGCCCTCTGCACTGGTGTAGATCTCCAGTGGGTCACCCTCGCGAATCCGCATGGTTCTGCGAATCTCTTTTGGGATCACTACTCTCCCAAGATCGTCAATTCTTCTTACAATACCGGTCGCTTTCATTCTGCGGCTCCTTTCCATACGAATAGTATGTAGCGGTATTGTTTACAAAATTCGGGCGATTATGCAGCTGCTGCGAAATATGGAAAATGATGGTATATATTTGATTCAATCGGTGTTGTGCGGGGTTTTTCCAGTTAAAATCGCAACGATTTCTGGTGCGGTGCAGGTTAGTGTGCGCCGGTCAAACAAGCCGAATCCGCCTTCACCACAGTTGCCCTCATCCCACCAAAAGCATGGGACACCATGTGCAGCGGCGATTTTGGTATAGGCGGCAGTCCACAATTGGCGATTGCTTTCATCGCTCTTTTTTACCGCGCCCATTTCCCCAATAATCACAGGGATGCCTTTTTGCGTAAAGTATTTTTCGATGCGTGCAAATAATGCTGTCAGCAGCGAGTAATCGAGCCGTTCGCCCCAGTGTTCTCTGGGTGGATTCCATGTGACCGCATGATTTGGAAAGCAGTATTCTGTTGGAGAATACGCGTGTACCGATACGATAACACGGTCATCCTTGGGTACTTGCATGTGCTGAAATGCGATTTCCTTGGGCGATGCGGCATAGGTGGGCAACATAATAAATCTTGCGGCATTGCAGCCACCCGCCGCACGAATGGTACGCAGTGCAGCGGCATTTAAGCGATTGACCGCTGCGCAGCCCTCAGGGGAGCCGTCCCAGTTATCACCCAAACGTGGTTCATTGAGGGTTTCAAATATAAGAGATGTGCCAATATCCTGAAAACGGTCTGCAAGCTGTCGCCAGATGGCACAAAGCACCGCTTCAGATGCATCCAGCTGTTGTGCAGCAAGAGGTATTTTTGCGCCGTCATGATGCACATTCAGCACCATGCGAAAGCCCATATCCAGTGCGCTATATACGATATCCGCTACCATTTGCAGCCATGCAGGATCTATGGTGTAGTCTGGGGCATCTCCAAGATGCGGCCCCCATGTCACGGGGAAACGCAGTACATCAAAACCTGCATCACGCAGCATTTGCAGATGAGCAGTCGTTGTTACGGGGTTGCCCCACGCGGTCTGATAATCGGTCAGCGATTGTAGGGTAGCAAGCTGATTGGCTTTGGGTACGCTGTCAAAGCTGTTGCCCAAGCTGATGCCGCTGCGGATGGAGTGTACAAACTCCATGGCGGTTATATGGTTCATAGTAGAACCTCCCTGTTTCATGTTGAACAAAGTATAGCATATTATTTCTGCATTGTCCAGTATTTTTTTGAAAATCTGTCCCAAAAGATAACGGAGGTTTATATGAAGTCGTTATGGAATTACAATTGGACGTTTGCACTTACTCCCGTGGGCACTGCCCTTGCAGATGCACGCAAAGCGGTGTTTTCGCCTATAGAACTGCCCCATGACTGGCTGATTGCCGATGCCAACGCTCTGTATGCTTCAGGCTTTGGCTGGTATTGCAAGCGTTTTTGCTACAATGGTGCGGCATCTGTGCGGGTTTATTTTGAAGGCGTTTATCAGGATTGCACTATATACCTCAATGGTGTGGAAGTGGGTGAAAATAAGTATGGGTATTCGTCCTTTTGCGTAGAGCTTACGCAGCATTTGCAGTTAGGTGAGAACGAACTGATTGTCCTAGTACGTTATGAATCTCCCAATTCCCGTTGGTATTCAGGTGCGGGTATCTTTCGCGATGTGTGGCTGCTGGAAACATCGGCGACCCATTTTGTAGAGGACGGAATCTATTTTCATGCACAAAAGACTGCGAAGGGTTGGCAGTGTCAAGTATCTGCCGAGTTTGTTGGCGATGCTGTCGTACAGGTGCAGCTTTCTCATGGGGAAATGTTGCTGTATCAGGGCACAGATCGGCAGTTTATTCTGCCCGATGACGAAACCTTAATCTGGGATATTGCCCACCCCACGTTGTTGAAACTGACAGTACAGCTTTTTGCGGAGGGCGCTGTTGTTGATACAGTCGAGCAGTTTGTGGGTTTGCGTGAGATTGCTTTTGAGCCAAATCGTGGCTTTTTACTCAATGGCAGATGCGTAAAACTGCACGGTGTCTGTTTGCACCATGATCTTGGTGCATTTGGTGCGGTCTTTCAAAAAGAGGCAGCACGCCGTCAATTGCAGACAATGAAAGAAATGGGTGCTAATGCTGTGCGTACATCGCACAATATGCCTGCAAAAGGGTTTATGGATCTTTGCGATGAATTGGGTTTGTTGGTAGACAGCGAAGCCTTTGATATGTGGGAGCGTCCGAAAACTGAGTTTGACTATGCGCGATTCTTTACGCAGTGGTTTGCAAAAGATGTGGCATCGTGGGTGCGTCGTGATCGCAATCATCCTTCTGTGATCATGTGGAGTATAGGTAACGAAATCTATGATACACACCTCTCGCAGCGAGGCTGCGAGGTGGCAAAGCTGCTGCACAATGCTGTCCGCGAACATGATCCGCTGCAAAATGCGTATACCACCATTGGTTCTAACTATATGCCGTGGGAGAATGCCCAGCACTGCGCTCAGCAGGTGGATCTTGTGGGGTATAATTATGGAGAAAACTGTTATGATCCTCATCATGCGCAGTACCCGACATGGTGTATCTACGGCAGCGAAACCACCGCAGGTGTCAAGAGCCGCGGGATCTACCATTTTCCATTGGATACGCCCTTTCTTACCCATGAGGATTTGCAATGTTCTTCCCTAGGCAACTGTCGCGGTGGCTTTACTGCGGATACAGCACAGGAGGTAATCTGCAAAGATGCCTGTGCCGATTATTGTGCGGGTATGTTTATCTGGACAGGCAGTGATTATATCGGCGAACCAACTCCCTATGCAACAAAAAATTCTTATTATGGCTGTATTGATACTGCGGGTCTGAAAAAGGATCAATTCTACCTGTATCAGGCAGCGTGGTCAAATCATCCTGTGCTGCATTTGTTGCCTTATTGGGATTTCAACGAGGATCAGCTTGTGGATGTGGTGGCATTCACCAATCTGCAAGCAGTGGAACTGTTTGTCAATGGTGCATCAATAGGAAAGCGTGTGCCGCAGCAGTATGTGGTGTCGTGGCAGGTTCCGTATCATGCAGGAGAAATCTGTGTGCGCGGTTATGATGCACAGGGTAAGCTTCATGAGGATATTCGCCGTTCTTTCGGGGATAGTTGTGCGCTGGTATTGAGATCTCATACTCCTGTGCTGCAAGAGCTTGCAGCAGTGACCATTTCTGCCACTGACGCAGCAGGCAACCCTGTGGAAAATGCCCGTGATCGTGTGCGAATTACTGTAGAGGGTGGCAGACTGGTTGGCTTTGATAATGGCGATAGCACCGATTATGACAGTTATCACAGCAATTGCCGCAAGCTGTTTTCGGGCAAGGCAGTGGCATGGGTTGCCGTTGATGGCGAAGCGGATACGGTTATCATTCGTGCAGAAGCACCGAATCTGCGTGAGGCAGAACTGAAACTGCCCGTATTGCCCATTGTAGATATCAACCCTGCGCTCTACCGCCGTCGTATTGCTATGGATGCTCATAACGGGGAAATTCCCGTGCGCAAGATTGTGCTGCACAGAAGTGGCAATTCTTTGCTGCTGCCTGATGCACCCAATGCCACCATTCGCGCAGAGATTCTTCCCGCAAATGCATCTTATCGTGATCTGCAATGGAAAATTGTTACCAACAGCGGCATAGTGACGAATATCGCCACAGTATGTGTTACAGGCAGTACAGCAACAGTCACTGCCATCGGTGACGGCGCATTTCGTCTGCGTTGCAGCTGTAATAACGGCAAGCCACAAGCGGAGGTCATCTCTGATTTTGCGTTTACTGCGGAAGGCTTTGGGCAGCCCTTTACTGATCCCTACAAGGCGGTTACAGGCTGCTTTTATGAGAAAAAAGGCGTATTGCTGGATGAAGTAGCGGCAGGTGCAGTTATCCTTACTGATGCGAATAATACCATTGGATTTACAAAGCTGGATTTCGGCAGATATGGCAGTGATCGTCTGATGGTTCAGCTTTTGCACTGGTTTTCGGATAAAGACATTGACTTTACGCTATGGGATGGTCACCCTGACTGTGATGGCAAGCAGCTTGGCGCATTTACCTACCATGCAGCATTTCTTTGGCAGACCTTTCAGTCCAATTGCTATCAGTTAAAAGAGCGACTTTACGGCGTACATGATCTGTATTTCCGCTTTGAAGCGCATTCTCATCGTCTGGATTTTGGCGCATTTCGCTTTACACCTATTGAAAGGGCGTATGAGATCATTGCAGCAGCGCACAATGATCTGATTCATGGTGATACTTTTACAGTCAGCGGTGATGCGGTTTGCGGCATCGGCAACAATGTATTCATTGATTTTGAAGATATGGACTTTACAAGGGGCATTGCAGCCATCGAGCTGACTGGCAGAACGCGCCATGATAATGATTCGGTGCATATGTATATCACAAATGGTGTGCAGGAAGTGCGTACGATCATTGAGTTTCCCTTTTCGGAGGAGATTACAACGGTGAGGCAGAAGGTCGCAGATTTTCGTGGCAAGGGAAAGGTGAAGTTCTGTTTTCTCCCTGGATGTGATTTTGATTTTGCAGCGTTTCGTGTGATTCCCGCAGATGACGATACGGAGGTAGAATAATGGTACACATCACATTGCAGCATGATGCTGCCTATTATGCCCGAAAAGCAGAAGATTTCTTTGCACAAGGCTATAATTGCAGTCAATCGGTGCTACTTGCCTTTGCGGAGGAGTGCGGGTTTTCCGAAGAAATTGCCGCAAGAATATCCTCCTCCTTTGGCGGCGGCATGGGCAGATTGCGTGAGGTCTGTGGTGCGGTAAGCGGAATGTTTATGGTGGCTGGGCTTTGTTGTGGGTACGATGATCCCTATGCACGAGTGGAAAAAACGGAACACTATGCTCGTATCCAACAGCTTGCAGCGCATTTCAGACTGAAAAACGGCAGTATTATTTGCCGTGAGCTGTTAGGGCTGCAACAAAGCGGCGCAAGCGATCCCACACCCGAAGAACGAACAGTTGCATATTATCAAAAGCGTCCTTGCAAGGCACTAGTGGGCGAAGCAGCGTGCATTGTGGCAACTGCATTGCTTACAGAATCCGAATAAGCACCTTGGCAGATGTCAGTTTCTTTTGGTTGCGTACAATTTCCGGATGTGTTCGCGCAAGGGAAGGATATCTTTTGGGGATACGGAAAGTTCATCAATACCCATTTGCAGCAAAGCTTCAGTCAGTGCAGAATCAGCTGCCATTTCGCCGCAAACGCCTGCCCAGATTCCATTGGCGTGGGCATTTTTGACGGTTTTCGCTATCAGCTGCATAACCGCTGAAGATGGTTTGCTGTGCAGATATTCCAGTTGGTGGTTTTGGCGGTCACAGGCAAGGGTGTATTGTGTCAGATCATTCGTGCCGATGCTGAAAAAATCTACTAAGGCTGCAAGTTTTGCACTGCCGATTGCTGCTGCTGGTGTTTCAATCATTATACCATGCTTGATATTTTCTCCACAAGGCAGCCCCTCTTGCCGCAGTTCTTTTTGTACTTGCGCACAGATGGAAAGTGTTTGCCGCAGTTCGTCCGTTTCGGTAATCATGGGGAACATAATACCCAGTTTGCCATGCACAGATGCCCGATATAGCGCGCGCAGCTGCGTGCGAAACAGTTGAGGTCGCGCAAGACAAAGACGAATGCCGCGTACTCCCAGTGCGGGATTATCATCATGGGGCAGTGGTAAACTTGGCATTTGCTTGTCTGCACCGATATCCAGCGTTCGGATAATGACAAGATTTGTTGGCATTTGTTCCAGTAAATGGCGGTAGGCGTGATACTGTGTTTCCTCATCGGGCAGAGCATTTTGTTGCAGATATAGAAACTCGCTGCGATACAGCCCCACACCCTCTGCACCGTTTTCTATTGCTTGCTGCATATCATTTGCATTGCTGATATTTGCATACAGGCGAATTCTTTTCCCTTCTGCGGTGATGGTTTCCAACGTGCGCAGTGTATGCAGTGCAGCGATGCGCTTTATAATACGATTTTGTTTTTCCTCTGCGGCACGAATGCTTTGCGCATCGGGTGCAATGATACATTCGCCTGTATCGCCATCCAGAAGAATAGATTGATCATCTTGCAGAGCCGAAAGAAAAGCATCTCCCAGCCCAACAATCGCTGGAATATTCATGCTTCGTGCTAAAATCGCCGTGTGGGAGCTTGCAGAGCCATGCGCTGTGGCAAAGCCCAGTACCTTTTCAGTGGAAAGCCCTGCCGTTTCACTCGGAGAGAGATCATCTGCGCACAAAATACAGGGTGTTTCCTCTGAAACTGCCGTATCCTGCCGATGGGAAAGGCAGCGCAGTAAGCGTTCACTGATATCTTTCACATCGGCAGCCCTTGCCTGCATGTAGGCATCGTCCATGGCAGCAAAGGTATCAGCGAACATGGCAGCCGCGTGCTGTACAGCGTATTCTGCGTTGCAGTGCTGCTGTGTGATAGTTTCGTCTATGCAGCCCATGAAGTCCTCGTCCTCAAGCATCATGCTGTGGATTTCAAAAATCTGTCCCTGTGATTCCCCAAGCTGCGCTTTGGTTTGTTCTGCCAGTGCCAAAAGCTGCTTTTGCGCAATTGATATCGCCTGTTGCAGACGAACCTTTTCTTCCTTTGTATCGTGAATTTGGGTTTTTTCGCTTTGTAACTCTTTGCGCTGCATCAGCCGTACCTTGCCGATTGCCACACCGCCACATACAGCTTTACCATAAAAACGCTTCATGCCATGCCCCTTTGCTTACAGGTTTTGTTGTAAAAAAGCCTTAATGCCAGCAATTGCCTCATCCTCATCATTGCCCTTTGCTGTGATAGTTATAGTATCACCACAGCGTATGCCTAGCCCCATCACTGCCATCAGTCGTGTACAATTGGCAGTGTTGCCGTTCTTAGCGATGGTAATCTCACTTTCAAATGTTTTTGCTTTTTGGGCGAGTAATCCAGCAGGGCGCGCGTGAATGCCCTGCTGGTCTTTGATTTGATATGTGATGGATTTCATAGAGATTGCTCCTTTCCGTTTTGCAGCATAGTTGCCATTACGCCGTAGTGATCCGATACAACGGGCAGTGGGTTGCCGTTGAATACCACCATCGAGCGTGTGATTTCCTGGTTGCGGCTGCACCAGATCTGGTCAATACGCATGGTGCTTTGATTCATATCATGCCAACCATCAATAGGTTTCTGCACTGTAATGCCGTTATCTTTTTCTTTTGCAAGAACAAAAGTATCTTGCCAGCCTCCCGTTGTCATAAGATCATAGCCTTCATTACGTCTTTCCGCAGGATTGTTGAAATCTCCCATCAGCCAAAGCGTTCCAGCATTGGGTAGCAGTGCCTTTGTTTTCTCCCATTGATAGCGAAAACCGTCCTCGGCATCATCCCATCTAGCCATGTGGGTGGAAAAATACCAGGTGTCGTCGGTATCGGCTGTCTGAATCCCCAAAAGCATTCGTCTGCGCCAGTCGGATGGATGATTGGTTTGACTGATGACTCCCCACCGTACCGTCTGTATCGGCAGTCGGCTCAACAGAGCAATGCCCTCTGTAAGATTACCATAGGCTTGCTTGATCGGTAACCATGTCCAGTGATAATGCAACTGCTTTGTTGCCAGCAGTTCCGCGATGCGTTTCACGTGGTTATCCTCTGCGATGGCAATGTGTTCAGCGGCGGGGGTATATCTTTGCAGATTTGTAACAGTAGGTGCAGAAAAGGTTTGGCTTGCCTCTTGCAGCGCGATGATATCTGGTTGCAGAATTGCTGCACCATGCACAAATTGATGCAGCTTGCGTGCATAGTTGGGTTCTGCATGGCTGTGTGCATTCAGCGTAAGCAGAGAAAACTGCGCCCTCATAGGATATCGTTGATATCAGATTTCAGAACATCGGCTTTGGTGCCATACACTGCCTGTATGCCGTTGCCCTTGATCATCAGGCTGAGTGCCCCTGCGGATTTCCATTTGTTTTCGGGGGCAACTTTACTGCTGTCTTTCACGGTGATGCGCAGTCGAGTCATGCAGGCATCCACCAGTGTGATGTTTTCTCTGCCACCCAGCAGCGCGATAATATGCTCCGCCAGTGGGTCGCCTTTTGTGTCAGCATCGTTGTCAGCTGTCGCATCGGATATTTCTACAATCTCGTTGCCAGACATTCCGGGGGTCGCAAATCGAAACTTGCGCACCATAGCATACGCTACCAGATAACCGATGAGGAAGAACACTGCACAGGTGATCAAGAATGCGATGATATCACCACCCAGCCCAGCCTTCAGGTTCATAGGAATACGAGTTGCAAGCTCGATATTGCCAAAAGAGTGTAAGCGCAGCGGAAGGATATCCGCCATGGCAAATGCAAGCCCCTGCAATACCGCATACACCAGATACAGCGGCATGGCACAAAACATGAACATAAACTCCAGTGGCTCTGTTACACCAGTAAGCAGCACTGCTAAGGTTGCTGATACAAACATGGAGCGTGCTTTACGACGATGGCTTTTGTCAATACAGCGATACATACCAAGCGCAATACCTGGCAATAAACCCGTTGCACCAATCATTTGTCCTACCTTGAAGCGTGCAGGAGTAATACTTTCCAGCAAGGTGGAATACGCCGCAGCGTCGCCGCTTTCTTTCAAATGAATCAGGTCGGTGATCCATGCAAGCCAGAGGGGATCTTGCCCGAATACGGTTGTGCCTGCACTGACACCTGTCATAATTTCATAGGTGCCGCCAAACGCCGTGTAATTCATGGGAATGGTGAGCATATGATGCAGGCCAAAAGGTAACAACAGACGTTCCAATGTGCCATAGAGGAAGGGCGCGAGAATGGGTGCGGTATCAGCGGAATTTGCAATCCAGATACCGAATTGATTGATGCCGGTTTGTACTGGAGGCCAAATCAATGCAAGCACTGCGGAAACAATTACCGACCAAAGGATCACCACCAGCGGTACAAAGCGTTTGCCGTTAAAAAATGAAAGCGCATCCGGCAGTTTACGAAAATTATAATAGCGATTGTAGACCGCTCCCCCTAAAAACCCCGAAATAATACCAACAAAAACACCCATGTTCAGGGCAGGGGCACCCAACACCGAGGTGAAATAACTGCTCACAAGCATCTTCTGTCCAAACAACGATGTTGCAACCGCTTCACTATCTGCAAGCATGGCATCGGTAACACCAAAAAAAGCACCCGTAATGCGGTTGATCAGCACAAAGGCGATTAATGCCGCAAATGCGCCACCTGCGCGATCTTTTGCCCATGCGCCGCCAATGGCAACTGCAAACAGGATATGCAAGTTGCCGATGATTGCCCAGCCAATGCCCTCCATAACTGCTGCTGCCGCCGCCAGAAATGCAATATCGCTGCCCGCCATGGCAATCAGCTTTCCAATGCTGATCATCAGACCAGCGGCAGGCATGACCGCAATAACCGTCATCAGCACCTTGCCAAGCCGTTGCAGAAAATCAAAATGCTTACCGTACTCTTTCGCAGGGGCAGGGGATGAACTTGCTGAAGGAGCGCGTTTCTCATTGTAATGAATACGAAGCAGCTCCTTGCCGTGTACAATACCGCCTGTCGCCGCCGTGATTTTGCCGATTCTTTTCTCATCACATACAATCACTGGTGTAATGACCGTAAGCCCCTGACGCTTGATCTTATCCATATCAGCTTCGGCAAGCAGGTCACCGATCTTCACATGGTCGCCATTTTGCACATGGGAAACAAAGCATTCTCCCCCAAGCGATACGGTTTCCAGTCCAAAATGTATGAGAACACTTTCGCCTCCTGCTGCGGTGATCCCATAGGCGTGCCTGGATTCTGCAACAGAAGTTACAGTACCCTCAATGGGTGCGTAGATTCTTCCGTCTGTAGGCACAATGGCACAGCCGTCGCCAAGTGTTTTTTCAGCGAATACAGGGTCGGGTACTTTTTCCAGCGGAATGACCGTACCGCTTAAGGGTGCGTAGATCTTTTGCAGCTTTTTCTGATCTGTTTCCATGGCGATCCCTCCTTTTCGGAGGATAGCATATGTTGTAAATCGGAAAAAATGCAGATGTTACGCAGGCAGATTTTACCGCTTGCTGTTTAAAGATGCTTTCAATTGCCACTGCTGCATTAAAAAATGATTGACAATTTCATGACGATGTGCTACAATATTCGCGTATGGAATTGTTGGAAATTGCATATCATGAAAGCAGAAAACCAATACGATATGAGGTGCGTTGCTATGGTAGAAATTAAAGAATACAGAGGACATATTCGTAATCATGCGGCACTTTGCGCAGAACTTGGAATCGACGATACCCTGCCCCGTGCAGAGCGTGAAGTACAGATTCTGCAAAAGGCATACGAGATGTGGGGTACCGAAATGGGGAATCATCTTTACGGAATGTTTGCTTTTGCCTTGTGGGATCCCGAACAGAGTGCTGTCGTATGTATTCGTGACCAGTTTGGCACGAAGCCCTTTTATTATTACATTACCGAAGATGGGAAATTTCTCTGCGGTACTATGATTCGTACGATCATGGAGCAGGAGGGCTTTGTGAAGCAGCTGAATGAGAAGATGCTGCAATACTACCTCACCATGACCTATACTGCGGGGGAGGAAACCTTTTTTACAGGGCTGAAAAAACTGTTGCCTGGACGGTGTCTGGTGCTGAAAGATGGAAAGCTTACCATTACCCGTTACTGGAAACCCGAGTTTCACCCCGATATGCAACCAACCTTGGAGCAATGGGCAGATGAGATTCACCAAACCATGCAGCAGATGATGCAGGAGGTCAAAGAACCGCATGAAACAGCAGAGTCTTTCCTTTCTGGTGGCGTGGATTCCTCCTATGTGCTTGCGCTCTCCGATGTGAAGGCTGCCAATACCTGTGGCTACGAGGAAGAACGCTTTGATGAATCTGTGCTAGCAAAGCAAACCGCAGATCTCCTTGGCAGAGCCTGTAACCGCTGCCTTGTAACCCCCGAGCAGTTCTTTGCGATTGTGCCCTTTGTGATGTACAATATGGAGCAGCCCTTGGGCGATGCCTCTGCTATTGCATTTGCCATTGGCTGCCGCGAGACAGCCAAGCATACCAAGCTTTGCTATTCTGGTGAGGGTGCCGATGAATTCTTCGGCGGCTACAATATGTATGCCCGCGCGGAGGTGTATGGCGACAATTTAAAGAATTTCTACGTGGGTAATACCAATATCATGAAAGAGGACGAGAAACAACGCTTGATGCTGCACTATGATCCCACTGTGCTGCCCATCGACCTCGCTCGTGAGATTTATGCGGAAAACGAGGGCATCGACCCGCTCTCCAAAATGTCCGATGTGGATATTCAGCTTTGGCTCGAGGGCGACATCTACCTGAATGTAGATAAAATGAGTACGGCTGTTGGTCTGGAAGTGCGTATGCCAATGACAGACCGCCGTGTGTTTGATATTGCATCCCGTATGCCCTCTTGCTACAAGGTGGCAGATGGGCAAAATAAGATTGCCCTGCGTAACGCCGCTGCGAAGGTGCTGCCCGATGAGATTGCTTTTCGCAAGAAGCTGGGATTTATTGTGCCCATTCGGATATGGCTTGCCGATGAACGTTATAATGCCGATGTGCGCCGTCTGCTGCAAAGCGATATTGCTGCCAAATTCTTCCATATGGACGAAATTGCGGCGATATTCCAGGAATACATCGAAGGCAATTCTGATCTATGGCGCAAGATTTGGACAATCTACACCTTCCTTGTCTGGTACGAGGAGTATTTCTTAAAACGCTAAAATGCCGTATAATCATAAAAAACCGTATCTCCGATGCAGTATCGGAGGTACGGTTTTTGTGTAGCAAATAAAGAGGTGTACAATAAATGCAAAGAAAAAAACAGCCGCCTCTGCATTGTTGCAAAAGCGGCTGATCAATGCATATTGATGTGAGTAGAATCACTTCAACTCGTGGGCAGTGAGATTTGCGCGTGTGGCAAAATCCTTACCTGCGCCGCCTTCGCTGATAGAGATTACGTTGCCATCATAGTTGAACATGAAGTTGAAGCCGCAGAAACCAGGGTTGTTGTCCAGCTCAAAAACGATCTGTACGGTATCGCCAGGTTTGCCACTGACGGTATTGGCGGTGACTGTCAGACCCTTGCCAATGACCTTTTCGGTTTGCGGTGCTGTGGCGTTAACGCAGACATATCCGACATTGGTGCTGACTTCAAGCGACTTTGCGTCATAGTTTGCAAAATCGGTGTGGAAGATGTTGATGGGGTAGATGCCATCTGGCGCATTATCGGCGATTTTGGCATTGAACACAAGGAACTGACCATCGAAAACGAAATCCTTTTTCTGTGACATATCCAGCCACAGTGCCTGATAGTTCTGCTCTTTGGGCTGGTAGTTCTGCTCTGCGTAGGAGGTTGCCAGTGTGGTACCAGTGTATAGCTCAGTTACAGCTGCGCCGCCATCTGTTGTGACGATGCTACCGTTGATATCAGTTTGGTTTGCGTAGATATTACCGTTTGCGTCCACAGTGGTAGTGACAGCAGGGGCGGTAGTTTGCTCAGGGGAGATTGTGGGGTCGGGTGTCAGGGTGAGGTCAAAGCCGACCATGCCGTTGCTGTCAGTAGAAACACCAGAAACATCGGCGTTGGATTTTTCATCCTTGCTACAGCTCACGGCAGGCAGAGCCATTGCGCCTACCAGTGCGACGGCGACCAATTGTTTGAAGAAACGATTCATTTTCAGAATCTCCTTTCAGTATTTGCAATTCATTGCGATGTGGCACTCACATACTCATTCTATTATACACAAAGCCTTGGCAAATGTCAAGTGAAATTTCTGTGTATAGTTTATGAAGCCTGATTCTCATTGTGTGCATCGGCTTCCGGGGATTTTTTCATCATTGCAAGCAGCGTCTTTATGGTGGGAACATTGCCACGATACAGCACCATCAGTCGATAAATCGCTGCGGCAATCCAAATGATTACCACAATAGAAACGAGCATAATCACTGTAGAAACCACAGTTTGCAGGGCATTCATCTGCCCGAGCAGCAGCTGACCAGGCACCACCAGAATCGCGGTGAACGGGAAGTAGTTGAGCCACGGCGCAGTGGAGATCATGGTGTTGGTGGTTTCGGGGGAGGCGAAGCACATGAAGAAGCTGAACACCAAAACCAGCACATAGATATAGTTGGTTTTGCCAAGATCTTCCGCTTTGGAAGCCAGTGCGCCGCTGATGGAGGAAAGTGCGCAGTACAGCAGAATGCCGAATCCGATAAAAATGACCGCTGACACGATGCCCTTTGCGGTGAAGATCGCGGAGTTCTCGCTGAGGGTGTTGAGGGTAGTAACAACAGCGTTATTGGTATCAGGCACAGCATTGAGCGTGGCAAGCATACCGATGATACAGCCAAAAACCGCAGAGATCAGCCAAATAAGAATCTGTAAGAATGCACTGAAGGTTACTGCAAATAGCTTGCCAAAGATCAATGCAAAGGGATGTACTGCCGTGAGCATGGTATCCATCAGTTTGGAAGTTTTCTCCAGCAGAACGCTGTTTGCCACGCTCTGCCCATAAAACAGCACCATGAAGTACATCAGCATCATGACAAAAAACGGGAATGCAAACTCAACAATACGGGTTGCGATATCTTTGCTCTCTGCGGCGGTACCGTCCGCATTGAGTTGCCCCGTGATGCTGACCACAGGGGTGGCGTAAACGCTGAGTTGTTCGGGGGTAAGCTGTGTTTTCTGCACAAGAATCATGGGAAAGGCTGCCTCAATGGTATCAGCAAGAGCATATGCTTCCTCCTGGGTGATGGATGTTTCATCGGCAAGGCAAAGGGTCAGTGCGTAGCCTTCTGCTCCACGGGTGATGTGCAGCAGCGCAGAAGAATCAGGGTCAGCTTGTTTCAGTGCATCTTTTGCGCTGACAAAATCGGGCATCAGCGTGTAGGTGATGGGATCGTCCTCGTTCTGTCGCAGTGCAGAATAATCAGCGGTGCCCGTGGTTTCATCGCAGATATATACCATGCGGACGGGCTGTTGCACATCTGCCTTATTGCCGTCATCAAGTTTCACAACGAGCCAAAGCATCAGAGGAATGCCGACAAGTAGAAGCACACCGAGGAGAAGCGTGGTAACAAGCCACGCGCTTTGCGTACAGCACTGCCGCAGTGTGAAGCAGAAAATGCGGAATGAACCCTTCATTGCATTACGTTTTTTCATGGGGCACCTCCTTGATGGTCTGATCCTGTTTCCACATACGAACGAGGTTTTTCAGTTTGGGCGGTGCGCCTCTGTACAGGATCATCATATGGTAGACCTTGTCGGCGATCATCAGTAGCACCAGCATAAATGCAATGGAAAGAATCCACGAAACGATGAGCAGAGGCAGACTCAGCTTCCCACAGAGATAGTTTGCCGGTGCCATAAAGATTGAAAAATATGGGCATAGAGAGAAGAACATATCCGCCGCAGGGCTTTCAAACATCGGCACAAAAGAGCCAGCAAAATACCCCACCATGATAAACAGTACCGTATAGATGCTTACTGTTTGGATATCCTCATTCCTTGAACAGCAAGCGGCAGGGATACTGCAAAATAGCGCAATGGTAGCATATCCGATGAATACAGAGATCAGCATGATGACCAGTGTGCCGACATTCACTTCGTTGAAAATATTGGTGATGAACACAGCATCGGCGAGCGTTGTAAGAAACTGCATACTGCCAGTGGCTTTCGCAACGAAATAGGATATGCCAAGACCGATCAGTGCCACGGCAAAGCCTACAGTAATAAACAGCGTTACCGCAAGAATCTTGCCAAAGAGCAGTGCGGCAGGGGAAACACTCACCATTAGCAGTTCCACCAGCTTGGAGGATTTCTCATCAACGCACAATTGGAAGATATAGCCCATCGCAAGCGAACCCATGATCATCACCAGCATGGAGTAATAGATTGATACCATGCCAAATGTTGCAGTATCCACGCCGTTGTTATTTTCGGGGCGGTAATCAGAAAGATCAGACACCTTCATATAGATTTCTGCATCCAGCATTTCCATTTGCGTGTTGTTGACATCGGCAAGTGTCAGCATACTGTGCCGCAGTGTTTCGGCAACGGCAGCGGTAACGGAATCCACATCAAACTCGTCCAGCGCAGAGTTTGCAGAATAGAATCCTTCTGCTACAAGCCCTGTTTGCGCATCGGCGGTAATGGCAACAGCGATACAGCCTTGTGTTTCTGCCACAAGCTGCCCGAAGGTTTCATTATCGGATGCAGTTTCGATCACTTCGATATCTTGGTAAATACCTTGCTGAAAATATGCCGCATCAAAGGGGATATCCGTTTCATTGCGGAGGTACAGCATGGTGATATCGGTGCTTTCCACCGTGGCATCCGTATTACCGCGCATGAATAATCTTGCAATGGGGAGCGTGACCACAGCGAGAACAAACAGCATCAGCAGCAGAATTTTCACGCCCTTCATGGCGTAATGCTGCTGTACTGAAAAACGGAACACATGCCCCATGCCGCGCAATCGGTTATTCAGCTTCATGGGGTTCACCAACCTTTTCCACAAAGATCTCATGCAGACTTGGTTCACGCAGTTCAAAGGCAATCAGGATAATGCCTTCGCTTACAAGCTGTTGCAGCAAAGCATTTGCCTGCGCTTCGCCAGTCACCTTGCACTGGTAGGTGAATCCTACGCGGGAAAGCAGTTTCACACCTGCGGCTTCAATCTGTGGGGCGATTTCGGTTTCTGTTTTGATTTGCAGATTGATTCTGCCGTAGCTTTTTTTAATATCGGCAAGATTGCCCTGCAATACGGTTTTGCTGCGGTCAAGAATGGTAAGGTCTGTGCAGAATTCCTCAATGGTGGTCATTTGATGGCTGGACATGATGATGTATTTACCCTTGTCGATCTCCTCACGAATCACGCTTTTGAACAAATCGGCATTAACGGGGTCAAGCCCTGAAAGAGGCTCGTCAAAAATAATCAGATCTGGGTCACTGAGCAAGGAAGCCATCAACTGAATCTTCTGCTGATTGCCCTTGGAAAGCTGATCAGCCTTTTTGGCTTTGGCGGGTGTTCTTCCCTTTGCGGGGGGATATAAGTATTCTACCGCCTCTAAACGCTCTGCCCAATAGCGGATGCGTTTTTTTGCTTCTGCTCCCGTCACGCCGCGCAGTCCGGCAAAATACAACAGTTGATCCATCAGTGCCGCCTTTGGGTACAGTCCTCTTTCCTCTGCAAGATATCCAACATTGCAGGTTTCTACCGAAAGTGGCATATCATTCCAGAGTGCTTTGCCTCCGTCTTTGGCAAGCATATTCAGCATCATGCGGATGGATGTAGTTTTGCCTGCGCCGTTGGTGCCCAGCAATGCATATACACCAGGTTGTTCCATTTCAAAGCTCAGGTGATCCACAACCACCTTTTTGTCGTAGCATTTATAAAGCTCTGACACAATCAATCCCATACTCTGTTTCTTCCTTTCTGATGTGTTTTCCATCGAACGTATTATACCACTTTTGTACTCGTTTGGCAAGTGTTATTTTTTTCAAATATGTACGGATTTCCGCTGCATATACTGTGTGAAATGCAATGAAATTGTGGTGTTAATCCGCATTTTTTTGTGCAATACAGCGTGATTTCTCAGGATGCCTTGACAAAGAAAAAAAAATGTGTCATAATACCATAAAACAAATAATAGGAGAATTGTTTCATGACCGAAGAACTGGCAAGAACGCTTACCGAAGCACTCGGCGGCTTTCCGCCCCTTGTAGTGGTGTTCATCATTTCCATGATCCCTGTTTTGGAGCTGCGCGGTGGCTTGATCGCCGCATCGCTGTTGGGCATTGATATGTGGACTGCGGTGGTGTTCTGTATTCTGGGGAATGTGCTGCCCGTGCCGTTTATCCTGCTGTTTATTGAGAAAATCCTGAACTGGATGAAGGGCTGTAAGATCAAGTTGTTCAACCGTGTTGCCAACTGGTTGGAGGCAAGGGGTACAGGCGAAAAGGCTGCATCAATCCGAAAGTATGAGTTTTGGGGGCTGGCACTGTTTGTGGGTATTCCGCTGCCTGGTACTGGTGCATGGACAGGCTGCCTGATTGCTGCATTGCTGCATATTGATAAGAAAAAGGCAACCCTTGCCACGCTTTTGGGAATCGCCATGGCATCTGTGATCATGTGTATCGTTTCTTACGGCGGTCTGCAAGCGATCATCAATCTGTTTAGCTAGGATACGTAGCAGACGGCATCGTGCAGGATACGATGCCGTTTTCTGTTGGATAATATCAAACGTTTGTTTTGTTGATGATGCAAAACATTCGGCGTTATATTTCGAAACGTGTTGTGCTTAGTGATGAAATTTGCAAAAAAACCGTCAAAAAAAAGGAGAACGCACGCATCCTGCTGTATATTTATACAGAAAGCTTCTTTCAGAAAGGATGATGCCCTGTGAATGTCCGTGAGGAATTGGAGATCCACGAGCTTGCAACGCTTAGCCAGTTTGCTTGCCCTTCGGCACAAGCTGTGCGCTTTGTGCGAGAGGAAAAATGCCCCTATCGTACCGAATTTCAACGAGATCGTGACCGTATTCTGCATTGTTCCTCTTTTCGTCGCCTGAAGCGTAAAACGCAGGTGTTTCTGTCACCAGTGGGCGACCACTACCGCACGCGGCTGACCCATACGCTGGAGGTTGCACAAATTGCACGCACCATTGCTCGTGCCATGCACATGAATGAGGATCTCACAGAAGCCATTGCACTGGGGCACGATCTTGGGCATTCGCCCTTTGGACATGCTGGGGAAACCGCACTGGATCAGGTTTGCCCGCATGGGTATCGCCATTATATGGAAAGCGTCCGCGTTGTGCATTACATCGAGAAAAACGGCAGGGGCTTGAATCTTACAAAGCAGGTGAAAAACGGTATCGCCTGCCATACCAACCGTGTCGCCAACACCCGCGAGGGTAATATTGTGCGTGTGGCAGATCGCATTGCGTACATCAACCATGATATTGACGATGCCATTCGCGGTGGGATTCTCTCCAAACAGGAACTGCCAAAGGATTGTGTCGCGGTGTTGGGTGATTCCAAAAGCAGCCGTATTACCACCATGATCTCGTCGGTGATCGCCAATGGGCCAGATATCATCCGTATGACGAACGATATCCAGCAGGCGCATGATGCGCTGCATTGCTTTCTCTCCGATCATGTGTATCAGCATTCGGCAGCAAAAACCGAAGAGCCTAAGGCGCAGGCGTTGGTGATACGCCTGTATACGTACTATATAAAACATATTGATGATTTGCCGAAAGAGTATCAAATGATTGCCGAGCGTTTCGATATCGACCGTGCCGTGTGCGATTATATTGCTGGAATGAGTGATGATTTCGCCATCCGTACATACGAGCGTTTGTTCGTGCCCCGTTGTTGGGATGTGCGATGAGATATCTGGTTGATTAGAGAAGGGGAGGTGAATGTTCTGTTACCGCAGGAATTTTTATATCAGCTAAAGCAGGCAAACCCTATTGAAACTGTTATGGGCGCGTATGTGCAGCTGGAGAAGGCAGGTGCAAGGCTCAAATGCCGCTGCCCCTTCCATTCCGAGAAAACGCCATCCTGTTTGGTGTATGCAGGTACACAGGATCCTCACTTTTACTGCTTTGGCTGCCATGCGGGCGGCGATGTGATCACCTTTTTGATGAAGATTGAGGGGCTGACCTACATGGAGGCGGTGGAACGACTTGCGCAGAATGCAGGGCTGCCCATTCCCCAACAGGAAGACGATCACGGTGAGAACCGCCGCAGAACCCGTTTGCTTGAACTGAACCGATGTGCCGCACAGTTTTACTACAAGCAGCTTTGTGGCGAGGATAAGCGCGGCTTGCAGTATCTGGCGAATCGTAAAATCACACCGCAGGTCATCAAAAAATTTGGTTTGGGCTACGCAAATGGCAGCTGGAATAATCTGCAAAAAGCCATGCACGCCGAAGGCTTTACCGATGAGGAACTGCTGGGCGCAAATCTTTGCAGCCGTTTTCGAAAAAATGACGGCGTGTATGACCGCTTCCGCAACCGCGTGATCTTCCCGATCTTTGACCTGAAGGGAAGCATTATCGCCTTTGGTGGACGCACCATTGAACTGGATGGCGAACCGAAATATCTCAATTCTGCGGATACGCCTGTGTTCAAAAAGGGGCGAAATCTGTTTGCCATGCAATTTGCCAAGAAAACACAGTCAAAGCGGTTGATTCTTGCTGAGGGATACATGGATGTGATCTCCATTCATCAGGCTGGATTTGAAAACGTGGTGGCATCTTTGGGCACAGCACTTACCCCCGAACAGTGCCGTCTGATGCGGCAATACTGCGAGGAGGTCGTCATTGCTTATGATAGCGATACTGCAGGGCGCAGTGCAACCGCCAAAGCTGTGAATCTACTGCGTGCGGTTGGCATTCAGCCGCGTATATTGCATATGCAGGATGCCAAAGACCCGGACGAATATATCAAAAAATTTGGTGCTGGGCGGTTTCGGCTTCTGTTGGAGGAAGCCGACGATGCAGTTAAATATGCGCTGGAGCATTGCAAAGACGGCATTGACGTGACTGCCGTGGATGGGAAGATCACCATGATGCAGAAGGCAGTTTCTGTATTGGCAGATGTGGAAAACGATATGCAGCGCGAGATCTATCTCTCAGAACTCGCAAAGCAGCAGGAGATCGACCCTGTGGTGCTGAAAGAACAAGTCGCAAGTGAGCTTCGCATACGCCGAAGCCGAGAAAGAAAACAGACGTGGCGTGCGACGGTGAATCAGCCACTGATGCGGGATCCTGTGAATCCCACGGCGGTAGGAAATCGAAAATATGAAAAGGCGGAGGAATTGATCTTGTGTTACCTGTTCCGCCACCCCGATGCCATGGAGGAAATCGTAAAGCAAATCAAGCCAGGGCAGTTTGTTACAGAATTATACGCCCGCGCCTATGCAGTGTATTTGGAGGAGATGCCAAAGCTTTCCGCGTTTACGTTTTCTGCGTTTTCAGGGAGCTTTACCGCCGACGAGATGGGCGCACTGACGGGCATTGCTGCACGGTATGAGGAAATAGATATTTCCCTTGCTTCGGTGTATGATGCCATTGATCTGTTGCTGGCACATCACGATGGTGTTTCTGCGGACAACGGCAACGGAATCTCCGATGATGATTTTCGCGCACTGTTTGACAGAAAAAGGAAACAAAAGGGATGAAGCCCGTGGGTATGCATTCAGTAAGACCTGCACATGCTACCATACGCATAGATATAGCAGAAGATAAAAAAACATGAACCATAAAGGAGGATTCCAAATGTCTAATGAAAAAAACCGTTGCCAACTGCTGCTGGATAAAGCGAAAAAAAGCGGAAAAGTCTCTATGCGAGAGATGAATGACGCATTTGAAGTCAGTGGCTTTGACCCCGAACAGATCGACCGATTCTATGAATCTTGCAGTGCTATGTCTATTGAGATTATTGACGATTATACCGTTGATGATGGCGCACTGGATATTGACGATAATCTTGGGGATGACTTGGAGTATGCCATTGCAAGCGAAAATATCGGCATGGATGATCCCGTGAAGATCTATCTGAAAGAAATCGGTCATGTGCCGCTGCTGACCGCCGAGGAGGAAACACAACTCGCACAGCGGATGCGCGCAGGAGATGCCAATGCAAAAAAACGCCTGATTGAAGCCAACTTGCGCCTTGTGGTAAGCATTGCAAAGCGATATGTGGGCAGGGGAATGCAGTTCTTGGATCTCATTCAAGAGGGCAATCTTGGGCTGATTAAGGCGGTGGAGAAATTTGATTACACCAAGGGCTTTAAGTTTGCCACCTATGCTACATGGTGGATTCGTCAGTCTATTACCAGGGCAATCGCAGATCAGGCAAGAACCATTCGTATTCCCGTGCATATGGTGGAAACCATATCGAAGGTAAAAAAAATCTCTGCGCAGCTGCTGCACGAAAACGGCAGAGATGCCACCCCCGAGGAAATCGCAGAACGCATTGATATGCCAGTGGATAAAGTGCGCGAGATCATGCGCATTGCATATGATCCCGTTTCACTGGAAACGCCTGTTGGCGAGGAGGATGACAGCCATCTGGGCGATTTTATTCCTGATGATCAGGCAATTGACCCCGTGGAGGCTGTTTCCAACAGCCTGCTTAAGGAAGAGCTGGATAAGCTGCTTGGTACGCTCACCGAACGTGAAGCGGCGGTGCTGCGTATGCGCTTTGGTTTGACGGACGGACAAGCCCATACGTTGGAAGAGGTTGGTGCCGCATTTGAAGTGACCAGAGAGCGCATTCGTCAGATTGAGGCGAAAGCGATGCGAAAGATCCGTGTGAAGCGTCAGAGATATTTAAGCGGCTATCACAATTGATTCCCCACCATGACGCAACAAACAGAGAATTACAACACGGCACAAGTGAAACAGGAGGCTAATTTCATGTCCGCTGAGAATAATCAATGCGAGCTGCTGCTCGAAAAAGCAAAGGTGACTGGTAAGGTTTCCATGTTGGAGATCAACCGCGCCTTTGAAGAATCCGATGCATCCTCTGACCAGATCGAACAGTTTTATGAAGCACTGACCGCCTTGAACGTGCAGATCATGGATGACTACATTCCTGATGATGACGATATTTCCATTGATTCAATGATACAGGCAGAAACTGCCGATGAGATGGAGCAGGTGCTTTCTACTGAGGGCATCTCCATTGACGACCCTGTGAAGCTCTACTTAAAAGAGATCGGTACCGTGCCACTGCTGACCTCCGAGGAGGAGCTTGCGCTTGCAAAGCGCGTACTGCAAGGTGACCCTGCCGCAAAACGCCGCCTGACAGAGGCAAATCTCCGCTTGGTGGTGAGCATTGCCAAAAAGTATGTGGGCAGGGGTATGCAGTTTTTGGATCTCATCCAAGAGGGCAATATGGGTTTGATCAAAGCAGTGGAGAAGTTCGATTATACCAAGGGCTTTAAGTTTTCCACCTATGCCACATGGTGGATCAGGCAAGCCATTACCAGAGCCATTGCAGATCAGGCAAGAACCATTCGTATCCCCGTACATATGGTGGAAACCATCACTCGTGTGAAGAAAATTTCTAACCGGATTCTGCACGAAACAGGAAAGGAGGCCACCCCCGAGGATATCGCCAGGGAAATCAATATGCCGATAGATAAGGTGCGCGAGATTATGCGTATTGCACAGGATCCAGTATCGCTGGAAACGCCCATCGGCGAGGAGGAGGACAGTCATTTGGGCGATTTTATCCCTGATGATCAGGCACTTGCTCCCACAGAGGCGGCGGCGAATCTTATGCTGCGAGAGCAGCTGAATGAGGTGTTGGATACCCTGACAGAACGAGAGGCTGCGGTGCTGCGTATGCGCTTTGGGCTGTATGACGGCAGAGCAAGAACGCTGGAAGAAGTGGGCAAGGCGTTTGATGTGACCAGAGAACGTATTCGTCAGATTGAAGCAAAGGCACTGCGCAAGCTGCGCCACCCAAGCAGAAGTAAAAAGGTCAGAGATTATCTTGAATAATATGCAAAGAAAAGCGGCAGGGAGAAATTCTCCTTGCCGCTTTTTCCGAAAAAGACCTGCTTTAGACCTTGACGCCGTGATTGTTTTGCACCGATTAGCTGGCCAGCAGGCCCAACACACCAAAATGACAGGCGGTTTCGCCCTCTTTGCACTTAATTTCAATCGTGTGTTTTGCTTTTGCGTCGGATGCGTAAACCTCTGTTGCTTCAGCATAATTGCCCCAGCCATCAGCAAAATTGGCATCCAATGTATCGACAAGTTGCCCATCTACATAGACCTCGTACTTGCCGCTTTTACCATCTATGGTACGGTAGTACAGTATGCCGATGTTTCGCGCTTCCACCTCAAAAGACAGCGAAGAGCCTGCTTCGGTGGCTTGCCAACCAGAGGGGAACTGGTACATCAGATCGGCTTCTGTAAAGCCAGTATTTGCTGTGGGAGTGATGTCCTTGCTGTTGAGCAGATCTGCTTCCGCGTAGCGGTCTTCTGTGACTGGTTTTGCGGTAAAGCTTAAGTCGCTGGTATCAATTGTATCCAACTGTGCATACACGGAATTGTAGTAATTCCACAGCAGTTCACCCATGATGCCATGCCCATTGGAGTTGGGGTGAATGTTATCCGCAGCAATATCCTTCCAGGTGAAAGTGCCTTTTTCGATTTCGGGCATGACTGCTTGCTGATAGCTGAGCATAGGTAAGTCATATGCCTCACCGATTTTCTGATGCGTTTCTGCGAGGGTGGTGTTGTTTTCCTGACACATAAACATCAGAATGACAGCAGGGTTGTTCTCGGCATTGAGAATTTTGCGCACAAGGCTGTCATATGTGCCAAGATTGAATGCCGCATCGGTATCGTTGACAGAAAATTCGACTACCACCACATCAGGCTTTTGCGCCAACAGATCATCCGCTGCGCGGTGTACACCGATATAGCTGCCCGTTGCGCCGATGCCTGCATTGACAAAGTTCAGGCCGCTGCATTTGGGAAACGCCTCTGCCCACCATTTAGTATTGAGAAACGCGTAGTTTTCCTGACTGGATGATGCACTTGAACCTTGCGTGATCGAACCGCCGATTACGCCGATGGTTACAGGTTTGCCGCTTTCAGCACGCTGCATGACCGCTGCAAGCCTTGCACGATTGCCCTGACTGATCACCGCACGCTTGCACATCTCTGCGTTGGTGTAGCCCAGGTTCAAAGCAGGCAGATTGAGGGATGCATCGGCAGCCACCCATGTAGTATCTGTTGTGGGAGAAGTGGTTGTAGTGGTTGCTTCCGTGGTATCCGCAGTACTGCTGAGATTTGACGCAGTATCTTGCATAGAATCCTCCTTGCAGCTGACAAATCCGCACAGCATTGCCGCTGCACAGCATATGGTTGCTGCTCTCTTTGCAAATGATTTCATAATTCTTCCTCCTGTGATTTCTTATGCCATTTCATAGAAATATCAAACGCCTTAACGCTATGGGTAAGCGCGCCCAAGGAGATGATATCCACACCAGTTTGTGCAACCGCACGAATGGTATCATGGGTAATGCCACCAGATGCTTCCAGACAAGCCGCGCCGTTTGTGATGGCGACTGCTTCTTTCATGGTGGAGCAGTCCATGTTATCCAGCATGATGATATCCGCGTTTGCAGCCAGTGCCTCACGGAGTTCATCCAGGTTCCGTACCTCAACCTCAATGCGCACCATGTGCCCGATATGCTGCCGCAGCTGAGTGATTGCCGCAGTAATGCCACCGCAGGCATCAATGTGGTTGTCCTTGAGCATCGCACCATCGGAGAGATTAAAGCGGTGATTCTTTCCTCCGCCGCAACGCACGGCATATTTTTGCAGTGCACGGATCCCTGGCAGGGTCTTTCTGGTATCCACAATGGATGCGTTTGTACCCTCAGTGAGTGCCACACAGCGTGCTGTTTCAGTTGCAATACCCGAAAGATGCTGCAACAGATTCAACGCAGTGCGTTCGCCCTTGAGCAGGGTGCGGGTGCTGCCTTGCAGTTCCGCGAGAATATCGCCCTTTTTTACGCGATCACCGTCGCAGTACTTTGCATCAAACACAACGCCTTCGCCAACGAGTTCAAACACGCGCTTCGCGATATCCATACCGCATAGCACGCCATCCGCCTTTGCAACCAGATACGCTTCAGATAAATCATCTGGGGAGAGGAGAAAATCGCTGGTCACATCTATCCCAGTGATATCCTCTGTGAGGGCACGGCGAATGATATCATCTACATAAATTGGTAACAGCTGCATCATAATTGTTCCTCCAAAATCAGGTAAGCGACCGTTGCCTGCGACCGCGCCTCAAGATAATCCGCATCCATGCGCCAGTCCTCGCAGGCAATGCGCTGGATCAGCTCCGTGATACGCTGATATGCGGCGGGAATATTTTTGGTATTTGGCACAACAAAGTAATTTTCCTGCAAAATCCTGCGCAGTTCTGTGCGGATGCCGTGCGGAAGCGGTTCTGTTGCAGTAATGGGTTGAAATTCCCCTTGCACATAGCGGTCGCCGATGGCATCAGCCTCTTTTGCAATCTCGGCTGCGGCACGGCGAGAGAAAACCAATGCTTCCAGCAGACTATTGCTTGCCAGACGGTTGCTGCCGTGTACGCCAGTGTGTGAGCATTCGCCACAAGCGAACAGACGTTCTACGCGTGTTTGGGCGTTGCTGTCCACATTAATGCCGCCCATGAGATAATGCTGACAGGGGTAAACTGGCACAGGCTCTTTGGTAAGATCATAGCCCTGTTCAAGGAGCTTGCTGTAGATCTTCGGGAAGCGGGCACGCACCTCATCAGGATCTTTATGGGTGATATCCAGCCAAAAATCCGTGGAGGATGTACGTTTGCTTTCTGCAATGATCGCATGGGATACGACATCACGTGGGGCAAGCTCCAGACGGTCATCGTAGCGATGCATAAAGCGTTCCATGTTGCAATTGCGCAGATAAGCTCCCTCGCCGCGCACCGCTTCAGAGATGAGGAAACATTCACGCGTATGACGATTGTTGAATGCCGTGGGGTGGAATTGGATCAGACTTAAGTTTTTGATGCGCGCACCCAACTCATAAGCAATGCGGATGCCGTCACCAGTAGCAATTGCAGAGTTTGTGGTGTATTCGTACACTCTGCCGATGCCGCCTGTTGCCATAATCAAAAAATGGCAGTTAACAACTGTAAACGCATTCTCGTGGAGCAACTCGCAGGAAAAACCCGTTTCAGTATGCATGGCACGGCTGACCATGGTATGCTCTGCGATGGTAACATTGGGCAGCAGGGCAACAGCAGCAAGCAATCCGCGCAGAATTTCCGCACCGGTAGAATCACGATGATGGAAGATACGCCTGCGGCAGTGTCCACCTTCAAGGGTGCGATCATAATCGCCGTCTGGGGTGCGATCAAACTCCACGCCGTATTGCACCAACTGTTCGATATCCTGAGCGGCTTCTGTCACCAGAATATGCAGCGTTTCAGGGCGATTGGTAAACGCGCCTGCGATACGGGTATCGTTGGCGTGCAGCTCAGTGTTGTCGCCTGGAGAATTCCACACACCAGCAATACCACCCTGTGCCAGTGCAGAGTTGCACAGGGTGGCTTCGCGCTTGGCAAGCACCAGTACTCGCATGGTTGGCGGTAGATGCAGCGCAGCGTATAAGCCTGCTGCACCTGCACCTGCGATCACAACATCAAAGTTGGGGTTTTCAAATGGCAGCATAAACGTTCCTCGATTCGTTTCCGTTATGGTAGATTTTCACGCATTCGCGCAGCTGGGATGTAATCTTTGTAGGCATTATGTAAAATGTTTCCATTGCCAATTGCCTTTTCCCACCGAATTGTGCCGCGTGCTGCAAAATCCACTTCTAACTATTTTAGCATATTTCGCGCGATTTGTCACGCATTTTTGCAAAAAAAAGAAAAACGTAGATAGCAAGCCTGTCCGCTGGTAACAAGTTTTGTCGAATTTGCTAATATTAGCAAAACGTTCATAATATGTTCATAGAATGTTCATTCTATTACGAGGAATTTATGGTAGAATAGTTTTGCCGCTTACGCGGATGAGGGATTGTGTCCGATGCGCCCATGTCAGGCGTGGGAACTTCACCGAAACCCTCTTGCTGCGTTTGACGGGAATATTTTCATTTAGTGAGGTGAAACCAATGCTTCGTAAGGAAGAAAAGACGGAAATCATCGCTGCTAATGCTACCCACGAGGGCGATACCGGTTCCCCTGAGGTGCAGATCGCAATTTTGACCCGTCGCATCAATGACCTAAATGCCCATTTGCGTGACCACAAGAAGGATTATCATTCTCATCGTGGCCTCTTAAAGATGGTTGGTCGCCGCCGTAACTTGCTTAACTATCTGAAGAAGAAGGATATTGAGCGTTACCGTGCAACCGTTGAGCGTCTAGGTCTGCGTAAGTGACCCAAAGCATGGAAAGGGCAGGGGGCTTCTCTTGCCCTTTTTGCGCAAGCGTACCGCAGCGCGTTTTGCGGGGTTAGCATGAAATCGTATGCCGATGTCGCGTTTTGTTCGGCACAGGATTTTGTGTTAATTCCTGTGTGGATGCGAGTTGGTACGTTGTTTTTTGCAAAACCAAACAGATCCAAATTTACAGGAGGTTTCAGTTCATGTTTGATAATCACAAAATGTTTCAAACCGAATTTTGCGGCAGAACACTGACCATCGAAACTGGAAAGACCTGCGAGCTTTCCAATGGCTCTTGCTGGGTGCGCTATGGCGATACTGTGGTCATGGCGAACGTTACCGCAAGCGAAAAACCCCGTGAGGGCGTAGATTTCTTCCCGCTCTCCGTAGATTATGAAGAGCGTCTGTACTCCGTTGGAAGAATCCCTGGCAGCTTTATGAAGCGCGAGGGTAAGCCTTCAGAGAAGGCAATCCTTACCTCTCGCGTGGTGGATCGCCCCATTCGCCCACTGTTTCCCAAGGATATGCGTAACGATGTGGCTGTGGTGATGACCGTGCTGGCTGTGGATCAGGACTGCCTGCCCGAAATCTGTGGCATGATCGGTACATCCGTTGCAATCTCCATCTCGGATATCCCGTGGAATGGGCCGATTGGCGGCGTTTCTGTTGGGTTGGTCAACGGCGAAATCATCCTGATGCCCGATAAGCAGCAGAGAGCCGTGAGCGACCTGACCTTGACCGTTGCAGGTACTGCAGAAAAAATCGTTATGATTGAAGCAGGCGCAAATGAGGTTCCTGAGGACGTGATGCTGGAAGCGATTCTTAAGGCGCACGAAGAGATCAAGAAGCTGGTTGCGTTCATCAGCAAGATCCGCGAGGAGATCGGCAAGCCCAAGTTTGCCTTTGAATCCATGGAGGTTGACCATGCGTTGTTTGATGCCATTGAGGCATTTGCGCGCAAGGACGTGGAATATGCACTGGATACCAACGATAAAAATATCCGCGAGGCAAGGCTTTCTCCTATCAAAAACGCCATTCATGAGAAATTCGATGCCGAAAACGCAGAGCGTATCCCTATGATTGACGAATGTATCTACAAGCTGCAAAAGACCATCGTGCGGCAGTGGCTGTATCAGGGCAAGCGCGTGGATGGACGTGGCATCGATGAAATTCGCCCCCTCTCTGCTGAGGTTGGTCTGCTGCCCAGAGTGCATGGTAGTGGTCTGTTCACCAGAGGACAAACGCAGGTGCTGACCATCGCAACGCTTGGCCCCATCTCCGATTCCCAACGCATTGACGGCTTGGACGAAAACGAGGAAACCAAGCGGTATATGCATCACTATAACTTCCCTAGCTATTCTGTGGGTGAAACAAAGCCCAGCCGTGGACCAGGTCGCCGTGAGATTGGTCATGGTGCGTTGGCAGAGCGTGCTTTGGTGCCCGTGCTGCCCTCGGTGGAGGAGTTCCCCTATGCAATGCGCCTTGTATCTGAGGTGCTTAGCTCCAATGGATCGACCTCTCAAGGCTCTATTTGCGGCTCTACGTTGGCACTGATGGATGCTGGCGTGCCGATCAAAGCACCCGTTGCAGGTATCTCCTGTGGATTGATTACTTTGCCCGATTCTGATGACTTCATGACCATGGTGGATATTCAGGGGTTGGAGGATTTCTTCGGGGATATGGACTTCAAGGTGGGCGGTACGCATAAGGGTATCACCGCCATTCAGGTGGATATCAAGGTTGATGGACTGACCCCGGCAATCATTAAAGAGGCGTTTGAAAAGACTCGTAAGGCACGCTTGTATATCCTTGATGAGATTATGCTCAAGGCAATTCAAGCTCCGCGCGAGAGCGTAAGTGCCTATGCCCCCAAGATGTTGCAGACCAAGGTGCCTGTGGATAAAATCCGTGAGGTGATTGGCAGCGGCGGTAAGGTCATTCAGAAGATTTCTGCCGAGTGTCAGTGCAAGATCGATATCAACGAGGACGGCAGCGTTTTTGTTTCTGGCATTGATATGGATAATGCTCATAAGGCGATTGGTATTATCGACACCATTGTAAATGGCCCGGAAGTCGGCGCAATCTATAAGGGTAAGGTTACAGGCATTCAGACCTTTGGTGCATTTGTCGAGATTGTCCCTGGTAAGGAAGGTCTGGTGCATATCTCCAAGCTGGATAAAGGGCGCGTGGAAAAAACCGAGGATGTCGTTTCGCTGGGTGATGAAATCGTGGTCAAAGTCATGGAAATTGACGAGGCGCGTGGTAAGATTTCTCTCTCTCGCAAAGATGCGTTGGCTGCGCTGGAAGCAAAGAATAAGATTTAAAAGCAAACAGTTTGATACAAAAACGGTCGCCGTTCGGCGACCGTTTTTGTCTTATTGCGCAGTGATGTGTTCGCATTGCCGAAAATATTTTGCCGTAAAAGCAGGGGTGATCGTAAAGCATCGTTCGTGTAGATTTGCTACTACGCTGTCATTTTTTTTGGAACAAAATGTTAGTCGATATGCTGTCAGTAGTTGAAAACATTCGCCGTACCGTTGATTTGCCTCTTTGTTGCCATATGCGCCGTCGCCCAGAATCGGGCAGCCAAGCAATGCCATTTGCGCACGAATTTGATGGGTGCGTCCAGTATACAATCGCACACGCACAAGAGAAAGCGTTCCGTCTGTATCAAGGAGTTCATAGCCAGTTTTTGCAGGCTTTGCGCCCTCAAAGGGCTGATAACGCAAAATTGCTTTGTTTTCGTCGGTTTTACGGTGATACGCAATCACAATATCAGCCGACTTTGGTGGCTTACCCACCACAACGCAAAGATATTCTTTCTGCACTTCACCGTTGCGAATCATCTCGTTGACACAACGCAGTGCCGCAGCATTTTTTGCGCCAATGCAAAGCCCGTCAGTATTGCGATCAAGCCGATTGCAGAGTGCTGGTGTAAAGCTTTGTTCCCTCTGCGGCACGTACAAACCACAATGGTACAAATAGGCAGTAAACCGCGCGATCATCGTATCTACTGTGCCTTTGTCATCCGCGTGTACAGGGACACCCACTGGCTTGTGCATCAGGCAGATATTCTCATCCTCGTAAACAACCACAGGGGGCGGTAATTGTGTGATCATCGCTTGCGGTGGTTTGCGTATGTCAATATCGGCAGGCAGATACGCCCGCAATACATCTCCCTCGCAGAGCATTTCTTCTGGTGTGCAGCGTTTTCCGTTGCGTTTGATATCTTTTTTGCGAAATGCCTTGTACAGCAGATTCTTCGGCATATTCGGGCAGACCTTCAGCAAGAATTTATCTGCCCTTTGCCCACTGTCGTTGCGAGAAACCGTCAATTCGATCATGCAAAACACGCTCCTTTTCAGCCGCATACGAGCATTATACCACAGCTGAGCGTAAATTGCAAGATTGATATAATCCTGGTTCTTTTCTTTATTCCGTGAAAAGTTCGACTCTCACGGAAAGAGCGGTGGGCAATCAAGTCGTAGTTTTTCAACGGTAAGCTAGATCATGGTTCTATAGCCCTCAAAGGTGGCGAAGCCTCGTGCCCGTCGTTTGGCTGATTGAATTCACAGCCACGTTTCTCTGTTTTCCTTCCGTTTGGAAAATACTCCTGCCACTTCTTCATACTCCATGTCAGACGGAATTGGCATGATTTCTACTTCCTCGCCCTCTTCCAGCTCCTTAGCAGAGAAACGGTAAAGATAAACCGTGATCTCGCTCCGTTCTTCATCAGCCGTCTTGGAAAGTGCTACATACTTGCGTCCTCTTGCTTCAAAGGCATCTACCATATAGTAATCCTCGCCGTCCAACAAAACCATAAGATGTAATGGATAATACCAGTAAAAGAGACGCTTTGGCATTCGCTTCATTGCATTTAACGAACCATCATGACTGTATTTGCTGCAAATACTGTTTTGCAGCAATCAGAAGTGCATCGCGTTCGTTTGGCAAGCGATCCTCCAGTACATCATTCATAACAGCCTTAAGGCACGCGCCAATGGTTTTGCCATCCTGTACGCCCATAGCAATTATATCCTTGCCATTCATTTGGAGCGTTTTTAAAGTCATACAGGCATTTTGCTGCCGCAGTTCTGCAAGGGTTTGCAGCAATTCATCAGCGGCTGCAACGCGCTCAGCTACGAGATGTTCTGCTTGTGCTGATACATCTGCCCGATGCAGCAGAATAAGCTGTTCCGTCAGTTCGTCCCCAATGCGATTCACCATGCGCTTGATCTGTTTTGCATTGCCGCTGAATACCATGTCATGATGGCGTATCAATGTGGCAACCGCATCCAGTGTTTTGCGGTCGCTTTTTAATTGTCGCAATGACTGTCGTGCAATATCCTCGCTGACCTGTGCGTGACCGTAGAAATGTCCGCCTCGTTCGTCTTTGGTAAAGGTATGGGGCTTACCGCTATCGTGTAGAAAAGCAGCCCAACGCAGAGCGGGGATTGACGGGGCAGCAGCTGTTGCCTTGCAGCTGTGGGTGTACACATCGTAGGCGTGATACGGATTCTGTTGCGCGAAGCCGACCATCGGCTGCAACTGTGGCAGTATCGTGCAGATGACATCTGGGTAAGCAAGCAGCAGGCGTTCTGCGGCTTGCCCACAGAGCAGTTTTGTCATTTCCATAAAGATGCGTTCGGCGGAGATATGCTTGAGCAAATCTTTTTGGTGATGAATTGCTGTATCGGTCTGTGGGTCAATGGCAAAATCCAACACCGAGGCAAACCGCAACGCACGCAAGATACGCAAACCGTCCTCATCAAACCGTTCCGAGGGTTTTCCCACACAGGCAATGCGTTTTTTTTGCAGATCTCTCTCGCCACCAAAGGGGTCAACCAAACCGCACTTTGGGTGATATGCCATGGCATTGACAGTAAAATCTCGTCTTTCCAGATCATCGATAACAGAATCAGTAAAGGATACTGTATCAGGTCTGCGATGATCAGAATAAACGCCATCAATGCGATAAGTGGTAATTTCCAGGGGCATATGGTCGATCACTACAGTGAGTGTGCCATGTTGCAAACCAGTTTCAATGGTGTGATACCCTGCAAAGCATTGCAGCATATGTTGCGGCTTTGCATTGGTTGTCAGATCCCAGTCATGGGGTGTAGCACCGCGTAATATATCGCGTACGCACCCGCCCACCGCATAGCATTCATAGCCGTTGCGCCCAAGCAGTTCCATGATGGTTATCACCTGTGGCGGCAGTGAAAATTGCAGTTTCATGCTTGTATCATCCTTATTCTTCAAACCGAAGCGTGGTGCGCAAGCCATCATAGCCGCATTGTGTCGCAGTGAAAATCGCTTGTGCATCAGCAAGATATTCATTTGGTTCAGGTAGAGAGGGACTGTAATGGGTCAGCCACATCAATTTTACTTCCGCTTGTTTTGCAAGCTGTGCAGCTTCAGCAAAAGTCATATGCAGAGTTTTCAAGGCTTTTTCCTGCTTAGATGCGTCACCGTACATTCCCTCGCAGATGAACAGATCAGCACCCTGTGCCATGTCAGCAATACGTCCCAGCGGACGTGTATCGGTGCAATACACCATAGATAGCCCCTTTCGGGGTGCGCCAAGCACCTGTTGAGGGTGATAAGCAACACCATTATATGTAATGGTATTACCTTTTTGCAGGGTATTCCATATCGCCACGGGAATTTTGTTTTCCTTTGCACGAATGGGGTCAAATTTCCCTGCGCGTGGCAAATGGATACGATATCCATAGCAGGGAAGCGTATGCTTGACCGCAAATGCCGTTACAGTCAAATCGCCTATCGTAAAAGATTCATTCGGCTGAGTATATTCGTGTAATTCCAGCGCAAAGGGCAGTTCAGGCGCAATGACGCGTAAACCATCCACAATGCGTTTCAGTCCAGCGGGGCCATAAATTGCCAGAGGAGCCGTTCTGCCCTCATTGCCTAAAGAAAGCAGCAGTCCAGGCAATCCACTGACATGGTCAGCGTGATAGTGCGTTAAACAAATGGTATCAATGGCGTAAAGAGATACACCTGCTTCTTTTATAGCTATTTGTGTGCCTTCTCCGCAATCAATAAGCATCGCATTGCCATTGCAGCGTAAATAGCAGGCAGTCAGCCAGCGATTTTTGAGTGGTACGGTGCCGCCGCATCCGATCAAAACAACATCCAGCATATGTATTCCTTTCTGTATCACAGCATTCTGTATAGGGTGCAAAAAAGTTGTACTTATAAGGGCAACATTGTGCAAAGCTTGCCTGATGGCTTTATGTTGCATGCATATCTTCCATTTCGTGCGCTGTCAATATAAATAGTATACACGATTCGGTTGGGTTTGTCAATGGCGCATGTTTCGCAAAGTGAAACGTGATGCACAGAGAATTGAGAAAAAGCCAAACAGGAGTCAATCGCACAATATTATGATACAATTGCGCATTGCAACAATCTTGCAAATGTGTTACAATAACATGATGCCGAACATCAGGGAAAATATGTAAGGAGGAAAACCGAAAGGAGTATATGATGTATGATACTGTTTTGCGTAAAGGGACGGCTTGTGCAGCCGCCATTGCCATGATCGCAGGGGGTGCTTCCATGGTGAAATTCAAAACCGCAGCCGATGAAGTAAAACCACTTTCGCTGATGTGTCTTGGAGATTCCATTACAGATGGCTTCTGGATGGCAGGCGGGTATCGCAATACACTGTGTGCGTTGATTACAGAAAACGGGCAACAAGCACGGGTGGATATGGTTGGGCCAAACTGGGGCGGCACAGGCTATGACACACAGCATGCAGGCTACAGCGGGTATTCAGTGGATAATATTGCACAGGAGGATTCTATTTCGGGTCAACGTACGGGCATTTCCAGTTTTGTTGATTGGTTGATGACAGATTACCCTGCGGATGTTGTGTTTTTGCAGATTGGTACCAATGATATCCTAAGCCTGTATGATTTGGAGCATTATGGTGCAAGGCTAGAATCATTGGTTGATCATATTCTGCCTGCATTACCTGAGAATGGTGCGCTTTATCTGGCAACACTGCCTTGTATGGATGCTACCGATACGCTGTATATCAACGAGTATTATTTTACAGTAGAATCAATGGACGCAGTTGTAGAGCAGTGCAATGCTCAGATTCGTGCCCTTGTAGAAAAAAAACGCAGCGAGGGAGCGCGGATTGTGTTGGCAGACGTGAATGCTGTGCTTGAAAAATCTGATTTATATGACGGCGTGCATCCCAATGAGGAAGGCTATCGCAAATTGGGTACATTCTGGTATACACAGCTTTGTGACTATTGGAACGGTGAAGCAGATCAGCCGCAAAATACACACTCCTCCATGGATACCACCGAACCCTCTGTCATACCAGCAATGCTTCTTGGCGATGTAAACAAAGACGGGAGTGTTTCCATGGCGGATGCCGTTGTGATGGTGAAGTATCTTTCATGCGATGCAGCAGCCGATACGATATCTGCGCCACAAGCGGATATGAACACTGATGGGCGCATTACTGCTGAAGATTTGACACTTTTGAAACATAAGTTGATGCAGCAAAAATGAGAGTAAAAATTGTAAAAGTATCGAGCAAGCCTTTTCAAGGTTTGCCGTTGTCCGCAGATAGCGGAACACCTCATGCTTTTCTTTGGAAGATATTCCGTACATTAGCTCTACAGAATGCTCCCATGGTTTTCTCGATAGAACGAAACGCTGTTGTATCTGTAACGATACAACAGCGTTATTCTGTCAGTCCGCATTTTTTGAAAGGGCATGAGCGAATTCTTAAGAAGTCCTGCGTTCATCAGCATTGACGCGCAGAAATTCTGCTGGATTTTGCCTTACATCATTGAGAATGACCTCAAAATGCAAATGATTTCCCGTAGAGCGTCCAGTTGATCCGACCAGCGCGATCAACTGACCTTGAGTGACAGCTTGCCCTACATTGACAAGAATCTCATTGCAGTGGGCATAGAGGGTTTTGTGCCCGCTGCCGTGGTCGATCACGACGTAATAGCCGTAGCCGCCATCGTGCCAGCCAGCTGTGAGGACAGTGCCATCTGCTGCGGCAAAGATCTCGGAGTTCGCTGGTGCTGCAATATCCATACCCTTATGGTTGCGGTTGCTGATGAATGGGTCGCTGATATATCCGCCATTGACAGGCCAGGTGTATTCTCCAGTGCCATACAACTTCGTGGTAGAATCCTTTGGTTTTGCAACATAAGTACCCACAGCAACGATTTCAGTAATCGGTTCGCTCAGTTGTGTGGAGGTCAGTACTTTGCGGTTCAATTCCTTACCGTTAACATAAGTGATGGAAACGGTCTGCGCAGCCTCACCATAGCTGCCAGGTGAGATGATCTCACGCTGCCCGAGAGGTAAATTGGCAGTGGGAACTTCCTGTACAGGGTAGTCGATCAGTGTGACTGTTGCCATGGTTGCTGTATAAGCAATGGGCATTGCAGATTCTGTTACGCGTACTTTTACCGCTGTTGCCTTGGGGATGCGCTCATCGATGCCAGGATTCAGTGCGTAGATCGCATCTACCGTCATAGAATATTGCTGTGCCAGTGTATAAACGGAAGTTTCCTTCTGGGTGATGAGCGTTTCGAAGCTTTCGTTACTTTCCGTCAGTTGTGCAGCAAGCTTTTCGGCATCAACCTTTTGCTGCGCGGCATATAAGCCTTGATCATAGCGCAGAGGCACAGTGTAGAATACCGATTCCGCATCTGCTGCCAGTGAATTGGTGTAATCGGCAATATGTGCCGCAAGCGCATGGCGGATTATATCGGGCTCATCCACTGCGCCAAGAAAATCTTCCCCACGGTATACGCCGTAGCATTCCATGAGTGTGATATTCGCTGCGTGCAGCATTTCATCTGCAAGGGTTGGTGCTGTAAGATACGGGACTGTTGCATCAAAAGCGACTGCGGTCAACTTGTGGTGTGAGGGGATATCATAGGTATCATTGGTGTTGGCTAGTTGTTGATCAACGAGCGAAAGTGCGGTATAGTAGTCCTCCTCTTCGGCGATGTAGCCAAGCAGCTGACCATTGTATTCTACGGCAAACCCGTAGTGTTCCATATTTTCACCGTAAATCACTGAAGTACTCAACAGTACTACACAGATGATGGGTGCCATGCAGCGTATAACGGAAGCAGGCAGCATCCATGGGGCGGCACTTGCTTTGTGAAAAAAGGAAAAATGTGCGTCATGTTTGCCGCAGGCAACTGTGTGGTTTCGCTTTGCGAAACGTGCGTCACGTTTGCCGCAGACCAACTGTCCAGTTTTACTTTTGGAAATATATGCTTTCTTTTGAACGTTTTTATGAAATGGACGAGCGATGTCGCGTAGTGCGGAGAATACTTTGCTCTGCGTTTCCGTGTTGATACATTGGCCTGCGTCCGTATGCTGTGCCTGCCCGATGCCGGCACGGCTTTGCCAAGGGTGGTTCACCAAAAAACTCCTTTCTGCAAAAACATGATTCTGCGTACCTTTCTGACCAAATGGTTACAAATCGGTAACACAACCCATTATACAGATTTCCGCGAAGAATGCAAGCTTTTTGCCGATATTTTGGAGAAACGCACAACGTTTTCGGACAGAATCCTTTTCTTTTGGATATATTCCATGACAAAAATGGTCGATTTTCCCTTTGAAATTTACGCTGAGTTTATATATCTGGAAGGATGTTTTTACAGTTTTGGCTGCACAACAGCATTTCTGTGGCAAGCAGCTGTGGATATGCTGAAAACCAGTATACGGGTAGTATTATGCAGGCTAAACATCGCACGCGATTTTGTAACAATTTGCCGCAGATTCCTTTGGTACACAGCATAGCATAATGCCATACTGTTCCTGTTGAATGGTGGGGCTGCTTGAGATAGCAAAGGGGTATCGCCGCCATTGCACACCATATTCGCAAGGGGAGAATCAGCAGCAGAATCGCTCCCATCAGCAGATGCAATAGCAGCATTAGATGCAATGTAGCATCTCCAGCGACTGCTGCAAGCTGCAATGTCAGCATTGCCGCCGCAAGCAGGATCACGGAAGGCACAAATGCAAGGATTAACAGTGTATTTGCTAACAGATGAACCGCTATACGACGACGCCACAGCCAGAATCGTCCGCTACATCCAAGAAACCCAAGGTCACATTCGGTGAGAACCCCTGTCATGGTACCAATTTGCTCATCGACATGGTTGCGATACAACGACAGTACAAACGAGGCAGCAATAAGCAGAAGTGGCAGCAGCAGATCAGCAGAATCGATATGTGCAGGCAATGCCGCTGCGACGATGAATGGAAATGTTCCACGTTCGCACAGCTTCCCGATCATCCATAGCAGCATATATAAAATGCTGTTTCCTGCCGAGATCACCGCAGTTTCTCTTGCATGAAGCCGTAATGCGTTTCTTGCCTGTGTAAATGCCGAGGTATTGCTCATGATGTGTAATCCTCAATTAACTGCCGTAGTGCAGCTTGGTTCTGTGCGTAAACGCCGTTTTCCAGTAGAATGCGGTCGTATTCGGGTAGCCAAGCACTTTCCATAGGATAGGTTTCAATGGGGGAAGTTTGTCCCTTGGGGTAAACGTATAATGTGTTTTCTCGTAGTTGCAGAAAGAATTCGTTTTCTGTAATCTGTTGTGGCGTGGCAATGGCGGGTTGTTCCAGCGTTTGCGTGGTGGTTGTTGTGATGTTGTGCGATGTCCCTATCTCA
This sequence comes from uncultured Ruminococcus sp., assembly GCA_964463355.1. Lineage (GTDB taxonomy): Bacteria > Bacillota > Clostridia > Oscillospirales > Ruminococcaceae > Firm-04. The sequence goes on along the minus strand of CAYXBP010000007.1, from coordinate 29,719 downwards.
GCGCATACTTCTGGAAGCTGCTCCTGCTGCGTCATGTTTTTTTTCAGAATCAGCAATCCACCAGTCAGAGTTCCGCACAAAGCAAATACCGTGATGATATAGTAGATTCCTCTCTCTTTCATAGAAAAAACCACCTTTCTGTATTGCGTTTTGAACGAAGTTTGCCACGTTTTTTGCATATTTATTCGAAAAGATGAAAAAAAAGCGAAAATTTTCAAAAAAGCACTTAACATCGCGTACGATTTGTGGTATAATAGGTGGTGTATGTGAGTACTTGCTTTTTATTCCGAAAGGAGTTTGTCGATTTATGAAGTATCCTGTGCAATCATCTGAACAAGCCGCGCATCATGCAGAGAGTACATCGCGTCGCCGTACTGTCAAGAAAAAACGTAAGCCGTTGGTCATTCGTGCCATCAGTAGATTTCTTTCTGTGGTTGGCGCAACTTTTCTTTCGTTTTTCTTGGTGTTTTGTATTACAGGCAGTATCTGTGCCATTGCTGCAACTGCATATGTCATCAATTATATGGAGTCCACCTCAACGGTAAGCATTCAAGAAATGGCAATGAGCTATTCTACCAACATCTATGCAACCGATGCAAACGGGGAGCTGGTCACTTTGTATGTGGCACAGAATGCGGTGGAGCGTATTCCAGTGGATCTTGAAGATGTGCCCCAGCATGTCCGTGATGCGTTTGTGTATGGTGAGGACGAACGATTCTATTCGCATGAGGGCGTGGATTATAAGCGCACCATTGCTGCATTTGCCAATTTGTTGCTGAACTTCTGGGATACCGATCAAGGTGGTTCGACCATTACACAGCAGCTTGTTAAGAATTTAACGGGTGATAACGAAGCAAGCCCCCAGCGTAAGATACGTGAAATTTTCCGTGCAATGCAGATGGAAAAGCGTTACAACAAGGATGAGATCTTGGAAACCTACATGAATTACATCGGATTCGGCGGTGCGGCAAACGGCGTGGAGAAGGCTGCGCAGAAGTATTTCGGCAAAAGTGTCGGAGAGCTTTCTATTGCAGAGGCAGCCTGCCTTGCAGCAATTCCGCAAAGCCCTGAGGTGAATAATCCCTTTGCTGGGCACTATGAAACAGAATATAATGCCGTAACAGATACCTATGTCAAAACCGATAATTGGATTAATACCGGTAGAGAGATCAACCGCAATCGTATGGAGTATATTTTGTTCCAGATGTATGATAACGGTGCCATTACCTTTGACGAGTATCAGACAGCACTCTCCGAAAAGCTGTTGTTTACGGATACCGATGAGTACAAAGCACTGCATCCAGAATTGGAGAAAGAAGAAAAAGACGAGGACGAGGAAAAAAGCGATGCCACCAGCTGGATCGTGGATGAAGCAATCCGCGAGTTTTCTGAATATCTGATGGAGGATCGCGGCATTACGCAGGAGCGTGCCCTGAACTTGATCCGTACAGGCGGCTACCAGATTTATACCACCGCCGATTTGGATATGCAGGCGTATGTGGAAGAAAAGTATTCTGATCTCAACAATCTGCTTAAGGGTATGACTTCCGCTGACCGTACCATTTATTACCGTGATCTTGATGGTGACGGTGAAAAGACACTGGAAGAAAGTATGTCGTTGCAATCTGGATTCGTTGCCATTGATTATGCTGGCAATATTCTGTGTACCGTGGGTAAAGTCGGTGAAAAGACCGCATCTCTGGGTATCAGCTATGCATCTACCGAGCCGCAGCAGCCTGGCTCTGCCATCAAGCCAATATCTACCTATGGTTATGCGCTGGAAAATGATCTGATCGCGTGGGGTACTGTTGCACTGGATGCACCGCCTCTGGTCATCAACAATAAAAAGTGGCCAACGAACTACTCATCGGGCAGCGGCATCCGTTACAGCAACAAGCCCGTCAAGATCTATACTGCCATTCAGCATTCGTATAATACCATCCCTGCACTGCTCTGCAAAACCTATGGCGTGCAGAATATCTACAATTTTGCCACTGAAACTGTCGGGCTGTCATTGTATCCTGAGCGTGATGCGGATTATGCACCCTTGGCGGTAGGCGCGCTGAGCTATGGTGTGACCGTGGAAGATATGGTCAATGCCTATATGGTGTACGGCAATGGCGGGTATTTCAGCGATGCGCATATTATCAGCCGCGTGGAAAGCGGCGATGGTGGCTTAATCTACGCAGGCGGCGATGATTACGCTGCTGTGATCTCTCCTGAAACTTCTTATGTCATGAACCAGCTGCTGCAAAATGTTGTTGCAAGAGGTACTGGTACTGGTGCAAAAATCAGCGGTGTGCCTCTTGCAGGCAAAACTGGTACGACATCCGACTGGTTTGACCTTGAGTTCATGTGCCTCAATCCCGATTTTGTCAGTGGCGTATGGATCGGTTACCCCGAGAATAAGGAGATCCGTAATCACGGCTCTATCAGTTCTGCGCGCCTTTGGAGAAATGTTATGCGCGATTGGCTGGAAGCCAATTTTAGTGGTGAAGACTTCCCTGAATGCGATACGGTTATCAAGGGTAACGTCTGTGCAACTACCGGAAAGATCGCAGTAGATGGTTGCCCTTCAGCAGGCACCGGATACTGGAAATCCAGCAATGCGCCCTATTGTGACGGCGTTACCCATGTGTTGCAGTGATCCTGTATCACGGAAAGGAAATATGATGATACAGACACAACAAACAGCATCTTCCAGTATGATACGCTATTGCTGCCCCTGCCATTTTGGTCTTGAGAGCGTTTTGAAATTTGAACTTGCACGTATTGGTGCAGTGGATATTGCAGCGGCAAACGGTAAGGTTTCCTTTTCTGGCGATTTGTCTATGTTGGCAAAAGCGAATATTCATCTCACTGTGGCCGAGCGTGTGCTGATCGAGCTTGCTACGTTTCCAGTGGGTGCCCAGCGTGGCAAAACTGCCTTTGACCCTCTCTTTGACGGCGTGATGCAGATCCCTTTGGAGGAGTTTATCGGGAAAGATGATTCGTTTCCCGTTAAAGGGTCGTCACTCAATTCGCAATTGAGCAGTGTGCCCACTTGCCAATCTATTGTCAAAAAGGCGGCGGTCAAGCGTCTGCAAAAGGCATACCATACGCAAACCTTACCAGAAACTGGTGCGATTCATCAATTGCAATTCAATATTATGCACGATGTTTGTACCATGTATCTTGATACCAGCGGATTTGGCTTGCACAAGCGTGGGTGGCGGCAGAAAGCCAATGCTGCACCCATCCGTGAAACGTTGGCAGCAGGCATTCTCGACCTTTCCCGCGTGCGATATGATACACAGCTATGTGATCCGTTCTGTGGCAGTGGTACTATGCTGATAGAGGGTGCCTGTCGTGCGATGCATATTGCTCCTGGTCTGCGCCGCCGATTTGCGGCAGAGCGTTGGGAAAGTATCCCTGCAAAGCTTTGGGCGGAGAACCGCGATGCAGCACGTGCGTTGATCCAGCGCGATGTGCCTTTTACTGCCGTGGGCTATGATAATGATCCTGAAGCGGTAGCACTTACCCTTGAGAACGCTAAAAAAGCAGGCGTTGCAGAGAAAATCACCGTCAAGCAAGCCGATATTCGCGCATTTCAGGCGGTGGCAGGTCAGACGATTGTCTGTAATCCACCCTATGGTGAGCGTATGCTGGATGTACAGCAGGCGCAGGAACTATATCGCGTGATGGGCAAGGTGTTCCGCGACGATTGCGCTTGTAGTGTTATCTCTCCAGATGCTGAGTTTGAAAAGCAGTTCGGGCGAAAGGCAGATAAACGACGAAAACTCTACAATGGTATGTTGCAGTGTCAATTGTACCAGTACTTTGCTCCCAAATCAAAAGAATAAGAAAGGAATTTGAAATTATGTTGACTCCCAATCTGAGCATAAATGCGCAGGGTCACCTTTGTATCGGCGGTGTGGATTGTGTTTCGTTGGCGGAAGAGTATCATACACCGCTGTATGTGATGGACGAAGCAGTTATTCGTGAAAGCTGCCGCAACTATCATACAGTGATGCAAAGTACCTATCAAGGTAACGGCATGATCTGCTTTGCGAGTAAAGCATTTTCTTGTAAGGAAATTTACCGTATTGTCCATTCCGAGGGCTTGGGTGCCGACGTAGTATCGGGTGGCGAACTGTATACCGCATTGCAGGCAGGTATGCCAACGGAAAAAATCGTATTTCACGGCAACAGCAAATCCTATGACGAGTTGGAGTTTGCTATAAACGAAAATGTTGGTAGAATCGTAGCCGACCATCTTACCGAGCTTTCGATGCTCAACGAGATCGCTGCACAGCAGGGTAAAACCGTAGGTGTAATGCTTCGTATCAAGCCAGGCATTGATGCCCATACGCATGATTTTGTTCAAACAGGCAAGATCGACAGTAAATTTGGCTTCGCACTGGAAACAGGTGAGGCACTTGCAGCAGTCAAGGCTTGCGCTTCGTTCTCTAATCTGAAATTGTTGGGTCTGCATTGCCATATCGGTTCGCAAATTTTTGAAACGCTGCCCTTTGCCGAAGCAGCCCGTGTCATGATTCGTTTTATGCAGCAGATTCGTGAAGAATTGGGTATCATCCTTCCCGAACTGAACCTGGGCGGCGGCCCTGGCATCAAGTATGTAGAGGGCGATGACCCACGACCTTTTGGCGATGTGATTGGCGATATCATTTCAGCCGTTCGTGAAAGCTGCGCTGCTTATCATTATCCGCAACCTTATCTGTTGTTTGAGCCGGGGCGTTCCATCGTGGGTGCTTCTGGTCTGACCTTGTATCATGTTGCAGCCGTCAAAACGATCCCAAATGTGCGAACCTATGTGTTGGTGGATGGTGGTATGTGTGACAATCCTCGTTATGCGCTGTACCAATCGCAGTATGAAGCGGTTTGTGCAAATCGTGCCAATGCTCCGAAGGATACCGTAGTTACGATTGGCGGCAAGTGTTGTGAAAGCGGGGATTTGATCGGTGAGCATATGCCGCTGCAAACAGTATCTGCTGGTGATACGTTGGCGGTACTTGCGACGGGCGCGTACAACTATTCGATGGCATCGAATTATAATCGTAATCCGCGTCCTGCGGTTGTAATGATTCGTGATGAGCAACCACGTGTGGTTATCCGCCGTGAAAGCTATGCCGACCTTGTAAAAAACGATGTGTAAGATAAACAGCCCGAGAAGTACGGAACCTCTCGGGCTGTTTGTTATGTGATTCAGGGCTTGCGTCGTATCCCTCGTAGACACTTATGCCGTGCTTTATCTACATATAGTTTATTGTCTGCCGATTTCATCAACTGGTCGATATCGGTATTCTCGCTGTACACACAATACTCGATTCCGCAGCTTGCCCCGATGGAGTATGGTTTGCCAGAGTTTGCATTCAGTGCATCCACAGAATTTTCCATTGCCATACGGAATTGCTCTGGGAAAGTGGGCACATCGGTAGCAAATAGCATACCTACCATGAATTCGTCACCGCCGAAGCGAGCAATGGCACTTCCTTTTGGGGAGATTTCAGTGATCATATTGGCAATTGATGTAATGGCAAAATCGCCTTCACCATGTCCAAAGGTATCGTTGATATACTTTAAGCCATCCATATCAATGGCGGCAAAGAAAATGTAGCTTCCTTTAGGAAACTGCGAGATCAAATAATTCAATCGTTGGAAAAAACCTCTGCGGTTAAATACCCCTGTCATGGAATCATGCACGTACAGACGTTCCAACTCATTGTTCATAGCCATCAGCGATCGGCGGTGCATAAGCGTACTGAAAATATGGGAAAGGGACATCTGGTAATCCAGCAACTTACTGTAATCAAGGGTATCCAGAGAAAAATCGCCGCGATTTGGCTCAAAACCAGTCAAGAAATACCCGAAAATGGAAGTTTGCTCGTGCAGCAGTGTCAGCATAATTGCTTTAGAAGGAACATGGTCGTACATTTCGGCAAGTGTGGGCAGCAATTCTTTTGGTGAAAAGGGCTTGCTGTTTGGTTGAAAGCTGTCATCGCACCAGCGGCAGAATTCATATGCGTTTTTTCCCACTTCATATTCCTGCGGAAAGATGCCCAAGCCCTCCAGTGTATTGTGAAACAACACCAAACTGGATTGATATCTCGCCATGCCCCAACCAGTGCGCATGGTATGAAAGGGCAGATCCTCCGAACGAATATTTTCATCCAACAGGTGGATTGTCATCTCATGTAATTCTTTGTGGAATGCGCGCATACTGTTTTGATGCATGATAAGATTCATCAGCATTTTGGTTGCACTGGGATTACGAATCGGTTTGCAGCCGCAGGATTGCGAAATGCGTGCAACATAGGGTACCGTGACCGTTGTTGGTTCTTTCGGCAGATTTGCCAGAAGATCAAGGATCGCCAAACTGATTCCAGTGTAGTCACAGGCAGAGGTTGTCAGCCGCGGTACAAAGAATTGCTCTGTGGCAATGCCGTCGCAGCCAGTCACAAGGATATCTTTGGGTACGTCGTAATTCAGTTTGCTGAGTTCTGCCGCCACCGTCATTGCCATGGTATCATTAGCGCAGATAATGGCTTCAATTGGCGGTTTGCCCTCATTATATGCAAGTAGATGTTTCAGTGCATCGATGGTTGGTAGTTCCCAAAAGCAGCCGTATTGCACCAGTTCTTCTTCATAGGCAATGCCATTTGCCCTGAGTGTATTGAGATAAATGCCGAGTCTTTCCTCCGAAGCGGGATTCCCACGGAATCCTGCAATGAAAGCGACTCTTTTACACTGGTGATGCGTAAAAATGTGGTCAACGATTTCCGCGAAGGGTGTGGCAACATCGTACTGGATGCAGTGACAGTCTTTCAACGGACGCTCCAACGAGATTACAGGAACTTTTTCTTCCGCAGCAGATTTTACGATTGACTGCAAAACCGCATCATCTTTGATGGTTTCCGAAAACAGCACAAGAGCAGCCAATTTCTGGTACGGAATCAACTTAAGCGTGCTGCGCTCACCGATATCAAATTCATCCTGCGCGTTAAAAGCAGAGTAGGTGTGGATCACTAATGAGCAATAGCCATTTTCTTTGAATGTGCAGCAGAGATTCTGTAACAACTCCGAAGCAGCTTCGTGCAGGTTTGTTACACATATACCGATTATCTTCTGACTCATAAACTCCACCTCACTTTTCATCATCCATTATACCACATTTATTCTGAAAATTCAAGCATTTTTGTGATTATTTTCCTATCATTTCCATAAATTCATCCGTAAGGGAAAAGTCAGGAATGAATGATTCTGAAGCAGCCTCACCCTCCTGTATCAGGGCATTTTGCCAACCGATCTGCAAGGAATAGCGTATGACGGTTTCGTATTCTTTTTCGGTGATTTTGCAGGAAAGCAGAGGGTGTGCTGCCATGGCAGGCATAGGTGTATATTGGTTCATAATGCTCAAACCAATGCGGTCACCGAATTGCTGTCGCAAATGGTACAGTGCCTGTCGCGATTCTTTGGCGTGGTGGGGTAAAACTAAATGCCGTACATGTACGCCGGCAGTCATTATACCCTGCGCGTTAAACTGCGGGCTACCAACCTGTCGCAGCATCTCTTCAATGGCGTTCAGTGCAACCGTTGGGTAATCTGCAGCATGGGAGTACGCATCGGCAAGTGCAGAAGAGCTGTATTTGTAATCTGGCAGATATATATCAACCAAGCCTTCCAACAACCGCAGCGTTTCTATTGATTCGTATCCGCTGCTGTTCCATACAATGGGAATCTGCAATGCACCACCACGCAGTTCGCGTAAAACCGGCACAAGCTGTTCTGTAAAATGTGTGGCAGTCACTAGATTAATATTGTGGACGCCCTCTCGTTGCAAATAAAGCATCATTGCTTTGCATTCTTCTGGGGTTACGGCTCTGCCGATATTCTCTTGCAGCAGTACGCTGTTTTGGCAATAGCAGCATCGCAGATTGCAGCCACAGAAAAAAATAGTTCCTGAACCCTTCTGCCCACTAAGAAAAGGTTCTTCCCAGTAATGAGGTGCAACTCTTGCAATGTGTATGGTATTCGATTGTCCACAGTATCCCACCGAAGTATGCACGCGGTCTGCATTGCAACGGCGTGGACAGATGTTGCAGCGTTTGATATCTTGCATGAGAAACATCATCTCCCAAATCTGAAAAATCAGTGAAAAGATAGTGAATATTCTTGCCAACCCCGAATGCTTATGCTATAATGTACATGATATCTAAAAAAGGAGTGGCTTGTCATGAAAAAAGATTCGCAGTTATTGATCCGCATTGGCATGATCGTTTTGGGCGTGCTGTTTGTTTTCATGCGAAGTGGCGTGATACATACTGCTATTACCCTGATCGCTGCCGTTTTGCTGCTTTCTGCTATACTGGATCTGGTCAGGAAGCAGACCAACAGCGGCGTCGTTAAGGGCGTTGTTGCCGTTTGCGTGATGGTGTTCGGGTGGCTGTTTGTAGAACTTGCCCTGTATCTGATTGCGGCACTGTTGCTGTTCTATGGGGTCAGTCAATTAATCCGTACTGTTAAGGAAAAACCAGTTGGCTATCTGCCTTATGTTGTACCTGTATTCTCGTTGATTGCAGGCTGCTGCCTGTTATTCAATCAGGGCGGTACCGTAGACTGGATTTTTGTAGTGGTCGGCATCGTGCTGATTGTGGATGGTGTCCTGTCGATGATTCGCAAGTAAGACGCAAAAGGAGTGCTAAGCAAAGGGAAACCACCTCCGTAAAGGAGGCGGTTTTTTTGTGCAGTTTCAATCTAGAGCGTAAGGCTTGCGAAGTAGGCATAGATATCTCACAACGAGTTCATCCTTATCATACCATATTTGTCAGTGAATAGCAATGATTTATTGTCCTCTTTATGGAGGCAATCGTGTTATGATGGAACGATTACGCGTCCCAGTGATACGATTTCTGCGTGCAGCCTCTTTACTTTTTGAGGAAGTTGTGCTATACTATATCATGAAGATTTATCGACTGAAAAAAGGATGGCAGTGCGTCATATGGAAGTATATCTCAAGCGTGGCAGCGGATTCTTTGTTCCCTCAGCGGTTGCTGAGCATTTATTGAAGCTTGCAACACATCAGCAATTAAAGGTGCTGTTGTATCTTCTTGCCCATGAGGGTGAAGCTCTTTCCGATGCAGATATAGCTGCTCATTGTGGCGTGCAACCTGATCATGTAGAGGAAGCGATTGTGTTCTGGCAGCAGGTGAATGTGCTTTCATCTAATCAGTCGCAACCATCGGCTGAAGTTGCAACCAGTGTCGCTGCTTCTCCTCCAAAGGAAGATGCTTCTCCTGTGCAGACGATATCTACGAATGCCGAAACAGCAGAACAGGCTGTTGCTGCGGCAGGTGCCATGATGACCAGCGGTAATTTCTCGATTCGTCCTTCCGAAATTGCCGAGCGCGTGAAGGGCGATGCAGCGCTTGCCACGTTGCTATCAGCGGCAGAGCAATATGCGGGGCATCCTCTGCGCAATGCTGAACTGCGTAGCCTGTTTTGGATGCATGATTATCTTGGTATGACACCTGATAGCATTCTGATGCTGCTTGCATTTTGCCGTCAGGAGAATGTGTTCCACATTCGCTACATAGAGAAAATTGCCGTGGAGTGGCATGACTGCGGCATAATGACCCATGAGCAGGTGCAGCAGGACATCCAACGGCGAACTGAAGCCCGTACATTTGTAGGGCAGGTAATGAAGCTGTTTGAGATGACCCGTTACCCTACCGAAAAGCAACAGGCGTATATTCAAAGCTGGCGCGCAGCAGGGGATACGATAGAACTGATTCGTCTTGCTTATGAGCGCACCCGTGAAGGTTGCGACGACAAACTGAAATTTTCATATCTTGACAGCATTTTGAAGCGATGGCGTGCTGAAGGGCTGAAAACCCCTGCGCAGATCGAAGAAAGTGAAGCAATCTTCCGTCAGCAACAGCATTCCAAAAAGAATGCCGCAGCATCCAAAGAGAGCCATGCACAGGATACGGGGCATTCCTACAGTATGGACGATATCAAGCGGCTCAAGAATCGTTTGTAAATAGAAAATAGGAAAGGGGCACGCTTTAACATGAACAAACAAGAACGCTATGCTATTGCCGCCGAGCGTATTGCAGAACGACGCAGACGAGCAGAGTTGCAGCAGGAGATGCGTACCGCTGAAGTGTATCGCAGAATACCCGAATCGGCAGAGATTGATGCGCAATTGCGCAGTGCTTGTTTGCATCTGTTGCAGGCGGGGCGGGATCCAGAAAAGCAGGCGGCACAGATGCAGATGATCCATAATAGAACGGTAGAAGCGCAGCGTATGATGGAATCTGTCCTGGTGGCACATGGTTATCCAGCGGATTATCTGGATATGCACTATACCTGCCTTGATTGTAATGATACTGGGATGCATAACGGCGAACGGTGTCACTGTTTTCAGCAAGTTCTTGGAGCTGTAGGTGCTGAGGAATTGAGCAGCCACGTTTCACTCGAACAGTATTCGTTTGATGCATTTTCCACAGAGTATTACCGTGATCTTCCCGTTGCAGAATACGAAAAAATGAAGAAGATCTTTGCTTTTTGCAAGGCGTATGCTGATCGCTTTACTACGCACGCTCAGCCCTTGCTCATGTGCGGACAAACTGGTTTGGGTAAAACGCATCTTTCCCTTGCAATTACAGGAGTCGTCTTGTCGAAGGGCTTCAGCGCGATATATGATTCTGCCGGCAGCCTGCTGCACCGTATAGAGCAGGAACACTTTAAGCGCAGTGCCATTGCTGAATCGGATACATTGACGCAATTGCTGCAATGTGATTTGTTGGTGCTGGATGATTTTGGCACAGAGTTTTCTACCGCGTTTTCACGCGCAACCATCTATACGATCATCAATGAACGCTTTGTCGCTAATAAGCCGATCATTATCAACACAAATCTTACGCCCGAAAAGATTGAGCAGGATTACGGCGATAGAATTGTTTCCCGTTTGTTTGCATCCTGCAAATGGTTGGAGTTTTCAGGCAGCGATATCCGTATCCGCAAAATGCAGCACGCCGTGGGGGATATACCATGAGTGAGGAGCAAGAATTCCTGTTGTTTCCAGAAGCAGAAGCGGAAGCGCCTCCCGCCATGCATGCGGCTTGCTTTTCGGGACACCGATTGGAGAAATTGCCGATGGGAATTGCACGCAGAGCGGTGGTCAGTATGTTGCAAGAGGAGATACGCCGTGCCGTTGCCCTTGGCATCACTACGTTTTATTGTGGTACAGCGGATGGCATTGACCTGTTTGCCGCGGATATCGTTCGTAGAATGAGCGAAACCAATTCCGAACTGCGCATCATATGTGTCAAACCATTTCGCGATTTTGGAAAAAAACTACGCGGCAGCGAACGTTATCTGTTCAACATGGTAATGATGGAATCAGCAGCGGTGATTGAACTGAGTGATCATTATTACCCAGATTGTTTTCGGGTGCGCAATCAATATCTCGTGGAGCATAGCGATTTGCTTATCGCGGTAATGGGTCAATCCCGTTCGGGTACAGGGCAAACCATTCGATTTGCACAGCGTTGTAAAGTCCCTGTACGCCTGATTGATGTTACCGCCATAGAACAGCATCTTTCCGATCGACCGCAGTTGGTGCAACTAACACTTTGAACCCATATCTTTTTTTGAAATCTGAAAGGAGCGCTGCAAATCGCAGCGGATTTGCCTATGTCTACTTATGCTAAGAAGAAACGTCGTTCCTCCGGCTCAATTGCAATTCCCTTTCTGCTTACGCTGCTGATCGCTACCGTTGTGCTGGGAAGTGTGGGATATTATTTCTACAACCGGATCATAGACGACGATAAGGAGTTGTTGCCCATGCCTGGCGCAACAACTGGAATTTCGGAGGCGGATATATACGAGATTCTCTTTGTGCTGGAGCCTGATTCTCCTGCGCGCAAAACAGCCGTCATGCTGATGCGTTTTGATCCTATTCGCAAGCAGGAGTATTATATCGGTATTCCGCTGAACCTCCAAGTGCAGTATGAAGGCGCAGAAATGACACTGGAGCAGTGTATCGATAATCATGGTGTTTCCGATGCAAAGGATGCGCTTTCAGTGCTGTTTGATCAGAAAATCGACTACTACCTCCGCGTAGACAGTACGGGTTTCCAGAAGATCAGCTCGGTGTTTGGCAATGTATCCTGCCTGGTGACCATTCACGATGAGAACTTAAAGCCAGATGATGTTTCGCAGGATCTGGATGCCGCACAGTTGGAAACGCTCTTGACCAGTGTGAATTTTTATAGCGAGGGCGAGCGTACAGCAGTCATCGGTCAGACCATTGCGCAGCTTGTCAACCAGTCGGATTCTAAGCGAATTGCATCCAATGTGGATGGCTATTTCAGTTCCGTTATCGGCTCTGTGTCGACTAATATCAGTGCTATTGATTTTACCGATCGTCGCCATGCGATCCTCTATGTGTTACAGCAATCGGAAGCACCTGCTATGAGTTATACGGTATTCGGTACAGAATCTGATGGTGTTTTTACCATGAGCGAAAACTATCCTGAGCAACTCAAAGAAATCTTTATGCAGACCGTGTTTTCAGCCGAAGAAGAGTAAAAAAATGCACCACTCTGTTGTTCATGCAGAGTGGTGCATTGCTTTATCGTTTGTCATTCTTGTAGAACAGAATATCCAGCCCTTTCAGCAGCAGTTCCTGATCAATGATCACCTCGTGCTTGCAATGGGCGATGATCAAGGGCGCAAGCCCGCCAGTTGCAACAACGGTCAGTGGGTATCCGATTTCGTCTGTGATGCGGTCAATCAGTCCATCGACTTGTGCAGCGTTGCCGTAAACCAATCCGCTTTGCATACAGTCAATGGTGTTGCCGTTGATGACCTTTGCAGGTGTTTTCAGATGGATATGCGGCAGTTGCGCCGTGGATGTTTCCAGAGATTGCAGAGCGAGCTGCACACCGGGTAGAATCAGCCCGCCAATGAAATTACGGTTACGATCAATCACAGTCATAGTGGTGGCAGTGCCCATATCAATGACAAGTAGCGGTGCGCCATAGTCGTGAATAGCGGCAACTGCTGCAACGACAAGATCACTGCCGACTTCCGCAGGCTGATCCATCATAATGTTCACGCCCGTCTTGATACCTGGTCCAACGACCATCGGTTCAATGCCAGTCAGCTTCTGGATGGCACTGGCGAGCAATGTGGTCGTGGGCGGAACGACCGAAGAAATAATGGCACCGCGAAGGGTATCATATGCGATGTTATGCAGCTGCAAGACCATGTGGCAGCTAATGGCGTATTCGAGATCGGTTTGATTGCGATGGGTAGAGATGCGCTCCACAAACTCTACCTTATGGTCGTTCACGCAACCGATCACGATATTGGAATTACCGATATCAACGGCCAGAATTCTCATAGTGTTGTTCCTCCGTTTATGCTGTGAGGGCAGGCTTCTGAATGATTTGCAGAATCCGGACAATTGCGGAGCTGAGTACGAGATTGACCGTCAGCTCAACAATGAAGTTCAGTCCCACAAAGCCGAACAGGAAATATGCGCCGACATTTTCGTAGCCACCTGCCGCGCCCCATTGTTTGACGGTATCCAAGAAGAATACCAGACAGCCCAGCAGGAAAACACCAGTATTGGCTACGGGGCAGGCAATGCCTGCGGTCAGTACAGCCGGTAGGGGGCCTTTTTTCTCAAGCAGCTTGTAGGCACCGCTGGCGGCAAGACCCGCACAGCAGCCTTTCATCAAAACTGTGATGACAGTTCCCGGTACACTGATGGCAAGAAATGCAGCCGCATCGCCTGTGACAAGTACCATGATGCCGAACACAAAGCCAAGCCACGTTCCGGCTTTCCAGTTGTACAATGCCGAACCGATGATGATCGGGGCAAGGCACAGCGTGATGCTGAACGGCCCAAGTTTGATTGTGCTTGCAACTGCTTGCAGCACAACGACGGTTGCGGTCAGAATACCCATTCCAACCATTGTTCTGATTCTTTTGGAATTCATTTGAAATCCTCCTCCTGTTATTATTCCCACAATGAGATACAATACAAGTACGGATATCGTACAGCGGTGCAGACGGGGAGCATTTGCTGCATGGAATCCGCAAAAACAGGGTATTCCTGCTGCAAACCGTCTGATCCAGTTCCAGTATAGCACAACATTTACCATTCTGTCAAGTTTTTTGTGAGAGGACGGTGTTTTTTCACAGATATCCACGGAAATGTCGCTGGTTTTCTTGACATTTCCGCTTTTTTATGGTAAAATATGAATGTCTTTCATGTATGATGAGTAGCTGTGCGTTTTTCTCATCGTGCGGAAAGCAGAATGATTAGAGAATATATAGTATGCAGGAGGTTACCACCCCATGAAGTTTTCCGACGGATTCTGGCTGAATCGCCGCGGCTTTACTGTAGATTACGCCGCGCAGCCCTTTGAAGTAACTGTGACAAAAAACAGTGTGCGTGTATTTGCAACATCTACCCAGATCTACAATCGTGCCATGACGCTTGGCGGCGTGACACTGGAAGTTGTGTTCACCTCTACCATGGAGAATACCATTAAGGTGCATATTGTGCATCATAAGGGTGCCTTGAATAAGGAGCCTAAGTTTGAACTCAACGAGAATTTTGATTACGTGCCAGAGATCATGAATAACGAGAATGAGGTCGTTCTGCGTTCGGGTAAAACTGAAGTCAGGGTGGCAAAGGGCATGAACTGGAGTATCGAGTACCTCTATGATGGAAAGCATTTGACTGGTGGTGGGTGGAGAGCCACTTCCTATATTCAGGAGAACGCTTACCGTGCCGATGAGCGTGTAGCATCCAAGCGCGACGATACTTTCTGGAGTCTGCCTGCCGACCGCAGAGCCACCTATGTGCGGGAGCAATTGACGCTCAGTGTCGGTGAGTATATTTACGGATTTGGCGAAAAGTTTACTCCCTTTGTGAAGAATGGTCAGACTGTTGATATTTGGAATGCCGACGGCGGTACTTGCTCCGATCAGAGTTATAAATGCGTGCCATTTTATCTTAGTTCCCGTGGATATGGCGTGCTTGCTAACCAAACGGGTCATGTCAGCTACGAGGTTGCATCTGATACCGTTTCTAAGGTCAGCATGACAGTCGCCGGGGAATCTCTGGAGTATTTCCTCATCGGCGGTGCAAACTGTGCCGATGTGCTGTCTACCTACACTGCACTCAGTGGCAGACCTGCCCTGACTCCTGCAAAAACCATGGGTCTGTGGCTTTCAACCTCTTTTACTACCAATTATGATGAAGCAACCGTTAATTCCTTTATTGACGGTATGGCAGAGCGTGATATCCCCCTGCAAATGTTCCATTTTGACTGTTTCTGGATGAAAGGCTATACATGGACAAGCTTTGATTGGGATACTGAGCAGTTTCCTGATCCTGAAGGAATGCTCAGCCGCCTGAAATCCGAGAAAAATCTGGGCGTTTGTGCGTGGATTAACCCCTATATCGCGCAGGAATCTTCTCTCTTCGAGGAGGGTATTGCCAACGGTTATTTTATCAAAAACCGTGACGGTAGCGTGTTCCAGACCGATATGTGGCAGCCAGGCATGGCGATTGTAGACTTTACCAATCCTTCCGCCTACGAGTGGTTTGCGGGTAAGATTAAGACATTATGCAAGCAGGGTATTACCGCAGTTAAAACGGATTTTGGTGAGCGTATCCCTACCGATGTGGTATATTACGACGGTTCCGATCCAATTGCAATGCACAATTTTTATACTTATTTGTATAATAAGTGCGTGTTTACGGCTTTGGAGGAGTCTGTAGGTATGAATAATGCCTGCCTGTTTGCCAGAAGTGCAACGGTCGGCGGTCAGAAGTTCCCAGTTCACTGGGGCGGCGATTGCGCCGCAGAGTACAGTGCTATGGCAGAAACGCTGCGCGGCGGGTTGTCGCTGTGTGCATCAGGCTTTGGCTTTTTCAGTCATGATATCGGCGGATTCGAGCAAACAGCATCTCCCGATGTGTATAAGCGTTGGTGTGCGTTCGGTCTGATGAGTACCCATAGCCGTCTGCATGGTTCAACTTCCTATCGTGTGCCGTGGGCGTATGAGGATGATGACCCGAAAAATCCTGAGAATGCCTGTGCGGTGCTGCGCTACTTTACAAAGCTGAAGGGTAAACTGATGCCTTATCTGTGGGCACAGGCGAACCATACACACGAAACTGGTGTGCCGATGATGCGCGCAATGGTCATCGATTACGCAGATGATCCTACCTGCTTGACGCTGGATCGTCAGTATATGCTTGGCGAAAGCCTACTGTGCGCACCCGTGTTCGATGAGAGCGGCGATGTGCAGTTCTATCTGCCTGAGGGCGAATGGTTTGATTTGCTTTCAGATTCCTTTGCAGCACCCCTTACCAAAGGCGGCAAGTGGATCTCTCGCAATTGTAATTATCTGCAAATGCCCCTGTATGTCAAGCCAGGCACCATTCTGGGCATTGGCAACTTTGAAAAGGACGTTGTCTACGATTATCTGGAAGGCGCAACCTATCTCATTTGCGGTTTGGCAGATGGCAAAACGGCATCCTGCGATGTGTATGCGGCTGAGGGAGGCAAGCGCATGACCATTACCGCAGTGCGTAGTGGCAATACCATCACCGTAACATATCCAGCAACCGAGCAACAGTTTACACTTTGTGTGGCAGGCACCGATGTTTCCGTTGCTGCTGATAAAAGCGGTAGAACTGTGATTAATCTGTAAGAATATCTTGACTGGAGGAATCGTATCATGGCAAAGGAAAGTTTTTCGTATCTCTGGCGTGACCGTAAGCGTACCATATTCGGCTTGCCGTGGAGCTTTACGATCTACTATCTCACCGAAACCAAAGTCGTGACTCGTACTGGTATGCTCAATCTCGCAGAGGATGAACTGGATTTGTATAAAGTCACCGATAAAAAGCTGGTGCTGCCGTTCTGGCAGCGTATCGTTGGCTGCGGTACCGTGATTCTCTACGTCCGTGATACGGATACCCCCATTAAGGAGCTGCGCTGCGTCAAAGAGCCACGGAAGGTATTGGAAATGTTGGATAAGCAGATTGATGCACAGCGTGACCGTTGGAATACTCGTGGCAGAGATATGTATGGTAGCGGTATGCGTCCACCTTGTCATCACGGGGAGTGTCACGATGATGATGATGAGGCGTAAGACTGTTTTCAGATAGAGATTGACGGTAACGAGAGAAAGGATCTTGGCAGCTTATGTTGGAATTTCTGAAAGAGCGAACCTCAACATGGGAACGTCTAAAAGAAGAAACACGCCCGATCTATCTGTATGGTATGGGCGATGGTGCAGTTCGTATTCTGTCGGCAATGCGTAGCTATGGGATTCATGCGGCAGGCATTTTTGCCAGCGATGAATTTGTGCGTGGCCATGATTTTGCAGGGTACCCTGTGAAAAAACTTTCGGAAATTGAAGCAGAATGCGATGATTTTGTTGTAGTGCTGGCGTTCGCCGTGTGTGCCCCGGCCATGGTGGAGCGCGTCATGCAGCTTGCCAAAAAGCATCCGCTGGTCGTTCCCGATGTGCCCGTGACGGGAGGCGGCTTGTTTACCAGAGAATACTGCGAAGAGCACGCCAGCGAGATTCAGGCTGTGTATATGCGATTAGCCGACGAACGGTCACGCAGGGTGTATGCCAACATTCTGAATTTCAAGATCAGCGGTAAACCAGAGTATCTGCTGGAGATCGTAGATAGCCGAGAAACCATCTGGAATCGTGTGATCTGTCCAACGAATCACGAAGTATATGTGGATCTGGGTGCCTATAACGGCGACAGCATCCGTGAACTGCTAGATGTGACGCGAGGCAAGTATCATCGTATTCTCGCCGTGGAACCTGATCGTAAGAATTTCAAAAAGCTGAGCAAGTTTGTAGGTGATACTCCCTCTGTGAGCTGCTATCAGTGTGCTGCGTGGTGCGTGGATACTGAACTGCCCTTTGCATCCAAAGCAGGGCGGCAGTCTGCCGTAACGATGTATGGTACACCAACCCCAGCACGCTCTGTGGATAATCTGTTGGCGGGTAGCCCTGTGACTCTGTTGAAAATGGATGTGGAGGGCACCGAGCGTGAAGCACTCTGGGGTGCCAGCCGTTCCATTGCAAGATATTCTCCCAAGCTGATGATCTCTCTGTATCATCGCAACGAGGATATTTTTGAGCTGCCGTTGCTTGTGCATAAAATTAATCCGCGCTATAAGTTGTATATTCGTCATCAACTGTATATTCCTGCATGGGAAACCAATCTCTATGCTGTTGCAGATGAGATGACCAGTTATCATGGTGCAGATGAAACATAGTCGGAACAAATGCTGTCTTTTTTCATGAAGATGGCATTTTCCCTATTAGAGAAATGAAGATGAATCATGAAGCAGAATATGGTTGATGTTTCGGCATATTGCGTGACCATTGAACATCATCCCAACGAGAAGGAGGTCTGCAAAAGAGTGAGTCTGTATGACCGATTGGAACTGACTGAACAAAAATATGACGAACTGGGTGTCCGTTTGCAGGAAAGTGCAGTTGTATCTGATGCCGCGCAATTTGCATCGCTGATGCGTGAGTATAAGCGGCTTACGCCATTGATGGAGGTCTACCGTAGATATCGGCAGTGCAATATCGACTTGCAGGAAGGGCAGGAATTGCTTGCAGAAGCAGGGGATGATTCGGAATTGCGTGCATTGGCTGAGGAACAATATCTAAGTGCCAAAGCGGAAATTGACGAGCTTGAACGGCAGATGCAGATAATGTTGCTGCCAACCGATCCCAACGACGAGCGGAATGTCATTGTGGAGATTCGCAGTGGTGCAGGCGGTGAAGAGGCGGCACTGTTTGCTGGTTCTCTGTATCGAATGTATTCCATGTACGCCGAACGTAAGGGATGGCAGCGTACAACACTTAACAGCAATCCTACAGAGCTTGGGGGCATGAAGGAAGTCAGCTTTTCTCTTAGCGGAGATCGTGTGTATTCTCGTATGAAGTATGAAAGCGGTGTGCATCGTGTGCAGCGTGTGCCTGAAACTGAATCTCAGGGCAGAGTGCATACCTCTACCGTAACGGTCGCAGTGTTGCCCGAGGTAGATGCCGTTGAAGTCAATATTCAACCGAGTGACCTTCGCATTGATGTGTTCCGTGCCAGCGGCGCAGGGGGGCAGCATATTAATAAAACAGAGTCTGCTGTGCGTATTACGCATCTTCCCACAGGACTTGTGGTAGAGTGTCAGGATGAGCGCAGCCAATATAAGAACAAAGATCGTGCTATGTCAATCCTCAATGCGCGGCTGTTTGCCATGATGGAAGCGGAGCAAAATGCAAAAATTGCAGGGGAGCGACGTTCGCAGGTGGGCAGTGGTGACCGTTCAGAGCGCATTCGCACTTATAATTTTCCACAAGGTCGCATGACAGATCATCGTATCGGGTTGTCGCTCTTCCGTCTGGATGATATTATGAACGGCGATCTGGACGCAATTTTGGATGCACTTGCCACTGCGGATCAATCCGAGAAGCTTGCAAAGCAGGAGGCACAAGAGATATGATAACAAAGCTTTTGACGGTGGAAACGCTGGATGAGGCAGTTTTGTGGCTGCAAAAGGGCGAACCAGTTGGTATTCCAACCGAAACAGTGTATGGTCTAGGCTGCAATGCCTTTGATGCCCAAGCGGTACGTAAGGTGTTTTTAGCCAAGGGTAGACCCATGGATAATCCACTGATCGTGCATATTGCGGACAAATCTCAATGGCAACCTTTGGTGCAAGAGATACCACCGCTTGCACAGGCATTGGCAGATCGTTTTTGGCCTGGCCCACTGACTATCATTCTCCCAAAAAGCAATTTGGTTCCTGTGGAAACAGCAGGCGGCTTGCAAACGGTTGGAGTGCGCTTCCCTGCACATCCACTTGCGCAGGATATCATACGCAGGGCGGGTGTGCCAGTCGCAGCGCCCTCTGCAAATCGTTCGGGTAGCCCCAGCCCCACAACGGCAGCTCATGTTATGGCTGATATGAATGGGAGAATACCTGCTGTTGTTGATGGTGGAAGCTGCTTGTGCGGTATCGAATCCACTGTTATTGCGCTGGATGATGAACAAACGGTGCGTGTTTTGCGACCTGGATTTGTTACGGTGGAGCAGTTGTCTGCGATCGCACCGAAAGTGGTGGTTGATGATGCCGTGCTTGCAAAGCTGGAGGAGGGTAAAACGGCACCCTCGCCCGGCATGAAGTATCGTCATTATTCACCCAATGCGCAGGTCATTATGCTCAATGGCGATGCGAAAACGGTTGCAAAGTACATCTCGTTGCGTTTTTCATCGGGCGATTGTGCCCTTGTGTATGATAGTGATTGCCCATTGTATCACAGCAATGAGATATTTGGCTATGGCGATACTGATGAAAGCCGCGGTGCGCAGCTGTTTTCACGTTTGCGTGAGATGGATTCGTTAGGATTTTCTCGTATTTTCGTGCGTGCCCCCCGTACCGATGGTGTAGGGCTTGCGGTGTATAATCGGCTTCTGCGCGCGGCAGGCTATGATGTGCGCGATACTGCGGTCAAAACCTATCTTGTAGGGTTGACAGGGCAGACTGGTGCAGGCAAAACAACTGTCAGTAAGGTGTTTGCAGCGCATGGTTTCGTAGTGATAAATGCTGACCAAATTGCAAGAGATACGGTGCAACATGGCTCTGCATGCCTTGCAGAGATCGTGGAAGCATTTGGTACATCGTTGCTGCTTGCGGATGGAACGCTTGACCGTCAACGAACTGCAAAGTTGATTTTTTCGGATGCTGGTGCTAAAAAACGGTACGAGTCAATTATTTTTCCGCATATTACACGTGCTGTTTTTCAGGCAATTGATTCTCATGCCGCAGAGGGCAGGCATCGTGTGTTGTTGGATGCTCCCACACTGTTTGAAAGCGGTTTGCATACCGCCTGCGATTATGTTGTATCGGTTTTGGCGGATGAAAGCATTCGCCTGCAACGCATTATGCAGCGTGATGGTATCACAGCTGATGCCGCAGCATCCCGCATGGCATCGCAGCATACGGAGGACTTTTTCTGTTCTCATGCCGATGCGGTGCTGCATAATCAAGGTACTGTTTCGGAGCTGATTGCACAGGCAGAAATGCTTATTGCTGCTCTGCCAAATATGAATTGATGGAGGTATAAGAATATGACAACCGAAGAATGTAAGGCAAGAAAAAAAGAACTTTTCATGGAAAAAGAACACGCAACGAAGCGACTCTCTACAGAAGATGTGGATGCCGCAGATCGGTTTTGTGAGGGCTATAAGCAGTTCCTGAATGAAGGTAAAACTGAGCGTGAAGCCACCGCCGCCGCTGTGAAAATTCTGGAGAGCAAGGGCTTTTCTTCTTGGCATAGAGGCGACGCTGTCAAGGCGGGAGACCGAATTTATGTAATCAATCGCGGCAAGGCTGTGATTGCTGCTGTGATCGGTACCGCACCTCTTGCGGAGGGCATTCGCCTGACCGCAGCGCATCTGGATTCCCCGCGTCTGGATCTTAAACAGGTGCCTCTCTATGAGGATAACGAACTCGCGTTGATGAAGACCCACTATTACGGCGGATTGAAAAAATACCAGTGGACGACTATCCCGTTGGCACTGCATGGCGTAATTGTTAAGCGCAATGGTGAAACAGTGACGGTGAATATTGGTGAAGACATCAATGATCCGGTGTTCTGCGTGACGGATCTGTTGCCTCATCTGGCAACCGAGCAGGTTACGCGCACGCTTGGTCAGGGCATCCGTGGCGAGGAGCTGAATCTTCTGGTCGGTTCCAGACCTGTTGCCTGCGATGAAGGCGGAGATCTGGTGAAATTGCGTGTGTTGGAGATTCTTCATGAAAAGTACGGCATTAGCGAAGCAGACTTGCTCTCTGCCGAGTTGGAAGCGGTGCCTGCTGGTGCAGCACGTGATCTTGGTTTTGATCGCAGCATGATCGGTGCATATGGTCACGATGATCGTGTTTGTGCCTATCCTGCATTGCAGGCAATCTGTGATTGCATCGCGCCGCAGCAGACTGCCGTGATGATCTTGACCGATAAGGAGGAGATCGGCAGCGACGGCAATACGGGGCTTTGTTCCTCTTATTTTCACGATTTCATGCGGGATCTTGCCGATGTTTGCGGTACCAAGGCGCATATCGTGTTCTCGTCATCGCAGTGTCTTTCCGCTGATGTGACCGCTGCTTTTGATCCTACCTTTGCCGATGTGAATGACCGCCGCAATTGTGCATATTTCAACTACGGCGTTTGCATGATGAAGTATACCGGAAGTCGTGGCAAGAGCGGCTCTTCAGATGCTTCTGCGGAGTTTGTTGGTACTGTACGCCGCCTGTTTGATGACAAGGGCGTTATTTGGCAGACAGGAGAGCTGGGCAAGGTGGATATGGGCGGCGGTGGTACTGTCGCTGCATATCTTGCAAATTTGAACATTGATACTGTAGATATCGGTGTGCCTGTGCTTTCCATGCATGCCCCCATGGAAGTTGTCAGCAAGCTGGATATTTACATGACCTACCGTGCTTGTGTCGCATTTTACGAGTGAAATATCCTTTACAATTGATCGTTGGGTCAGGCAGAGATTATTCCGTCCGACCCAACGATTTTTCTTCAATATGGCAAACAATACTATATTGTAATGGAGGGAATATGGAAAAAGAATCTATGATGAAACGACGCTTTGTTGATCTTGCAGAAAGCGCGAACCGAAAAAATCAGTATACATTTACGGCGTTTTTAACTGAAGTGGAACGTTCGGATTTTCTGGAAATGCGCCATGAGATTCCAACTTGTGGCTATACGGTATGGGGCGGGCATCCCAATGCTGACCGCACCATGATCCGTTTTGGAAGCGAAGAGGCATTCGGCTATACGCAGGATTTTCCCATTGTCTGCATCAGAATTGCGCCATTGCAGCAGAAATTTGCCGATGTACTGACACATCGTGATTTCTTGGGTGCAATCATGCATCTGGGTATCAAGCGTAGTGAAATTGGAGATATCATGACATCAGAATCCTCCGCATATGTGTTTTGTACAGAAACCATCAGCGCGTATCTTTGCAGTTCTCTGGAGCGTGTTCGTCATACATCGGTGCGCGCTCTGTTAACCGATGAGATTCCTGCTACTTTTACGCAGGCAACCGAAGCAGGAGAGGTACAGGTTGCCTCAGAGCGTGCAGATGGTGTTATCTCTAAAATATATTGTTTGTCACGCAGCGATTGTCAGCAGTTGTTTTATGCAGGCAGAATCTTCATTAACGGACGCTGTACCGAAAATACTGGGCTGCATCTCAAGCAGGGCGATAAAATCTCTGTGCGTGGCTATGGGAAGTTTCGTTTTACGGGCATTAAGGGGAAGACTCGTAAAGGCAACCTGATCGTACAATACGAGCGGTTCTTAGGATGATTTTCGTTATAAGCCTATCGATATGCAGCGTCCGTTTCAGCAGGATATTGTGTATGTGCTTTTTCTGCCCCATCTTTTCCAAAAATTACTATTGACAGTCCGCGTGATGTGTGCTATAATAGGAACATAAGTTCTGAACATTTGTTCTTGATTACGGGGTAAAGCATCATGCGCTACTACATCGCTATTGATCTGAAGTCATTTTACGCATCTGTTGCCTGTATCGACCGAGGCTTGGATCCTCTGACGACGAATCTTGTGGTGGCGGATGAGAGCAAAACAGAGAAAACCATCTGCCTTGCGGTTACGCCGTCATTAAAAGCCATTGGGGTGCCTGGCAGACCACGTCTGTTTGAGGTGGTGCAGCAGGTGAGCAAGGCCAATCGTGATCGCTTGTACCATTTGCCAACTGGAGCATTTACAGGAAAAAGTTATCATGCCCCCGATTTGCAACGGGATTCTTCATTGGAGATCGACTATATCATTGCATCGCCACAAATGGCGCGTTATATGGCAGTCAGCACGCAGATTTATGAGATCTACCTGCGTTTCATCGCGCCCGAAGATATTCATGTTTATTCGGTGGATGAAGTTTTTATGGATGTAACTGCGTATCTGGAAACCTATCATTGTACACCTCGTGTTCTTGCGCTGCGTATGATTCGTGCAGTTTTGGCGGAAACGGGGATCACTGCAACAGCAGGTATCGGTACGAATCTATATCTTGCAAAGGTTGCCATGGATATTGTTGCCAAGCGGATGCCGCCTGACAAGGATGGCGTGCGTATTGCTGCGTTGGATGAGATTTCATATCGAAAGACATTATGGCAGCACCGCCCGCTAACGGATTTTTGGCGTGTGGGTAAGGGTATCGCCAAAAAGTTGGAATTGAATCACATGTATACGATGGGAGATGTTGCTGAGCGTTCTGAGTATGATGAAGAAATGTTGTACCGGGTGTTTGGAGTCAATGCAGAATTGCTGATTGATCATGCGTGGGGCTATGAGCCATGCACCATTGCAGATATTCGTTCCTATCAGCCGAAGGTGCAAAGCATTAGCAGAGGACAGGTTCTTTCCTGTCCGTATCATTATCAGAAAGCGCAGCTGATCGTCCGTGAAATGAGCGAATTGCTGGTGCTGGATCTTGTGGAAAAGGGACTGGTGACTGATAAGATCGTGCTGACTGTAGGCTATGACCATACTGGCGTGCCCAAAGATTATCATGGCATTATGACGGAAGATCGTTATGGCAGAAAGCTGCCCAAACAGGCACATGGTACTATGCCACTAGGTAGATATACTGCATCAACACGTAAAATTGTGGCTGCTATGATGCAGCTATATGTACAGATCGTGGACGAACGCCTTTTGGCGCGCCGTATATATGTGATCGCCGATCATGTGGTAAATTGGCAAGATGCGCCACAGGAAAACAGTTTGCAACTGGGACTTTGGGAGAATACAGCAGTGCAGCAGGCAAAATGGGAGCAGGAAATGCAGGCAGAACGTGAGGAATCTGCGCTGCAAAAGGCAATGCTGAATATTCAACATCGTTATGGCAAAAATGCGATCTTAAAAGGCATGAATCTGTTGGAAGGTGCGACTACTATTGAGCGAAATGGTCAGGTAGGAGGGCATAAAGCGTGAACGAACGATATTCTGATTTGCTATATCGTCAGCGACATCGCTCTGCAAAGCATCAGCCCATGAGTAACATGGAGCGCGCGGCGCAGTTCGGTGCATTTCAAGCATTGACAGGCTATGAGGAAAATATTGCAGAAACTGCTCGTTGGGTGGAGGTGCGTCCCACGTTGACTGAGGATGAGCAGAGTGCGTTGAATCAAGCATTTCGCCAATTGCAAGAGCAGCGGCAGCCGCTGATTACCGTTACCTATTTTGTTCCCGATGCGCGCAAAGCAGGAGGCACATATGTCTGCCGCACAGGACGATTCCGTTTTTTGGATATGGAATCGCAACAATTGAAAATGACGGACGGTACTACGATTTTTCTTGGCGATATCTGTCACATGGAATTGTGATTTGCTATGTAATGCGTTCGTATCAAGCAAGCCGTTTGCGGTATCAAGAGGAGGTGCTGTCAGACATGATTGATTACAATTCATGCGAATATGTGCAGAAATCAGGCATATCTGCACAAAAACAAAGCGAATTATGCTTGACTTTTCCCATCGGATATGTTATCATGACATATAAGGGTATTCGTGGTGCGTGTACATGGCAATACGGATACTGTGAAGAGGGAAACATTTTGAGAGGGCTTTGCAATGAAAATCAAGAAAAAATGTGCCATCACAGCTATGGGCGCGCTGCTTTGTGCTACCGTGCCGCTGCTGACAGCTGCCGATGCAAGAGCGACACAAATCAGCTTGCCAGGTGATGTAGACGAGAATGGCGTTGTCAGCATCGCCGATGTGGTCAAGCTGACCAGATATCTGACCGCGATGGATGTTACCATTTCCGTGAATGCAGATGTATCGGCAGATGGCTGTATTAACGCTGTAGATCTATCCATGCTCAAGGCAATGCTGCTGGGAGAGTTGTCCGCTGCCGATATGACGGGATTGCTCATCAACGAGGTGTGCGCATCCAATAAAAAAAGCTGGTTGGATGCGGATGGACGGAAGCCAGACTGGATCGAGTTGTACAATAGTACCGATGCTGATATGAACATCAGTGGCTGCGGTATTTCAGACAGCGCAACGGATTTATTCAAATATACCTTTCCAAAGGGTACTGTGGTGCCAGCGCATGGCTATCTGCTGATTTGCTGCGACGGCGGTCTTACCAGTAGCGACCCAAGTGAGCATCACGGGGCGTTTAAGATCAGTGCCTCTGGTGAAACGGTGTACCTGACCCACCCCATTTCGGGCATGGTAGATATGGTAGTTGTACCCGCTGCCACCACCGACATCACTTATGGGCGATATGCCAACGGCTCTGCAAATTTTTGTGAGCTAACGCCCACACCTCTCGCCAGCAATGATACTGCCCAAAAGATTGTTTCAGTGGCAGAACCAGCTTTTTCGCAGGAAAGCGGTTTTTATGATACGGAATTTCAGCTTTCAATCACAAGTACTGAGGGCTGCACCATTCGGTACACCATTGATGGCACCGATCCAACAAACTCTGCAACCGCGCAAACATACAATGGCATGCTTCACATAAACAACAATACCAATCAGGCAAATCGAATTGGTATTGGCAAGGATGTTTCACTTTATGACGATTCCGACCCGAACTTTAATGTGGATAAGGGCCACATAATTCGTGCTGTTTGCGTGGATGCTGACGGCAATTACAGTAATATTGTGACCAAGAGCTACTATATTGGCAAAACGGCAGCGTACTACAATAATATGAAAGTCATCTCCATTGCAACAGATCCCGCTAATTTCTTTGATGAAAATACGGGCATTTATGTAGTCGGCAATACCTATTACAGATGGAAAAATAGTGCCGAGTATGATCCTACCTACTCAGCTTGGGATTTGCGCAATCCTACTAATTACAATCAAAGCGGTGCGGAATGGGAGCGTCCTGCTGATATTCAGGTGTTTGAGGGTGGCGTGTTGGCGTATGAGGGCAGCGTCGGGATTCGTATCGCAGGCAATGCAACGCGCAGCAATGCACAAAAGAGCCTGCGCCTGTATGCAAGAAGCGAGTATGGCTCCTCTACTATGAAATATGCCTTCTTTGACGCGTTGACTGATGAAAATGGCAAGCCCATCACAGAGTTTGATAAGGTGACGCTCCGTAACCACGGCAATGATATCAGTGATGCAAAAATGCGTGATGAGATCGCGCAGGATTTGGCGGCGGACATGCATTTGTCGGTGCAGGCTTCACAGCAGTGTATCGTGTTTCTTGATGGCGAGTTCTGGGGGTTCTACTCTTTGAAGGAACGCCTTGAAGATTCGTATGTAGAGTCCCATTACGGCATTGATAAAAAGAATGTTACAACCATCAAAAATGGTGAAATTGAAGGTGACGCAGCCATAGGGCAATCGTATATTGATTTTTACAATTGGGCGATGACCGCCGATATGCGAGTGGCAGAGAACTATCAGCGTGTGTGCGATACCATTGATATCGCTAGCTTTATGGATTACATCACACTGGAGACTTATATTTGCAACTGGGATTGGTGTCATGAATCGGGTACCAATAACTGGCAACTCTGGAGATGCAATACTGCTGTGGAAGGCAATGCCTATGGTGACGGAAAATGGCGTTATATGCTGTATGATACCGAGTATTCCGCAGGGTTGTACGGTAGCAGTGAAACGCAGTATTCGTATGATTCGTTGAGTCATATGTGTAAGAATGAAACTTGGAAAAACATCGGCGCGCTGTTCTATAAGCTAATGGAAAACGAAACATTTGCATCGGATTTTGCGGAGAATTATCGCTACCATGTAGCAAATACTTTTGATTATAATAACCGTGTAAAATCGATTATTGATTCCTATGCCGGATCGCAGAGAGAGGCAACCTTTACCACATGGCGGCGCTTTCACGGTGGTTGGGGCGAAACGCTGGTTGGGCAGTATGATGCCTCTATCCAAACCATACACGCATTCTATCAGAATCGTGCGCAGTATGCACTGCAATATCTGGATGCGTTGCTGAAATAGCAATACATAAACCAAAAAGGCTATGCAGTTCTAATTGCATAGCCTTTTCTTTTGTTACTATACGATTACGCCATCACTGATCTCAATAATGCGATCACACTGATTTGCAATGCTCAAGTCATGGGTAACAATAATAATTGTTTTTCCTTGTTCGCTAAGTTGCTTGAATACATCCATAATCTCTACAGCGGTTTTGGAATCCAAAGCACCAGTAGGCTCATCCGCAAGAAGCACAGAAGGTGCATGAACAATCGCTCTTGCGATGGCTACACGTTGTTTTTGTCCGCCCGATAACTGATTCACCGATTTGTTTGCTAATTCTTCTAAGCCAACTGATTGCAGTGCTGCCAGTGCCTTTGGTTTAGCAGACTTTAGAGAAACGGAACTGTCAAAATAGAATGGCAGCATCACATTGTCCAAGGCGGTATCACTCTGAATCAAAGCAAAATCCTGCACAACGATACCAATCTCACGGTTTCGTATTTTGGAAAGCGCAACATCCCTCTTCTTAGATATATCCTGCCCATTTAACAAATACTTACCTTGATCAAAAGAATCAATGCATCCAATGATATTTAACAAGGTTGTTTTGCCAGAGCCAGATTTTCCAATAATTGCGACCAATTCGCCTTCACCGATGTGAAGTGAAACATTCTTCAACGCCTGCACGGCGTTCGGTTTGCCTTTGGCGTATGTTTTACAAATTTGTCCCAGTTGGATCATGTCTGTTGCCTCCTTAGCAGGGTAATTGGATTTGCTGCACGATTGACAAAATAATTGCTTAGCATGCTGCTAATGACGATCACTATCATTAGAATCGCACTGACCAGTAAGTTGTTCCATCGGAATTGGAAGCCATAGTTAGCGTGTAAACCAAGTATTTTGGTTATAATGTAGACGATCAATATCCACCCACTACTAACAGTAACCAAACACATTGCTTGCCAAACAGACAAAATAGTTCGTTGCCTTTGCTGCATACCGCACAAGAAATAGACGGCTGTGACAGATCGCTCTTGCAGAGTTTGCATTGCTGTTGCACAAACAATACCAAATATTGTAATAAAGAATTGAACCAATAATAGTGGCAGAAAACGATTTGTATTTTTTTCCAGATCAGCTTCAGCACGTTCCTTCAATAAGGAAAGTTCAATTTCAGGATGCGCGCAATCTCTGAACACTTTTTCGTTGTTTTCCCGTTGCTCATTGGTAAGCGGAGAAGTAGGGGTTACAATGCAACCGCCAGCTTTGTTTAATTCTCCTGGGTAATTTAACATATCCCATTGGCTCTGTGGCATTAGAACATAAGCGGTGCTGCTGGTTTTTAAATCAAAAACTTGATAAAAGTTATCGTCAATGGAACCGTCCATATACCAAGAATTCAACACTGGAATATAACACAGATCAGGCATACATCCCTTAATATCAATTTCTTTTGATATTCCTGGCATCACATTGAGTCAAGATAAAAAATATATAAAATGTACGGTGGGCATGAATGAAACGTCGCACTTGATGCATGATCAAAAGAAATTGCTTCATTTTTTCCTCCTGTTACAATATAATTGGTCGGGTAAAACCTTACAACCAGCAAGGGT
>CAYXBP010000006.1:10942-105913 GCA_964463355.1 uncultured Ruminococcus sp. | reverse complement strand
AAAAGCAAGGATTCTCTGAAGATTGTCCGCAGACTGTCCACGGACAAAACGGACATAACGAGAGCAAATAAGGCAGAGTTGACTTTTTCGCTTATTTGTGCTATACTGAATTTGCAATGTACAGGCAGCACTTATTGTCTTTCGGCGGTAAGCGACTGAAAAGAAAACAGGTAAGCTCACAGCGAGTTTACCTGTTTTTTGTGTCTTTGGACATCAAATAGTCATCAAAATCAGTTGTAAAAGCAAGAAAAGCCTTGAAATGCAAGGCTTTTCGGTGATAAATTGTTATCTCTTTGAGAACTGCGGAGCGCGACGTGCAGCCTTCAGACCGTACTTCTTTCTCTCCTTCATTCTGGGGTCACGAGTCAGGAATCCAGCCTTTTTGAGGGTGGGACGCAGCTCAGCATCAAACTGAAGCAATGCGCGTGCAACACCGTGACGAATTGCACCAGCCTGACCAGTAACGCCGCCGCCTGCAACAGTGCAAACAATATCAAACTGCTCGCCTGTACCAGTGAGTGCCAGAGGCTGACGAACGATCAGCTTAAGGGTTTCCAGACCGAAGTATTCATCGATGCTTCTACCATTAATGGTCACATTGCCGTTGCCAGGGTACAGACGAACTCTTGCAACAGAGGACTTTCTTCTGCCAGTGCCATAGTAAGACTTCAGCTTAGACTGATAAGATACAGTGATTTCGCTCATTTCGCCATACCCTCCTTACAGCTCGTACATCTCAGGTTTCTGTGCCTGATTCTTGTGGTCAGCTCCTGCGTAAACGCGGAGACGCTTCATGGATGCTCTCCCGATGGCATTATCAGCAAGCATACCCTTCACAGCGATGAACATCGCATGCTCAGGACGCTTTTCCATCAGCTCGCGATAGGATACCTTCTTCAGGTGACCGATCCAACCAGTGTGCCAGATCTCAAACTTCTGATCCAACTTTTTACCAGTCAGAACTGCTTCTGCGCAGTTGATGATAATTACGTGGTCGCCGCAATCCACATTGGGCGTGAAATCGGGCTTATGCTTACCGCGAAGAATCGTGGCAGCCTTTGCAGCAACACGGCCAAGGGGCTGACCTGCTGCGTCAAGAATATACCATTTGCGGTTGATCTCTGCAACCTTTGCCATGGTGGTTGACATAGTAACTTCCTCCGTTTCATTTGAATGCGCGGAGTATACGACGGGTACGCTACTCCGACAGTGCACATTTATTATACACCCTATCTTGACAAAAGTCAACGGTCAAATTGCCGAAATTTCAAAATACGCTGTTTATGCTCTTGTTTTCTCAATATTTCTCTTATTCTCTCTTGAATACTCGATGTTCATTTCATTTTTCTCGCAAATAAGGCACGATAATAAAAGGCAACAAGGGCGCGCCTCAAGACGCGCCCTCAAATTTTGTGGATATTGCACAACGGTCAAAATCGCTGCATTTACCCGATTTTTTCGTGTTCGTGATGCTCTGGTCTGCCCATTAAACGCTCAACTGCGGAGGTCACATCGGCATTTTCGTACAAAACGGCGTACAAGGCCTCAGTTATCGGCATTTCCACGCCATATTTCTTCGCCACATGATAAGCGGTATGGCAGCAATAATAACCCTCTACCGTCCCCACTTGCTTCACAGCATCGGCAGGCGATACCCCCTGCCCTATGAGAATACCCGCACGGCGGTTCCGGCTGTGCATACTTGTGCAAGTCACGATCAAATCGCCCAGACCAGCCAATCCCGAAAACGTCTGCTGCTGCGCCCCAACAGCAACGCCCAGCCGTGCAATCTCGTGAAGACCGCGTGTCATAAGGGCAGCCTTGGTGTTATCGCCATAGCCAAGCCCATCGCTGATACCTGCGCATAGTGCAATAACATTCTTCAACGCGCCGCCCAACTCACAGCCGATGACATCATCATTGAGATAAACACGGAAGATCGGCGAACTCATCCACGATTGCACCATGCTTGCCGCATCTTCATCTCTTGAAGCGACCACTACCGATGTGGGAATCCCACGCGCGAGTTCCTCAGCGTGGCAAGGTCCAGTCATAATCACCAGCCTTGCCTGCGGCAGTTCCTCTGCAAACGCTGTACTCATCAGTTTCAGCGTGCCTTCCTCAATGCCCTTCCCCGCATTGCAAACAATGGTGCCCGGGGTGATATGCGGTGCTGCAAGACGTAGAGTCTGCCGCACAAATGCCGAAGGGATCACCACCAGCAGCATATCGCAGCCCGATACCGCATGGATATCACTGGTAAGTTCAATTTCCTTCGGAATTTTAACACCAGGCAATTTTTCTTTCTGTTCCCCATCGCGACGAATCGCCGCAATCTCCTCAGGCAAGGCACTCCACAGTGTAATGTGATGCCCCATGCCATTCAGCAATACTGCCAATGCGCAGCCAAATCCGCCGCCTAAAATCGTGATATTTGCCATTTTCGCACCCCTTACGCCTTGATATCTTGATTCTCTTTCGGTTTCGGATCCCCGATTCTACGCTCGGTGCCTGCACGCAACCGTTGGATGTTTTCGTGGTGGCTAATCACGATCATGGCAGCCATCACCGTCACAATCGCCGTATACAGGCAAGCCATGCTCATGGTCGTTCCACGCAAAAACACCTCGAACAGAAATGTGGTGGGAATCACGCAAACCGTAGCAACCATAGAGGAGAGCGAAACATACTTTGTACGCCACAGCATCAATCCGAAGATTGCCATCAGCACGACAAAGGTCAGCGGATTCAATACCAAAAAGACGCTAACACCGACCAACACACCTTTGCCACCCCGAAAACGGTAGTAGATTGGCTTCATATGTCCCAAAATTGCAAACGCCGCTGCGATGAATCCCAACCAGCGATAGTCATTGCCCGTGCCATCAGCAAGTGGTGCCCAACCTAGTAATTTACTCAGCAAAAACGCTACAGCAATCGCCGCTGCGCCCTTGCCGATATCAATAACAAGCGTCAGAACACTACAGCCTTTGCCAAAACAGCGTATCGTGTTGGTTAACCCTGCATTTTTGCTCCCGTAATCGCGGATATCCTTGCCTTTGAGTAGGCGCACAGCAATAATCGCACCATTGACGCTGCCAATAAGATAGCCGCAAGCAGCCGCAAGCAGTACTGCTGCGATATAAAGAAAAGCCTTCATACCAATGCTCCTTATGGATCAAGATTTCGTTCCATTATCATTGCCGCGCTCGCGGATGACAAAGCGAACGGGTGTGCCTTCCATGCCAAATGTTTCACGCAGCTGGTTTTCCAGATAGCGTTGATAGGAGAAATGAAACAGATCGGCGCGGTTCACAAAAAACACGAAAGTCGGCGGTTGTGTACTGGATTGCGTCATGTAGTAGATCTTCAGGCGTTTTCCCTTATCGGTGGGGGGCTGTACTCTTGCCGTAGCA
Source organism: uncultured Ruminococcus sp. (assembly GCA_964463355.1). Taxonomy (GTDB): domain Bacteria; phylum Bacillota; class Clostridia; order Oscillospirales; family Ruminococcaceae; genus Firm-04. Next base: position 102,497 of record CAYXBP010000006.1, on the reverse strand, counting down.
TATGCCAACACATCATTGAGTTTACCCGTGGTAATGCGCATAGCGTGATTCTCCGCTACAGTTTTGATCATCTCAAACAGCTGCTGCACACGCTGCCCTGTTTTCGCGCTGATGAACAAAAACGGCGCATAGCTCATAAAGCTGAAATCATGCTCCAGTTTTTTGGTGAACTCCTGCATAGTTTTGCCATCTTTTTCAATCAAATCCCACTTATTGACTACCACAATGCAGCCTTTTCCCTGCTGATGCGCGTAGCCTGCCACCTTACTATCCTGCTCGGTGTAGCCCGTAGTTGCATCAATCAGGATGATACAAACATCGGCACGATCAACCGCCATATACGCGCGCAGCACACTGTAATGCTCCACAGCATCGGTCACTTTTGCCTTTCTGCGGATGCCTGCCGTATCAATAAAGAGAAACTTGCCTTCCTCGCGATCAACAGGCAGATCAATAGCATCGCGAGTAGTGCCTGCCATATCCGCAACGATGCTCCGTTCCTCCCCTGCGATATAGTTGATAAGGCTGGATTTGCCCACATTCGGTTTGCCGATCACCGCCACGCTGATACGATCGTCCTCCTGTTCGCCTTCCGGAGCAGTCGGCAAAGCCGACAGTACCGCATCCAACAGATCACCAGTGCCGTTACCATGCAGAGAGGAAACCGCAAAGGGATCACCCAAACCCAAATTATAGAACTCGTAGAACTCCATGGGCGGCTCACCGATTCTGTCGCATTTATTTACGCACAGCAAAATCGGTTTGCCTGATTTTTGCAGCATTTCCGCCACGGCGATATCATTAGCGGTAACGCCCGCACGCACATCGGTCACCAGAATAATCACCTCCGCGCTATCAATGGCAAGCTCTGCCTGACGACGCATCTGTGCCAATAGCGTATCAGTCGTTTTTGGCTCAATGCCGCCAGTATCCACCAGCATAAAATTGCGATTGCACCACTCGCACCGCGCATAAATGCGATCGCGTGTCACGCCAGGGGTATCCTCCACGATAGAAAGACGCTGCCCTACAAGCTTGTTAAACAACGTCGACTTTCCCACATTGGGGCGACCAACCACCGCAACAATCGGTAGATCCATCATTCTCACCGTTCCTTTCTTAACAATCGGCATAATCGCCGTCCAGAATTGTCTGAAGCAGCACATAGCCGTCCACAGCGGTACGAACCACTGGCACGCTCAACGCCGCTGATAGTTCGCCGCGCGTCATATCATCCAAAAAAACATCATCATGGCGCAGGCAGGACTCCGAAAGGAGTACCGCCTCACCCAGGGTTTTCCCTTTTAGCTGTGCAAGCAAATCCTGCCCAGTAAGCAGCCCTGCAACCGTCACTGAATCGCCGTAAAAATCATTACGCACCGCGATGACATTGACGGTAATCTGCGGACATTTTTGGTGGAGATCCTGCATCATATTTACAAAAAACGGTGCTGCTGCCGTACCTGTCGCAATAGTCAAAACGCGCTCTGCTCCGTGATATTCAGCATCAAGCAGCGCGTCTGCAAATTCATCCAATATAGAGCGCAGCATTCCCACGCCGTTTTCATACTGTGGATACCCCTCATAAGCATCGGCATCAGGCAAGGGCAGCCCTGCCAGCAAATAAAGCTCATCGGAGGCATATACAATACGGCTGCCATTGGCACCCAAACTCCACCGCTGCACCGCCTCAATCTGCTCCACGGCGGCTCTCGCGGATTCCTTTGTAAAGGGCTGCAACTTGCATAAATGCGTCCGATGCTTGGTCATCCCCAACGGCACCACAGCGATGCTTGTTACAGCTGGCACCAGTCTGAACAAATCCGCCAACGTACGATGCAGCGCATCGCCATCATTTAATCCAGGGCAAAGCACGATCTGGCAATCCATTTGAACGCCATGTTCTGCCATGCGATATAAATGCCGCAGGGAATCCCCCGCCTTCGGATTCCCCAACATCTTACAGCGCAGTTCAGGATCAGTGGTATGCACTGAAACATTCACCGTCAAATGCATTTGAATGATGCGATCGACATCGGCGTCGCTCAGGTTTGTCAAGGTAATATAACTGCCGTGCAAAAACGAAAGCCTTGCGTCATCATCTTTTAGATAGATGGATTTGCGCATTCCCTTGGGGTTCTGGTCGATGAAACAAAACACACAATGGTTGCCGCAGACCTGCTTTTTGTCCATCAAAGCGGTGGGAAACTCCATACCGGGATCCTCGTACTCGCCCTTTACCAGCGTAACGGTCTGCTCTGTGCCGTTGCGACTTATGGTGATCTCCAGTCGTTTTTCGTTAATGGCATAGCGATAATCCAGCACATCACGAATCACAAGCCCATTGACGGCGACAAGCGCATCGCCACACAGCACACCGGCACGCTCCGCAGGCGAACCTGCCGCGACCTCGGTGATCTCTATCACGGTTGTTTCCTCCTCTCAAAGTTCTTAGAAAACACAACGGGGAGAGTAATAAAGACTCTCCCCGCTGCTTCATAGCACAACAAAATCGGGCAATAGCGTTGCTATTACTCCTCATCGATTTTGATTACAGCAACGCCCTTGTAGAAGCCACAGTTCTTGCACACCTTATGGGGCGCTTTGATTGCGCCGCAGTTCGTGCAGGTACTCATTGCGGGCATCTCAAGCTTCCATACTGCGGAACGACGGGTATTGCGTCTTGCTTTGGATGTTTTTCCCTTCGGAACAGCCATGTTGGCACCTCCTTGATATGAATTGCGCGGTTTTCAGAATCCGCCATACGCCTCTGTGATGATGTATCGTTTGACCAAGCACAAAGCCCACCTGATGACCCAGCAGCACATCTGCCCCACTGGCTCAGCATGATGATGCCTCAAGCCTGCTCGCAGTCACAGGGATGCTCATTACGGTTTGCGCCGCAACTTGGGCAGATGCCCAGGCACCCCTCGCTGCAAAGGATCTTCGAGGGCAATGCCAGACGCAAATCGGTCATCACCGCTTCTGCGATATCCAGCATGGCGTTCTCTGTCAGCAGATAATCAGAGTCGTTTTGCTCGGTGGCGATCTCCGTCACGACGATATGCTCGAAGGACTCGTGCATACGCATCGCAACAGCTGCCAGACAGCGGTCGCACACCAAATCGGCGACACTTTCCGCTGTATACCGAAAAAACAGCACACCAGCACGGTTTTCCAATACGCCCTTCACAACAGGAAGCTGCGTAAAACGCATCCCGAAGCCAGCTGCGGTTTCCGCATCAATCGTCACTTCCACATTGCGTTTTTCGCCAGGGCGATACAACAACGGACGTACGGAGACAAGATAGTTCGCGGCTTCAGCCTGCATTTCCATGGTTCAATGTACCTGCCTTTCGGTTTGCACAGAGTGCTACAGGGTTTATTATACCCAAAACGCAAAGCTTTGTCAATAGATTTTGGGAATTGCAGTCGTTTTCAACAAAAATCCCAATCAATCCTTCTTAGGAATCAGATATTTCAATACAGACTCCGGCAGTTCCTCGCTGTCAGCGGAAACGGTAAAGACCATCGCCACATCATCGCCAGTAAGGATATCCAACTTCTCCAGCAGCTCGCCCAATGCGTCATAATTTCTGCCGCCGATCTTCAGGATACCATCCACAAAGACCTCTTTGATATCATAGTTGCCTGCCAGAACGCCCGCCACGAAGCCGTAGAACATATCAAAGCCGTTGATGTTGTAGCGTTCCGCATCCACCAAACGCACCTTGTGGTTCACGCTATAGGTCAGCTTCATGCACTTCTCAATGCAAATGATTGCACCATTGGTTGCAGCCACTGCGTCGTCGATCATGCCCAGCAAAACCTTGGTTTTGCCAGAGCCTTTTTTACCGGTAATTACTTGGATCATAAGTATAACTCCCTTCAATCATTGTTGGAATGCGCGGTTAGTTGCTTTGTACTGCTCAGCCGAGCTTCGCCTCCAGCTCTGCTTTCATATCTTCATAGCCGGGCTTGCCCAGCAGTGCAAACATATTCTTCTTGTAGCTTTCCACGCCAGGCTGATTGAACGGATTCACGCCCAGCATATAACCAGAAACAGCGCAAGCTTTCTCGAAAAAGTAGATCAGCCAGCCGAGTGTTTCCTCAGTGGTATCGTCCAACTCCAGCACGATATTGGGCACACCGCCCTCAGTATGTGCAAGAATCGTTCCCTCCAGTGCGCGGCGATTGACAACGCTCATGTTCTGGTTGGTCAGGAAATTCAGACCATCGGCGTTCTCGGCATCAGGCTCCAGGAACAAATCCTGCTTGGGTGTTTTGATATCCACAACGGTTTCGAACATAATTCTTGCGCCATCCTGAATATACTGCCCCATGGAGTGCAGGTCGGTTGAAAAGATCGCGGAAGCAGGGAACAATCCTTTGTTGTCCTTGCCCTCAGATTCGCCATACAACTGCTTGTACCACTCGTTCATCATGGCAAAGGAGGGGTCATAGCTGACCATCATCTCCACAGCCTTGCCTTTACGATAGAAAATGTTGCGCAGTGCAGCGTACTGATAGCAATCGTTCTCAGCAAAAGGTGCAGTGTAAGCCTTCTGTGCGGCAGCGGCACCAGCCATCAGCTTTGCGATATCGCAGCCTGCGGCAGCAATCGGCAGCAGGCCAACAGCTGTCAGCACAGAGAAACGACCGCCCACATCATCGGGAATGACGAAACTCTCATAGCCCTCAGCATCCGCCAGATTTTTCAGGGTACCTCTTGCCTTATCGGTGGTGCAGAAGATACGCTCTTTGGCACCCTCTTTCCCATAGCGATCCTCCAGCAGCTTCTTGAAGATGCGGAATGCCAGTGCAGGCTCGGTAGTGGTGCCAGATTTGGAAATCACATTTACAGCGATCTCTCTGCCCTCGCAGATGGAAAGCACCTCATTGAGATAGGTTGGAGAGATGTTGTTGCCCACATAATAGATATCGGGCGTATTCTTCTTCATGTTGTTGTAGAACGGGGATTTCAAAAATTCGATGGCAGCCCGTGCGCCCAGATACGATCCACCGATACCGATGACAATCAACACGTCTGCGGTTCTCTGAATCTTCTCTGCGGCAGCCTGAATGCGTGTGAACTCCTCCTTATCATAATCCGTTGGCAGCGTCAGCCAACCCAGAAAATCATTGCCCAGACCGGATTTCTCATGCAGAACGGCCGCGGCATCCTCGGCCTGTCTTGCGACACCCTTCAATTCATCGGCACCCAAGAACGAGGAAAGGTAGCTTTTGTTCAGCTTCAAAGCCATATTGCGTATCCTCCAGTAATATAATGCGCTCGTCTTACAGGACAAACGGGGTCGTGCAGTCATGCCATGCGGACACAGCTTCTGCACTCTACAACTATTCTACTATATCTTCACCAAAAATGCAAGTGTTTTACGGATTTTTGGAAAAAACGCCAAATTTTGAACGATTATTTGAACATATTTCCCAAAAGGATGGCAAAGCTATCCCAAAAATTGCGGCGTGCGATATCAGCAGCGGCACAAAGTGCAGTGTCATAAAGCAGCGTATTGCCGCAATAAAACGCCACCCGACCGATTTCATCGCCGCGCATCACGGGTGCATCCACATAATTCGGCAAAATGACCACACAACTGACGCTTTCGCCCTTTGGCACAGCAGCACTAAACAATGTCTGCGTTTCAGTAAGCACAGCAGCGTCCATGCCATGACGCACGCTGACAGGCTTCATAAATTCCGTAGAAAAATCTGGTGTGGTAACGGTGTACCCTGCAAATCCCTTTGCCAGCAGAGATTTTCCTATAGCAAACCGCTCATCAGTATCGGTACAACCTATCACAACCGCAATACAACAAAATCCGTCGCGCTCAGCCGCGATAGCCAATGTATATCCGCAAGCATCGCCGTGGCCCGCTTTCAAGCCGAGTAAGCCTGCGTAGTTTTTCGTAAGGAGATTCTCGCTCACCAGTTCTGTTTTTCCACCACGAACAAAATCGCGCCATGTTGTAAAAACTGGTGTTAGATCAGGAAACGCAAGCAAGGCGCGGCAAAGCAGCGCGATATCTCTTGCCGTAGTGGTATTCTGCACGGAATTGCCAGTGGCATCTGCAAAACGGGTATTACGCAATCCCAGTGTAAATGCCGCGCTGTTCATATCCATTACAAACTGTTCTTCTGTACCAGAGATCGCACAAGCAAGGGTCACAGCGGCATCATTTGCATTTCCAATGACGACCGCTTTCAGCAGATCGCCCACGGATATTTTATCGCCTGCCTCCAGCCAGATGACCGCTCCCTGTTGCGCCTGTGCCGCCGTTGGCGCAACCACAATACTTTCCGTAGTAAGGCAGCCCTCCTGCATTGTCAACGCTGTAAGATACACCGTCATCAGCTTTGTAAGGCTGCCTGCTGCACAAATTTGATCATAGCAATTGCCCTCCAGCACCACACCGCTGTCGGATTCCATCAGCACTGTACAGCAGTCATCATCCGCAGCAAATGTGATCAATTGCTGCGGAAATGTGCAGCTCAACAATATGATAATCGCCGTAATGATGGAATGATAACGTGTTTTCTTCATTATGACTCTCCTTGCGTAAAATAGTAGCAATATGCAAACAGCTATGCCACCAACCCCATGCGATTCTCCTGCGTTTTCTGTTGATTTCTTCCACTATGCCATTGTTATGATATGTCGTCTGCTCCTATGCAAAAAAATCTTCCAGAATTTATAAAAACCTATTGACACCGCTGTGCATATGTGGTATATTGTACGTACTCGATATACACAATATTCACAAGCAGTACATTTTGGAGGTGCCATGGACATCATTATTAGCAACGCTTCAGGTACACCCATCTACAAACAAATCATCGAACAAATCAAAGGTATCATTCTGGATGGCGTTCTCACCGAAGGCGAAGCACTACCTTCCATGCGTTTGCTTGCACAGCAATTACGCATCAGTGTAATCACCACAAAGCGCGCATACGAAGAACTGGAACGGCAAGGCTTTATCGAATCCTATGCGGGCAAGGGCAGCTTTGTAAAGGCACAAAATGCCGAGCTGCTCCGAGAAGAGTATTTACGGCAAATTGAAGCCTCACTGGAAACCATCTGCCAAAAGGCAAAACGAAGCGGCGTTTCCCTTGAGGAACTGCAACAACTAACCACGATCATTTACGGAGAAACAACAGAATGAAACCCTATGAAAATGCCATTGAGATCGACCCCACCGATGTGATCTCTGTCCGTATCAACGATTTCGGCGCAGACCGTTTCTCAAATTGAAAAAAACGAATCAACCCGAAACTGAAACCATAACCCAAACGGAGGATATCCGATGAGTGTTTTGCTAAAACTTGCTTTTTTATTTTTTGTAGGCTCAACTTTCGGTTGGACACTGGAATTGTTCTATCGACGTTATGCCTCTAAAGCGGTGGAGAAAAAATGGATTAACCCTGGATTCTGCACAGGGCCTTACCTGCCGCTGTATGGATTCGGACTGTGCATTCTGTATCTGGTGGCATCGCTGGAACAGGTCACGATTTTACCGGCACTGCTGCGAAGCAAGTGGTGCTTGTGCATCATTATGGCGATCTGCATGACAGCGATTGAGTATATCGCAGGCATTATAACCATAAAGCTGTTCAATGTACGTCTATGGGATTACCGCGAGGAATGGGCAAACATACAGGGCATCATCTGCCCGAAGTATTCGCTGTATTGGGCGTTACTGGGGGCAGTGTACTATTTTTTCATTCATCCCTATATCCTCAATGCCCTGGAATGGCTGGCGAACAATCTGGCGTTTTCCTTTGTGGTAGGGTTCTTCTTTGGCGTATTCTGCATTGATGTGTGCGTTTCTGCCAATCTAGTAGCAAAACTGCGGCAGTTTGCAAAGGATAACGAAGTCATTGTGCGCTATGATACGATTAAATCGGCGATCCGCAAACGCCATGAGGAAACCAGACAAAAGTATCATTTCTTCCGTCCCTTCCGTTCCGATCAAGCTTTGTCCATACATCTCCGTGCGCTGAAGGAAAGCTTTGAAAAACAACGCAAACAATAACAGGCAATGCCCTATCGCCCCCATAAAAAACAAATCTCTGTGACAGTGCATCTGCGCCATCACAGAGATTTTTGTATACAATCAATGGTCATAGTGTGTATGCAAAATGCCTTTATAGCGCCTTAAACACGCCCTTGACCTTGCCAACCACACGCAGACGCAGCGTATCTTCACGGTCAAATCGCAGCACAGGATACATGGGATTTATGCTGTGCAACTCGATCCAGTTGGTGCTGTACACGATTTTTTTCACCAATCCTTCGTCCCCATCCAGCAGTACTACGGCGACTTCCCCACTATCTACGCTATCCTGCTTATGCACTTGGATAATGTCGCCATTTTCGATTTTGGGAAACATGGAATCCCCCTGTACACGGATACAGATGGTTTCAGCTGCCTCATAATCGCTGACAATGCGCAGCGGCATATATTCCACCACATAGTTTTCGGCTAACGCGCCAAAGCCTGCCGAAACACTCTCAAACACCGGTATCATGCGAATATGATCTTCATACACTTCCGCAATATTAGACACAAGCTGTGTAGGATCCTCCTCAATCAGATCAGATTTTTTGATGCCGAAGTACTGCGCAAGCCGCTCAATGGCATCAATACGCGGATACTTCCGACCATTTGCCCATTCCGAAAAAGTCGAATACGCAATGCCAAGATCCTCACAAATTGCACTGCGAGATTTGCCCGATGCTTCAATATATCGTTGTAGATTCTTGGCTAATACTGTTTTACTTCCCATTACGCTCATCCAAACGCCCCCTTTTGCGTTGCAACATTACTCCTATCATACACGAAAAGCGAAAAAAAGTCAATATCTTTTGGAAAAAAGGACTTGACAAAACGCTTAAAGCGTGATACAATAGAATTACGCTGAAAGCGTAAAAAGCAGATGCAATACTATGCTTTTCCCCCAGAAAGCAAACCGCTGCACTGCTTGGCACCCCCCAGCTTTACTGTGGAATCGGAGGCATGAAGGATGGTTTCCAGTATGCAATCGCTATCGGCGAATGAACAACTGCAACAATGGATCATAGAAAGGAGCAAACGATGGAAATCCAGATCCATATCGCGAACAAAATCGCAGCCGTGCAGGATGCACCCTTGATCGTCTGCGGCAACAGTGACTATGAGATTCGGTTTTCTTTTGATTCGGAGTGGGACACATACACCGCTAAAACAGCACGATTCGTATATCAGACGCGCGGAGAGATGCACAGCCAGGATGTCGTTTTTGAGGGTGACACCGTCACTGTGCCGCCGTTATATGACGTGTATGAAGTGGCTGTCGGTGTGTATGCAGGAGATATCCACACAACCACGCCCGCCCGCATCCCATGTACCATATGCATCACGGATGGAAACCCAGCGCACGATGCGCCAACACCAGATGTGTATAATCAATTGATGGAATATTTAGCAAAGATTGCAAAGGGACAATCAAGTGGCATCGTCACCGCAACTCCGCTCACCGACGGCGGCATATATGGGCAAGTGGTGAACGCAACCTTTGAAAATTTGGAGGAAACATAATGGCAATTGAAATAACTTATATTTACAGCACAGACCACAGCGATCTGCTTGCGTGGCTGCAAACCAATGCCGTGCCTACTTACTTTGACAGCGTAGCAGCAGATGAAACCACGCCCAGCACAATCCATTGCTATGTGGAAGATGTGGAACTTCTAACCGTTTCGTTTAACAACAAGGGAAGTACGCAGTTTACCGCCACCAACGCCGCTGGAAAAACAACTACTTGCAGCTATAACTACTCTGGATATTCTGCATATTATGGCTACAAATGTGCAAATGGTCTTGCAATTGCAGTTGGTTCAGGTACAGCGAAGTATATTCCAGTGTTCATCACAAAAGACTCGTCTGATCACACAGCTGTCATTATGAGCAGCGCAGTTACAAATCAAACATCCACTTACCCGATCTCGTGCGTGGACAGGGCTGATCCACTGTTTTCCATCAGCACAAGCCCCACAGCGGGAGCGGCAGTCACAACACTGGTGCCTTTCGCTTGTGGCAATACAACAGGTGAAAACCGTTACACACCCAATGCGTTCTATATGCCCACTGCGCAGTATTCTACGATCGGCAAATTGATGATTGACGGTGTGACGTATCTATCAAACGGCACTTGGCTGCTGAAGGATGCGTAAAACCTTGCGTGAAACCTGAAGCATCCCCTTTATGAAAAACGAAAGCGGCAGAGCGTGACTTCTCTGCCGCTTTTCAGCAACCTCATATCGAAAATTCACTATCTATCTGTCATTCGGGAATCGGTTTTCGATGTTCCTTGACATATGCCAGATTGGCAGAATTGTATCCAACGATACAATCTGGCACCCGTTTGCGAATCTCACCAGCAACATAATCCATATCACCAGCGGAGTTTTTCTTCAGTGAAAAGGGATACTCATATTGCTCGCCATAACGATCATGCACCACCAACGCGATGGAATCCAGAATGCCATTGGTGCGATGCTCCTTGCGATACATCAACATAATATCGGTAAGAGGCACAAAAGTTTCATAATGTTTACGGAGCAGAATGTACTCCTCAGTAACGATCACCGCACGCTGTTCAAGGAGAATACTCTCCAATCCGCTGTTGATGCGGTCTGCAATCTCGTCCGGGTCACCATATTTACGAAAAACCGTGGCTTTTTCCGTATGAAATGCCATTTTCAAAGCACGCAATACCTTGAAAGCAAAGAAAAAAACCACAAAAATCCCACTGATAAGAGAGCATATAATACCCATCGCATAGTCACCACCTGCGAAAAGGTAATAAAGCGCAAACACAAACGCTGCCAAAAAGGGCAGCGTCAGGATACTGTACCCAAAGGCTTCCCAACGCTTTCGCGTACGCAGGCGCGAGAGAATGATTTGCCCTGTCAGCTCTGTCGTCATACAATCATCTCCTAATCAATGGAATTCAACGCCAGGGTTCAGCACCGCAGGTGATTTCCACGCAATTCCGTAATCACTGCGCAGAATCAGTTTTTTAACCATCCAGTATTCCTTGCAATAATCGTAATACCCACGATGATGCTCCAGTGCATCATCAATTTTTTCTTCCAACTCATAGCGAATGGCAAGATACGCTTCCGTCTTTTCAACAGGATCTGTGACCGTATCACCAACAGCATCCGCTGCATCAGCCGTCACCACCGCGAAATCCTCTGCGCCCAGCTCTCCCGTCAGCTTCTGCATCAGATCTTCGGTCATGCCGTCAGCAGTCTGCGAAGCATACATACAGATGGCACAAGCGGTATCGCGCAGATCAAGACGCGTTCCGTCTTCCAGTCGCTGCACACCCTTTTGCAGCAAGCGGCTTGCAGCATCATGCATCTGCACGGCATACTGCAACGCCTCAGGCCAGAACTTGGCTTCCGCATAAAGCTCTGCGGTTGCTTGACAGTAGCGCATACAGTCAGAATCTCTCTCATCGGCAGCTACAGCTTTCAAAGCATCCTGCGAAGCCGAAATGGTAGGATGCGCACGCCAAGGGGAAAAATCCATCGCATAAAACTGCTGCACCAAAATGCAGGCATACAGCATATCCACCGCAAGGTCTGTCGTGGGATGCGCATGAAATGCTGCGGAAACACGATCAAACAGTCTGCAACAGAAATCAATGCCTTGAGATGTTGCGCGCTCATTTTGCAGCAAAACCAGATACTCTGCCAGTGCCTCCTGCTTTTGTTGCTCGCTGAAATCCGTGCTTTGCAAGGTCTGTTCCAGCACATCGCCCTTTACGCGCAAGGCATCCTCATCCAGCTGATGATGAAACATAACAATTACCCCCTTTTCGTTTGTATGCATCAATTTGCACACAACCTCTTGCTTTCTATGATACCATACGCTGGTCAGATTGTCAAGCAAATTCACACTCAATTCGCACTCTCAGTCATTTTGCAGCGCATAATCTGCCTGTTTTTACAGATACTACTGCTGTATTTTATATCATCATAGAGGTGCAATATGAATAACTCTGTACGCAAGGATGTAATCTTGCTGCCGAATACGCCAAGTATCATTGGCTGGGCGAGCATTGCAGGCAAAAAGGAGGGCGATGGGCCCATGGGGTTTTGCTTCGATGTGATCGAGCCAGATAGTCACTTTGGCAAGGATACATGGGAACAGGCAGAAAGTGAGTTGCAACGCCGCACAGTCGAACTGATGCTTTCCAATGCAAAATGCGCAGCAAACAATGTGGATGCGATCTTCGGTGGCGATCTCATCAACCAATGTACCAGCGCAACATTCGGTATGCGACACCTGGGTATTCCATTTCTGGGAATCTACGGTGCCTGTTCCACCATGGCAGAAGGTTTGCTGCTTGCTTCGCTGATGGTGGATGGCAGCCATATGCAGCGTTGTGCCGCAGTAACTTCTTCGCATTTTTCTGGTGCAGAAAGGCAATTTCGTTTTCCGCTTTCCTATGGTGGACAGCGCACGCCCAACGCACAGTGGACTTGCACGGCATCGGGTGCAGTATTGCTGGGCGAATCTGCCAAAGCACCCTATATTCGCGGCGTATGTGTGGGATGCATCAATGACCAATCCATTACCGATGCCAACAATATGGGTGCTGCCATGGCACCTGCCGCCGCAGATACGATTCTGCGATATTTGATGACGACGCACACCAGTCCTTCCGATTATGATGTGATTCTCACGGGTGATCTGGGCTTGGTCGGCAGTACTCTGTTGCATCAACTTGCAGCGCAAAATGGCTACGATATCAGCAAAGTCCACCGCGATTGCGGCGTAATGATGTTCGATGACACCACACAGGATACCCACGCTGGCGGTTCAGGATGCGGTTGCTCGGCAAGTATTCTCTGCGGATATTTTCTGCCCAAACTCGCAAGCGGCGAGATGAAGAATCTGCTGTTTGCCGCAACGGGTGCGTTGCTCTCGCCCATGCTGTGCCAACAGGGCGAAACCATTCCATGCATTTCACATCTGGTGCATATTTCTTTCGAGAAGGGAGCAAGGACATGAATTATTTATGGGCATTTGTAATCGGCGGTCTGATTTGCGCCGTTGGTCAGCTGCTGATTGATTTTACCAAGCTGACCCCAGCCCGTATTCTGGTGGGATATGTTGTCACAGGCGTGATTTTGGGCGCAATTGGCATTTATCCAAAACTGGTGGATTTTGCAGGAGCAGGGGCAAGCGTTCCATTAAGCGGTTTTGGCAATTTGCTGGCACAGGGTATCCGCAAGGCTGTTGCAGAACACGGCTTGCTTGGCATTTTAACTGGTGGATTGACCTCTGCATCGGGCGGCATTACCGCTGCAATGCTGTTTGGATTGCTGGCTTCTATCTGTTTTCGCCCCAAGGATAAGTAAACATTGCCGCAAGCTTTGACATGATTGGATGAAAAACAAAACGCCATAGTGTTTCTGACAGAAAATCAAAAGCACTATGGCGTATTTTTATGTTTGAAACAACTTGAGAGAATCAGCGCAAGGGCAGGCTATCCACCAGACTTGCAAGCAGAGAAAGAATCGCAACTGCATCATCACTTGCCACACCCGGAACACCATCGCAGTCCGCATTCACAACACCTTGCTGCGTGACCACCGCATTTACCTCCTCCGAAAGGAAGCGGTTCAACAGAATCACATCATCGACCTTCACCATACCATCGCAATTGACATCGCCGTAAAGCACATTCGCGCCTGTATCTGTAGTGGTAGTGGTCATCTCGACAGACTTCACCATCATTGCCATGTAACCCACAACGCCTGACGATTGCCCCAACGCACCAAGCGTCACAGTTTCGCCCGCAGTCATCTCCAACGCATACATATCGAACACGACATCATTGCTGGCAGTGCAGGTCATATCGGTTTTTGCAAAGGCGGCAGCCCATGCAGGAATCGTTGTCAGACGATGATCAAAGCCGACATACAGGGTCGCATTAGATGCTGCGGTTACAGTTGCAAGATCGCCCGATGCAAATTTTGCATCGCAGGAGGATCTGAGGTACTCTGCACCGACGAGTGCATCTGCCACGACGGAAAAGGTAAAATCACGGTCGCCGAAAACGGTATCGCCTACTGCCAAAGAATCATCAATCCCGAAGAACGATGCATAAGTCACATCAACAGGCTGCAAGGGTGCTGCCAACGCTCCGTAAATAGGATCAATCACCATAGTCGCGATCCAGCTTTGATTTGCGCTTCCATCGCACGCCCACTGCACAGCAGACGCGCCTGCTGCGGTAGAGCCGCCGACAATGCCCACTGCGCTTTGATCGTTGGTTGCCTTGGTGGTAATGAGATATGTACCGTCGCCGTTATCCACGAACTTGAACAGTTGCGCGTCGCTTGCGGTATCTGTCCAAATGGCGATATTTGTACCATTATCAACCTTGCCATAGTCCAAATCGAGATAGTAGGTATTGCCATCGGCAAGGGTTGAGATGATATAATAGTATCCGCCGCCGCCGTCAACCAGTTTCCAGCGATTGCCGCCAGAGGTACCATCGCCCTGTATTACATCGGTACCTGCTGCCGCCACAGCATCTGCTACTTCCAAATACAAACCGCTGCCCGCATTGGTAAAGGTATACTTGTAATCGGTATTCATCACGGCACCAGTTTTGCCGCTTGTCAGCGTGCCGACATTCACGGTCGGTGCAGCGGGAACGCCAGTTTCACTGCCCATATAGTAGCTCAAATGCGGTGGCTGATTATATGCCGCATTCTGACCTGCCACCTGATTGCGGTATTGCGGATCATGCATCAGTGTGGTGACGCGGTAATCGGTATCATACGTTGTTGCGTAGATGCGGATGGACTTATGGTCAGCCGCACGCACAATGATTTCTTCTCGCCAGTCACCGAACAGATCGGCAGAAAGACACGGTGTACCCTTGGTCGTGTTACAGGTGTAGTAGCCCGTGGTTGTCAATATCGTGCTAAGACTGCCATCGGCGTTCATGCTTGTAACAGTTGCAGGAGAATCCGTAGAACCATCAAGGATCTCGCGCTCCAGGTCACCATCCCAATAGCAGAAGAAATTCAGTGCGGGACGTTTGCAGGAAAGCGCATTACCCTTAGCATCATATACGGTGCTGCCCCAGAACTCTGCGCCATCGTTACCCGTCCAGACATTGTCTGCGGCACAGCGACCAGTATCCTTGTCGGCTGTCACACGAAAGATAATCTCACCTGTAGCAGCATCGTGCAGAGAATATCCAAAGGGAGAAACCTCATGGCAAAGCCACAGTTCCAGGCCCTCACGGCTGGGATCAAAATCGCCGAGATGCATGGCATCGCCGTGCCCCAGATTGGTACACCAGAGTACCGAACCATCATCATCCAAACAAACCGCGCCCATCACCAGTTCCTGCTTGCCGTCGCCGTCAACATCGGCGGGCATACAGTTGTGGTTGCCGTCGCCATAGCCAGGTGCAGAGCTGTTATTTCCGGTATCGAACAGCCAACGCTGCACCAACTTTTTGTCTACAACATCGTAAGCACAGGCGGTCATTCTGGTATAATAGCCACGCACAGTAACGGGAGAGGGGTGGTCTGCGTCCAAATACATCACTGCACAAAGGAAGCGATCCACGCGATTGCCGTACTTATCGCCCCAGTTTGCAACCGTACCGCGCCCTGGATTATAGTTAATCGTATCCAACGCAGCACCGGTCTTGCCGTCAAACAGCGTCAGATACTCGTTGCCTGTCAGCACATAACCGCTGGAATTCCTGTAATCCGCATTGGCATCACCAATCACCTTACCTGTGCCGTCCACGGTGCCATCAGAGGTTTTGCACACCAGCTCAGCTGAACCATCACTGTCAAAATCGCCAACCATCATCTGGGTGTAGTGCGCACCTGCACGAATATTGATGCCCAAATCAATACGCCACAGATGGGTACCGTCCAGCTTCAAGCAATCGATGTACACCTTACCAGTTGTGCCACTCTTGGAATTATCCTGCGAATTGGAGGGATCCCACTTCAAAAAGATTTCGTACTGCCCATCGCCGTCCACATCACCTACAGAGCAATCGTTGGGCGAATAGGTGTAGCCGTTGCCGCTTGGCGGATTCAAAGGCAGTTGCAGATAGCTGTTGTTAGAGATGATCTTACAAGCATCGCTCCCCTTTACTGCACTGCCCACCAGATATTCCACTTTGTACTGAGAGGATGCGCTGCCATCCTTATCCAGATAGCAAGTAGCATCATCGGCGTTGCTGGTATAGATGAGGCTTCCATCACGGTAAAGGCGGAACACAGCATCTGCTGCGTCACTAGCAAGATATCTCCAGCTTACCAACATACCCGAACCAGTATTGATCGCTGTCAGGCCGCGATCCAGTGCTTCTACAGTAATCGCTTCAGCTGCTTTTGCAGTTACCGCCTGCTCATCGGCGTGATAGATAGCAGGCATCTGCAAACAAAGCAGACCTGCAAGCAACGCCGCAAGTTTTCTCTGTTTCATAAATTTACCCCTTCTCCCCCTATTTGAGGGCACTTTGTGCAATACGTACGATATTTTTCCATCGTACGGTAGCATTATAACACAAAAGCGGAGGTGATTCAATTATCTATTGTCTCCGATTCCTGACATATTGTCGCCAAATGCAGAGCAGAGAAACATTTCATCCCAAACCGGATTGCATCTCAAAGCTGTTCCGCGATGCGCAGCACCATGTCCTCGGTTTTCGTCCAACCAATGCAGGGATCGGTAATGGATTTCCCATACACGCCTTCCCCAACCTTCTGCGCGCCATCCTCAAGGTAGCTTTCAACCATGAAGCCCTTCATCACGCGCTTGATATTTGCATTATGGCGGCAGCTATGCAGAATCTCGTTGCAAATTCTGGGCTGCTCCAGATAGCACTTGTTGGAGTTTGCATGATTTGCATCCACAATCACGGCCATATTCTCCAAATTTTTCTGCTCGTACATATGATAAGTTAGCAGAAGATCTTCGAAATGGTAGTTGGGCAGTGATTCGCCATGTTTGTTTACATAACCACGTAAAATCGCGTGTGCCAGTGGGTTGCCATCGCTGTGAACCTCCCAGCCGCGATAAATAAAGGTATGCTTGCTCTGTGCGGCAAAGATCGAATTGAACATCACAGAGAGATCGCCGCTGGTGGGATTCTTCATACCCACGGGAATATCCATGCCGCTTGCCGTCAGACGGTGCTTTTGATTCTCCACGCTTCGGGCCCCCACTGCCACATAGCCCAAAAGATCGGATAAATAACGGTAATTATCGGGGTAGAGCATCTCATCGGCGCAGGTAAAGCCTGTTTCCGCAATGGCTCTGGTATGCAGTTTGCGAATGGAAATCAAGCCCTCCAACATATCCTCCGCCTTGGTCGGATCAGGTTGATGCACCATACCTTTGTAGCCGGTACCGTTGGTGCGGGGCTTATTGGTGTAAATACGAGGCACGATCACCAGTTTGTCCTTCACCTGCTCGTTCAGCTTTGCCAAACGGTAGATATACTCCATCACTGCATCCTCACGGTCGGCAGAGCAAGGCCCGATAATCAGCAGCATTCTGTCAGATTCCCCAGTAAACACTTGGCGTATCTCCGCATCACGCTTTGCCTTCACGGCAGCGCAGGTATCGGAAAGGGGAAACTGTGCTTTGATATCCCGCGGTATGGGCAGCTTTCTTACAAATTCCATTGACATTTTCAAAGTCCTCCATTATATCCCTTGACGAGTAAAATCATTTCAGCAGCTTCAATGCTCCTGTTGGGCAAAGATTGACGCATCTACGACATTCCTTGCAAACAGCAACCGTTTCCGCATTGCGAAATTCAGGGCGAATGGCGGTAGAAAACCCTCTGCCCACAAGTCCCAGAATGCCCTGTTTCGCTTCTTCTTCGCACACACGCACGCACAATCCGCACAGAATGCATTTGCCACTGTTGCGCTCGATGCACACCAGCTTTTGCTCCGTTTCTGCGGTATGCTTCTGCCCTGCCAAACGCTCTGGATGTATCTCCTGCTGATTCGCGTATCGGATCAGTTTGCAGTCAGCATAATCGTGGCAGCCACATTCCAAACAACGTTTTGCCTCGGTTTTGGCGATTTCTTCTGCCAAACCAAGGTTGATCTCCTCAAAATCGCAACGGCGCACAGCTGCATCACGGGTAGGCATTTTGCATCTTGCAATTTTCTCGCGATCGGCAAGCATCTCAGCGGTAACCACTCTTTTAGAGAAAAACGGCTGCTTTACAGGCTGCATTGCGCCACGCAGCGCAGAATCCACCACTTCGGCACAGCGATTCGCCTCACCAATCGCAGCAATAGCAATATCTGCACCGCGGTTGGTAGCATCACCGATGGCAAACACATTCTCAAGATTGGTGGCAAAAGTGGCTTCATCGGCAGCAATCGTACCCTTACGGGTCAGCTTGATATCCTCCAAACCTTCGGGCAAAAGCTTCTGCCCAATCGCCATTATGACCATATCCACAGGCAGCACCTCAAACGCGCCTACAACAGGGATGGGAGAACGTCTGCCAGAAGCATCAGGTTCGCCAAGTTCCATGATTTGCAACTTCACTGCGCTCACCTTACCGTTTTCACCCAGGATCTCAGCAGGGTTGGTCAGATATTTGTAAACCACGCCTTCCTCTATGGATTCTTCAATCTCCACGGGGTCAGCAGGCATTTCCTCACGGGTACGACGGTAGATCACATACACGTTCTCTGCACCACATCGCACCGCAGAACGGCAAGCGTCCATAGCTGTATTTCCGCCGCCGCATACCGCCACAGATTTTCCGTGCAGGTCAGGGCGTGCGCCCTCCCCCGATGAAATATCATGCAAAAATGTAATACCGCCAATTACACCGCTCAGGTCTTCACCCACACAACCCATCTGCATGGACTGCCACGCACCCATTGCCAGAATCACTGCATCGTACGCACTGCGCAGCTGCTCCAGTGAGATATCCTTTCCCAGGCGCACATCATTTTGCATGGTAACACCCATAGCGGCGATCTCTGCAATTTCTCGATCCAGTACAGCCTTCGGCAGACGATACGCAGGAATACCATACCGCAGCATACCACCCATTTTCTGTGCAGCATCCAGCACAGTCACGGCATGACCCTTTCTGCGCAGAAAATACGCAGCTGTCAAACCAGCAGGGCCACCGCCCACAACGGCAACGCGCTTGCCACTATCAGGGGCACACTGTGCACGATAGGTATCGCGTTCCAAATCACGGTCAGCTGCAAAGGCTTTCAAAAAAGCGATGGAAATGGGAGCTTCCACCAAACCTCTGCGGCATTGCATTTCGCAGGGATGAGGGCATACTCTGCCGATAGAGGCAGGCAAAGGCAGCTTTTCCTTCACGATCTGCATTGCCTTATGATAATCGCCCTGTGCAATTTGCTTCACATAGCCCTGACAATCCGTTCCAGCGGGGCAGGCAAGACTGCAAGGTGCAACGCAATCGCCCGTATGGTCGCTCATCAGCAGTTCCAACGCAATTTTTCTCGCCTGAAGAACGCGCTCAGTATCATACCGCACGACATAGCCGTTCATCGCTTTTGCAGAGCAGGCACGCAGCAGCTTCGGCAGCGGTTTGCCGTTACCATCATCCAACACCTCTACGGCACACATACCACAAGCACCATAGACTTTCACACTTGCATCATTGCAAAGGTTCGGAATCTCCAAGCCATTTTCCGCAGCCGCCTGCAAGATCGTACAGCCGGATTCACATTGGCAGATCTTGCCATTGATGGTCATTGCAATCATATCTGACATACTTGTTGTTCCTCTCCTTTCACTCCACGGTAATTGCGCCGAACCGACAGCTTGCCTTGCACTGCCCACAGCGGATGCAAGCTTCCTGGTTGATAACATGGGTAGACTTCACCTTACCGGAAATAGCATCTACAGGGCAATTCTTCGCACAAAGCGTACATCCGCGGCAGGCATCCCCATCAATATGATATCGCAGCAGTGCCGTGCAGGCATGTGCAGGGCAGCTATGTTCATTGATATGCGCCTCAAATTGCGAACGGAAATAACGGATTGCGCTTAGCACAGGATTGGGTGCTGTTTGCCCCAAGCCGCAAAGCGCACCATCTTTCACAGCAAGGCAAAGTTCCTCAAGCAACTCGATATCTCCAGCTTTTCCTTTTCCCTCTGTCATACGCAAGAGAATCTCCTGCATACGCTTTGTGCCGATACGACAATGCACACACTTGCCACAAGATTCATCAGCGGTAAAATCGAGAAAGAATTTTGCCATAGCAACCATGCAAGTGGTGTCATCCATGACGACCATACCGCCCGAACCCATAATCGCGCCCGTAGCCGCCAGTGTCTGGTAGTCGATCACTGTATCCAGCAATTCCGCAGGAATACAGCCACCCGATGGGCCACCCATTTGCACCGCTTGAAATGCTCTGTCATCACGAATACCGCCGCCGATATCGAAAATCACATTGCGAAGCGTTTTGCCCATGGGAATCTCCACCAAACCACCGCGTTTGATCTTGCCTGTCAATGCAAAAACTTTTGTCCCCTTAGAATGCTCCGTTCCTATAGCTGCAAACGCCGCACCACCGTGATTGATAATCCACGAAACATTAGCAAACGTTTCCACATTGTTGATATTTGAGGGCTGCCGCCAGTATCCAGATGCCGCAGGAAAGGGCGGTTTCAGACGCGGCATACCACGTTTTCCCTCCAACGATTCGATCAGTGCAGTTTCCTCACCGCACACAAACGCACCCGCACCTGCTTTCACACGGAACGTGCAAGAAAACCCGCTGCCCATGATATCTTGCCCCACAAAACCAGCATTGCTTGCCTGTGCAATGGCTGTATGCAACCGTTTCATGGCAAGCGGATACTCCGCGCGCACATACACAACAGCTTCTTTCGCACCAATGGCATACGCACCAATCAGCATACCCTCAATCAACGCATGGGGATCGGATTCAATCACAGCTCTGTCCATAAATGCGCCCGGGTCACCTTCATCGGCATTGCAGATGAGGTATTTTTCCTCACCGACAGCTTGCCGAGCAGCATTCCACTTAAACCATGTAGGAAATCCGGCACCGCCTCTGCCAGCAAGCCCCGATTCTTTTATGCATGCAATCACTGCTTCAGGGGACATTCCGTTTTCTGCCGAAAGCACCTTACGCAGTGCAGTATATGCACCAGCCTGCAACGCACTTTCCAGCGATTCTGGATCAATGATGCCGCAGTTACGCAGCACGATACGAGTCTGCTGCGTCAGAAAGGCAGCGTCCTCTACGGAGATTGCGTACGGTGTGAGGGAAGAAAGTTCCCCCGCCTTGCAAGCATCCGCAACAACTTTTGCAGCTTCGGCGTTCATTTTCACCAGACGCATCGCAAGGGCATCATCGCAGTAAACATCCACGATGGGTTCAAGCCAACACATACCGATGCAGCCACTAATACAAAGCTGCACATCACTTTGTGCAAGAGCGTCTGCCAGCACATCATACACCTTATTGGCACCTGCTGCGATGCCGCAGCTGCCCTGTCCCACAACCACACGATACTTCACGATACGCCCTCCTGTTCACGCAGTGCCTGCAAGATGGATACTGCTTTTTCGGGAGTCAGATTGCCATAGGTTTCCTCATTGATCATCATCACTGGAGAAAGGGAACAGCAACCCAAACAGGCAACGATACTGAACGAAAACAAGCCATCCGCAGAAGTACCGCCGTTTTCGATCTGCAAATAATCGCAAACGGCTTTCGCAACGCGCTCACTGCCGTTCACATGGCATGCCGTACCGTTGCACAGCATGATCAAATACTTTCCCACTGGTTGAAAGCGAAACTGCGTATAAAATGTAGCCACACCCAGTACTTTTGCAGGCGTGCTGCCTGTTCTTGCGGCAACATGGTAGATGACATCCATGGGTAAATAGCCATAAATGGACTGCGCCTGCTGCAAAATAGTGATCAAACTGCCCGGCACATCGGCATAAGTATTCAGCACATGATCCAGCAGCGAAAGATCACTGCTACGATTTGCACATTCGCACTGCATAAGCTCCTCATTTCCTCGCCACGATAGGCGACCCTGATTTTCATCGCACGCAAAAAGCGTTTTTCTAAGTTTTGATTATATCACAGCTTTCCCGATTCGTCAAGAGTTCCACTTCACGTCAAACGGTACGCACCATGCGCTAAATGACCATAAACAAGGTGCCTACAGCGATCAGGGTACAACCGACGGCCGATTTCCATGTGAACTGTTCGTGCAAAAAAACAAAGGCGAGAATCAGTGTAAAAACAACGCTCAACTTGTCAATTGGAACAACTTTAGAGGCCTCGCCCACTTGCAGTGCCTTATAATAGCACAGCCATGATGCGCCAGTAGCAAGTCCGGACAGAATGATGAATATCCAACTTTTTCTGGATATATCGGCAATTTCGCCATTGGTTCCAGAGATCAACACCATGCCCCAAGCCATAATCAGCACCACAACAGTACGAATTGCGGTTGCCAGTGTGGAGTTCACATTTACAATGCCAACCTTTGCGAGGATTGATGTGAGGGCAGCAAATATAGATGATAAGAACGCATATAAAAGCCACATATGCATACTCCTTTCCGCATATTGCATTTGGTATTCTTAGTATAACACAGTTTTTGCAAAACATGATTCATTGCCTGTGATTTTGCAAACATCCCGTGGGGATGATTCTTTTGCACAACTGTACAAAAAATGCTGTTGCAGAAAACTGCAACAGCATCTTCATAGCTTACATTGTTGAAAAAGCCAACAACTTACTCGCTGATAGCGGTAACAACGCCAGAGCCAACGGTCTTACCACCCTCACGGATAGCAAAACGCAGACCAACTTCAATAGCGATAGGAGTGATCAACTCAACACCGATCTCAATGTTATCGCCAGGGTTGCACATCTGAACATCAGCAGGCAGAGTGATGATACCAGTAACGTCAGTAGTACGGAAGTAGAACTGAGGACGATAGTTGTTGAAGAAAGGCTTATGACGGCCGCCCTCGTCCTTCTTCAGAACGTAAACCTGACCCTTGAACTTGGTGTGAGGCTTAATGGAACCGGGCTTGCAGAGAACCTGACCTCTCTGGATGTCCTTTCTCTGAATACCACGCAGCAGAGCGCCGATATTATCGCCAGCCTCAGCGAAGTCCAGCAACTTGCGGAACATCTCCAGACCAGTGATAACAGTAGAAGAACTCTCTTCCTTCAGACCAACGATCTCAACGGTATCGCCGACCTTAACCTGACCTCTCTCTACACGACCAGTAGCAACAGTACCACGACCAGTGATGGTCATAGTATCCTCAACAGGCATCAGGAAGGGCTGATCTGCCTTACGGTCAGGAGTAGGAATGTAGGAGTCAACAGCATCCATCAGCTCAGCGATGCAAGCGTAGACAGGATCGCTAGGATCGGTAGAAGAAGAATCCAGAGCCTGGAAAGCAGAGCCGCGGATAATCGGAATGTCATCGCCAGGGAACTCATACTTGCTCAGGGTGTCACGGATATCCATCTCAACCAGCTCAAGCAGTTCCTCATCATCAACGAGGTCGGTCTTGTTCATAAAAACAACGATTGCAGGCACGCCAACCTGACGAGCCAGCAGGATATGCTCCTTGGTCTGAGCCATAGGGCCATCGGAAGCAGCAACAACCAGGATTGCGCCGTCCATCTGAGCAGCGCCAGTGATCATGTTCTTGATATAGTCGGCGTGACCAGGGCAGTCAACGTGTGCGTAGTGACGTGCATCGGTCTCGTACTCAACGTGTGCGGTATTGATTGTGATACCACGCTCACGCTCTTCAGGAGCCTTATCGATGTTTGCGTAATCCTCAAACTGTGCCTGACCCTTCAAAGACAGGTACTTGGTGATAGCAGCGGTAGTGGTGGTCTTACCATGGTCAACGTGACCGATTGTACCGATGTTTACATGGGGTTTGGTTCTTTCGAAATGTGCCTTTGCCATTGGAAACTCCTCCTAAATAGTTATTTTGACGGTAGAAAAGGTACATTGCTCAGCCCCCACAGCCGCAGAGGAGAGCGTATACCTATATTCTACCAGATTTGCTGGAAAAAAGCAAGTGTTTTGCGGAAAAATTTACGAAAAAAGCAAATGCTGCTTATTCGTCACCGTGACCGCGCTCGCTCTTGATCTTATCCGCGATACTCTTCGGCACCTCAGCGAAGCTGTGAGGCTCCATGGTATAGTTACCACGTCCCTGAGAACGCGAACGAAGGTCGCTAGCGTAGCCGAACATATTGCTCAGCGGCACAAGTGCGTCAATCTGAGAAACACCGCTGTGGACTTCCTGACCCTGAATCTGACCGCGACGACCGTTGAGGTCACCAAAGACATCACCCATATACTGCTCGGGAACAAACACAGAAACCTTCATCACAGGCTCCAGCAGCACAGGATCAGCCTTACGCATTGCATTCTTGAACGCCATGGAACCAGCGATCTTAAATGCCATTTCAGAGGAGTCAACCTCGTGATAAGAGCCATCGTAGAGGGTAACCTTCACATCAACGACCTGATAGCCTGCAACTACGCCAGCTGCCATTGCGCTGCGGATACCCGCATCAACAGCGGGGATATACTCCTTAGGAATTGCGCCACCAACGATGGCATTGACGAACTCATAGCCCTTACCAGGCTCGTTGGGTTCAACGGTAATCTTAACATGACCGTACTGACCGGTACCGCCAGTCTGCTTCTTGTGCTTGTAGTCCTCGTCGACCTTCTTGCGAATCGTCTCCTTGTAGGATACCTGCGGTGCGCCAACGTTTGCTTCAACCTTGAACTCACGCAGCAGACGGTCAACGATGATTTCCAAGTGCAGCTCGCCCATACCGGCGATGATGGTCTGACCAGTTTCATGATCCGTCCAGGTACGGAAGGTCGGGTCTTCTTCGGCAAGCTTTGCCAAAGCGATACCCATCTTCTCCTGACCGGCCTTTGTTTTCGGCTCAATTGCCAAATTAATAACGGGATCCGGGAACTCCATAGACTCCAGAATGATGGGGTGATCCTCATCACAGAGCGTATCACCAGTGGTGGTATACTTCACGCCGATGACGGCAGCGATATCACCAGCATAGATGGTATCGATATCCTTACGGTGATTGGAGTGCATCTGCAAGATACGGCCCATACGCTCACGCTGATTCTTACTTGCGTTCAGCACGGTGGTACCTGCATCCACCTTACCAGAGTACACGCGGAAGTAACACAGCTTACCGACGAAGGGGTCGGTAGCAATCTTGAATGCAAGTGCGGCGAAGGGTTCTTCATCGGAAGAAGGACGCTCCTCCTCTTCATCTGTATCAGGATTGACACCCTTGATGGGAGGAATGTCGATCGGAGCGGGCATATAGTCCACAACTGCGTCCAGCAGCTTCTGAACGCCCTTATTCTTGTAAGAGGTACCGCACACAACGGGAACCATCTCATTTGCGATGGTTGCTTTGCGGATGACTCTCTTAAGCTCCTCGATGGTAATTTCCTCTTCCTCAAGGAACTTCTCCATCAATTCGTCGTCCAGGCTTGCAACGGCCTCAACGAGTGCCGCACGATACTCCTCTGCCTTCTCAACCATATCGTGGGGAATCTCCTCAACACGGATATCCTTGCCGATATCATCGTAGTAGACATAGGCCTTCATCTCCAGCAAGTCGATGATGCCCTTGAAGAACGTTTCAGCACCGATAGGCAGCTGAATCGGAACGGCATTACACTTCAGACGCTCCTTCATCATGTCTACGACACGGTAGAAATCTGCGCCCATGATATCCATCTTGTTGACATAGACCATACGAGGTACTTTGTACTTGTCAGCCTGACGCCAAACCGTCTCGGACTGAGGCTCAACGCCGCCCTTTGCGCACAAAACGGTAACGGAACCGTCCAGAACACGCAGAGAACGCTCGACCTCCACGGTAAAGTCAACGTGCCCGGGAGTATCAATGATGTTGATACGATGCTCTTTCCAGTAGGCGGTTGTAGCAGCAGAAGTGATAGTGATACCACGCTCCTGCTCCTGCGCCATCCAGTCCATCGTTGCGGAACCATCGTGGGTTTCGCCGATTTTGTGGTTGATACCGGTGTAGAACAGAATACGCTCGGTAGTCGTTGTCTTACCTGCGTCGATATGAGCCATAATGCCGATGTTTCGGGTCATTTCAAGTGAACAGTCTCTTGGCATTTGGTTTCCTCCTAAAAGCTCTCTCACGCGGCATGGGTGTACCCTACGCCGCCGAAAGAATTACCAACGGTAATGTGCAAAAGCCTTGTTTGCTTCTGCCATCTTGTGTGTATCTTCACGCTTCTTGACGGAGCCGCCCAGACCGTTAACTGCGTCCATGATCTC
This sequence comes from uncultured Ruminococcus sp., assembly GCA_964463355.1. GTDB lineage: Bacteria > Bacillota > Clostridia > Oscillospirales > Ruminococcaceae > Firm-04. The sequence continues at coordinate 76,013 of CAYXBP010000006.1, read as the reverse complement.
GCCTGCAAGGCGTTCTTTCATGGTTTTCTCAGAACGGAGTCTGGAATACTTGGTAATCCAGCGCAGACCCAGGGTCTGGCGTCTCTCAGGACGAACTTCCATCGGAACCTGGTAGGTTGCACCGCCCATGCGGCGTGCCTTAACCTCCAGCACAGGCATGATATTCTCCATTGCCTGTTCAAAGACCTCTAGTGCATCTCTGCCGGTCTTCTCTGCCACGATTGCGAAAGCGTCGTACACGATCTTCTGTGCAACGCCCTTCTTGCCGTCGAGCATGATGTTGTTGATGAGGCGTGTTACGAGCTTGGAATTGTACAACGGATCTACCAGAACGTCACGCTTTGCGATACTGCCTCTTCTTGGCATACTCGCTTCCCTCCTTCATAATAGAATGAATTCACAGGTACTCACAAATGATATCTGAGTCACTTGTGTTTGGCCATGCAGACAGTATACAGCATCGCTATATATCAAATCCACAAGAGCCTTGTGGGGTAATTGCCTAAAATTGTTTTTCGGTCAGCGCAAGAAATTACTTCTTACCTGCCTTAGGACGCTTTGCGCCATACTTGGAACGAGCCTGCATACGGCCATTCACGCCCTGTGCGTCGAGGGTACCGCGGATAATATGATAACGGACACCAGGAAGGTCCTTCACACGACCGCCGCGAATCAATACGACGCTATGCTCCTGCAAGTTATGACCGATACCAGGGATGTAAGCGGTAACTTCGTAGCCATTGGTCAGACGGACTCTGGCAATCTTTCTCATTGCGGAGTTCGGCTTCTTAGGCGTTGCGGTCTTTACAGCAGTGCATACACCGCGCTTCTGGGGAGAACTCTGGTCAATCTGGGACTTCTTCTGAGCATTGTAGCCCTTCTGAAGTGCAGGAGCAGTGGACTTCTCCGGCAGAACGCTTCTGCCCTTACGGACAAGCTGATTAAAGGTTGGCATAATCTTCCTCCTTCTTCGAATAATATCGTATACGCACACTCGCATACCTTGATATTATAACCGTTTTTTTATGAAAAGTCAAGCCCACAGGAAATTTCTACTCATTACACAAATTCGCTGTTCTTCGCAGACCTCTTTTGCGCTTTTTGCCGTATTTTGCGCATCGGGGCGAAGCATCTTGCTGCTTTTGAAAGCACAGTGCCATATTTGCCATCCCCACAATCTGACCGCAACGTGAATCAGCGGGCTTTATGCGTTATCGCTTTAAGAAAGTTTCGATATCGGCGATCAACTTTCTGTTTTTCTCCTCAAAGCTGCAATCGTTTCCAATGGTACAACGGTAAGGATGTCCATCCCATGCAGCGTGTGTGCGGCGATCGAGCGCAATGGCCTCTTCAGGGGTTTCCATTCTGGCGGCATTGTTAGCGAGAGTGTAATAGGGCAACGCACCGTCGGCAGCAGTGACCAGATGAAACACTGCGTCATAGCGCGCAAAGAGCATATCGCGTGTCAGCCCCTCCGTTTCGATCATGGCTCTGTAGGCTTCATCGCTCATATAGGCATTCCCGTCAGGGATGCCTCGGTCGCAAACGATCAACACGGTGTCGGTTTTCATCTGTCTGGCTGCTTGCAAAAACAGTTTTTCCTTTTCCAGCTGTAAGCGCAACTGTATCACCTGATAATCATAGGGTGTGGTGCAAGTCCATGGTGCAACGCCGCCACCGATCAGTTCGGTTGCCGATTCGGGGATCACCAATACCGTATCACCCTTTGCGGTAAAATGCGCTTTGATATGCTGCATGGCGGTTGATTTTCCTGCGCAGGGGCCGCCTGTGATGACGATCTTTTTTATGTTCATCCCATTCACCTCACGGATATTATATCACGCTTCGCCAGTTTCGTCAATCGGCAGCCATTGACAAATCACACTCCGAACACTATTATATTATGATGGCAGAAGGTGCAGCGCAAAAATGCGCAAATCATCAAACAGCATACCAAAAATGATGCCGCAGCTATAATGGCATTACGATCAGGACCGCTCGCTGCAAAACAGTATGCTCTCCGGCAAGGGCAAAGCTTTTTCACAGATGGTCTACAAAAAAATCGTATAATATGCTGGACATTTTGCGTGGAATATGCTATAATTACAGTGTGATGCAATCCGGCATCACGAAAGAAAGAGGAGGAACGAATATGAGCTTTTTTGACAATGTAGTGGATACGATGTCCAAGGCCGCCCGTGAGGTTTCTGATGGTGCGAAGAACATCGCCGAAAAGAACCGCGTGCGCAAGGAGATTGCAACTATGGAAAACGATATCCGTACGCGCTTCCGTGCCATCGGTCAGAAGTATTATGACGATATGTGTGACCATCCAGACCCCGCCTACGCAGAGCTGATCAATGGCATCACAAAACTCAAGGAGCAGCTTGCTGCAAAGCAGAAGGAGTTGGTGGAGCTTGATGGCGTGACAGCGTGCCCTGGCTGCGGTAAGGGCTGTGATAAGAATGCAAAATTCTGTCCCGCCTGCGGCACTGCTATGCCAAAGCCTGAACCCGAAGCACCGAAATCTGCTCCCAAAGCACCCAAGCCCGTGAATCCCACCAACTGCACTGTCTGCAATGCAGTGCTTTCGCCCTCTGCACTGTTCTGCGCCGAATGTGGCACCAAGGTGGAACAGATCATCCCCACAGAAGATGCAGAACCCGCTGCGCCCGAAAAGCCTGCGTTCTGTGCCTGCTGCGGTGCAGCACTTTCACCAGAGGCATTGTTCTGCGCTGAGTGTGGCACCAAATCCCCTGATGTGCAGTGAGATGATTCTTGCTGATACTGCCGTCCTTCTGGTGTGCGCAGGTAACGCCACCAGAATGGGCGGCATTCACAAAATACTGCATCCGCTGGGCGATACCACCGTACTGGAAAAATCATTGCATACCTTTTCACGGTGCAAAGCAGTCTCGGAACTGGTGATAATCTGCCGTCCGCAGGATGAAGCGGCGTTTCAGGCAATTCTGCGTCAAAAGACATTTCCTGTACCCATTACCTTGACATATGGCGGCGCAACTCGTCAACAGAGCGTGAAAAACGGCGTGGCTGCATTGCAGACCGATGCAGCCTACATCGCTATACATGATGGTGCAAGACCGCTCTTGCGGCAGGAGGATGCCGAAAAAGTCATTGCGGATGCCCATACCTTCGGTGCAGCAACATTGGGTGTGCCCACGAAAGATACCATGAAAACAGTAGCAAAGGGTATGGTTGTGGATACCCCACCGAGGAGCAGTCTGTATCATACGCAGACGCCGCAGGTGTTCGCAAAAGCAGCATATCTGCAAGCAATGGCGTTTGCCGAAGCACAAGGATTGGATTTCACCGATGATTGCCAACTCATGGAAGCAATTGATATCCGCGTGAAAATGTCTACCGGATCCTATACCAATATCAAACTGACGACCCCGGAGGATTTTGCAACCGCCGAGGCGTTGCTGCGCTATGAGGAGAAAAGAGAGGATGGGCACAATGGCTGATTTTCGTATTGGACATGGCTACGATGTGCATAAACTGACCGAAGGACGCAAGCTGATCCTTGGCGGCGTGGAAATTGCGCATACAATGGGGCTGTTGGGGCATTCCGATGCCGATGTGCTAACTCACGCTGTCATGGATGCCATGCTGGGCGCACTTGCGCTGGGCGATATCGGACAGCATTTTCCCGATACTGACCCGAAATATCATGGCGCGGACAGCCTGAAACTGCTGTATCATGTCAATGGACTGATTCAGCATAAGGGCTGGCGCATTGGCAATGTCGATGCAACTATACTGGCACAGGCACCAAAGCTTGCAGCCCATATTCCGCAAATGCGCCGAAATCTTGCAAAGCAGCTGGGCTGCGATGTAGAGCAGGTAAGCGTGAAAGCCACCACCGAGGAGCATCTGGGCTTTACCGGCGCTCAGCAGGGTATGGCAGCGCACTGTGTCGTCCTGCTGGAACGACTTCCCAAAGCCTTTGATCGCCGTCCCGTTGGAAAAGTATTCCCATTGTAACACAGAGTATCCCACCATAAGAAGTTTCGCTTTAGCCGTTTCAAAGGTCAACAAAGCAGGCAGACCGCGAAAATACACGTTTCCCTCTTGCATTTTTGACAGAAGTATGATATACTGTTGTGCGTGAGGCTTGCGTAAACTTCACGCATAACATAACGAAAAGTGAGGAAATCAACATGAAGAAGTCCATTTTCAAGCGTATGCTGACCGCCGTTCTGGCTGTCGGTATGCTCATCTGCGGCGCCGGTTGCGGTGGAAATAGCAGTAACACCGATAGCAGCGCGGATCAGTCATTGCAAAAGGTAAAGGACAACGGTAAGTTCGTTCTTGGCTTGGATGCAACCTTTAAACCCATGGGCTATACCAACGAGAAGGACGAGATCGTAGGCTTTGATATCGATATCGCAGAAGAGGTTTGCAAACGCATGGGCGTGGAGCTGGTCAAGCAGCCCATTAACTGGGAAACCAAAGAGGAAGATCTCGACGGTGGCAGAATCGACTGCATCTGGAACGGTATGTCGATTAATCCCGAGCGTGAAGAGCGCATGAACCTTTCCGAGCCGTATATGAAAAACAAGATGGTCTTCGTTGTGCCTGCCGATAGCAGTGCGCAATCTATGGCGGATTTGGCAGATAAGGTAATCGGCGTGCAGAACGGCTCATCTGCACAGACAATCCTCAGAGATTCTTCCATCGGCGGAACCATCAAGGAAACCGCGCTTGCCACCAATGTGGAAGCTTTACAGCAAATGGAGCTTGGGCTCGTTGATGCCGTGTTCATGGATGTTGTTGTTGCGGAGTATGAAATCACCACCGGCGGCAAGAGTTACCGTATTTTGCCGGATGGTCTTTCTGAAGAGGAGTACGCAATCGGCTTCCGTAAGAATGATTGCGCCTTGCGCGATGAAGTCCAGAAAATTCTCAGTGAGATGAAAGCCGATGGCACGCTCGGTCAGATTTCAACTGAATGGTTCGGCAGCGATATTACCACCGTTCCCACAAAGTGATCAACTCGTAAGCCAGGCAAATACCCTTATTGATAAACATCGCCCTGCTTTGTGCTGTATGTACAAAGCAGGGCGTTTTTTCTGTTCTTATCGGTATTTGCATAATCAGCCCATATGCATTCAGATGCGATGAACGCAAAATGAGATGATTGCTCCTACTTCTACCCCAACAGTTTTCCCTCGTATGTTCCATTTTGTAGTTGAAAGAAAAATTCGCTGAAATCATCCGTTTCAAAAATCTGCAATAACTCGCGCATGTTCCAAATCAAATTTGCATTGCCGATATCACGCCTGTCAAGCCAGAACACCTTGCCTTCTGCGGAGTTTTTCAATTCTCCCTCAAACTGGTTCGTCTTGTACAGCAAAACGATATAGCGTGTACCATCCTCCTGAATCCAATCCTTGAAACCACAAGGCTGCGGATGATGAATGGTCAGACCTGTTTCCTCTTTGATTTCGCGAATGACGGAATCCAGCAGGGATTCATCAGGTTCCACATGACCGCCAGGAAAAACCAAACCGCCACTGTACTGTTTCTTCAAGCCTTGTTTTTCCTGCACCAGTACGCGGTTTTCATCATAAACCAAGCACATATTGGTTAGTTCAACTCGTGTAAAGTGATCCACAACATCCTCCAGTTTGTGATCAAAGCGATGCCATCAGTATCTCTGCAATATCCTGTTCTGTCAGCGGTGCATAGGCATTTTCAAGCCCTTCATTGACCGCGATATGGTGTGCCATTTCGCTGATGCGACTGTCATCAATGCCAACATCACGCAAATGCATTGGAATGCCTATGGATACAAAGAAATCATAGGTTGCTTGAATTGCCTTGTTTGCAATTTCAAAGTCTGGCAAAGCACTGTCGATGCCGAACACATTAATTCCGTATTTTACAAAGCGTTTCACTGTTTTGTCATTCAGGATATGCTTCATCCATCGTGGCGTGATAATGGCAAGCCCTTCACCATGCGTAATATCATAATATGCACTAAGCGCGTGTTCGATACCATGGCATGGCCAGCCAGACGGACTGTTTCCCAATGCATAAATACCATTACAGCCAAGTGTGCAGGCAAACATCATCTCAGCCCTTGCAGTGTAGTCTTGCGGATGCTCCAAACACTTCTTCGCATTGATCATCAAGCTTTTCAATCCCGCCTCACAAAAACCGTCATTGAGGAGCGTCGCATCCGCACAGAAATACTGCTCCATAATATGATTCATGGCATCAGCACAACCTGCTGCGGTATGTTTTTTCGATACTGTAAAAGTGTAGGTCGGATCAAGAAATGATACCACTGGGAAATTATGCGGATCCATATAGCCGATTTTGTCATTGGTTTCGGTACGCGAAATCACGCCGCCAGCGTCGTATTCGCTGCCTGTCGCGGCAAGGGTAATGATATCCACGATGGGAATGGAATCCGTTGCAAATGCCTTATAAGAGATCAAATCCCATGGGTCGCCATCATATTTCGCACCCGTTGCAATCGCCTTGGAGCAATCCAGCACACTGCCGCCTCCAACAGCAAGAATCACATCAATGCCGTGTTCTTTACAAAGGCGTACGCCCTCCAGCACACTGGGATCATACTTTGGGTTTGGCTGGATGTCGGAAAGCTCGATGATCTCAAAATCCGAGAGCAGTTCCTTCACTTTGTCGTAAAGACCAATTTTCTTGATACTGCCGCTGCCGTATGTGAGCAGCACTTTTTTGCCATATTTTGCCATCACTTCGGGCAGCTTCGCGATTACGCCCTCGCCAAAAATCAATCGAGTGGGTGTCATATAATCAAAATTCTGCATGGACTACCTCCTAAAGCACACCAAAAATTTCTGTTATTATACCATATTTTCAGTAAAAAAGCAAGACTTATTCAAAATGCGGGCTTAAAACGAAAAAGGCTCCTGGCTACACAGGCGGATGCACACAGATTTGAGGATATGGAATCTCGATCCCAGCGGCATCAAAGGCTTGTTTGGCACCTTCATAAATTCTGCCGCTGACAGCAAAATAATCATCGCAGTTGACCCAGAAACCTGCATTGAGCATCACGGCATTATCGCCATGACCGCTCATGGTAACAGTTGGTGCGGGATCCTGCAAAACCATAGGCTCATTGGCAAGCACTTTCAAAATAACCTGCCGTGCCGCATCAAAATCCGCACCGTAAGCAATGGTAAGCGGCACACTGACGCGCAAAGTACCACGCTGAGAAAGATTGGTAATCTGCCCAGAAGACAGCACACCATTGGGCAAATACACGCTGCGGTTATCACGCGTAATCAGCCTGGTATACAAAATAGAAACCGAATCCACACGTCCCTCTGTGCCGTCAGCGATGATATAATCGCCCGCCTTGAACGGCTTGGAGAAGAGAATGATGAATCCTCCGGCAAGATTAGAAAGACTATCCTGCAAAGCAAGCCCGACGGCAAGCCCTGCGGCACTGAGTACTGCGATGATACTGGTCATAGGCACGCCCAAAATGCTCAACGCGATGATGGCAAGCAGCGTATACAGCAAAATACGCAACAGCGATTTGATAAAGCTACTTGCTGCACCTTCAACTTTAGCACGGCTCATAGCGCGATCTACGATCTTCAGCACAATCCTCGTCAGCAGCAGGCCCAGTAAAAACACCAACAATGCAGCCAGCAGCGTCGGCAGAAAGCCCTTGCCCTTTTGCAGCATTTCTTCAAAAAAGGTTGCGCTCTGCGCAAAATGTTCCATTTCATCCGTCAACATGATCTTCTTTGGCTCCTTTCTGTTCGGTGGGTGCCTTTCGGGAGTGCTTCTGCTCCCCTGCGTCCCTTTTCTTGGTATCTTTGATGGGCAAAACGGCATCAAACACGGCATAGTATTTGATTGGCACATGACGGTTGATATGGCACTTGCCAAAATACCATGCGTTGAAGCTGCACATCTGCACCAAGTCCTCAAAAAAAGCGTGCATCTCCAGACGCTGCAAAGTATCTACACGCAGGCAATCTTTCAAGGATGCAGGTGGCTCATGGGTGATGATATAATCCACCTTGTTATCATATTGTCTGAGCGTTTCCGCACCGTGCATGATTTCCTCGTAAGTAGGCTGTTCGCGCTCCCACCAATGCTCAGCAGAACGGAATTCAAAATCCTGGCTATGGCCGCCGCCAAAGGTAAAGAATCGCTTGCCGTTGATGCAGTAAACCTCGCCGCGCAGCAGATGCACTACATTGGGTGCAATGATCCTCGCCTTACCGCCGTGAAAATCCCCAACAGGATACGCTTCCAGCAAATCATAGTTTTCGTGGCAGCCATCCAAAAAGGCAACGGTATATTTCAATGCTTCGATTTTTTTTCGAAGTTTCTGTTCCGCGCGGCTATCCGACCAGAAAAAGCCGAAATCACCGCATATGATGAGCATATCATCGGCAGTTGCCTTTTTCAGCAGCGGATGGCGAAATCTGGCAAAATCACCGTGGGTATCTCCCGTAATGTAGACCACAGTTTCAGCTCCTTTTTTATAGTACCATTCCATTGTACCACATTTTTTGTGATACGTAAACCATTTTTTCGAAAAAGTGCTGCACCACGAAGCTCTATAAGCCTTTGAATAATCATGCGTGCAGCCCGAACCCTGTCCAGTAAAAAAGCCGCATTTGATGTACTGTCCTGCTATAAAAAAGCGGTCAGGCTGTGCAGCTTGACCGCTTTTTCATTGTAATCATCAGGCATCCAATACAGGCAACGCACGAATAACCTGCAAGCCGTCTGCACGCAAAGCTGCGAGCAATGCGTTTTGCTGTGCGTGATCCATTGCGGATGTGTAACAAGCCGCGCCGCCATCTACAACCGCAGCTTCTACAGAAGTCTCCATACCATTGGCATTGCAGAAATCACCCACTGCCTTTGCCAAAGTTTCGGCATCACCATTTGCGGTGCGGATCATCAGACCGCAACGGAGCATATCTGCTTCCGCGATGAAATCCTGCTCGCCGCTGTCCACCCAATCCTGTGAAAACACAGTGCAGCTATGCTTTGCCGCTTCGATGACATCGCCCATCACGGCACTGGCGGTAGGCAGCTTGCCTGCGCCTCTGCCACAAAATACAGCACGGTCGATCCCATCGCCGCATACCATCACCGCGTTGAACACACCATCCACGCGAGAAAGAATATTTTCGTGGGGCACAAATGTCGGCTGCACCAACGGCAAAATGCGACCATCTTCCAGACGGCGCACCGAAGCAATCAGCTTCACGGAACCATCCAGTGCATCGGCAGCGGCTGCATCCTCCAGAGATACCTCACGGATGCCCACCGTTTTTACGCTTTCGGGATAGACATGCTTGCCAAATACCAATGAAGCGATGATACAGATCTTGCGGCAGGCATCGTGACCGTCCACATCGGCACTGGGTTCACGTTCGGCATAGCCAAGTTCCTGCGCCAGAGAAAGTGCTGCCTCAAAGCTCATATCGTCCGAACGCATTTTATCCAGAATAAAATTAGTAGTACCGTTCAGAATGCCGTACACAGCCGTGATATCATTGGCAGCCAAGCAACGGTGCAGGGGGCGAATAATCGGAATAGCACCGCCCACACTCGCCTCAAAGAAGCAATTACAGGAATGTGCCTTTGCTTCGGCGAGCAATACCGCGCCCTTGCGAGCGATCAGTTCCTTGTTGGAGGTTGCCACACTAACACCTTTCGAAAGACATTGCATCAAATAGGTGAACGCAGGCTCTACACCACCCATGCATTCAGCGACCACAGTCACCGCTGGGTCTGCCAAAATGGCATCCATGCTTTTGGTGAATTTATCTGCATAGGGGGAATCAGGAAAATCGCGCAAATCAAGGATATAGCCCACATCCATGGCATCGCCTGCTTTTTGCTCAATTTTTGCACGATTCTTATAGAACAGTTCTACCACACCGGATCCGACAGTACCATAACCCAAAACAGCAAATTTTTTCATACGATCTTACTTTCCGCACACCGCAGAAAGCTCCTTTCTGATATCTGATTGTTCAGAAGCCCGAAAGCAGCCGAACTTCTGTTACGCCCTCCAGCACACGAAGCGATTGGCAAAGTGCAGGCACACGGGCAGCATTTTCCATACGGAATGAAACCGTTACAATGGCTGCGCCATCCACGGGTACGCTCTGGTTAATGGTCAGCAGATTGGCATCTGCGGCATACAAAGCAGCCAGAACACCGGAAAGGACACCAGAACGGTCGCGTAAAAACAGCATAATGGTAAACACCTTCTGCTGCATCTGTTCTTCATATACAAAAACCGAATCCCGATATTTATAAAAAGCACTGCGCGAGATTCCTACACTGCGGCAAGCGGCAGCAGAGCTTTTCACCTCACGGTTTGCAAGCATACGCTTGACCGTCAGCACTTTCAGGATGACTTCTGGCAGAACAGAGGCATCCACAACAACCCAGTTCTGGGAACTCTGCGCTGTTTCCAGCATATCGGTATCGGTGTCAACATCGGTCATGGATCACACCTCTTTCCGCAAAATATTCCGTGTATGATGGACAGTTGTCCATCCATAGCAATCATTATATCATACTTAGCAGGATTTGTCAAGGGGGATGATAAATAAAATAATTAGTTTGTACAATGCCGCCAATACCTGTTTGCACATTCCTTTATGCGATAACATTATAAAAAGTGCCCATGGGATAGTTGCCGCAAAAATGCAACTGGTAGAAACATTTGTTCAGCAGGCACACAACATATAGAAAATGATAGCGAATGCAAAAGCCATTTCTGTGTAAACTACGCAGAAATGGCTTGCATCACGCAGATATGGGCGATAACATGAGAAAAGCCTCTCTGCATCACGCAAAGAGGCTTTTACAAGCTGTTTGCCGGATTTGAACCGGCGACCTCATCCTTACCAAGGATGTGCTCTACCAACTGAGCTAAAACAGCATATCCTGTTCAGCAGCGCATTCTTGTCGACTGCCCTATTATTATACTACGCCCGCGCACAAAAGTCAAGCAGTTTTTGAGAAGAATAAGAAATTCGTCATTGTGTACAAAAGTTTTATCCATAGTTTGTACATACATACAAAAATGACGGAATCTTCTTGCCATTATGTATCTTCTTGTGCTATAATGAATGCGATCACTTATGATACCACGAATATGCCGTCAATAGAAAAAGGATCGGCAGCGATTTGCTGTGTGTAGGGGGAATGATACACAGCAACGAATCAAACGCCCGCAATAAAGGAAAGAGGTACCTTATGAGAGCAAAAAGAATAATTGCGCGATCTTTGAGCGCATTGGTCGGTGCAATGCTCACCGTAACCGCCTGCATTACACCCGTATCTGCTTTGCCCGATACATTAACCGACCGCAATGGTGACGGCACAATCAATGTGTTTGATCTGATTCTCGCTAAGCGCGAAAGTGTCGCTGCCGCAAAACCACTGGTTATTGATGTCAATGAGCAGGAGGCAATGCCCGGTGACACTATCAGCGTTGACGTGAAATTGCAAAACAATCCCGGCTTTGCACAAGCAACCTTTATGCTACACTACGATACCAGCGGTCTGGAACTTGCGTACGAGCAGGAAACAGTCGCCTATACCTACGATGGCGACTTGGCTGATACCACCGCTATGGTATTACCCAGCGGCATTCATGGCTCAGTGGTGTGCGTTGCGGAAAACAGCACCGCCCCCGCAAAAGATGCCACATTGTTCTCTATACAATTCACGGTATTGGATAGTGCCGAGGCGAAGCTTTCCTATTCTGTTTCTATCTCCGATACACTGTTTTATGACAGCGAAGGCGTCGAGATTTCTTCCCTGCTGATCGAAAAAGGCTCTGTCAAGATCCCCGCGCACGCCGCATATGGTACAAAAAATGAACGCAAGCCCTTTGCCTTCGGCGTAGATGTTTCTAAGTGGCAAGGGAACATTCGATGGGATGAGGTTGTGACAGACCGCAAGGATATCGCATTTGCAATGATTCGTGCAGGCTCTGGTTCGGGTGATCCCAGCTACCGCAGCGACCCCTACTTTGCACAACATTATGACGGTGCTGTGGCGGCAGGTCTGCCAGTGGGTGCGTATTGGTATTCCTATGCGCTGACTCCTGAAGAAGCTGTTGCCGAAGCCGAAACCTGCATGGCAGTGCTAGGCGACCGTGCATTCCAATATCCCATTGCATTTGATGTTGAACGTCCGAAGCAGTGGGAAATGTCCGCAAAAGATTTCTCTGCAATCATTGATGCGTTCTGCTCTACCATGGAAGCCAATGGATATTACGTAGTCGTGTACAGCTCCGCAAGCCCCCTGAAAAGTCTGTATACACAGGAGATGCGCCAGAAATACGGCGTATGGGTTGCACAGTATGCACCCGATACCTACTACAACGGCGACTACGGGATGTGGCAGTTTTCCTGCACTGGCAAGGTGAATGGCATCGACTGCGATGTTGACTTGAACTACAGCTACTATGACTACCCCTCCATTATTCAAAACGGCGGATTCAATCACTGCACGCCACTAACCTGAGTACAGCAAGCACAAAGCCATTCTACATATGCCACCTCAGCTATATCAGACCCAAAGCTACCTTTGATGTGCTTCATCCAAAGGTGGCTTTTGATTTTTCATGCGTTTGACCCAAGTCATTTGCAGATTCTACTTGCATTTCTTTGTAAAAAGTGGTATACTATTCTAAAATGGAGTGTATGTCGCAATCAAAATGAAGGGGTGAAGCATATGGGCTGGACAATCTTTTTTATTGTGCTTGCCCTGCTCTGTCTGCTTTTGTTGCTGCCCATGCGTCTGCGCTTTGCCTTGCATGGCAAAAAAAAGTGGCAGATTCAACTTTGTTATGCCTGTTTTTGCCTGTTTAGCAAAAGCTCCGATGCCCAAACTGCGACAATGCCGAAGGATACTGTACAACCAACAGAGGACGATATCATTGAGGAAGATGACCTTCTGTTTCTGGGCAGCGGAGATGCACCGCCCATCATCGATGACACGCCCCCCACAAAACAATCGGCAGCGCCCGATACTGTACCCGATACGGACGACGATGCAGATTTCTTTCACGCAGAGCAATCAGATGCCAAGCAAGCGCGCACAGACAATACCCAAAAGAAGAAGTCCCCAAAACGTTCCCTGCTTGACCGCATAAAACCTCACGGCTTCGCCCAATGGAAGGCACTCATCGACGATGCCCTTGCATCTCTTGCGCCCCCACTACGGTTTTTGCTGCGCCATATCTATCTGCGCAAATTGTATGTCGGTATCACTGTGGGAACCAACGATGCTGCCAAAACAGCGGTTTTGTACGGTGCTGTATGCAGTGCAGTCTACCGCACACTGGGCAAGCTGCAATGCCATATCACTGTAAAGCCAAAAGCGATTCGCATTCGCGCCGATTTTTTCGACCCATTTTGCACGACGCAGTGCAGCGGCGAACTTTGGATCTCCCCGATGACTATGCTGGGACTGGGCTTCGGCATCGTGATACCCTTTTTGTGGCGCACCCTGTGGCGTGTGCGTCGGCAGGAACAACAAAAAAAGCAGGAGGATGCCGAATCAGCACCATTGCCTACTGCATGACTTGAGGCGGCAACGCGCAGAATCTGCGTTGCCTTGATACGATACCCTAATCAAAACTTCAGGAGGATTCAGTTATGAGCGAGCGTCAAAACGGACAACACCCAGTGCAGGATACCATGCGTGTCACAATGGAAGAAATTCGCAGCATGGTGGATGCCAACACCATCATCGGCACGCCCATTCAGTGTGAGGGTGGCACAATGGTGATACCCGTTTCCAAAATATCTTTCGGATTCGCATCTGGCGGTTCTGATCTGCCCACAAAAGTCGCAAAAGATATGTACGGCGGCGGCGGTGGCGCAGGTGTTACAGTTACTCCCGTGGGGTTTCTCGTGATCAATGGCACCGATGTGAAGCTCATGCAGCTTTCCATTCATGCAAATCCCACTAACGCTGTGGTGAATATGGTGCCGGATCTGGTGGATAAGCTAACCGCTTTCCTCACCAAAAAACAGGAAGAACAAATGCTGAACGCTGCACAGAGCGAGTAAATCAGCACCAGAATGGAGCATATCACAAATGGAAAAAATCAGGCTGCAAAAGCTGCTTTCGGATTCAGGCTATTGTTCACGCCGTAAAGCCGAAGCACTCATCCAACAGAAGCGCGTAATGGTGAATGGCAGACCGGTAAAGCTGGGCGATAAAGCTACCACCCGCGACCATATCACGGTGGATGGCACACCGATCATGATCCCGAAAAAGAAAGTTTTCCGCTATATTATGATGAATAAGCCCCGTGGCTACGTGACCACGCTTGCCGATGAACAGGGTCGTCGCTGCGTGACCGATCTGCTGACGGATATCCCAGAACGTGTTTATCCTGTTGGCAGATTGGATAAAAACTCGGAAGGACTGTTGCTGTTCACCAATGACGGCAATTTTGCAAACAGTATCATGCACCCTTCGCGAGAGATTTCCAAAACCTATCGCGTTACTGTGCGTCCGCCTGTTTCCGAAGAACAGCTTGCCCGTATGTCCATTGGCGTGAAACTGGATGACGGTTTTGTCACATCACCTGCCAATATTGTAACACAGGTCAAAGAGCCAAACCGCGTGGTGTTGCTGATAACAATCCACGAGGGCAAAAAACGCGAGGTGCGGCGTATGTGCGATGCCGTGGGCTTGGAGGTCGCCCGTCTGCGTCGCATCAGTATCGGGCCAGTAAGGCTGGGTATGCTGAAGCCAGGTACGTGGCGTGATCTAACCGCGGAAGAGTTGCGCGCATTGCGTGCCGCAATAGGAAAAGAGAACTAAGCACTGGATAACTTCTTATATACTATAATAGTATATAGAGATGCTCCATTCGCCACGAAATGCATGGCGTGTTTCAGGAAAAATAGGATGAAAACCACAACGAGGGAAAGGCGGTCTTATTCGCTTTTCCCTCGTGGACTCTATGATAATGTTTTTAAGGGACATCGCCGTGAATGGATGCAGAATGATCTCACAGACTTCTCAACAGACTGAATTGTCCCCTTTAGAAAAGGGGACATCATTGCAGAAAGAAACTACAACATGGTATTCCAGCGTGCTTCTGGTGAAAGGGAAGCATCGGAAAGCACTGCAACATAGTATCGCAGCACCAGAATAGCATCAGCGGTATTCAGTATGCCATTGTCATCAATATCACCTAGTCGCAGCATCTGCTCATCCGTTTCAACGGTACCGTCTATCAGTCGATCTGTATAATAACGCAGCAGGATAATCGCATCGTTCGTATTGACCGTGGCATCCCCATTGAGATCACCCAGGTCCTCCCACGCCACCAGAGAAACCGTCACACGGTAGCTGTAACTATCGGTACCATTTGTAGCAACAATCGTGACCGCACCATCACCTACCGCAGTCAACTCACCGTTCTCATCCACGGTGGCAATGGCTTCATCGCTGCTTGACCATGTAAAGTCTTCGCCCAGCTCTGGTAACTGCATACGCCCATTCTGGCGGTGCATAGTAAAGCTTCCTGTAGATACAGGTGGCGTATTTTCGTCTTCTCCTGCGGCAAGAATCTCAAACGCCAAGCCGTACTTGTCAAGGTAGACATCCTCTCGCGGCTGCACCACATGAGAGATCACTCTGCCATAACGGGTCAGCACACGCGCATTGAAATCATCCCATGTATAGGTAATGATTCGAATCAAGCCACGATTATCGGCGTTGCCCTCCAGAATCGTCAGTCCATTTTCATTGTACCCTAGCACAATCAACGAATGCCCCACCGAACCGTTATATGTCCCATCCAGCTGATCGGTAGTACGCAAATAAGCACCAGGCATCACCTTGGCAGCAGTAAAGGTCCTGTAATCCACCGTAGGCGATTGTCCCATCACCTGTGCGGAGTAATCATACCATTTCGTACCTGCGCCATGATAAGGCAGATCATCAAACAGGGTTGCATAAACCGCCTGTGCATAGATATAGCACTGCATACCTGTTACATAAGAACTGGAACTGTGGGCGTAATATGTAGTATTAATATCCAGCGAAGAAGCCACAGCCAGAGAGATGGAAACAGGGGTGCGATCAGCATCCATTGCAAGATTGATATTACCTGCAAACACTGACTCCATCTGTTCGGTTAATGCCTCTGATGCAGTATAGCAGATATCATACTCCTCCAGACCGATCACAGGCACAGCAATCGTTTCCTCCTCTGCATACACGCTGGGGTGCAATACATGGGTACAGAGAAGCGTCGCAAGACAGAATGTACAAAAAATGGTACGCATCGCCTTGCCGAAAGGATGTAAATTGTGCATTGCGTTTCACTCCTTACGCGATTTGATTCATAACAAAATTGAATGTTGTACTCCGATGCTCCATAACATGCTGTTCCCATATATCGTGTCTGTATGTAACCTTATTGTAACACATTTCGATGCGATTGTCAATCTTTTCGCGACATAATTTCGCATCGAAACAAATAAAACATTCGTTCGCAAGCCAGAAAGCGGTCTATTGTGTTCGAGCAGCAAAACAATTACAAACTGGTAACATTTACAAGATGTGCGTCTTTCTTAAACTTTTACAGGCCAAATATTGTGGTTGCATTGTATTTCGCAAAAGCCGCGCATGGCATATAATATACTTTCGTCCAATCACGCAGGATATGCATTTTTCCAGTTTTTTCAACGTCTCTTTGCAAAAAGCCGTGACTTTTGTCAGAATCTGTGCTATAATAAAAAGCACAACACATCGACCCAAAGGAGCCGTTGCACTATGAAACCCATTGCATATATGCATATGCCTTTCGCAACAAAATTCGGTATACCACGCCAAAGTGGCTTAGTACAGGAGCTGCACGGTGAGATTATCATGGAGCAGCCATTCAGCCGCCCAGAGGCTTTCCGTGGGCTGGAACAATTTTCGCACATCTGGCTAATATGGGGGTTCTCCGATGCGGCACTTCCAGAGGGGAAAACATGGTTGCCTACAGTGCGGCCGCCCCGTCTTGGAGGTAATCGTCGCATGGGCGTATTTGCAACACGTTCACCATTTCGCCCCAACAGCATCGGTTTATCCTGCGTCAAATTGGAACAGTTCTCTCAGCGTGAAGGCAGAATCGTACTTTCCGTATCAGGTATTGATTTGATGGACGGCACACCGATCTACGATATCAAACCCTACATACCCATCGCCGATTGCCACCCTGAAGCCACCGAAGGCTACACTGCCGAAACCAAGCAGCATGTGCTGCAAGTGAGAATCACCCCCACGTTGCTGGCAAAACTGCCTGCTTCTGAGCGTGATACGGTCATGGCGATTCTTGCGCAAGATCCCCGTCCCGGATACAGCGATGACCCCGAACGCATCTATGGCATTGCCTACGGCGAATATGACATCCGTTTTATGGTAAACGGCGATGTGCTGACCGTCAGCGAGATTGCCCACGCTTGACAATCAGGGCGGTTTCTGTTATACTGTAAATATAATGAAGGCGCATCTGCTTTACGCGGCATTGCCTGAAGTACATCGCGCAGAAAGGCGGCGGAACAATGGCAAAACTCTATGAATCAGGGGAAAACTATCTGGAAACGATCCTTATGTTGCGTTCACAGGGCAAATCTTCCCGTTCGATTGATGTTGCGAGGGAACTGGAGGTTTCCAAACCAAGTGTGAGCCGCGCCGCAGGGATTCTGCGTGACGGCGGTTTCATTCGCGTGGAGGATGACGGTGAGCTGGCTCTGACCGAGTCTGGCAGAGAGGTCGCTGAGCGCATATATGAACGGCATCAGGTGCTGACCGACTGGCTGATCCAGATCGGTGTTTCTGCGGAAACCGCCGCAGAGGATGCCTGTAAGCTGGAACATCATATCAGTGAGGAGTCTTTCTGCTGCCTGAAACGACATATTTTAGGGGAATAACATATCCTCTCACGCAGCACATCTGCACCACCAGCTCCGTGCGATGTTGCCTTAACCGAACAAGACCTTGAAGAAAACTGGCTAAAGCTTCAGGGGCTACCACTGAAAAACTGCCCGAGAACGCTATCACGCAAAGGAGAACATCATGCAGAAACGATATCTGGAGATTGGCAAAATTGTAACTGTTCACGGCTTAAACGGCACGGTCAAAGTGCAGCCGTGGTGTGATGACGCAGAATTTCTGCTCGAATTTGAAGTGCTGTATCGCGGCAGGCAAACAATACCGATGGAGATCGAACAGGCACGCGTGCAAAAAAACATGGCATATATCAAGTTTAAGGGCGTGGATACCGTTGAACAGGCGCAGGCACTGCGCAACACTATTCTATACATGGACAGAGAAGATGTAGAGCTGGAACAGGACACCTATTTCATTCAGGATCTGTTAGGCTTGCAGGTGCTGGATGTTGATAACGGCAAGGACTATGGCAAAATCACCGATGTGCTGCAAACAGGCGCAAACGATGTTTATCTGCTTCGGGATGACACAGGCAAGGAACGATTGGTACCGGTGATTCCCGATGTTGTGATCGAGATTGCACCAGAACAGGGATTTGTCAAGATACGTCCGCTGAAAGGACTGTTTGACGATGCAGATTGAGATCGCTACTCTTTTTCCAGAAATGTGCGAAGCGGTACTCTCGGCAAGCATCATTGGCAGAGCCAGAGCAAAAGGGGCTATCACCGTCCACTGCCACCAAATCCGCGATTACACAGCCGACCGTCACAATCGCGTGGATGATTCCCCCTTCGGCGGCGGTATGGGCATGGTCATGCAGGCGCAGCCCGTTTACGATTGCTGGAAATCCGTGTGCGCACAACTGGATACAAAACCGCATACAATATATCTGTCCCCAAAAGGCACTACGCTGAATCAAAAAAAAGTTGTGGAGCTTTCAAAACTGCCCGCGCTCTTTTTATTGTGCGGACATTACGAAGGTATAGATCAGCGCGTGCTGGACAGAATTGTAGATGAAGAGATTTCCATCGGGGATTATGTGGTAACGGGCGGCGAAATGCCTGCGTTGATACTAACCGATGCCATCGCCCGAATGTGCAAAGATGTTCTTCCTTCAGCAGAATGCTATGAGGAGGAAAGCCATTACGCCGGTTTGCTGGAATATCCACAGTATACCCGCCCTGAATGCTGGGAAGGCGAAGGTGTCCCTCCCGTGTTGCTCAGCGGGCATCATAAAAATATTGCACAGTGGAGACGTGAGCAAAGCCTTGCAATTACCCGTGAACGTCGCCCAGACCTATGGGAACTTTGGATAAAATGTCAAAACGAGGGCTGATGCTGTGACTTTGTACAAAATCAATTGTTGAAAACTGTGCGATTTCCACAAGGGTTTTCAACGCTTCGGCTTCGTGAATATGCCCAAACAAAGTCGAAAAGTTTTCACCCGAATATAGCATTGCGTAGAATTTTTCGGTAAAAGCGCGCTTTTGTGAATAAAACAAGTTGACGAGTTGCGAATTAATCTGTATAATGGTATTAATGGCTCATTGCAATGGGCTGTCGTGCAGTTCGTTGCAGAAAAGCTACACAAGCATATGCATCTTGCGAATGCCCTTGTTGTCAGGCAAGCGGCAGATGCCTTTTGCGCTTGCTTTGCAACTGCTTACAGTAGCGCAGTAACCGTTTCCATAAGCAGTCATATGAAATCATAAAGGAGAGAAAGTCTATGTGTATTAAAGATGTCATGGTCCAGAATCAGGTGGGTCTTCACGCACGCCCTGCAACATTCTTCATTCAGAAGGCAAACGAGTTTCGTTCTGCTATCTGGATTGAAAAGGAGGAGCGTCGCGTAAACGCCAAGAGTCTGCTGGGCATCCTTTCCCTCGGCATTGTTGGCGGCACCGCCATCCGCATTATTGCCGACGGTACTGATGAGGAGCAGGCTGTCGCTTCTCTGGTAGAGTTGGTAGACAGCGGTTTCAGCGACGAAAGCCGCTAAACGCATCTTTTATTCGCAGCGCGTTCTCCCATCAGTTGGGAAATTGGAACGATTTAGCCGTAAGGCGATTCTTCCGTGACGAAATCGGGGTGTTTCTTTCACAAGAAGCACCCCTTTTCTGATAGCCATGCGCCCGCCGTGCGCTACTCCCCTACTGAATGCTGCGCAATCGTTTGGGTGTACATATTTTCGGCAAAAATGCCGTAACCACGGGTGGGATCGCTCACAAATACATGGGTCACCGCGCCTACCAGCCTGCCGTTCTGTATGATCGGGCTGCCGCTCATCCCCTGTACAATGCCCCCTGTGGTTTCCAGCAGACGTTCATCCGTGATGTGGATTACCATATTCCGTGTGCCAGTATCTGCGCCGTGCAATTCTTCAATCTCAACGCTGTATGCAGAAGGCGTGTTCCCCGAAAGTGTGGTGTAGATCTCCGCAGCACCACGCTTCACCTCTTGCTTGAACGCCATCGGAACCATTTGCTTGCCCTCGGGCACCACCGTCAGATATCCAAATACGCCGCGTTCGGTATTGGAAAGCACCGTGCCCCACTCTGAAGCATCCGCCATGCGCCCCTGCAAAGCCCCTGGCGCGCCTGCCTTGCCTGCGGCAACATCAGTGATCTGCACCCCTACAATCTCACCAGTTGCCAGTGGAATTTGTTCGCCAGTGTCCGTATCGCAAATGGCATGCCCCAAGCCCCCAAAACTGTATGATCCCGCTGTGCTGTCGCAGTAATACGTTACAGTGCCGATGCCTGCGGTACTGTCACGCACCCACATTCCCGTCTGCCAACAGCAATGCACCGTAGAATACTTCGGCTGCACAGTAACAGTATGGATGCTGTCATCCCGCAAAAAAGTAACGTGCAACGCGTCTCCTGCCGCCGCTGAAATCTGCTCCTGCAACGCCTCGTTGCTGCGCACAGATATGCCATTTACCGCTTGAATCACATCTCCTACGGCAATGCCCGCTTCCTCCGCCGGGCAGCTTGTACCACTGTGGTCTGTCACATCGCATAACGATACCACCATTGCCCCAGCCATCAGCATACGAATGCCAAAAGGCTCACCGCCAATAAACACCTCTGCACGGTGCATAGGCGTAAGCGATACGGTCTTTACTGGGAAAATACCAAACAACCGTAGTGTAGCCTCGTTGCTTCCAACTGCAGATGCAGCCGCGGATGCGGCAGTAACAGGCAGCACTGTTTGCAGCTCCAACGTATCATCAGCAGTATAGTAATGGTCGGGCAACGCACCTGCGTAATAGCCGATGCCGCCCCCCAGCAGCACTGCCCCACCGCAGGCAACAATCGCCATTTTTTGTAACCATCTGATTTTTTTCATAGCAAAACTCCTTTCAGGCTTTTGTGCCGATGCTGTTAGCATGGCTGAAAATCGCCGTAAGTTGCCTGGCAGATTCTCCATCTCCTTTTGCTATGATAACCCAAAACACCGTGTTCACGCACCAAATGCCGCAAACGCTGTGGTCATCTGCCAAAAAATCCTTGATTTTCCAAATCTACTGAAAAGAGGTCTTTTTATGAAGCAGCAAAGCAAATTACCTGAAAAAGCCCATAAAACACTGTGGCATACCCTGCGTATTGTGGGCAATATACTACTAGTCATCGCCCTGATCATCTTTCCGCTGTTTTTATCATCACTGGTGGCAGCGGGCTGGCTTATCAACGCTGAAAGCTACGGTGCGCCTTTTTTCGCCTACGGTGTTTGGCTGTTGATTTTTGAAGGCGTGCTGCTGCTTGCTGTGATTCTATACTTCTGCAAGCTGGATATGGCAGCCATCATTGGAGCGGTGATATCCTATCTGCCCATGCTGTGGATCACCATGAAGGCCGTTTCGATTGCTGAAAAAAACGGTTGGGTGGGGCAAACCGAAGCAAGCTTTGGGCGCAACGCCTTTACTGTCTGGCGCGATGGACTCATCGGAAATGCAGTACCTGTTGCTTTGTTGCTGTTGCTCGCCGCCACACGGCACCTTTCCTATGAGGCGGTTGTAAAACGACAACAGAAAAAAGATCGAAAAAAAGCAGAAGAAAATCGGAAAGCCCCGAGCATTCTGGGGGGAGAAACGAAATAGCTTTTCATCTCGGCATCCTTCGTCAAATTTTGACATTCCCTTTTACAGGGCAATCGCGCCCTATCGCGGTAAATCTCCCTTAGTTTGACAAAACTAGTGAAAATCCTCCCTTTTTTCCCCCTTGTCATCGGGCGCAAAGGGTGGTAAAATGGAGATACAAAAACGAAGGAGGTCAAACCATGCAAAAACAAGTCAAGGTTCTGATTGGAGATGACACCGCAGAATATGGTGTCTCATGCGCAAGTGTGCTGCGCTCACAAGGAATGTACGCCTATACAAGGCCGAAAAACGGAAATACGGTGCTGGAATCCATACGCAACGATACCCCCGACGTTGTCGTCATTGATGCGGTACTGCCCCATATGGATGCCATCGAGCTGATGAAAAAAGCAGGTGCAGGCGGCGGAAAGCGTCCTGCATTTATTGTCACATCTTCCTATGATAACAGCTTTGTCGAACAGCAGGTGATGCGCAATGGAGCATCGTACTTCATGCTCAAGCCCTTTGATATGTCGGTACTCGGCGAGCGCATTTCTCTGCTAACCGAAAAGCAGCCGCTGGGTGCCATCCGCACCCGTGCCAAGCAGGATCTTGCCATTACCGTCACCGATATCATTCATCAGCTTGGCGTGCCTGCCCATATCAAAGGCTATCACTATCTGCGTACCGCCATTGTCAACTCCTACCACGAGCCTGCACTGCTGGAAAGTGTCACCAAACAGCTTTACCCAAGAGTTGCCACGCAGTATAATACAACACCCTCGCGAGTTGAGCGCGCCATTCGCCATGCTATCGAAATCGCATGGGACAGGGGGAATCTGGATACGCTTAATGCATTTTTTGGTTACACGGTGAACACCTGCAAAGGCAAACCCACTAACTCAGAGTTCATCGCATTAATTACGGATAAGCTTCGGTTGCAGCATACTCATTGATCTTGTTGCCTTGCCGCCACATGCAGCACATGGCATATCACCATAGCAGTATTATCCTGCACCGATGCAAATATCATACACCAGATCATATGGAGGTTTTTTACAATGTCTTTTGTATCAATGCAGCCCGCCCTGTGGGGGCAAAATCCATTTCAGGCAATCGGTAAGGATTGGTTTCTACTCACTGGCGGCACCATGGAACAGGGTTTCAACTTCATGACCGCTTCATGGGGGCAAATGGGCATTCTCTGGAATCAGCCCTCGGTGACCTGCTATGTGCGGCATTCGCGTCACACCTTTGGGTTTATGGAGCAACAGAATACCTTTACGCTCTCCTTCTTCGGTGAGGAACAACGCAAGGCATTGCAGTTCTGCGGCGCACATTCTGGCAGAGATTGCAACAAAGCCGCCGAAGCAGGTCTTACACCCATCGCATTGGGCGGCGGTGTGACTTTTGCAGAGGCAAAAACGGTATTCATCTGCCGCAAAATGTTTGCTACCGATATGCCCATCGAGCAGCTCCCCCAAGAAATTGCAGAGCGGTTTTACGCACCGGTGGATATCCATCGCCTGTACATCGGCATCGTCACAGATGCCTACCGCGCAGAATGAACCGCCCCGCGACCGCTAAAGTCAAAAACAGATTCAGTCTGTCATTCGGCTTTGGGAAACCAAATCAAAAAACGCACGCGATACCTGAATTTTCCCTTTTCACGCAGCAGTTTACAATGTCGCGCAAAAATCCGCTAAAAAAGCTTGACAATCGCAGGAAAAACTGCTATAATACTAAAGTACGGCTTCTGCCGTGCGGTAAAGGCAGTACTTTCTGCCGATTCCTTGTCCGTGCATATTGTAATAGTACGGGCTTTATCCAAAAGGAGGTGTATCAATAATGGCAAAGCTTACCGCTAACTACGAGCTGATGATCGTACTGAGCGTTGCAAATGGGGAGGATGCTGTTCAAACCCTGTGGGCAAAGTTCAAAGATATGATCGAAAAGAACGGTACGCTCGGCGAGGTTGATGAGTGGGGCAAGCGCAAGCTGGCGTATCCCATTAACGACGAAACCGATGCTTACTACGTTGTGGCGAAGTTCACCGCAGCTCCCGATTTCCCCGCAGAGCTGGATCGTGTTATGCAGATTACCGATGGTGTACTCCGTTCCATGATCACCGTGCAGGAGTAATTTCCACACTATTTAAAAGGAGGTCTTTTTTATGCTGAATAAAGTGATTTTGATGGGGCGCTTGACCCGTGACCCCGAGTTTCGTCAGACGACCTCCGGCGTTGCAATGTGCCGTTTTTCCGTTGCGTGCGATCGACGCATCGCAAATAAGGAAACAGGTGAGCGTCAGGCGGATTTCATCAATTGTATCGCATGGCGTCAGTCTGCGGAATTTATTTCGCGTTATTTCACCAAAGGTAGTATGATCATCGTGGAGGGCACGCTCCAAAACGATAATTATACCGATAACAACGGCGTCAAGCATTATTCCATGAATGTTGTTTGCGACAATGTTTCTTTTGGTGAATCAAAGAAGAGCGCAACCGCGAACGGATACGCTCAGCAGGGCAGCTTTACCGCTCCGCAGCAGGAGCATGGCGGCAATTACGGCGCACAGCAGCAGTACGCTGCGCCTGCCCAGCCGAAGGAATCGCTGCAAATCGGCGACCTTGGCGAGTTTGAAGAAATTCTCAGCGATGGCGAAGTGCCATTCTGAGCAACTGCGTGGAAACCGATGAAAGGTTCCCACAATTACGATTCCTGAAAAGGAGGGAATGACAATGGCTATGGATCATGAGAGAAGCCCTCGTGGAGGCAAGCGCCCCCGCAAGAAGGTTTGTATGTTCTGCGTGGATAAAGTGCAAAACATCGACTACAAGGATATCAATCGTCTGAAGAAGTGCATGACCGAGCGTGCAAAGATTCTGCCCCGCCGCGTTACAGGTACTTGCGCATATCATCAGCGTGCACTGACCGCAGCGATCAAGAGAGCAAGATATGTTGCCTTGCTCCCCTACACCGCTGATTGATTTTCAGTTGCTTTCAAAAGACCGGAACGAATTGTTCGTTTCGGTCTTTATTTTTATATATCACAGTCGTTTATGTAAAGTAAGTGAATATGATTCATAGTTCGCAGGCAGCCACGCCTGTCAATTGTTGCGCGCGGTTGTATTCGCATGAAATTGTGGTGTGCCTATGTGCATATAGACACTTTTGGCACTGCTCTGTATGATTATGGTGGATGCTTACAATTAAGCAAAGCAAGATATGTTTGATTATTATGGTATTTCTACAAAGGATGTGTCCACCTAAGATTGCGCCTTCAAACTGTATCACAAAAACGACTTTCTGCGCATCGCTTTCTTTCGCTTTGGTGAATGCGCTCCAAATCTGCGAATTAATGCGCCTATTTTATGTGCGAATTGGCGATTTTGCAAATGTGCTGTATATTTTTGAAAACAGTTATTGACAAATAAAGAGGGCTATGTTATAACACAGTTGTTGCCATTGATTGGCAGCAATTAATAAAGAGGATGCACATGAACATGAAGCAAATTGCAAAAAAGCCGTTGTCGCAGGCGCGACATTAGCACTTTTTGGGGTAGCAGCAATGCCCGCTGCCGCGTCAGCATTGTATGGCACTTTCACCAACAGAAGGATCCAGAACACAGGCGAAATTGCTTTAGCCACCAACCTAAACTTTACCAATGTCAGCTGCGGTGAAGTAAAGATAACAAACTGGGGTGGCGGCAACGGCAATGTGAAGATGACTTTGACGGACAGCCGTGGTGCAGTCTATGGTACTTACACCTTTAAAGGTGTAGGTACATGGGAGTTTAACGATACTCTTTATTACACAGGGTATCCTGTTAATTTATGGGCTATCAACACCCGCTCCACTATTTTGTGGGGTACTGGCGACCGTATCATCTCTGGCAGCTGGGAGTTCGCATAAACAACCAATCAGGTCGATGCTGCATTTAGCATCGACCTGATTATAAGAAAGCATATATGATTCACACGCGTTGACACTGGAAAGGAGCATCTTTATGCGTAAATTCTTCCTAATACAGGCGATCATCATAGTGCTTGGCGTGGTGTCGCTTCTGCTTGTGCGCAACAATGTACATGATTACAGGCTTCTGGTTACTGGTGATGAAACCGCAGTCGCAGATCTGCCAGCAAGGCTACATTTTGCTTATAATGAAGATGCCAATGCTAGCTCAGTTCAAACTGCCGAAGAACAACGTGCAGCGATGCAAAAAGCGTCTGAGCAATTTGGATATGAAACGATGGTAGTACTTGCTGAATCTAAGGGAGATAATCGCTATGCCGATAGTTGTACCGTATATTCAATGGAAATCAAGCAAGTACTAGAAGGCGATACCACTTTAGAAGGGCAGACTATCGACTTAATTCGCCTTAATACTTTCTCACAAATAATCACACTAATACCGCAAGGGCAGAAAGAAACAGAACTACACTTTCAGGGTGGGGTCAACTATCTCAAAAAGGGGCATACCTATTTGGTTGCAATTAAAGCCGTACCTTTACCGGCAGAACAGGTTACTTTATACCAGATTCTCAATTTTAGCTACGATTTGCAAAACACAGAAAACCGCCTGAGTGACAGTCCCAACTGTATATATAGTGATTACCACGAAAACGAGGTGTTTTACTGCAAGCAGGAAATGGTAGATGCATACCACACGGCAAAACAGGATATGTTTGATTACTATGGTATTTCCACAAAGGATGAAGGAACGCTTGCTGCAATTAGCGACAAATAAAGGAGGAACAACACATATGATTCATACACAATGTAAGTTAATGTTCTTAAAACGCGGCTTTCGGATCTCCTTTAGCCTGATGCTCGCTTTTGCTTTTCTGTTTCCTTTCTCGCTAATGCTAATGAATCATTTGAAAGGCAATGATATCTCTGCTATACCAGATTGTGTTTATGCTTATCTCTTTTGCTCAAATTCTATGCCAAGCGATATTTTGTATTTTATTTTGCCGATATTATCATTGTTTCCATTCGCAACTTCCTTTGCCGTAGATCGAAAATTGCACGCATATTTCCCGCTGGCTGCAAGAGGCGGTGTACGCTCCTATTTTTTTGCCAAAGCGATCGCCTGCATGGTGGGTGGATTTGTCATATTTTTTGTTCCACTTTCACAACTCAGTACACAAAAATAAAGCAAAAACTGGCAAAAATAAGAAATATCAGACAAAAATCCGCTTGATTTTTTGCGCGCACTTGATATAATAAATGATGAAAATCAAGCTTGGAGCGTGATAGAATGATAGCACCTAACGAGATTGTCATCTACGATGATGACCAAAATGCCTGTAAGCAGCTGATCAGTCTACTGCGAAACTTTTACTCTCCCAACACTACAAAGATCTATGGTGCGACAAAGGCTGCGGAGGCTTTGGGACGAATCGGACAGCAAACAGATGTGATATTCATCGACATTGAACTGGAGGAACATACCTCAGGTATCGCTTTTGCGCAAATGGTTCGAAAGAACTTCCCAGAAATCAACATTGTGTTTATTACCGCACATATCAAATATTGCGAAACGATTTTTTCTGTATCTCCCGTTGGTTTTCTGGTCAAGCCCTTTCGTACAGAGCAAATAGGAATGTGTCTGCGAAACCTAAAACAGCCAAATCGCCATAAGGATTTTCTGACTTATACCCCAACGGCAAGTCAAGTAATAAAGCTGCCCTTGAGCGATATTACATACATTGAAATTCGTAGCCGGAAATGCCTTTGCCATAATGCTGCCGGTGAAGTAATAGCATCCATACCACAAAAGCTGGACTGGTTAGAAGAACAGTTCCCACCGTATATCGTCCGTTGTCACTACAGCTTTGCTGTAAATCTGCATTATGTTACATCTATTAAACGGTACAACATATCTCTGGAAACTGGGAAACAGCTACCCTGTAGTCAATCTCATTACAAGGCTATACGTGAGAGCTTTTTACATTATTTGGGTGAATTGACATGATTTTAGAAACGGCTTACTGGCTGACCATGGTCACACAATGTTTCATTTATGTGTTCTGTTGGAATCAGCTTCTACCGCACCGTTTTAAGCAAACATACCTTATTGGTGTTCCTTATTCCACCACATTGTATATTCTGAGTATGTTCTGCTATCAACATGCAATACTGAGCTATGCAGCGACAAACATTATAAAAATATTTTCAGCGCTATCCGTTATTTTTATTTTATATAGTGGAAGCAGAAAGGGAAAACTCGGAATCTGGATCGCCACAGAATCTATTTCCTTGCTTTGCACTTTTCCAGTAGAGATGTTGTTCTCTTTTTTATGCAACATTCCTATTGATCAGATAGCATTGAGTAAGAATGATACCATCGGCGGTGTAATTTTGCTTAACAATGTTCTGCTGATAGTCAGTATTATTGTAGGCTTACTATACAACAAAAAAAGCACGTTGCGAACATACAAATCCACACAAACGCTTATCGCGCTTTGTTCCGCTATCATACATTTTGGGTTTTCATGTGTACAGTTTGCAAATCGAGCTGTATTGCAGCGAAATCTGAATTGCCTGGTGCATTCGGCCTTTCAGATGATACTGTTTATTCTGATATATATCCAGTATACTACCGCCCTGCATAACTGGGAGTTAACCAGGCAAGCCCAAGAACTGGAACATATCCGTTTGCAACAAGATTATACTTACAGTTACTATCTGTTGGCAGAACAGCGTTTCAAAGATGTGGCATTACTGCGGCAAGATATGCAAAATCTGATGAATACTGTGCAGACATTGAACGCATCGGAAAGGGTGCTGCAATCGCACAACACCATAGCGGATACTATCACAACCGATCAGCATTTTTGCAATATACCTGTAATTGATGCCGTGCTGCGTCTGAAAACGCAAAAAGCGACGCAGTATGGTATTCACACAGAGTTTTGCTTGCAGGATTTTGCAGTGCCTTTACCATTCAGCAATTTTGATCTGTGTAGCATATTTGTAAATCTACTGGATAACGCCATTCATTCTTGCAGCAATGATACCAATCTCAAAGATCATTTTATTCAATTGCAAAGTGTTGTAGAGCAAGATTGTTTTGTTGTGACTGTCGCAAACAGCTATGGTTGGGTGGACTTTCCTCATGACACAACACAACCCGATGATACAAGTATCATCGGGCATGGACACGGCACTAAAATAGTAGAAAGCATTGCGCAGAAGTATCGGGGCAGTTTTGCGCTACAGCGTAATGATAAAATAGTAACTGCCAGGCTACACCTGCCTATCACAGCAAGAGAAGAGATGAATCCTCATGTTTGACATCAGTATATTTATTCTGCAAGTAGTGATTCAGGTTACGATCCATGTATTTTTCTGGAGTCAGCTTACTCAAAAACGGTTTGCATTTCCATTAACCGTTATGCTCGCTGCCTCACCTACAATAGCCGTTATGCTGATTACGATCTATTCGGATTGGTCGTATTCTTTTATTAGCATTCTGAAGTTGGCAAGCTGTACGCTAGTGTATTGGCTTTTGTTTCGGGGAAATCTATGGAGCAAAATAAAAACCCTATTGCTCATTGCGGGAATTTCTGCCTGCACTACAATTGTCGCTGAGCAGCTTTGCGTCCTCATCTACAGTGTTAATCTGCAAGACCTGAATACCATGTCCACTGTGCGACTTGTAGGTGCGATTCTTCTACAGGACGCATTATTTATAGCCGAAACCTGTACTGTCATTATTCTTCATCCGAAAAAAAGCTCTATAAAAGGTCAAATTCGGCAGCTGTGGATCATGCTGGTGTTTATGCTGATCCATGTAGATGCGCTGGATGGCGAGAACTTCCACTATTACAAAAAGTAAAAAAGGGAGGTGTTCTGATTGCGCCTGATCCGTTACATCGGCGTAAACCTGCGGCGCACATTGGGCAGCAATACCTTTTGGTATTGCGTGCTGGCATCCTTTGCGCTGTGCTTTACCGCAGTCATCGTCAAAGATCCCAAAAATCAAGATGACCTGATGATTTTGCAGTTGTTGTTTCGTCGTGAGATGATCATGACAGATTTCAAACTCAACGCATGGAATGTGTTCTGCTCCGCAGGGTGCGGCACATGGTTTGCCATGTTCACCCCAATCCTCTCAGCATTTCCATTTGTGCCTACTATTATTAATAACCGCATTACACAAAGTGCCCGCTTTACCATTAGCCGAATCGGCAAAAGGCGTTATCAGGTAGGTAATATTTGCACTACGTTCCTCTGCGGAGGATTGGGGGTTGCATTGGGCTATGCTCTGTTTGGCATTGTTGTATGGCTGCTGTTTCCCTCCATTAATGCTTATTCTGAGCAGGAAGTTGCAATTTTTCTGGAATCGCTGACATGGGAGAAACCTGCGTGGTATGCCGATGCGTTTGCAAAACAGCAATATCTTTTGCCTATTATCGTGCAGCTTGGGCAGATGTTTCTGTACAGCGGTTGTAACTCACTACTTGCACTGTTATTTTCCGCATTTGTGAAGAACCCCTACATCGTGCTGTGTATGCCGTTTTTCATCTTCTATGGCTGGTCACAGATCAATATGCGGCTTTCCCTCAAGGCTTATGCAGATTTTGAAAACATAAACCAAAGTCTAAGCAAATTTACAACCATGACCAATCCAGTGGCACTTGCTTCGCTCATAAACTACAGTAACGACTACCAGGCTTGGGTATTGGGTATTGATTTGGGTTTTGCCTTGCTACTTTGCGTTGCCTACTATCTGATTGCGAATAGGAGGGTGGATTGCGGTGAATGATCGATTTGCGACAAAAAGCCTGCGCATCGCCAAAACAGAGTACATCAAATGGCTGCGCAATCCCAGAATGCTCATCGGCGGCATTCTGATCATCGTGATTTACACGCTGGCAGTGGTTCCCTTACTGGAACGAGCGCAGAAGATGGGCATCCCCATGAATATTTTTGAGCCGATCATCGCAGTAGGCAATTCGGGTCTGCTGGTGTTGCTACTGCCTTCGGTGTTTCTGATTCTGCAAAGCGACTACCCTGTCATCGAACCAAACTCTCTGATGTATCTTTCTCGCACGGGCAAAAGAGCATGGCTGGTGGGGCAGATTTTGTTCTCGCTCATGAGCATTGTAACCTATCTAGGCGTGATTTTTATCGCAGTTGGGATTCTTTCTGCAAGCGGCTCTTGTTTTGGCTTGGAGTGGAGCGAATCCACCCGGTTTTACGCCGTTACATTTCCTCAAGACGCGGACAGCTTTACCGCCGAATTATTGCCGCCTAATCTCTATAACCAGATCCCATTGGGCATGACGCTGGTATATACGTTCTCACTGGTGGTACTGTATTTTTTCCTGCTGATGATGGTTCTTCTTGTTTTCTCTCTGATGAAGAAGCGCAGTCTGGGGCTGTTCTGCACCTATGCCATCGTTATGGCAGGTGTGGCAACCTGCGCAGCAAAGGTGAATGCCATGTGGGCATTCCCCATGGCAAACAGCATCATCTGGCTGCATTATACGGAGATTCTTAGCACACCCATTTATCCGATTGGCAGTTCATATTTGTATTTTGGTTGCTGCATCGGCGTGCTGTTAATTCTTTGCGCTGTGCTGATTCGACGGGCAGAATTTGAATCCACGGAGGTGTTACAATGATTGAGATCAAAGACCTTTCTCTGACCATCAAAAAACAGAAATCCTAAAGCACATCAATGTTACATTTGAAAAAGGAAAGATTCATGGGCTGATTGGCAGAAATGGTAGTGGCAAAACCATGCTGATGAAGTGCATCTGCGGCTTTGTGCGCCCTACAGGAGGCACGGTTCATGTGAGCAGCAAACAAATCGGCAAGGACTGCGATTTTCCAGAAAACGTCGGTATCATCATTGAAACACCAGGGTTTATTCCCTACTATTCTGGCTACAAGAATCTAAAATTGCTTGCAGATTTAAACAAGAAAATCGACGGTGCCAAAATCAAGGAAACCATGAAACAAGTAGGGCTTGATCCAGAGTTAAAACGCCATGAACGGAAGTATTCTTTGGGTATGCGGCAGCGTCTGGGATTGGCACAGGCAATTATGGAAGATCCTGATTTGCTGATTCTGGACGAGCCTATGAACGGTCTGGATAAAGATGGCGTTGCGGATATGCGTCAATACCTGCTGAAATTAAAAGAGCAGGGGAAAACCATTCTCCTTGCCTCTCATAGTGCAGAGGATATTTCAGTACTCTGCGATACCGTCTGCGAGATGGATAAAGGCGTGCTGACACCACTTGCATAGATAACATAACCAATGGCGCGCCGAAGGTACGAGTACTGATTGTATGGGCAATAGAAGCAATTTTGTTTTCAATAGCGGTATAGCACACATACCGTAACGCTTTACAAAGCAGGCTATTCATCGGCTGACGGAATGGGATCCGTCACATTAATTACAAGTTAAGTTACGATACAGAAAGCGTACGAATAATTCGTACGCTTTCTGCATATATGAGGCAGGTAGTCTTGCCAGAAGGAACAAGATGAAGAAAAGCTCCCTTTGCTCTCTGTAATCTGCATGATACTAAGAGAACATACAATTGATGCCACCGTGCTTCCTTTTCATCATTCATACTCTCGCCACCAACGTTCGTGATAATTTTCCGAATCGTTCAGCGACATTGTTTCACATATTTTTGGTGTAACAACCTCAATGCCCTTTTCGTCAAGCAACGTGGTAAGTCTTTCGACAGAATCATCCCAACCATTTGTTGAAAGAGTGAATGCTCCCCAATGAATCGGCATAACTGCTTTTGCGCCAAGCGTCACGGAAGCCTCAGCACTTTCCTCAGGGAACATATGCAAGCGTGGCCAATTCGTGCTGTACTGCCCACAATCAGGCATAAACAGATCAAAGTCTCCGAAACGATTGTGTATTTCCTCAAAATGCCCGCCATAGCCTGTATCACTGCTTTCCAGAATCTGATGATACTCGTCCTTCAGCACCCATGAACAAGTCAGAGTAGTCATCTGATTATCAATTGCTCTGCCTGACCTATGATTTGCCGGCGTACAATATATCTCTAATCCATCAAGTTCATAATTCTCCCACCACGCAAGATGAATCACTTTGCTATCATCGTGAATCCAGCGTTGGATATGCTTTTCCACGCCAAGCGGAACGATAAAATGCAAGGTTTTTGACTCGAGTTGTTTGATCGTTTCCATATCAAGATGATCATAATGATCGTGTGTGATCAACACTGCATCAATCTGCGGCAAATCATTGATTGTAACGGATGGTTCCGTAAAACGTTCTGGCCCAGCCCACTGAACAGGCGAACTACGCTCACGAAAGACTGGATCCACAAGGATATTCTTTCCGTGCATCTGTATCAATGATGATGAATGACCAAGCCATGTGATTGTGACCTCCTGCGCAGTCGCCTTTGAAAAATCCGGCTCAAAAACAGGTAAGTTTTCTCTCGGAATACGCTCTTTGGTCGAAACCTGATCATTCGTCGTCATGGAATCTTTGAGCCATTCAGACGGATAGCTGAATACTTTACCGTCATAATACCCCTGCGCGCGTTCGGCGTAATTCTTTTTGTCTGCTTTATTCGGTCTTGCACCAAATTCAGGGTATGCCCTCATGAATACGAGTGCTACAACAGTCAGTACTATAATGAATATAACGACACCTACCAACACCTTCAAGAGCATTTGTTTGATTTTTCTTCCTTTCATTTGTGTTCTCCTCCCGCCGTGGCAAAACAATAAAGGCAACACTTCCTTGATTCTGGCCACGTCAACGATTTTGCAATCGCTTCAGCTATCCAATATTGAGTGTTATCTGCACGTCTGTATTACAGTATCAATTATATCATATTCTCTAGGAAAAGTAAAGGAGAATCCGCATAATTCTCACATCATTGACAAATGGACATTTTTCCGCGAATCACGCGAATAAAACACGCCGCTGACTCTGTAGGTGCAGCGGCGCGGGATATCCATATAAATCATTGTCCATGCAGCATCAGGCGGCGAAAGTTTCCGCAAGGGCAGAACCCTGCCTGCTCATAAAAGGGCACACCCATATCCGAAGCGGTCACGTAAATCTCGCCACAGCCGCGCTTTTTTGCACGGTCGATAAGTTTTTGCAGAATACTGTTTGCAATTCCTGCGCGGCGAAAGTCTGGTTCAGTATACATGGCGAACACCACGCCTATCATACCCGTAGGATTGGCATAATAGGGAGCTTTTCTGGTGTAGCTGATACCACCGTCCGCAATGATCCTGCCGTTACATTCCGCAACCAGCATCGTCTGTGCCGCAGTTGTCAACACCTCGCGGTAGTAGGCATACAACGGCTCGGTGAGGTCGCAGGAGGCATCCGCCCCTTCTGCGGCAAGCTGCTTCATACGCAATTGCACCAGAGATTCCAGATCCGATGCCACCGCCTGCCGAATCGTCCACTCCATACGTTCCTCCTTGGTAAACAACAGATACAATCAGTCAAAGTCTGGCAACGCCGTACGAAAAGCCGTAGGCAACGCGGTATTCTCCGCAAGAGCGTGCAGACTGACCCACGTAAAAGCTTCACATTTGCTGCCACACAGCAAATATGCGGCAGTCATATGCCACTCAATATGTGTAAAGATATGCTTACATTTGCGCAAAGATACCGCTTCATAGGGGTTGCAGCCCCATGCTCCTGCAATATCCAACGCCTGCTGTATAGTAGAATGTCCATCGGTATGTGGCAGCTCCCACAAACCAGCAAGCAAGCCCTTTTCCGGTCGTTTACGCAGCGCGATATCCTCTCCACAACGCAGCACAAACATGGTGTATTGCTCAATCTTACGAGATTTTTTCTGTTTCCGCACGGGATATTCCATCACCGTTCCATCGCTGAAGCTTCGGCAAATATTACGACACGGACAAGCATCACATTTCGGCTCGCCGTTTGGCAAACAGACCATTGCGCCGAGTTCCATCAAGGCTTGGGTCAGCTCACATCGCTTTTCCGTCTGCTGATACACAGTGCGCAGCGCGTCCCGGATATCACGCTTCACCAACAAGTCATCCACGCAACGATGATCGGCACAAAGTCTTGCCATCACGCGCAACACATTGCCATCGACGGCAGGTTCAGGCAGGTCAAAGCAGATCGACCCCACAGCACCAGCTGTATATTCTCCCACGCCAGGCAGCGAAAGCAGCCCTTCGTAGGTATCAGGAAATTCCCCGTGATACTGCTCTGTAATGACCTTTGCCGCCTTTTTCAGATTCCTTGCGCGACTGTAATACCCCAGTCCTTCCCAGAGTTTCATCAGCTTTCCGTCATCACACTGTGCAAGCGAGTCAACAGTAGGCAGCTGCTCCAAAAAGCGATGATAATAGGGCTTAACCGCCTCCACGCGGGTTTGTTGCAACATGATTTCCGAAAGCCACACATGGTACGGCTGACGGTCTTTGCGCCACGGCAAATCTCTGGCGTTTGCCATATACCACGGCAGCAGCTGATCGGTTAATTGCTTGAGCATATTCATCACTTAACGTTGTTCCCCATAGCACAAATGAAACCCTCACGGAAGGATACTCAAACTTCTCCACGCCTTCATTGCACAGGGCATACGCTTCCGCATCAGCCTGATGCACCAATGACATCTCTTGCGATAAGCCCCTTGGCAGACTTTTCTTTCGGGCGGTCAATCAGATGTTGTACAAAATCTCGGAATAAGACGGGAACGGCCATTTATCCGTGGGCACCAGAGATTCCAGTGCATCGGCAGGGGTACGCAAACGCTCCATAGCGGGCACAATTTGCTTGCGGATATAATACGCAGTATCCAGTGAATCGCCACAACGTGCTACATCGCTAAGCTTCTCAGAAAGCTCATTGGTTGCCGCATAAATACAGGCGGTCAAGTCATTGATCTCCGCCGCAATGGCTTCCTCCACGGTCGCATCCAAATTCACAATACGCTTTGCGGTAATGGCATCGCAGACTTCCTTTGCATAGGAAATCGCAGTGGGCAAGATCATCTTGCGTGCCATATCCAGCATGGTTTTTGCCTCAATACTCACGGTCTTACTGTAATTCTCAAGCAGCACACCACGGCGCGAACGGATTTCAGCACGGTTCAGCACGCCGTAACGCTCAAAGATGGAAACATATTCCTCGCGGGTATACTGCTCCAGAGCCTCTACGGTAGAGGGGTAATTGGGCAGATTACGGCGCTTGCACTCAGCAAACCACGCGTCGCCGTAGCCATTTCCATTAAAAATGATATCCTTGTTTTCGCGGATGGTTCGCACCAACAGTGCCTTCAGTGCGGTATCGAAATCCGCAGCCTGCTCCAGCTCAGTGGCAAACTGATCCATCTCACATGCGAAAATGGTATTGAGAATAAAGTTGCAGCAAGAGATAGAATCAGCGGCACCCAGCATACGGAACTCGAACTTATTGCCCGTAAAGGCAATCGGAGAAGTGCGGTTGCGGTCAGTACTATCCTTGCGGAACTGCGGCATAGCATCTACACCAAGATTAAACTTTTCTGTACCGCAGCCATCCAGCGGCTTTCCCTGCTCAATGGCATCCAGCACGCGCTGAAGGTCATCGCCAATGAACACGGAGATCACGGTAGGCGGAGCCTCACTGCCACCCAAACGGTTATCGTTGCCCGCCGAAGCAGAAGCCAGACGCAACAGCGGTGCGTACTCTTTAACGCCCTTCAAAAATGCGCAAAGCACCAGCAAAAACTGCAAATTATCCTGCGGCGTATCGCCAGGATCCAGCAGATTCTGCCCGTCATCGGTCGTCAGCGACCAGTTATTGTGCTTGCCTGAGCCACTAACACCAGCAAAGGGCTTCTCATGCAGCAGGCAAACCAGGCCATGCTTCAGCGCCGTTTTCTTCATTAATTCCATGGTCAACTGGTTGTGGTCTGCTGCGATATTCGCGGTAGTATATACAGGTGCAAGCTCATGCTGCGCGGGGGCAACCTCATTATGCTCCGTTTTTGCATAGATGCCAAGCTTCCACAGTTCTTCGTCCAATTCGCGCATAAAATCAGAAACTCGCTGTGTCAGGTTGCCGAAATAATGATCGTCCATCTCCTCGCCGCGAGGGGGCTTTGCACCAAACAGTGTACGACCCGTCAAAATCAAATCTTCGCGTTGATCGTAGGCTTCCTTATCAATGAGAAAATACTCCTGCTCTGGTCCAACAGTAGTTACCACTCTCTGCACGGTGTTATTACCAAACAAACGCAGCATACGCACGGTCTGACGGCTGACAACTTCCATAGAGCGCAGCAGTGGTGTTTTTTTATCCAGCACCTCGCCTGTATAGGAACAAAACGCTGTGGGAATACACAAAGTACGATCCTTGATAAACGCATCGGAGGTAGGATCCCATGCGGTATAGCCTCTTGCCTCAAAGGTTGCGCGCAAGCCACCCGAAGGGAACGAAGAAGCATCCGGCTCGCCCTTAATCAACTCTTTGCCCGAAAACTCAAGAATCACCCCATCACCTGATGGAGAAAGGAATGCATCGTGTTTTTCGGCAGTTATGCCAGTCATTGGCTGAAACCAATGCGTATAGTGTGTGCAGCCTTTGCTCACCGCCCAATCTTTCATGGCAGCTGCTACAACATCGGCGGTTTCAGTGGGCAACGCTGTACCCATGCGTTTCGTGCGCATGACTGCTTCAAATACCTTGCGGGGCAAATAGCTCAGCATAACGCTTTCATTGAATACATTACAGCCGAAATATTCATCCGGCGCAGCAGAGGGCTTTCGATCGCAGGTATGCATAAGATTTCTCCTTTTGATTTTTGGCGGCACCAAATTGATACGATGCCGCTCTTGATTTTTGCATCCTCTTTCAAGGGCTGCTCTATACATTATTATAGCAGATTTTACAACATATTGCAAGAGCTTTACACAGGCTTGTGTGCGGTATTACGAGGTTTTCTGCAAAAATGACAAAAAATCGCCCTACAGCACGGCGAAAGTGACATCTCACCCAAAAAGCAGCCTATTACAGCACGCTGAGGTGGCACCCTCTCACAGGATGTCCCCTCATGATGCCTTGCTACATACAGCTCGCACTGAAAGTTGAATTCATTCCGATGAGGAAAGGAACGAGGAGCATCGCAATCACCAACACGAAACTGATGACATAAAGGATCAGGTAACAGCGTGAAAGATTCTTGAGATGTACGTTGGTATTGCTGCCAAAGGCATTGACGAGCATAAGGATAAAGCCTACAATGGGGATCTGGTACAGGACGTAGTACCCCACATAGCCCCATGTCGTAATGGGCTTATATTCGATGGGTATCTGTGTGGGCACGATATGATGCCCACAATTGGTGCAGAAGTTGGTGCCATCTTGCATAAAGCCACCGCAATTTGGACAATTCATAACTTCCCCTCCTTACATTCCGCTGCTGAATGCAGCAAGACCGCCGAAGAACAAAAGTATCGCCAGCACAGCGTACAACAACCCTGCAAGGGCAACGGCTGCAATCCAGATAATACCGTAGGAACGCGCATAGTTGCGCACATTGATGTTCTTTGTACTGCCAAAGGAATAAATCACAATAAAAATAAGGCTGATTACCGGAATGCAGAACAGCAGAGTGTAGCCAAGATATCCCCACGGAGAAATGGGCTTGTGATCTTCCGGCACCTGCAAAATTGGGTATGGATTCTGCACTGGTGCAGGATTTGCATCATACATGGACATTGAGGGATTCTGCGGATCGACAGCCAGATTTTGCCCTAATGACTGCCCGCAATGGGTACAAAAGGGAAGATTCCCCTCCTGTGGAGTGCCGCAATGTAAACAATTCATTCTAATTCCTCCAGATGTCAAAGTAGAAAGCTTGCAACACTATCATACCACAACCTGTTCAATTCCGCAAATCACGGGAGTTCCAAATTAGTGCAAT
Source organism: uncultured Ruminococcus sp. (assembly GCA_964463355.1). Taxonomy (GTDB): domain Bacteria; phylum Bacillota; class Clostridia; order Oscillospirales; family Ruminococcaceae; genus Firm-04. The sequence continues at coordinate 37,013 of CAYXBP010000006.1, read as the reverse complement.
TTTTGCGTGTTTTTCGTAATTTTCTCTCAAATGCTCTTGATTTCTCGCTATTTCGCCATGCATCGTTTTCAGTGATGATGGTGATGGTGGTGATGCTCATGTTCATGAGAATGTGCATCCTCGTGGAGAACGCAGTTCTGCTCGGCACATTGTTCATCAAGGGATTCAAGCTCCATGGTAACATGGGTGATATGCAATGCTTCCAAACTGTGTCGCACCGCCTCTTTCAACTTTGCATTTGGCTGTGCCGTCACAATATGCATGGTCGCGAAATTATGCGTACCGTCCATGCTCCAGATATGCACATGATGGACTCCTGAAACGCCCTCGACAGCAAGTGCCGCTCCGCAGATTTGTGCCACTGACACATTCTCGGGTACTGCTTCCAAAAACAAATCCAGCGATTCTTTCAAATATCCGATGGCATGGAACAGAATAAAAATCGCCACACCGATAGAAAGCAGTGGATCAATCATCGTCCAGTTGGTGAAACGCATCACCACTGCGCCCGCCAGCACGACTGCCCAGCCAATAACATCTTCCAGCATATGCAGATTCACTGCCTTTTGATTCAGCGAATCACCCTGACGAGTTGCAAATGTCGCAGCAAGATTCACGCCCAGACCGATCACAGCAAGCAACAGCATACCGCCACTATGAATGGGCTGTGGTACAAAGAGCCTCTCCACCGCCTGCACCAGAACCAGTATCGAGCCAGTTACCAACACCAACGTAGTGATTACGCTGCCGATGACTGAATACCTGCCATAACCGAAAGTATATTTCGCATCGGGTTGCCCTTTGCTTTTCTTCTCCAAAAAATATGAGATTGCAATACTCACAGTATCGCCGAAGTCATGCACCGCATCAGAGGTAATGGCAACGCTGCCTGTGAGAGTACCACCGATCAGTTCCAACAGCGAAAACGAAAAATTCAGCAAAAATGCCACCAAAATGTTCTTATCCGATTTCATACAACTTCCTCCTTACGATGTTTGATATGCATCAGACTCAATTCAAATATAGCGGAAACATGATGATCATCCAGTTGATAGTATACCTCTTTGCCGATCTTCTCACACCGCACCATATTGCATTCCCGCATTTTGCTTAGTTGATGCGAAACTGCTGATTTGGTCATGGAAAGCACATTCGCAAGATCGCAAACGCACATCGGGTTCTCAGAAAGCGCAAACAAGATTTTACAGCGGGTACTGTCGCCAATCATCTTATAGAATTTTGCAAGGCGTTCCAGCACCGTTTCCTCCGGCATGGATGCAATCGCTTGCGCCACCTGCTCCTCGTGAATGCAGTTGCAGTCACATATAAACTCATTTTTTCCCATTGGATACACTCCTTTCGGTTGAACGGCTGTTCAACCATCTATATTATAATTGAATAGGCATTCAATTGTCAAGAAAAATTGCGAAAGTTTACAATTTATTCACAATTATGCAGAAAGAAAAATCACCCCACAAGGCACTCTAACCTTGCGGAGTGATTTGAAATATCATTTGGATGCGATCAACCCAGCACAGCCAGCAGCACACCTGCGGCAACGGCAGAGCCGATTACGCCTGCCACATTTGGGCCCATAGCGTGCATGAGCAAGAAGTTTGTAGGATCTGTTTCAGCCCCAACTTTTTGAGAGATACGAGCTGCCATCGGTACAGCCGATACGCCAGCAGAACCGATCAGCGGATTGACCTTACCCTTAGTAGCTACATACATCAGCTTGCCAAGTAACACGCCGCAAATCGTTCCCAACGAGAATGCTGCGACGCCCAGTGCCATCACGCCGAGGAAGCTCTTATTCAGGATCTTATCTGCTTGTGTGGTTGCACCAACGGAAATACCCAGGAAAATGGTTATAATGTTCATCAAAGCATTCTGCGCGGTATCTACCAGACGAGCAGCCACGCCGCTTTCCTTCAACAGATTGCCAAACATCAGCATACCAACAAGCGGTGTTGCGGAAGGAACCAGCAGCGCAATGATCAGGGTAACAGCAATGGGGAAGACAATTTTTTCGGTCTTAGAAACAGTGCGCAGCTGTTCCATCTTCACAGCGCGTTCCTTCTTTGTGGTCAGCAAACGCATCCAGAACGGCTGAATCACGGGCACCAATGCCATATATGTATACGCTGCAAGGGCGATATTACCAGTGCTGACCGCGCCATCACCAGTGAGGAGCCGACTGGATACAAAAATCGCAGTAGGGCCGTCAGCTCCGCCAATGATTGCGATAGCAGCGGATTCCAATGCATCAAAGCCCAGCAAGCCTGCGCACACAAAGCTGAAGAAGATACCGCCCTGTGCAGCAGCACCCAGCAGAAAACTCTTGGGGTTGGCAATCAAAGGGGAAAAGTCCGTCATGCACCCGATGCCAAGAAAGATCAGCGGTGGGAATATCTGCAATTTTACGCCCATATACAGGATATCCAACAATCCACCATTATGCAGGATATTGCCAAAGTCAACCTCACCTGTCCACAATTCCGGGTGATACATTTCGGCAAATGGTAAATTCGTCAACAGCATACCAAAGGAGATAGGCAACAGCAGCAACGGTTCAAAGCCTTTTGCAATGGCAAGATACATACAGAACATTGCCACGCCGATCATAACCAGGTTCTTCCATCCACCATCCAGAAAATGCAGCGTCAGCTCACTCAAGCCACTGTCGAACCAAAGACCCCTAAGGGTTTCGATCAAAATATTGAGAATCTCATTCATTTTTGTCTACCTCCGCTTATTGAATGGAAAACGGTGCAGTCACATCCACCATACCTGCCTGTGCCCATGCGGAACGCCCATTACCTGCACGACGCACAGGTTTCACGGAACGAACAGCATAGTTTTTTCCGTCAGCAGCACTCATTGCGGCAATCACAGCAGCAATGACGGCCGCAATCTCGTCCTCATCTTCCGCCGGAGCGACAGCCTTGGGCGCGACAGGCTTCGCAGCAGGCTTTGGTGCAGCATCAGCTGACTTTGTTTCACCCTTTTTAGAAGCCTTTCCTCTGTTTCCAATGGCAACAAAAACCTTGCCGGAAAGGATCAGATAGCCGATGAGGATCAACAATCCCAAAAAGACTACAGCCATACCAGTAATCGTCATCGCAGCAATGAAACTGGGGGTCATCGCCGGTACATTGTCCCCGGCAACGGCAGCAAGCAAAAGCGTATTTAGCATAATGTTTCCTTCCTTTCAAGAATTCGCATACACGTTTAGTATACTACATTTTCGTAAAAAAGGCAAGGGCTTTTTGCAAGAAAAACTAGTTTTTTTTAGATTTTCCTATGATAACGACAAAGCCTGCACAGATTCATCTCCGCATTTACCCTTGCTGTTGCGACGATTCCGCATCAGACTGTTTGCCAAACAACACGGTATAGATCACGGCGGTCAACGGCACGCCAAACAGCAGACCCGCAATACCACAAAGTCCTCCGCCGATGACAATTGCTGAAAGCACCCAGGCTGGTGGCAGTCCCACCGAATGTCCCACGATCCTCGGATAGATCAGGTTGCTCTCCAACTGCTGCAAAACAATAACAAACAGCAGAAACCACAAAGCGGTATTCGGCTTTACCAGTAACAAAATCGCGACGCAGGGGATGGTTCCTGCTACTGGTCCAACATAGGGCACTATATTGGTCAGCCCGATGATTACGCTGATCAGCACGGGATAGGGAAATGAAAACAGCAGCATTCCCACATAGCAAAGGCTGCCCAGAATAACCGCCTCGGTGAGCTGCGAACTGAAAAACCGTGCAAAGGTCATACATATCATACGCATACTACTTGCAAGCCGCTGCTGACGCTCTTTTCCAACAATACGGCGTACAATATCAGCTGCCTGTGCTTGCAACCGCTGCCCATCTGCAAGCAGATACACTGAAAACACCGCTCCGATGCCCACATCTGCTACACAGCCCAGAAAACCCGCAGTATAATCATAGGTTTTGGCAAGCAAGGTAGGCAGATATTCCTTTGCCATCTCCATCAGCTTCCCTGCCTGCTCTCCTGAAAGCCATTCCAGCAAAAATGTGGGGCTGTTCGATGCCAACCACTGTCGCAGATTTTCACCATAAAATGCGGAATGCTCCGTCAGAAGCCCTACAGATTGGCTTAACTGCGGCAGAATCACGCAGACAATGCCCACAAGAATCAACAGCGTAAGCGATACAGTAATCGCCAACGCCAGTGCGTGACATTGCCGTGCAGAAAGCGAAAACCATCTATGGCCACGCAAATGCAGCAAATCTGTTTCAATGCGGCAGAAGGGACGGTTCAGCACTGATGCAAACAGTACCCCCAGCAGCAATGGACGAACGGTTTTCAGCAAATAACGCAGCATAGCGAAAAAACCTTCGTATCGCAAAATCACGAACGCCAACAACAGCAATACTCCGCCACCTGCTATTATGATATGCAGCAGCCGTTCGCGGTACAACGGCGTTTTATCTGGTCGTCCCATTTGCATCCAACCTTTCGGAGAATATGTAGGTATCGCGTACAGAGCCGTTGGTACAGATTTGCTGCAAAGCCAGTACACAGTATTGGCTGTACTTCCAGTTTTACAATGTTAGCGTAAGCTGATTGATGAACAAGGCAAGATGATCCCATGTAACGCGATCCAGTACACCATTTTCAGGCAACGCTGCTAATCGCTGCAAACGCATTACCGCATCCGAGGTATACTTATCATAATTGCCTGAAACAGGGATCACTGGAAGATTATGGTAGCGTCTTGCCATGGTATTCAGTAGTACCTGCACCAGATATACCAACTCACCCGTATCACCTTGCTGCATCATGAAGCCTCCATGCGGGAAAACCGTCAGCGGAATGGCTTCATCCGTCAGCAATCGATAGGTTAGTGTGATGGAATTCCATGTCGCATCGTCAATCTCTCCTGTAATGGGCAGATCATATGCCTGCTGATACGCCCGTACCGCCAAAGCAGTTTCCGCAGTATATTCACTGCTGGGGGTAACAATGGGTATGCGCTGATCACGGATGGCAATGTGATACAGATAATTCAGGATCTCCCGCATATGTGCGGTGCGGTCAGCTTCAGTGTAAGCCATAATAACGCTCCTCTCGGTTCAGGTCGTTGCCGTAATCGTATATCCAGGGGATTGATAGGGTCGTTTGTTCGCTCCGCAGCGACGTTCTGCATAGGCTCCAGAGATGGCATCCCATGTGACGGCACCTACATTACCGTTGGGCGTAAGCCCATATAAACGCTGAAATGCTTGCACCGCAGAACGGGTCAATGGCCCAAAATAGCCGGTATCGGATACAGCAGGAATACTGGAATCAAACTGCGAAAGATAGGTCAGATACTGCTGCAAAGTACGTACTGCTGGTGATGTAACACCCTCGCGCAGAACAATATCAGGGTAAAGCTGCACACAGGTATCTGTTGGCTGTGATTCCAAGATGCCCAGGTAAGCAGCGTACAGATCATTCCATGTCTGCCGATCAGTCACACCCGTCTGTGGCAAACCAAATGTCTGCTGAAAACTGCGCACCGATGCTGTCGTAGCGTCATCATAAGTACCGGTTATGGTAATCGGTAGCACCGAAGCATAGTATGCCCCTACTACCGCAAGATAATACTGCATGGAATGCACCGCAGCACCAGTATCCCCTTGTTGCAATACCTCCGGGAAGCTGCGTTCCAAATCCTGTTGGCGTATTCCCTCGGAATTTAACTCTGCCAAGCGTTTGACGCTGGTGTAGATGTAGGATATCTCATACCATGTTGATTCATTCACCTCCCCCGTCACATGAAGGTTGAACACCTCCTGAAATACTCGTACCGCAGCAGCAGTTTTCTCATCATAAATACCATCTGCATTCTCAATCTTCGGAATAGCAGGAAAATTGTTTGAAATGCGGTTAAGCTGTAACTGTATGGTCTGGGCATCATGGCTCACCTCACCGATATTCAACACTCTGCCAGGATACGTCGGGGTCGCGCTACGAATATCATTGGTGCGGATTAACTCAATGTCATCGCCATAATAGTATTGCAAAATCTCCAACGGTGTCATGCCCTGCTCAGCTAAAGTGACCGTCCCCCATTGGGAAAGCCCACTGCAAGTAGCAGTAGTACCGTTGCAGAATGCCGTAAACATCGGCTCTACAGTACCAATTCGCCGCACATAAACGGGAAATAATTCATCAACCAGTTGATTGATATTATCAAAAATTTCTCTGCCGTATACAAATGCCTGATCGTACTGGGTGCTGTTGGTGATATCAAAATCATAACCCCTGGCACGGTACCACTCGGTATAAATGCGATTCAGCACAAAGCTTACAATCACATGAATATTGGCGCGCAAGGCGTTTTCTGGCCATGTGGGATATAATTCACTGGACGCTACATTCTTGATATATTCCATAAAAGATACGGTTACATTTTCAGCCGTGGCCTCTGGCGCACCAAGATGCACCGTCACGGTCTGCGGAATAAACGGCTCACCACTGAGCATGCGCTTCACCCCCTGTTGTGTAATCTTTCATGTAATTATAAAACAGCAGATCCCCGCCGTTACGTGGCTGCACACCAGCTGGAAATGGAATCAGATCAAAATTTTGCAGTGAGAGAATATTCGGGAACACCGGCATTGCCATAGCAGATTCGCGGTAATATCCCGGGGCGTATACATGAATATTGTAATCATAGTATTGCGGTGCTTGCTGATTCGCCGTAGGCGGCGGTGAGGGCAGTTGAATCACACCTGTTTCGCCGCTGCTGTTGGTTCGCTGCAATGCATAAAGATGCTCTTTGCCATCCATCTCGCGCACCACGCTGACAATTGCACCTTCAACGGGGCGGGCACCCTTCGCCGTGAATACCCTAACTTTTACGCTGCCATGGTATTCCTCAGTAGGTGCAGGCGCAATAGGAAACTCCTGTGGCAGATCCATGGGTGGCACAGAAGGAGCAGTATCACGTTCAGCAAGCGGCGGCGTGGGCAATGGTGTAGGTGGAACAGACAACTGCTGGGACGGTACAGGCATTTGTGGGGAAGGCATGGGCTTGGGCTGCGGAGTAATGGGTTGATTGGCATACAAACGAAACATTTCCTCACGATAGCGACGAGCGGTATCCTCAAATTCCTTTTGATTCATCGGAGTTCTCCTTTCGATATGGCAAAAGCTTGCTTGTAGCCTACTGTATGCGATGCGCAAACAATTTATGCTTTGACATTGGGATAGTATCGCATCAGACAAAACCATAAACAAAAAGCCACGGTGATCTCTACGCGGAGATATCACCGTGGTCAACTTGTCTAAAATATGAAAATCGCTCTGCAACCCATCATTGCGAATGCAATCATAAAGTCAACGAGGGGAAACCGATCTTGTTCGTTTTCCCCTCGCAGTATAATACATGCCGTGTTCCGCTGCCGGTAAACATCGGAAACAACCTCAAAAGCCAATCACACCATCAACTCGCAAATCATCTTGCTCAGTGCCACAGGATCATCTACAGGCATCCCCTCAATCAACAATGCCTGCTGATACAGCAATTCTGCGTAGGTAGCAAGCTTTGCAGGATCCTCTGTCAGCAATGCGTTCAGCTTCGCAAACACAGGGTGATCTGCATTCAGCTCCAGCACGCGCTCCGCCTGCACCTTTTCATCGGTAGGCATTGCGTTCAGCACCTTTTCCATCTCCAACGAAAGCTGCCCGTCGCTGGCAATGCACACCGCATGATTCTTTAAACGTGAAGAAAGCCGCACCGCCTTGACCTTACCACCCAATGCCTTTTGCATCTCTTCAAACAAAGGCTTTGCAGCGTTGTTTTTCTCCTCCAGTGCGGTCTTGTCCTCCTCCGATTCCAGACCAAGATCACCCGCAGAAATATTTTTGAACTCCTTATCACTGTACTTTGCGATCATTTTCAGAGCAAATTCATCTACATTCTCTGTAAGATACAGCACTTCCATGCCCTTATCACGTACCAACTCAGCGGCAGGCAATGCAGCGCAGCGCGCCACGCTCTCACCCGCAGCATAGTAGATATACTTCTGATCCTCTCGCATACGAGTGACATACTCTGCAAGCGTAGTATATGCATCTGTGTTGTCATCGGCAGAGCTATGGAACAGCAAGAGATCCTGCAACTGATCTTTATTTGCGCCAAAGCCGTTATACACGCCAAACTTCAACTGGATGCCAAACGCCTTCCAAAACTCGATATACTTTGCACGGTCGGTATTCAGCAGTTTTGTCAACTCATTGCGGATCGATTTTTCTACCGCCTTGGCGATGGTTTTCAACTGGCGGTCATGCTGCAACACTTCACGGGAAATATTCAGCGACAAATCCTCAGAATCCACAATACCACGCACAAAGCTGAAGTAATCGGGCAGCAGATCACCGCACTTTTCCATGATCATTACGCCGTTTGCATACAGCTGCAAGCCCTTTTCATAATCCTTGCTGTAATAATCGTAGGGTGCCTTGGAAGGAACATACAGCAACGAGTTATAAGTCACCATGCCCTCGTTGCGGCTATGGATATGGAACAGCGGCGGTGTATAGTCAAAGAATTTTTCGCGATAGAAGTGATTATAGTCCTCATCGGTCAACTCATTCTTGTTTTTCTTCCACAATGGTGTGCGGCTGTTCAGAGTTTCCAACTCGGTATGACTTTCGTACTCATCCTCAGTGCCTTCCTTGAGATGCTCATGGGTCACCTCCATGCAGATGGGGAAACGAATGTAGTCCGAATACTTCTTCACCAACGAACGCAAGCGGTACTCTTCGAGAAAATCGCTGTACTTCTCATCATCGGTATCATCCAACAGCTCCAGAATGATCTCTGTACCCACAGCTTCCTTATCGCAGGTATCAATGGTATAGCCCTCAACGCCCTCGGATTTCCATTCATATGCCGTATCAGAACCATAAGCACGAGTACGCACTGTCACAGTCTTTGCAACCATAAAAGCAGAATAGAATCCCACACCAAACTGTCCAATGATATCGGTATTGTCATTGTCAGCATTTTCCGTTTTAAACGCCAGAGAACCCGAATGGGCAATCACACCCAGATTCTGTTCCAACTCCTCAGCGGTCATGCCGATGCCGTTATCGGTGATGGTCAGTGTACGCTTGTCCTTGTCAGGAATCAGCATAATGCGAAAATCATCCGCTGCAACACCCACCGCTTCATCCGTCAGTGAACGGAAATACAGTTTATCAATGGCATCAGATGCGTTCGAAATCAGCTCACGCAGAAAAATCTCCTTGTGTGTATAAATGGAGTGAATCATCAGATCCAGCATACGCTTGGATTCTGCCTGAAATTGTTTTTGTTCCATAATCCTCAACCTTTCTTATAGTGTTCTTCGATGATTTAGCACTCGTTGTGTTTGAGTGCTAATATCAGTATACCACATTTTCAAAAAAATGCAATCCCAACTGCCATTTTTTCACAAAGATTTCACATAGTTCCTGAAAACGCCCACTTCAGCAAAACAAAACGGCATCCCCTCCCACGAGAAGATACCGTCTTTTCATTGTAAGCATGTAAGCGTCATGAGGGAATAGTTGCCTTGGTAACGATTCCATTTGCGGCGAAATCGACATACGCACTGCCGCCTTGATACGCACCAGGCGTTGCAAGATAATGATTTACGCTGCCAGTTAACGCGCCGCCTGCGGAAACGCTGTAAGTTCCCGTTGTCGTCAAACCAGCACCGCCAAACACGACATGGCGAAAATAATTGGGCGAAGTAATGGAAAGGACATCCTTGCCATTTGCTTTGACATTGACGGCACGGTTTGCGCCGAACATATTGGTAAACTCAATGGCGACAGCATTGACCGTTGAGGTAGCTGCGCTAGGCACAGCGCACAAGTTGCCAATGGCATAAAATGTGCCGCCAGTATAGGTAAACACACCATCGCAGTAAATGGCACCCTTTTCCTCGCGATTTCCACCAATAAAAACGGATTCACCGCCCGTAATGGTAACATATCCTGCGGTTTTCACGCCATTGGTACCCGCATCGCAAAACAGCTTGCCGCCGTTAATCTCGATGCCGTCGTTGCAATGAAAGCCGCTCTTGACCGAGGTAATATTGACCGTGCCACTGTTTAGAATAATATCGTCATCACTACGGATGCCGTGGGCATAATTCGCAGTGATATTCATTACGCCCTCACCGTTCAACTCTACCGTATCATTGCTGAAGATCGCGCCACGGGTTTCCTCATGCACGCCGCCATCGATAAAGCTGTTGGTAGTCCCTTTCAGCGTGGTAATAGTAATACGCTTTACCTGCTGGACATTTAATGCCGCACCTGCCGTATTGTGAATATGTGCATTGTCCAGCTCCAGATACACCTTTTTATCCTCTGTCAGCACCTGCACAGAGCCGTTGAGCGTACCAGAGATTACATAAGTACCACCCTTTGTGATATTAACGGTATTGCCATCCACGACAATGCCAGTACCAGAATACTGCGCCGTATCATTTTTCAGGTAGATATATTTTTTCTCCTTAGGCACAGTACTGTCTTCACTGCTGACCGATGTGGAAGAGCTGACAGGGGGCTTTACGGCAGATGTAACGGTAGTTGTCACATTTGTGGTAATACTGGGAGCGTCGTTGCCGCTACTGCTTTCATCGCCGCCCATGCTGCTTTCTGTATTGGAGGGGCGAGAATCATTTTGAGCGTGAGAACTATCGTCCCCCACCTTGCTGTCTTCGAGATCAGTGCGGCTGCTTTCTTCAGGTGCAACACTGCTTTGTTCCACGCTACTGCTCTGCTCCGCAGTGGAAGAACTATCCTGCGAGCAGCCGACGGCGGCGATCAGCATAACTGCGGCCGCTGAAACAGCAAGCAAACGGTGTCGGATACGTTTCATTTGGGTGCCTCCTTTATGGGGTTATCATCCTGCGTGGATAACGCGAAAAGACCGAGCATGCTCAGTCTTTTTCGCAAGAAGCAGGATAATCATTTTGTCTTAACATCATAGATCTGATCATCATACTTGTACAGCACAAGGGTGACATTCAGGTTGCCGTTGAGCGCGCGAATGTCATCAATGAACTTCTTCTGATCCACATCGCTCTTAATTCGAACGGCATAAACAAGATCAAACAGTGTGCCGAAATCGGTGGTTTTTACACGGCGGAGTTTCCAGTTGATGGTATATTTCTCCATAACCTTATCAAACAGCCCGTTGTAGTTGAGGTTTTCCGGAATGGTAATCTTGAGGGTCATATCCTGCGAGTGGGGACCTGCGAAATCGGTGAGATGCAAAATGATGAGCATAGCCGCCAAAATCAAGAAAAACACTGCGGCATAACCAATAAAGCCCAATCCACAAACAACGCCCATTGCCATGGCAAAGAAGATGTAGGAGATATCACGGGGATCTCCTGGGGCACTGCGAAAACGCACCAGTGAGAAGGCACCCGTCAGGCTGATAGCGGCGGTCATACCCGCGCCACTGGCAAGCAGGCACATCATGATAATGACGGTAGAAACCAACGCAGAAAGCATCGGCATTGTGATGATATAGCTTTGGCTGTAGCCTGTTTTGCGGTGTGTAAACATATACACCAGGCTGATGAGAAAGCCCAGTACCATTGCACTAACTACGCAGGTCAGCACCTGCGCTACCGTTGGCGCATTCAAATCAGCAGCGGACTGATCCTGATAAATACGCGAGAAAATGTTCGCGGCGTATACGGCGGGTCTTACAAGATTAAGCATATGAAATCTTCCTTTCTTTTTCCAGCTGTTGTTCTATCAGGCTGCGCACATAATTGGTATACGCAGTACCATACTTGGAAAAGCTTCTGCGGCGAATCTCCAGTGCTGAGAGTGCCTGCGTCATCCACATAGGGAGCGAACCAGGCACCTTAATCTCCATCAGTCGCTGGTCTTCCCCGATAAGCTGCTCGCCGTAGCTTTCACGGCTCAGGGATACATCCACACGGCGTGCGGTGATCTTGCGATCGAAGGTCAAACGGAAGTTCTTATCCTCCTTGCCAAAGAACGCAGCGCGCTGATAGCTGATATACTGCTTCGGCGCACAATCGTACCGGTTCAGAAACACATCAAATTCCTTCATCACCTGCTGGTCGATAAAGCGTTCATAGTAAGGCTTCACTCTGGTTTGCAGATATGTTTCAGCCTCACGGAGTGTCATCGCCACGCGACGTTTGGTCACGATGCCGTCCACCTTCTTCTTCACCTCAAGAAAAACGGTGGAATCTGGCGATGCGGGTGAGTAATAGCTGCGCAGCCGCAATTTTTCCTTGTAAACGGGCTTTTCAAGGGACTGCCGGATCAAAAAATGGTCAGGCGTATCATAATAAATGTTATAGATGCCATATTCCTTGCCGTCTACGCAATATTCATCGGGATTCATGTGTTCGTAGATGATGGGAAGCAGCGCATCAAACTGTTCCATTGAAAGCATATACTTCACTTCACGGCGTTGAAAGGTGCTGATAGCCATTCTTTTTTTGCGTGTCTGTATCAGATATCCGTCACATGGACGGTCTGCTTCGGCACGGTTCCCTCCTTTTTCCTGTTGCTCGCGGTCATCGGTGTCTGCCGATCACAAGTCCATTATAAAGCCACTTACTTAAAACAAACTGAAAGCAATCTGACAATTTTGTGTATATCTCGAAATCACTGTGAAAGCGCACCCTCCATCAATGAATCCGCAACATAGGGTGTGCTTTTCGCGTCGTCAATCTTTCAGCGGAATGCCCTTTCCATCGGTGTTGATGCTGCCTGCCAAAATGAGAATGCCCTCAATCAAGCCCCAGATTTCCGAAATGGGCGAAAGGAGAAAGCAGCTGAGCAAAGTCAGAAGCAACTGCGCTACGCCTCTGCCCACCCTGCCAAGATAAAAATTATGCACACCAAAAACGCCCAAAAAAATACCAAGAATACCTGCTGCGATCTTCGATTTTTGTTGACTGGGCGCATAGCCATAAGCCATATTCTGCTGGGGCATGGCACCATTTTGATATGCATAGCCACTCTGCTGCTGTGTTGGAACATACACCGGCGGCACTTGCTGTACGGAGGGCTGCACAAAGGCAGCAGTGTTCTCCACAGTGGGCATTTGCTGTGCGGCAGTATTGCGCACTGGCTGCCCTGCAACATCGGTCAACGGCTGCTGGCATGTAACACAAATGGTCGCGCCCACCGCAACGGGGTCACCACAATAGGGGCAATAACGCATACCCGTACCCACAGCAAAACCACATTGTGAACAGCAAATATCAGTATCCGTAAGAACGGCAGCGCAGTTGCGGCAAAAACGATATGACACTTCATTTTCTTTCATGGCATAAATCTCCTTAGCATAGTCTTTATGCGTACGCATTATAATGCGATACAGTAACACTATATATTATACCTGTTTTTCGCGCCGCTGTCAAGTGCCGAAGCGACAGCATTTGCGATATTGCGCAAAACCGCTCACTTTTCTCATATTCTTTCGCAAGTGACGGTTTTTCCACTTCTTTGGCTGCGGTGATTGACAAACCGACAAAACCATGCTATACTGGATAAATAGATTCAGAGGAAAGAGGAGGATCACCCCATTATGAGAAAACCCGTATCGCTGCTATGCGCAGCAACCCTTACGCTCTGCGCCTGTACTGGCTGTGAAAAAAGCGAAGGGAGCAGTTCCGCAGATTCCCAGATCGTGGAGATCAGCATTCCAGAGAATATCCTCGGTGACGCGCAGATCAGCGTGCCCGATTTTACCGTGGACAAATATCCCCTGCCTGAAAACGAAGCCATGCAGTTTGTGGAGGATATGAAAATCGGATGGAATCTCGGCAATACCTTTGACGCATCCAACTGCAATGTGACAGACGAATTGCAGTATGAACAAGCATGGTGCGGCTATATCACCACCACCGATACCATTGCTGCTGTAAAAGCTGCCGGATTTGAAACCATCCGCATTCCCGTATCATGGCATAACCACGTGGATGAGAACAACAAAATTTCCGAAGCGTGGATGAACCGCGTCAAGGAGGTCGTGGGGTGGGCACTTTCTTGTGATCTGAAGGTGATTGTCAATACCCACCACGATATTGATTCCAAATACTACCCCGACAGCGCGCACTTGGAAGACTCGAAAGCGTATCTCTCGTCAATCTGGTCGCAGATGGCAGAAGCTTTCAAGGATTACGACAATCATTTGATTCTGGAGGGCATGAATGAGCCTCGTCTAAAAGACACAGACTACGAGTGGTGGTACGATCAAAACAATGCCCAGTGTAAGGATTCCATGCAATGCATCAATACGCTCAACCAGCTGTTTGTGGATACCGTTCGCGCAAGCGGCGGAAACAATGCCAACCGTTTTCTGATGGTATCTGGCTACTGTGCATCGGTAGACGGCACCTGCAACGATGACTTCAAGCTGCCCACTGATACGGTCGCAAACCGTCTGATCGTTTCTATTCACGCATATACACCCTACAACTTCGCGCTGAACAAGATGGGCACCAAGGATTTCTCTATAAACAATGAGTTGAACCGCAAAGAGATTGTGGACTTTATGGATAAACTCTATGCAAAGTTTACTGCAAACGGTGTGCCGGTATTCATCGGCGAGTTTGGCGCAATGAACAAGGACAACGAACAGGCTCGCGTGGAATTTGCCGCATTTTATACGGCAACTGCTCGTGCAAGAGGAATCTCCTGCTGCTGGTGGGATAACAATGCATTCAGCGGCAGCGGCGAGAATTTCGGCCTGCTATTCCGTTCCGCTTCGATCTATAACTTCCCTGCAATCGTTAAAGCACTGGTGCAGTATTCTGCTACCTAAGCCCAACGAGAACGCCCAACAAAACGCCTCTGCTGATCTGCTGGCTATCTCCGAAGCACTTTGTGAAAAACGTTTTGATGGGAATCTTATTAAGAGAAACTGAATTGTAGAATAACAACGAGGGGAAAGCGGTCTTGTTCGCTTTCCCCTCGAAATGCAATACATACAGTATTCCGCTCCCATGCGGAAATCTCGGCAGGGGGCACTGCTTCTGCAGATGCAAGCCCTGTGAGAACGGCTTGCACGCAGTGGAAATCATACTGTTTCGCAGCCTGCTTTTTTTGAGAGGAGAGGCAATCAATGCTCCGCATCACAAATCTGAAGCTGCCGCTTTCTTATACTGAAGAAGTGCTTTATCAAGTGGCGGCTGACGCACTGAAAATTGCGCCCGAAATGCTGCATACCGTTGCTCTTGCAAGGCGTGCTGTCGATGCACGAAAAGATGTCTGCTTTGTTGCCACGGTAGATGTTACAATGGACAACGAAAAGCGCATCTTGGCCGCATTGCAGCGCAAAGGAAAGGGCAAAAATATCACCGAGGTGCAGCCTTATCATATGCCCAGCTATCCCAGCTGCACGCGCAAACTGCGCCCTGTAGTAGTAGGCTGTGGCCCTGCGGGACTGTTTGCAGCCTATGTACTGGCACAGGCAGGCACAGCACCCATTCTGCTGGAGCGCGGAAAGACTGTACAAGAGCGCACGGCAGCACTGGAAACATATCACAAAACAGGCGTGCTTGACCCAGAATGCAATCTGCAATTTGGCGAGGGCGGTGCAGGAACTTTCTCCGATGGCAAGCTGAACACGGGTACAAAAGATTCTCGTATTCGTCAGGTACTACAAACTTTCACTGCGTGTGGCGCACCCGATGAGATTCTCTGGCAAGCAAAGCCTCATATTGGCACAGATAAGCTGGCGGTATGTATTCCCACACTGCGAAAAAAAATCGAATCACTGGGCGGTGAGGTGCGCTTTGGAGCAAAATGCACGGCAATTCACGGAGAAAAAGGCATCCTGCGCGGCATCACCTATGTGCAAAATGGTATCACCCACAATTTACAGACCGATGCCGTTATCTTAGCCATCGGGCACAGCGCAAGAGATTTGTTCACAACTCTTTATGAAATGCAGCTTCCCATGGAACAAAAAGCGTTCTCGTTAGGCGTGCGCATCGAGCATTTGCAAACGGATATCAACCGCTTTTGCTACGGCAAAGCGGTGGGACACCCCGCGCTGGAGGCGGCTAGCTATAAGCTTGCGGTGCATCTGCCCAATGGCAGAGGGGTGTATTCCTTTTGTATGTGCCCAGGCGGCACGGTACAAGCTGCTGCATCAGAGCCAAATACTGTCGTCACCAACGGCATGAGCCGTTTTGCTCGTGACGAGCGCAATGCCAACAGCGCCCTACTGGTGGGCATCAGCCCTGCGGATTTTGAGGATGATTCGCCCCTTGCTGGTATGGCGTTGCAGCGTAAAATCGAACAGGCAGCCTATCGCGCAGGAGGCGCAACTGGTGCAGCCCCCGTTATCCTCGCCGAGGATCTCATACAGCATAAAACTTCCACAGGCTTTGGCAGAGTTGCACCTAGCTACCCCCTGGGAACAAAATTTGCCGCTTTAGAGGAAACCCTCCCTCGTTTTGTCTGCGATGCACTACGTGATGCGCTTCCTTTGCTGAACCGCCAACTGCATGGATTCTATCAGCCTGATGCCGTGCTGACAGCCCCCGAAACCAGAAGTTCTTCTCCCGTGCGGTTGCTGCGCGACCCTCTCACGCTGCAATCGTTGGGACTTCAGGGGCTGTACCCTTGCGGCGAAGGTGCAGGTTATGCTGGTGGAATCGTATCCGCAGCTGTAGACGGCATTCAATGTGCGGAAAAATTGCTCTCCCTCTCTCGCGATCAAATGCAATGTCTTTAATACTGCTCACGCATCCATAACAGCATGGCATTCAGCGCAGCACATTCAGCGGCGAGTTCATCATTTTCCGCTTCAGCAAGAGGCAGCAACTTTGCAATAGCAGTATTAACCTCTGCCACGGATTGCCGCGGCACGAACAATTGCAGCCATTTGCAGCTTTGCTTCCATTGCGTTTGCGCTTCTTCTACTGCGGAAATAGCCGTCCCACGGTCTGCGGTATCATCTGCCTCCATCACCGCATTTATCTTTTCGCACATCAGGTTGCAGTGACGGTTGACCGTCAGCAGCGATGCAGCAATCAGCAATACCACAATGCAAATCAGCAACATACTCACCTGCACATGGCTGCAAAAACGATTCGCCCTCATATGCGATCCTCCTTTTTAATGATGCAATGCAGACCCTTTTCATTCACCGTCAGCAGAAAAACCTCCTCGGCAGTCACTTTCTGTTGCTTCAGCAGCGTCCGCAAACGTTGATTGGTATAACCTGCGGCGTTCATGCCCTCCAGGCTAACCACGCCATCAGCAATCAGCACTTCCGGCGGGCACTCCGATTGCAGATCAGTGACCACATCCCCCTTGGCGGCAGGTTGATACTTTGTTTTCTGGTACACCGATACACTTCCGTTTGTTTCCACCACCGCCATCTGCACTTCATTGATGTCAAACACGCCGCCACTGCGCAGCGCAGTCATCAGATCATCCAAAGAAAACCGCAGCGTTTTCATCACCCGCTGGTCAATGATTCCATCCTTCACAATGATTTTTGGGCTGCCTGAGATAAGCCTGCGAAAACTCCGAAACCGCAGTGACAGCCACGAAACAATCACCTCAAAGCTAACCAGCACCAGCACGGGTACAATGCCCATCAGCAGTGGCAGGTTTTGATCCTCCAGCGGCAACGTAGCAATATTGGATATTAGAATGGTTACCACCAGTTCGGCAGGCTGCAATTCCCCGATCTGCCGCTTTCCCATAAGACGTACAGCAAAAATCACCAGCGGATACAACATTGCAGCACGCAGCACACAACTAAGCATTCCATCACCTCAACAAAGCATAGGGTTACGTTATTGCATTATGTTGTGCAGAACCGCTGTAATTATACAAAAACAGCCGCACTCCAAACGGAATGCGGCTGTATGCTGCATAGAGATTTGATCACTTTGCAGCGTTGAGCATCTTCATCAACTGGGACTTCTTTCTTGCTGCGCAGTTTTTGTGCATCAAACCCTTTGCACAAGCCTGATCCACACGCTTGATCGCATAACGAATTGCTGCGATCTTATCCGTGCCGCCAACATAGCAAGCATTGGATGCTTTCTTGATAGCGGTCTTCATCTCAGAACGACGCGCACGGTTACGTG
Source organism: uncultured Ruminococcus sp. (assembly GCA_964463355.1). Classification (GTDB taxonomy): domain Bacteria; phylum Bacillota; class Clostridia; order Oscillospirales; family Ruminococcaceae; genus Firm-04. Next base: position 18,866 of record CAYXBP010000006.1, on the reverse strand, counting down.
CTGCATTCATCGCATTGATGCGATCTCTCTTTTCAGGTGTGGGGCGCTTCTTGGGCAGTTTAGCGTTTGCCATTGTTTGAAACTCCTTTTCTCGAACTTGAATCTCTTCAAAAAATGTACAACCAATGCCACAGCCGATGCGGTGAGAACAAACGGCTGTACAATGTTTGAGGGTGCCCGAACATCCTTGGGATGAGGGACTGTATAATTTCGGAAAAGCGGCATACAATATGAAGCAAATCGGCTATGACGGAACCGACTGTCTGCTACGGGTGGGGACCGTATACATGGCTATGCTGCAAAACCAAATAATATTCTACCATTTTTCGCGAAAAAAAGCAATAGGCAAAAGAGGAATATTTTCATGTTTTTTCGCAGCTTTTTCAGCAGATTGCACAAGTGCAGGTGCAAATTCTTTGAAATGACACCCGAAAGACAATCCTGTACCGCAGAAAGGAACCACCATGACTGCTGCCCGAACTGATCTTGCCCTTGAGCAGGCAACGAACCTTGTCCCTGAAGAAGCCATTCCCATCACCAGACGCGGCAAAACCTTTCGCATTTCAGAACTGCACATCACCGAAAAGGCACTGAGTCAACGCATTGGAAGAGGCATCGGACGATATATTACGCTGGAATGTGACCGCTTAAGCCGCAGTAGTAACATCTTACAGATACAGGCAGAAGAGTTGGCAACGGAAATCGCACAGCTGCTGCCAGAGGGGGATATTCTGGTGGTTGGACTTGGCAATGCGGATATCACCCCAGACGCACTTGGCCCATTGGTGGCAGGGAAGATTCTCGCCACACGCCATCTGCGCCGTGAACTGCAAATCAACAGTGCCGATATGGAATACCTGCACAATTTGCGCCCAGTAAGCGTTCTGGCAAACGGTGTGCTGGGGCAAACAGGCATTGAGGCAGCAGAACTAACAGCAGCTCTGCGGGATGCAATTAAGCCTGCCGCCGTTATCGCGGTGGATGCTCTTGCTTGCTCGGATATCAACCGCTTAGGCTGCACGATACAAATCAGCGATGCAGGCATTTCTCCCGGCAGTGGCGTACAGAACCGTCGCAAAGCACTTGATGAGGCATCGCTTGGTGTACCAGTGATCGCCATTGGTGTGCCAACGGTAGTAGATATGCACACGATTGTGCGGCACTACACCGATTTTCAGGACGACAGTCTGCCAAATATGATGGTCACTCCACGGGATGTGGATTGCCTGGTTGCCAATGCCGCAAAGCTGATCGCATATGGAATCAATCTTGCATTACAGCCCACTATGAACTTTTCTGATTTGGAAGGTCTTGCCTAACGGCAATATATTACCATAATTTGGATGTTGCATTTTGTGCAAAATCGGCATATACTACTAGCAAGCGACTGCTTTTTACCCCCCCTGCTGCCCGAAAGTGATGAAGCGATATTGCCCGCGGGATCTGTGCTTCATCCTTGGAAGCGCTTTTGGACAAAGGGTGAAGCACAAACGCTTTTCAGATAGCAGCGCATCTGCAAACGGATGCGCTGTCCTTGTTTGTATCGTTTTTGTGAGGAATCGCTTGACTGCAAAGATTCAAATCGCTGTTTTTTCAAATTGCGGTATGCTTTTTGGCAATTTTATCTTGACAAAGCGCAGCAATTTTGGTATAATATATCATATGAGAGTGTTTGCGTTCACTTCGGTGGAGCGCTTGCACCAAATTCTTAGGAGGATATCAGAATGAAAAAAACCAGAATGGCAATTGCAGCACTGCTGCTTGCCAGCATGAGCATGACTATGTTCGCCTGCGACGGAGTCGAGGAAGAATCCAGCTACAAATCCCTGGATTCCGCTACTGCCGCAGAGGTTGCAGAAATCGCAGCAGAGGACAGCCGTCTGACCGGTGAGTTGGAAAACAAAACCATTAAGTGGATGGCAAACTGGGATATCAATCCCGATTCTTCCGGTAAAGAACCCCCCATTGAATTGGCGATCTTCCAATCCCGGTACGGCGGCGTGGTGGAATATAATGCAGTTGACTGGAACACTCGTTACGATTCGCTCGCAAATGCCGTCAACGGTGGCGAGGGTGTTGACTTCTTCCCCGCATCCGATCTGGACGCTTTCCCCAAAGGTGCCATCAAGGATATGTTCGTCCCCATCGACGATTATATTGATTTCAACAACGAGTTGTGGGCAGATACCAAGGAAGTTATGGATCAGTTCACTTGGGGTGGCAAGCACTATGTCATCGTGAATGCTGTTTCTGGTGATAACTGCGCGCTGATCTACAACAGATCCACCATTCAGGAGCATGGTCTGAAAGATCCCGCCGAGCTGCTGGAAAAGGGCGAGTGGAACTGGAAAACCTTCCAGGAGCAGCTTGAGCAGTTCGTGGATGTGGAAGAGGGCTACTATGGTCTGGATGGTTACTGGTTTGAGAACGGCTTGTCCCGTACGACTGGTGTGCCCTATATTGGCATTGAGGACGGTAAGCTGGTAAGCAATCTGAAGAATCCCAGCCTGGAGCGTTTGCAGAACTGGTTCTTCGAGCTTTCCACCAACAACCTCGTTGCAATCGGCTGCGGCGATTTTGGCTGGTCTGAGATGCCTCAGTATATCGGTGAAGGCAAGGAACTGTTCTTCCCCGCAGGTCTGTGGAAGCTCTACTGCACGCCCGACCAGTGGCAGCCTACCTTCGGTGACGCGGAAGATGTCATGTTCGTGCCAATGCCCAAGGATCCCGAAAGCGATACCTACTACATTCCTTGCGGTTTGGACGGCTACGTGATGGTCAAGGGCGGCCAAAACCCTGAGGGCGTTATTAAGTTTGCTGAGTGCAAGCGTGTAACCATCACCAACGAGCGCGCCGATGCCATCGCTACTGAGCAGCTCTACAGCGTTTACGGTTGGACTGAGGAAATGGTCGCAATGAAGATCAAGATGGATGAGATGGCTCGCGCAAACCCCGTGTATGACTTCTACACTGGCACCTCTGCCGATGTCACCAAGATTCTGGATTCCTCCGAAAACGGTATCCGTACCGCCACCAAGGGGCAGATTCAGTGGTCGGAAACTGTCGGTACCATCAGTTCTGCAATTGATGCATATCTGGCTGAGTACAACGCCACCCAGAACTGATCTATCACAATCTGCAATACAAATGCAAAGGGCATTTCCCTATGGGGAGATGCCCTTTTTGTCGCCTTTTGCCGATATCTTGCGGAGCATTCCACCAAAGAGCATCTTAATAATTGTGCAAAATGTACAAATCAAGAGCTGATAATTCTACAAGTACACATTGCGATATCCTCTTGCAATCCAAACATATTTATGGTATAATTGTTACGATAGCGGTTTTGTGCCACCATACACAAAATACATAAAGCATACCAAACAACCCCTTTTCAGGAGGCGCAAAAAATGGGCTTTAAAATCAAAAACGGCGTTTTGCTGAAATACGAGGAAACCAGAACGCTTGAGCGTCTGGGCATACGAAAAAAGGGCGAAAGTCTTGCGGTGCCGAAGAATGTAACTGAGATCGCTGACGAAGCATTTACAATGACCGCAGTCAGCAGCGTCGCACTCCCTGATTCAATCCTCTCCATCGGCGAAAAAGCTTTTGCACTGTGTGCAGAGTTGGAATCTGTCCATATTCCAGAAGGGCTGCGTCTGATCGGTGCAAACGCCTTTGACGGCTGCCATATGCTTTCCTCTATGATCATCCCCGATTCCTGCGATACCGTAGGTATGTGGGCGTTCTGTAATTGCAGCAGCCTCAAGCAAATCACATTTCCCGCATCAATTGATTTCATCGCGCGCGGTACTTGCTCTGGCTGTTCGCACCTCACCGAAATTGAAATTCCCAGCAATGTGCAATACATCGAAAACCGTGCATTCTATGCCTGCACCAGCCTGACATCCGTGAAACTTCAGAACGGCTTGCACAGCATCGGCAGAGAAGCCTTTGCAAACTGTACCTCTCTTACCACCATCTCAATCCCAGAAACCGTAACCGAAATCTGTGAGGATGCTTTTGCAGGCTGCACCGAATTGAAATGTGTCATCATCCCACCCTCTGTAACCAAGCTGCACCCCTACGCCTTTGGTACAGAGCATAACTTGAACATCATTACTGCCGTCACTGGCAGCGTAGCACACGTTTTTGCCCTTGCGCATAACATCATGTGCTACACTGAACGCGAGGCATCGTTGCTGCGTGGCGCAAACCCCGCATTCTACATCGAATACGGCGTTTTACGCAAATATACTCAGGAGTACAATGTCCGCGATATCATGATACCACAAGGCGTGATCCGCATCGGCAACCACGCCTTTGAACAAAACAAACAGCTCGTTTCGGTGGTGATCCCTGAAGGCGTTGAGGAAATCGGTGGCTACGCCTTCAATGGCTGCCGCAGCCTGCAACGAATTTATCTGCCAAGCACCCTGCGCCGCATCGGTAGATTTGCGTTCCGTGATTGCCCCCTTGTGGAGGTCGTGTTGCCCCAAGGCGTTGAGGTGGTCGGGAAAAATGCGTTTCAAGGCTGTACCACAATGCGTCGCTTCTATATGCCAGATTCCCTTAAGCTGATGGAAAATGAGGCACTGCGTGATTGTATGTCCCTGACAGAACTGCGCTTCTCCTCACAGCTGGAGGTCATCAGCGATGCAATTTGCACGGGCTGTTCCTCTATGCGCACCGTGGTGATACCCGAAGGGCCGAAGTTTATCCAACAGAATGCGTTTCGCAATTGCAGCAGCCTTTGCGAAGCTTATATTCCCGACAGCGTTGAAGAAATCGCAGGCAACGCCTTTGCCGATACCCCACTGTTCCGTATGACCGCAGGGCATTACATCGTTGGCAGATTTCTTATCCGTGCCGACGGCTACAGCCCCATCCCTATCGGCGTGCGACGCATCGGCCCGCGCGCCTTTGAACGAGGCGGTCTGCGCAATGTCGTGATCCCCGAAGGCGTAATCAGCATTGGTGATAATGCGTTTGCCAACTGCGGCGTGTTAACCGATGTTTCCATTCCATCTACGGTCACGCAAATTGGCGTGGATGCCTTTGCCTATACACCATGGCTTAGCCGCCGAACCGAGCCGTTTACCATCGTAGGTGCCAATATTTTGCTGCGTGCCAACTCCATACAGGCTGAGGTGGATGTACCCATCGGTGTGCGCTGTATCGCATCAGCCGCTTTTGCGCAGCAGCCTGTACGCGTTGTGCGCCTGCCCGAGGGGCTGCATACCTTACAGCACGGTGCATTCTCCTTCTGTGAACAATTGGAGTATATCGAGTTGCCCAGTACTCTGCAAACAATTGAAGGGTATATATTCCATAGCTGCTCAGCACTGCATACAGTCAAGCTCCATGATGGGCTTTCTAAGATCGGCCATGCGATGTTTAGTAACTGTGTCGCGCTAAAAAGCATCCGTCTGCCCGCAACACTCACCGAAATTGATAATGAGGCGTTCTATCATGCGGATCTTCGCGAAATCATCATCCCCGAAGGTGTGACACGTATCGGTCGATCGGCGTTCAGCCACTGTACCCACCTCGCTGATGTGTATATCCCTTCATCAGTTACCACAATCGAAGAGAACGCCTTTACGGAATGCCCAAAATTCCGCCTGCATGCCGAAGAAGGAACCTATGCCGAGCGATACGCAAAACAAAACAGTATGCTCGTTCAGTTTGTAAAGCATACGGGAGATCCACCAACCACATTCGCTGAACCTGTCGCACAGCCACAAAGAGTTCCATCTGTGCCCGCTCCCGTTCCCGTTCAGCAAGTGCCCTCTTCTGATCCCGATTTTCTCTTCCGTCCCGTGCAGCAAGCACCTGCACAACCACAATTGGCGAAAATTGAGCAGCCTGCTGCAAAGCCAGCTTTCATGGCTGAAGAACCGATTCAGCGCGAGGAGCCAAAGCCTGCGCCTAAGCCGCCCAAAAAGGAAAAAATCATTTCCAAAGCAGAACCTCTTACCGATGGCATCGATGTGTCCAGAGTGGCGGTACTGCCAAAGGTCGCTGCTGAGCAGGTTAAGCCTGTACCCACTGTGGACGAATCAGCCCCGATGATGAAGTATAACCCCTTCGATGAGGAAGAAACGAACTACACGGAGCGCATCAAGCGTGAGTTGGAAGAAGCGCGCAAGAAGTCTGCGCCCATTGATCTCGCAGTGAAGCTACCGCCCATCGAGGAAGAGCCAGTGCCCAAAATCACACGCGAAAAGCCGAAAAAGCAGCCAAAGCCCAAAAAAGCAAAGGCGGAACGTGAGATATCTCCTGAGGAGGCAAAGGCAAAACGCCGTGCAAGTCTGTTGGATGATTTGCCCGATTTGCCTGAAGATCGTGAGCGTAAGCAACGCATGAAGGAAACACCAGAGGAGCGCAAGGCGCGAATACGCGCGAGCCTGTTGGACGATCTCCCAGACCTGCCCGATTTGCCAGACGAGGACTATACACCCAAGATCCCTGTTTCTGACACTGCGCCCACACCCAAAGTAGATGCGCACTCTGCCACTACAACCAATACAGATGATGAAGTGACCACGGAGGAAAAAGATCCGTTTGCAGACATCCATTGGAACGATGACCAGTCAACCTTCACCATTCGGTTATAATGCAAAATGCCCACAGGCAGCGAAGCATCACGATTACCTTCATGTGCCTGCTTTCAGCAAACTGCGCAGCTTCGCTTTGCGAAACATACAATAACGATTTGAGGGGAAAGCGAACAGAATCGCTTTCCCCTCATTGTTTTTTACAAAGCATTTTTCTGGAAGTGGTATTTTTGCATCTAATTTCACATCACAAAGAAGGGTACAGCAAAAGCTGTACCCTTCTTTTCCGTCATAGTATCGCGCAAATCACTGAGCAGGGAAAACCACCAGGGGATCCACATGCTGTGCATACTCATGGATGGTAGCCTCGTTGCCGTCACCAATAAGCTCGTCCCAAGTCTTGGGGAGCTGCTGCAAATAATTAAAGTTGTAGTACTTCAGAGCAGTGTTAGCATCCTTGCTGTCAATCACCTGGTCACAATTAACATCAGCTGCATAGCACATCACCTTTAAGGTCATTTCATCCACACCGAGGGATTCCTGAACCCACTCAATGCCACGATTTTGCAGTGTAATACGGTTGTACAAGGTCAGGATTCTAATTGTGTCATTGGTACCCTTGTCGCTGTCGTCCAGATTCGCATCGCCACGCATAACCAAAACCGCGGTAAACTCGTCAGCGATAGCGGTAGTATTCAGAACCTCGCTCAGAGTAGTAACATCATAGCCAGCTTCTTCAAACTTAGCTGTAAAATCGGCAACAGCCTTATCGGAAAGCTTTACCTTTACGGTGTACTCGCCATAGCCAGTAAACTCAAGTGCGGAAGCAGAATCAGCATCTGCGACATAGTACTCGCTGCCAATGGTCACTTCGTCAACCTTCACACCGTCAGCCAGAACGCGCAAGGTACCGCTGATTGCGGAGAGATCAAAGTTCTCAGTTTCGCAAGACCAGTAGTACAGAACATCATCGATATTGCTGTTGACTTCATACTCGTAAGTGTAAACAACAGCAGTAGGAGTGGTAGTCGTATCTACGGTAGTTGTTGTGTCAACAGTAGTAGTCGTATCTACCGTTGTGGTCGTATCAACAGTGGTAGTTGTTGTGTCAACAGAGCCTGTCGTATCAGCAGTGGTAGTTGTTGTGTCAACAGAACCTGTCGTATCAGCAGTGGTAGTTGTTGTGTCAACAGAGCCTGTCGTATCAGCAGTGGTAGTTGTTGTGTCAACAGAACCTGTCGTATCAGCAGTGGTAGTTGTTGTGTCAACAGAACCTGTCGTATCAGCAGTGGTAGTTGTTGTGTCAACAGAACCTGTCGTATCAGCAGTGGTAGTTGTTGTGTCAACAGAACCTGTCGTATCAGCAG
>CAYXBP010000006.1:0-10842 GCA_964463355.1 uncultured Ruminococcus sp. | reverse complement strand
TTGTGTCAACAGAACCTGTCGTATCAGCAGTGGTAGTTGTTGTGTCAACAGAACCAGTTGTATCAGCGGTGGTAGTTGTTGTGTCAACGGAGTCAGTCGTATCAGCAGTGGTAGTTGTTTCGATGTCCTTCAGCTCAAGAGTCACAGAATCGATCACACGGATGATCTCGTAAGCCACGCCAGCGGTAGAAGCAGCAACGGTCAATTCCTTGTGGGATTCCACTGCGGTAACGGTGTAGGTGTACTTCTCATCGTCCAGCTCATAAGCCTCTGCAAAGTATGCTTGCAGATCGGCAAGAGAAGCGGCAGTGGTGTAATACTCAGCAAAAGCAGCAACCAGTTCTGCGTTCTGGTCATCGGGAATGGAGAACTCTGCAATTCCAGAAGTTCCATTCTTGACGGCGATTGAGATATCATAGCCGTTTGCCATGATGCCAGCAACATCGGCAACAGTCACATCAATGGTAGCAATACCCTGCGCATCATTGATAACCTCAAGTACCTGCGGCAGCACGGAATTTGCCTTCTCGTTTGCCATTGCCTCAGCCAGAGTTGCAGGTGCCTTGTCAGCAATCTTCTCGGGAAGAGCAGCGACATACTGTGCATAAGCGCCCTCAAAGCTATTGGCAACAAAGTTGATATCGGAAACGGTAGACTTTGCGTCATTCAGCTTCGAAGCGGCACCAGGAAACGCATCCATTCTGCCGGCAGAGGTCAGACCCTCAATCAGCTTCGCAGTGATGTAATCACTGATGTTGGCCTCAGTGTAGACTTTGCCATCCTCAGCAGCAAAAGCAACAGCAAAAGCAATCGTATTCTCAGTGGTCATGTCGATACCGATGGTCAGAGTGCCTGCCAGAGCCATAGAAACAGTATCTACATCGATGCCTGCCAGCTTGCTCAGCACAGCAGCACCAACAACATCGCCGCAGTCATCCAGTGTAGCGGTAATGGTGTACTTACCTGCATTGCCATTGAGATGTGCATTGGAAATAGAATCCATCAGAACCTCAGTAGCTTCAGCGCCCAAGTACTTGCCGAACAGATCCTTTGCGGAATTCTTAGCTGCATCCACAGCGATCTCCTGATCCAACGCATCTGCTGCGGTGTAAGCAGCAAACAGCAGATCATACCAGCTGCCCTCGGTATACTGCAAAACACCATCTGGATCAACAAGCACAGGCACATCGGTCATATATGATGCGTCAATAGTGACTTCTGCCGCAATGGTGTTCATAGCGGTCATACCCACTTGGGAGGCTGCCAGCAGGATGCCGGTTGCGGAAGCGATTCCGCGCTTGAACATAGACTTTTTCATTCAAACATCTCCTCATGAATTATGTTGGTTTATGTACGATGGAACGGTACGGATGATCCACATCTCTACCGATACTGATACACATATCTATTATAGCAACAACCGTTTGGAATTGCAAGTGTTTTGCGCATTTTTGAGTATTTTTACTATCAAGTTGTTCCTGTAGTGTCGCTCGATTGTGCATATTCACAGCCATCTGCGGATTTTTATGGCAAGATTTTCCATAGCTCCTTTCGCATAATGTTAGAAGATAAAAATATGTGAAAATTCGCCAAAATCTATTGACAATGTAAGAAAAATATGATAGAATGTAATCAAAGATAAGGAACGAACACAAAATCAGTTCCGAATCACATATGATGAAGAAAGGGCGTGTGACCAATGGGTCATTTAGCAGCATTCCCCTGATTGGTTGTATTCTGGGGGCAGTCATGATTGATAACATCCGTCGCAATTCTCATGGAGGCTTGAGTCCAATGCACTGCTTATTGTAAACAGATGTCTTTTCATGTTCATATGTTGTAAAGTCACCATCTTTTTTGCAAGATGGTGACTTTATTTATCAAGGCACCAGAAAGCCCTTTCGCAGGGCGCACAAGCCTCGCGAAGCGTTTACAATAAGTGATTGCGTTTTCTTTGCACACGTACCAGAACGTAGTGGCGCAAAATAAATGGCAATTTTGAAAAAAGTGCTTGACAAATGCTTGCGAGTATGGTATAATATCCCTTGTCGTGAGGGTGTAGCTCAGTTGGTTAGAGTACCTGCTTGACATGCAGGGGGTCGACGGTTCAAGTCCGTCCATCCTCATTCGAGTGAGACGGATATTGCTATGGCAGTATCCGTTTTTCGTTTTTTCTCCTACGCTTCGGAGGTTCGGTATGAAACAAAAAATCATTCTCCTTCTTATAGGAGTAGCCCTTGCTTTTATCTTTTTTCATTCACTTGCAGGGCCGAAGGAATCCGCACGGGAAAGTTCCTTTGTTATGCAGTTGATGAAACCCTTTCTGGAACTATTTGTCGGCAAGGGTAATGTCACACAACATCTTGTGCGAAAGCTTGCTCATTTCTGCGAATTTGGTCTGCTGGGCGTTTTGCTTGGGCTGCTATGCCAAAAACCAAACTGTGCTGTATTTCTCGCTGCACTGCTCGCCGCCCTTACCGATGAAACCATACAGATTTTTACTGGCAGAGGCCCTCAGGTGCAGGATGTCTGGCTGGATTTTGCAGGGGCGACCACAGGCGTGATTGCAACTTGTTTGTTGCTATGGATCTGCAAAGCAATTGCAAAAAAACGCAAAAATCGTCAATCTCGCATTGCAAAAAACGCATAATTTTCAAAAAAGCCATTCATCTGCCGATGGATGGCTCATACTATGCATACATTACTACGCCTGTAGGAGGTGTTTCATTGACCACTGCCATAGATATTCTCTCTGATATGATGTCGCTTTTGGGCTGGGGCATCTACTTTTTGGGTGCGGCAGCAGTGTTTGCACTTTGTCAGCGTTTCGTACAACATTGTCCCGCACGCAAAGCCATGCTCATTAATTATGTGGTGCTTGTGCTCCTCATCACGCTGCTCACACGCACACAAAGATTGCATCCCGCTGCTGCATGGCAACCCTTCTGGTCATGGCAGAAAGCCATTGTATATCGCAACCAACGCCTTTTTGAAGAAATTTTGTTGAATCTGCTGATGCTGATGCCTATGGGGATGCTGATGGCATTCATCTTCCGTAGAATGCATCTGCTGCACGTATTCTGCATCGGGGTATTCTTCTCATCCTTGATTGAAGTTTCCCAACTGGTACTGCGTTTGGGGCTTTTTGAGTGGGATGATATTATTCACAATACGCTAGGATGCGTTTTCGGTGCTGCGATTGTCCGCAGCGTGCAGCATCTGCTGAAAAACCATACTACCAGCACGTCACATGGATATTCCTGAGATCAGTCACAGGAACACACCTCATCTTTTTTCTGTTTATCATACGATTTTCACATAAAGGGATATAATAGATATCAAGGAAAAGATGCAGTATGTACTGTATCGCAACAAGAGAAAGAGGTGTTCGTTATGTTTAACGAAAACGAAAAGAATCCGATGGATCCAACTGTTTCCTCTTCTACAACGCAGGATACACAGAATATACAATCCACCGCAGAAAACGCTGCATTCACAGCAAACTCTCAGCAAACGCCGCCCATATCGAGCAGCTATTACTCCCCACGCTCCAATGGCGGAAGCATCCCCCCGATACAGGAACCAGTATACACCAACATCCCTTCACAGCAACCGCCAAAGAAGCAATCTTCTCACACGGGATTAAAAATCCTTGGCGTGGTTGCAGGCATCGGATTGGTTTCGATCGGCTCAGTTTCAGCATATCGCTTTTTTGCCGAAAATGAAGCGTTACAACGATTCTTTGGTATGAACGACAGCCTTTCAGCCGCATCAACCACACAACCCGGCAACCAAACAGATTCCAAAACGGATAATACTGATGCTTCCCATGTCGGCGAGAACAGCTCCGCAAACAAGAACAATGTAACCGTAAGTTGGTACGATCTGGCTGCGCCTACCGATGCTATGTCCATTCCCGATATTGTAGATAAGGTTTCCCCTGCAACAGTAGGTATCTCTTCTACCTTTGTATGGCAGCAGACCTCCGGCAGTATCTGGGGCTTTGGCGGCGGCTCATACGAGGATTCTGGCATGGCGACTGGTACCGGCATCATCATGAATGAAACCGGATATGTCATCACCAACGCCCATGTAGTGTATCAGTCATCCTACGGCGGCACAGCCAAAGAGGTACAGATTACACTCAATTCCGAATACTATGACGGCGATACCCAAATCGCTGCAACCATTGTTGGCTATGATGTTGAAGAGGACATTGCCGTTCTGAAGATGGATACCGACCGTAAACTCGTTGCCGCAGAATTTGGTGACAGTGATGCGCTCCGCGTCGGCGAGGCCGTTATTGCCATCGGCAACCCCTTGGGTCTGGAATTGTTCGGCTCGGTAACTACAGGTATTGTTTCAGCCCTCGACCGTGAAGTGACCATCAACGAAACTCCCATGCAGCTGATTCAAACGGATGCCGCCATCAACAGTGGAAACTCGGGTGGCCCCCTGATCAACTGCTACGGACAGGTCATCGGCATCAACTCTGCAAAAATGAGCAGCAGCTACAGCAGTTCCGCAGCAAGCGTAGAAGGCCTGGGTTTCGCAATTCCCATGGCGCACGCAAAAAATGTCATTGATGACCTGATTGAATTTGGCTATGTGCGAGGCAAACCCCTCATCGGCATCTCTGGCAGAGATGTGACCGAAGATGTGGCACAAGCATATGGGCTGCCGTTGGGCGTATATGTTACGGAAGTGGTAAGGGGCGGTGCCGCAGAACAGGGTGGCATTCAGGTCGGTGATATCATCATTGCGGTCAATGGCGAAAGCGTTAGCTGCTATGACGATCTGAACAATGCCAAAAAGAATTTCTCTGCTGGTGATACCATTACCATCACCGTGGTACGCAACGGAAACGACCGCAATTTCTCTATCGTCTTGCAGGAAAAAGTCCCCGAAGAACCATAAACAATCTGGCTGCAAGCATAAAACCAACCCGTCTTTGCATACGCAAGGACGGGTTTCTTCGCATATAATAACCGCACAGTGCGATCAATCCGCAACAGGAATCTGCTTCATGGTAAACAGTACTCTGGGATTTCCATCTGCATCATCCTCAATCATCACAGCGGTATCAATGATGATCGGCTCTACAGGCGCAGAAACCGCGCGATCGCCGCCAAGAGTACGCTCTACCTGCAAAAAGCTGTCCACAACCTCCATGCCCTCGGTCACCTCACCAAATGCCGCATAGTTGCCGTCAAGGAATTTACAGTCATCGGTATAGCAGATGAAAAACTGACTGGATGCGCTATCCATTGCGCTGGAACGCGCCATGGAAACGATGCCTCTGGTATGAGAAAGCTGATTCTCCACGCCGTTTGCAGAAAACTCGCCCTTGATGGTATCCTTACTGCCGCCACTGCCGTTGCCCGCAGGATCACCGCCCTGTGCCATAAAATCATCCACCACACGGTGAAATGTTAAGCCATCATAAAAGCCTTCGCCAACAAGCTTTTCAAAATTCTCGCAAGTGATCGGGGCGTATTCGGGATAAAGCGTAATGGTGAACTGTGCCCCAGCACCGTTTTCTTCTCCACAAGCGGTCAGGCTGCAAAGCATCATCACTGAAGCAACCGCAGAAGCCAGAAATGTTCTTGTTTTCTTCATGATCCATGTTCCTTTCTAAAACGCGTGAATCTCTTATCATCACATCATACCGACTATATGACTCCGCTGCCAGGAGTGAAATTGTAATCGAAGTCGTAATCGTAGCTATAGCTGAAATAGTAGCTATCCCCAGAGCTATGCAACCCAAATGTGCCGTTTTTGTACTCTACAAGCAGCACATCCATAATATCATAAATATCTATATCATATTTTTCCATCCACTTGGAATACGGCTCATCCAGGTATTTGGTGAGAAATTCGGGCAGTTCGCCAGTTTCATCATACTCTGGAAAGATTTCATCTGCCTCCACGATCACGCGCTGATAATCCACCGTGATATCCTCGGCATAGGGTATCAGCTCCGCAAAAGCGATAAAGCAGATCAATACGGCAATAAGGCTCAGCGTTGCGGTAATAATGCCAGTAATGGACATTCCTGTACCGCGTTGCTTCTGCACCAGTGCAATGATGCCAAAGATGATTGCAAGGGGTGCAGTTACGAGATTGACGCAGCAGCATAGCCCAAACAAGCTGACGATACCCAAAATCAATGCAGTGACCGCAAAACCAACCGGCTTTTGCGGCTTCACGGGCTGCTGGTAGAATGCCTGATTGCTGTTTCTTTGATACTGTCCGTAAGGATTGGGAATCATATTCTGATCCATAGCAGTTCCTTTCACATCACAATACTTTACGCGTCTATCTGCCAGTTCCAGTTGCGCAGAGCCAACTCTTCCAAATCAAACGGGGTGCGCTGATAGACACAGTAATTTAGCCAATTGGAAAACATCAGGTTGGCATGACAACGCCATGTAAAGCGCGGCTGACAGGCAGGGTCATCGTTGGGAAAATAGTGGTACGGTATCTCAATGGGCAAGCCCTTTTGCTTATCACGGAAGTATTCTTCTGCAAGGGTGTTGCGATCATACTCTGAATGCCCTGTGATGAAATACTGTCTGCCATTGCGATTTGCAACAATATGCACCCCCGAAATGGCAGAACTGGTCAAAATTTCCAGCTCCTCCACCTTTTCGATATCCTCGCGGCGCACTTCCGTATGGCGTGAATGAGGCACATCAAAGATTTCGTCAAAGCCCTGCAACAGCGGAGATTTTTCCACCTCGGCACGATGCGGAAAGATGCCGAACATCTTTTTCTCCAGCGGATGCTTCGGTACGCCGAAATGGCGATACAACCCTGCCTGTGCGCCCCAGCAGATATGCAGTGTGCTGAACACATGACGCTTTGACCAATCCATTATTTCGCAGATCTCCGTCCAGTAATCCACCGCCTCAAAGGGCAACTGTTCCACCGGTGCCCCAGTGATGATCATTCCGTCATAATATTTCCCGCGTATTTCGGAGAAAGTGGTGTAGAATGCATCCATATGGCTTTGCGCGGTATTTTTTGATACATGCGATTCCAGCCGCAGCAAGGAGATATCCACCTGCAAAGGGGTGTTGCTCAGCAGGCGCAGCAGCTGTATCTCCGTTTCAATCTTTTTGGGCATAATGTTGAGAATCAGAATTCGCAACGGACGAATATCCTGATGTGCGGCCTGTTCTGCGCCCATCACGAAGATCTTTTCATTCAGCAGTGCCTGATACGCAGGCAACTCCTTGGAAATACAAATCGGCAAAATGCATTGCTCCTTTCCGTAATACGCCGTCTGTGGATTCCATTCGGGCACGGCACGGATGCGGAATGCAGCTTGCCGATGTATGATTCATGGTGTCATTCAGACGGGGTGAATTTGCTTTTCCGCGTCACCGTGTACGCCATCCAGCCCAAATTGCTGATCTCGGCGCTTCTCAAAGAACTTCACGGCAACCTGACCAAACTGAGCGTAACTCAGCACGTCTTCCTCCTGGGTGATCCACTCTGCGCACTCCTTGCGCAAGGTGTCCAGCTCTGGTTTCAGCAGATCGGCGGGGCGGCAATCAATGGGTTCTGCATCGCCGATGATCTTCTTGCGGAACGCCGGATCAATGGGCACAGGGGTTCTGCCGTACTCGCCGCGCACGATACCCTTGAACTCCTTGGTCACGGTCTTGTAGCGTTCGCCCATAATAACGTTGAACACGGCCTGTGTACCAACGATTTGGGAGGAGGGAGTAACCAGTGGCGGAGAACCTGCATCTGCGCGCACACGTGGCACCTCTGCCAGCACAGCTTCCAACTGATCTTCCTTGCCTGCCTGTTTCAACTGCGAGAGCAGATTGGAGAGCATTCCGCCAGGCACCTGATAGATCAGTGCGCTGGCATCTGTGGCAAGCATTTTGGGATCCAGTAAGCCAGCCTTGATATACTTTTCGCGCAAGCCCATAAAGTAGCTGCGCAGCTCGCTGAGTGCGACCAGATCCAGACCAGTATCGTACTCGCTGCCCTGCAATGCGGCAACGATAGACTCTGTCGGTGCGTGAGAAGTACCCAGTGCCAGAGGACTCATGGCGGTGTCTACGATATCTGCACCCGCCTCAATGCCCTTGAGCAGACACATGGAGGCAAGCCCTGAGGTGCTGTGGGTGTGAATCTGAATGGGCAGCTTTACAGCAGCTTTCAGTGCCTTAACCAGCGATTCGGTATTGTAGGGTGTCAGCAACGCAGCCATATCCTTGATACAAATGGAATCCGCGCCGGCCTCCTCAATGCGCTTGGCATAGTTGACATAGTACGCATCGGTAAACACATCACCTGTGGTATAGCTGATGGCAACCTGCGTATGGGCGCCCTCTTTTTTCGCCGCTTTGATGGCAGTTTCCAGGTTGCGAACATCATTCAGGGCATCAAAGATACGAATGATATCAATGCCGTTTGCAACAGACTTCTGCACGAAGTATTCCACCACATCGTCTGCATAATGGCGATATCCCAGCATATTCTGCCCACGGAACAGCATTTGCAGCTTGGTATTTGGCATATGCTTCTTCAAAATGCGCAGACGCTCCCACGGATCCTCATTCAAGAAGCGCAGGCAGGCATCGAAGGTCGCGCCGCCCCAGCATTCGATGGAATGAAAACCGATCTTGTCCATCTGCTCCAGCACGGGAAGCATATCGGAAGTAGGCATACGGGTTGCCAGCAAAGACTGGTGCGCATCGCGCAATACGGTTTCAGTAATTTTGATTTTCGGCATGGCTTCGCTCGCTTTCTCAGCCCAGAACAGCGAGCGCATCGCCGGGGTTGACAGAACTGCCCTTGGTAGTATTTACGGAAACGATGGTACCATCCTTGGGGGCAACAATATCGTTCTCCATCTTCATCGCCTCAAGCACAAACAGCACCTGACCTCTGGTGACAGAGTCGCCTACAGCACACTTTACATCCAGAATGGTACCGGGCATTGGGGCAGAAACAGGCTCCCCACTAGCGGGTACTGCCGCAGGAGCAGCTGCTGGTGCAGGAGCGGCGGGAGCAGATGCGACAGGCGCAGCGGACACGGGTGCAGCAGGAGCCGTGCTGGCACCGATCTCCTCAACGGCTACATCATATTGCTTATTGTTGATCGTTACACGAAACTGTTTCATGAGAACCTCCTGATATCATTAAAGAATTATGGCAGATGCAGCAACGCCGCATCCTCTGATATGATCGTTAAAAGGGAATATTACTGTGCTTTTTGGGCATACGGCTGATACGCTTGCTTTCGAGCATATCCAGTGCGGCGATCAATGCATCTCGGGTATCTGCGGGTGCAATGACAGTATCAATCACGCCAAGAGATGCAGCCTTTTCCGCAGAAGCGATGGTGCGGCTGTACTCATCCGCCAGCGTACGACGCGTTGCATTCACATCCGCAACGCCCTTAAGCTTATCATGCCACAAAAACTCCACCGCAGCTTCCGGTCGCATTGGGGAAATAACTGCGCTATCCCATGCAAGCACCAAATCACTACCTGCGCCGCGACCTGCCATTGCGGAAAATGCAGCACCGTTCGCCTCGCCGATAATCAAGGCGATCTTCACAGAAGTTGCCTCAGCATAAGCACCACAAAGCTGCGTCATGGCGCGCAGAGAGCCGTTTCTTGCGGCTTCGGTATCGCAGGCAAAACCAGGAGTATCCATAACCGTAATGACAGGAACGGTAAAAGCATCACAAGTACGCACAAAGCGTGCAATCTTTGCGGAATCGTCGGTGGTAAGGGCATCTTTTCCGCAAGCGAAAACCATTCCCACCGCAGTACCGCGCAATGTTGCCAGCGCAACCTTAACAGTATCGCCATATGCCTCATACAAAGGCAGCAGAGAGCCTGCATCGGCAATGCTCTCGGGAAGAGTATCCTTGCTGCAATCAATCTCGGTGGCAGTATACTCGCAGAGGGGTGCCCCTGCCAGATTATTTGCAGGCATCAGTGTAAGAATCGCTTTGACCTGTTCCATTGCTGCGGCAGCATCAGCGCACACGGCGGCAGCGATGCCGTTGGCAGCAGCGGTCTGTGCAGTAGCTGCATCAGTGCCGAACGGCGGTGTCAGGTACAATTCGGAATTCTCGGTACAAATGACGAAGTCGGCAGCGGTTGCCATCAGTGCGGCACTGCCTGCACAGACACCCGCAATCACGGAAATCTGCGTGACCACGCCAGAAAGCGCGGTTGTGGCAGCAATGAGCTTGCCGTAAACCGTCAAAGCATCGGCGGTACCGTCAATATAAACACCATTGGAATCGTAAATACCGACCACTGGTGTACCGGTTTTTGCGGCAAGATGATAGAGCCGCTTGATCTTGCCTGCGGCATTTTTGCCCAGCGCACCGTTGTTGACATCAGGGGCTTGTGCAAAGGCACAAACAGGCTGACCGTCCACATAGCCATGTGCGCAGATGACCGCAGCAGCGTCATCCTTTTCCTGACGCAGTGCATCCAGCTCGGTAAACGAGCCGTTGTCAAAGAGCAGCCCGAGGCGTTCTCTCGCAATAGAGGCTGTGATATCCATACTTATGATACGCATCCTTTCTGTGGATAGAGTAAAAATCTATACCGTTTAATTCTACCATACTTTGGTAGAAATTGCAAGGGCTTTTGCAGGACTTTGTATAAATCCACACAAAAAAAGTAATTTGTACGCTACGCACTTGACCGCTGTGCGATTTTGTGCTATAATAAGCAATA
Organism: uncultured Ruminococcus sp.; assembly: GCA_964463355.1. Taxonomy (GTDB): domain Bacteria; phylum Bacillota; class Clostridia; order Oscillospirales; family Ruminococcaceae; genus Firm-04. The sequence continues at coordinate 115 of CAYXBP010000006.1, read as the reverse complement.
TGATACATCGTTTTTGCATGGAAAACGAATCGCCCACCGATATGCCCCAGTAGCTCAGTTGTATAGAGCGATCGCCTCCTAAGCGATAGGTCGGAGGTTAGAGTCCTCTCTGGGG
>CAYXBP010000005.1:0-120242 GCA_964463355.1 uncultured Ruminococcus sp. | reverse complement strand
GTTGAGGTTTATTAGGGTACTCGTTAAATCACCCTAAAATATATTATACGAGGTAGATAAAAATGGCAATTCTGAAACCTGATAAGACAACGACGCTCGGCGGTGTGACCGTCAACGAATTTCTGCTCACGAAGCACAATCCCAGAAATATTGCAATGCCCTCCGTGAAAATGGAGGGCATTATTGGTGTTACGATTCATAACACTTCGTGGATCAAAACCGCCAAGGGAACGACTCCGGCAGAGCAGTACACCCGTGCAACCTACAATGGGAATATGAACGATGTGCGTGTGCATTACTATGTGGATCATGTCAGTGCGTGGCAGAATCTGCCCCTTGACCTGTCTGGCTGGCACGCTGCGGACGGCAGCGGCAACGGCAACCGCAAGACCATCGCAATTGAGTGCATCATGAGTTCTGCGTACAATGCCAATGACCAGAAGTCCGAGGATAATGCAGCAAGGCTGGCGGCGGCTCTGCTCAAGCAGTACGGGCTTGGTATCGAGTGCCTGTTTACGCATACGCACTGGCTGAATGTCAAGGCTGGTAAGAACGGCAATGTAGATACACTCAACACAATGAGAAATTCTTATAAGATGTGTCCGCTGTACATTCTTCCTCACTGGGCTGCATTCAAGGCGAAGGTGCAGGCGTATCTTACAGATGGACAGATTTATCGTGTGCGTACTTCATGGGATGATGTGAAGTCGCAGACTGGTGCGTTCAAGAGCCTTGATAATGCGAAGAAGTCCTGTAAGGCTGGGTATTCTGTGTTTGATGAGAATGGTACGGCGGTATTCACTGCGGAAAAAGCCCATAAGAAGGGCGATAAGATTTCGCTGAAGAATGCTGTGCTGTATGCTTCTTCTACGGCGAAGTCCGGGGTGAAGAAAAGCGGAACGTTCTATCTGTATGACGGCGTGGAGGTCAATGGCAGGTATCGTATTACTACAAAGGCTGCGTTCTGCGGTAAGAATCCTATTGGTCAGTATGTGACTGGTTGGGTGGAGAAGAAGGATATTTAGTGTTATGCCCCTTCGGGAGAAATTTTTCTCTCGGAGGGGCTTTTTCTCGTCCAATCGCCCCCCTTTTCTGTAGTGGAATATAGAAAGCAAAAAAATCTTTTAAGGGGTACGATTTTTCTACTTTTCTTTTGACTACAGGAACAGAAGGAGGAATTGCTATGACGATCAAACAAAAACATGAAATCGAGAAAATGAGAGCCGACGGATGCTCACTGAAGACAATCAGTGAAGAACTGGGGATTTCACTGGGAACGGTCAAGTCCTATCTTTCCCGAAAGGATAGGGCACTGCATTGCGAACAGTGCGGAAAAATCATTCAGCAGAAAAACAAAAAGAAGCGTTTCTGCTCCGATCGCTGTCGTATGATCTGGTGGCGTGAGCATCGTGAGGAGTCTGCGAAAACCACATCACTGATCTGTCCGATATGTGAGCAGACATTTATCACATATCCGAGTAAACGTCAGATCTATTGTTCCAAGCAGTGTGCAGGAAAGGCAAGGTGGGTTCGTGTACCGCAATGTAATGATGTATCAGATCATGGTTGATATTCTGAAAGACTGGCTGGAAAACGGCGTAATTTCGCAAAAAGACTATCGGGTAATGCATACAACAATGGCTGAAAAATACGGCATATCTTTGTCCGGTATATTCGTTGATAATTCCTCCGTGACGAGTTAATATGGTATCGGAAGGAGGGGTTATTACGAAAAGATTAATACAAAAAATTGAACCCACAATCCCAATTCAGCCACGATTACTGCGTGTCGCTGCCTACGCAAGAGTGTCCAGCGGCAAGGATGCCATGCTGCATTCCCTGTCCGCACAGGTCAGCTATTACAATGAACTGATCCAGAACAATCCCGAATGGCTGTTCTGCGGCATTTATGCAGACGAGGCTCTGACGGGTACAAAGAGCAATCGTGCAGAGTTTCAGAAAATGCTGACGGCTTGCAGGAATGGTGAAATCGACCTTATCATCACAAAATCTATATCAAGATTTGCCCGAAACACCGTCACTCTGCTTGAAACTGTTAGAGAACTGAAGGACATCGGTGTGGATGTCTATTTTGAGGAGCAGAATATTCACACCATGAGTGCGGACGGTGAACTAATGCTGACGATACTGTCCAGTTACGCACAAGAAGAAAGCTTCTCGGCAAGTGAGAATCAGAAATGGCGTATCCGACGAGATTTTGAGCAAGGGCGTGTCAGCAGTATGCGGATGCTCGGTTATCGCAGGACACCTAATGGCAGTCTTGAAATTATTCCTGAAGAAGCCGTGATTGTCAGAAGAATCTTCTCGGAGTACATTTCCGGTATGGGCAAGATGAAAATCGCCAATATGCTGAATGAGGACAATATCCCGACCATCAACGGCTGCGAGTGGACAACCGAGGACATCCGCAGGATTCTGCAAAATGAGAAATATGCAGGCAATATGCTCCTTCAGAAAGCGTATCGGGAGAATCATATCACGAAGAAATGCCTAAAAAATAAAGGAGAACTTCCGCAGTTCTATGTTGAGGAATCGCACCCAGCAATTATTGAACCTCAGATTTTTGATATGGTACAAGGGCTGATTAAAAGCCGTGGTGACAGGTTCACTCCTCCGAAATCTACAGTTGCGGTTTATCCCTTTACAGGAAAAATTCTCTGCGGTTGCTGTGGTAAAAACTATCGCAGAAAAACAACTGCAACTGGTATTGTGTGGATCTGCTCTACTTACAACACTAAGGGCAAAAAGTTCTGTCCGACAGCAAAGCAGATTCCAGAAGAAAAGCTCTATGCTACCTGCTGTGAAGTATTGGAACTCCCCGATTTTGATGAGGATATTTTTCAATCTGAAATTGAGCAGATTATCGTTCCTGCACCGAATCAGCTGGAGTTCATTTTCCACAATGGCACGCTGAAAACTGTGGAATGGCAGGATCGTTCACGCTCAGAAAGCTGGACGGCTGAAAAGCGTAAACAGGCGGGTCGGATTTCAAAAGAGAGGAGATGGCACAAATGCCCGTAGTAACCAAAATCCCTGCAAGGCTGCACCCTGCGACCTTTGTACCTCTTGAAAGCACTGCAAAAAGACGTGTTGCAGGCTATGCGAGAGTATCAACTGATTCTGAAGAACAGCAGACCTCCTACGCTGCACAGGTCAGCTATTACACGGACTATATTCAGAAACGCCCCGATTGGGAGTTTGTTGGAGTTTACACGGACGAGGGTATTTCCGCAACTAACACAAGACATCGTGACGGCTTTAACCGTATGATTGCGGACGCTCTGGATGGAAAAATCGACCTCATTGTCACAAAGTCCGTTAGCCGTTTTGCACGAAATACTGTCGATTCTCTGACAACCGTCCGTAAACTGAAAGAAAGAGGCGTGGAGGTATATTTTGAAAAAGAGAATATTTACACCTTAGATTCTAAGGGTGAGCTGCTCATCACGATTATGTCCTCCCTTGCACAGGAAGAAAGCCGTTCCATCTCCGAAAATGTCACCTGGGGACAGCGTAAGAGAATGGCTGACGGTAAGGTTTCACTCCCCTACAGTCGGTTTCTCGGCTATCGTAAGGGTGAGGACGGACTTCCTGAAATTGTACCGGAGGAAGCAGAGATTGTCCGTTTGATTTACCGCAGTTTCATGCACGGCAGTACACCCCATCATATTGCGGAAACGCTGACGTTCAAGAATATTCCGACACCTGGCGGTAAGGAAGTGTGGACGACCTCTACAATTGAGAGTATTCTCACCAATGAAAAATACAAGGGGTCGGCATTGCTTCAGAAGAAATTCACTGTGGATTTTCTTACAAAAAAGACAAAGGTCAACGAGGGTGAAGTGCCACAGTATTATGTGGAGGAGTCCCATCCTGCCATTATTCCGCCGGAGGAGTTTGAACTGGTGCAGGCAGAATATCTCCGCAGAAAGCGGCTCGGCAGGAAGTACAACAGCAAGAATATTTTTACGGCAAGGTTGATTTGCGAGTGCTGCGGCGGATATTATGGCTCAAAGGTCTGGCACTCAACATCAAAATACCGCCGTGTGATATGGCAGTGCAATCATAAATTTCAGAATGGCGAGAAATGTACGACGCCGCATTTGTACGAGGAGCATATCAAGGATAAGTTCATCCTGGCAATGAATCGTGTTCTTGAAAACAAGGATGAGATCATCGAGAATTGCCTGCTGTTAAGCGAGAATTTCACAAATTCTGATGATACTGCTATTGAGAAAGTCACGCAGGAAATGGATGTTGTTGCAGAGCTGACACGGAATCTGATACAGCAAAATTCTGTGAAGCCAATGAAGCAGGAGCTTTACAAGGCTGAATATGAAAAACTGGTGCAGCGTTATGAGTCGCTAAAGGCAAAGCGTGACGCACTGGTTTCCAAAAAGGAAGCGATGGAAAGCAAGCTGAAATTCATCCTGCATTATGCCGAAACGCTGCGTGGGCATGATGTGATTACTGAATTTTCAGAGGACTTATGGCTGAAAGCAATTGACCATGTTACGATATGCAGGGACGGCGGTATGATTTTCCTGTTTAAGGACGGGACGGAAATCAAGATATGAAATGCATTCAGGGGCGTGTAAAAACGCCCCTGATTTTTTTATTATCCAAGCTAAGAAACGCTGAAAAACACCAAAGAAACGGCAATTGAGGAAAGAAACGGCACTTCTCCAAAGAAACGGTGAAAGACCAACGAAACGGTAAAATGCAACCCCCACCCCCTCCGTTTCTTTGCACTTTCATTTTGTTTCTTTGCTCTCTTATTTTTCTCCAAAGAAACGATAGGGGTAAAATCGTCCTCTGCCAAACAGGGCAGAAATAACGCAGATACGGCGTTTTTGGCAAAAATAAAAACGCAACGATTTTGTATCAATCGTTGCGTTTAGATGTGGTTGCGGGGACAGGACTTGAACCTGCGACCTCCGGGTTATGAGCCCGACGAGCTACCAACTGCTCTACCCCGCGATATCGAACACCGTATCAAGACGACTCATATATCATACCACAAGTTCGGTGTAAAGTCAATACTATTTTTAGAAAAACGGTATTTTTCATAAAAAAGGCATGAAACAAGCTTTCTTTTCATAAACTATGCAAAAGGAGTGAATGCATATGAACTGGAAAGAATGCCGAAAACCGATCATACTTGGCGTGATGCTCTGTCTGTTGACAGGCGGTATTGCTGCATGGATGACGGTAAATGGTCTGCGTGGTTTTTCATCTGTGCAACAACCGCTGCTTACACCGCCAATGCTCGTATTCCCTATTGTATGGAGCATTTTGCTCATTCTGATGGGCATTGGCATCGGACTGATCTGGTGCAGAAAACCAACAGCAAAACGTCCCCTGTATGACAACGCTGTAACCGCTTTTTGGGTTCAACTGACCTTTTTCTTCTGCTGGATGCTCTGGTTTTTCGGGCTTGGATGGTACGGCTTCGCTGTGATCTGGACCATAGGACTGATCACGTCAATCTGCATCATGATACGCAACTACCAAAGGATCTCCAGTGTCGCCGCAGGCTTGCAGATTCCCTATTTGCTGTGGTGCAGCTTTGCACTGTATCTCACTGTCGGCGTATGGTGGCTCAATCACTAAGGGGCGATACGGCACTGTACCTACGGCTTTCACGAGATGACGGCACGATGCAGGAATCTGAAAGCATTGCCAGTCAACGTGCGATGCTGCTGCAATATGCCGCACAAATGCGCTTTGCAGTTTATGATATTTTTACGGATGACGGTTATTCTGGTGTGGTATGGGAACGACCGGCATTTCAACAGATGCTTGCCCTTGCACAAGAAGGACATATCCGTACAATTATCACAAAAGATCTGTCACGTTTAAGCCGCGATTACATCCACACAGGGCAACTTCTCGAACAATGGTTTCCTGCCCATGGCATACGGTTTATCGCTATCAGCGATGGCATTGATACTGCCATTGCCCACCCCGCCAACGAATTTTTTCCTATACGCGCGGTAATGAACGACTGGTATGCCCGTGATATCTCCCACAAAGTTCGCAGTGCCTTACAAGCAAGAAGGCAAAAGGGAATCTGCACACTGGCAACTGTTCCTTTTGGATATCGCCGCGTGAAGAATACGATTGTTCCCAATGCCGAGTGGTGTGCTGTCATACAATGGATCTTTATGCAGTCGACAAGCGGACAGAGCCTGCGACAAATTGCCAAAAATCTTACGGCACAAAAGATACCCACTCCACGAATGCTGCAAATCGGCAAAGAGGCTAATCCTGTATGGAGCGACGTGACCGTACGCAGGATTCTGCAAAATCCCGTGTATATGGGTGATCTCCAATTACATCGCAGTGAACGCATCAGCCACAAGTGCAAGCAAAAGCGTTCCCTGTCCCCTGCCCAATGGTGCAGCCTTACGGTTGAGCCAATCATCAGCCGCGAACTGTTTGCGGCGGCACAAAATGCACTGGCAAAGCGTACACGGCAGAAGGCGGCATCGCATTGGCTGAAAGGGATTGCCCTGTGCGGCGAATGCGGTGCTGTAATGACTTTGCGCGATACCACAGCCCCTCATCCACGGCTGCAATGCAGTGGGCGCAAAAAGGGCAACTGCTGTACCAATCCTTCCATGCGCGTAGAAGATCTGGAAGCCATGCTGCGGCAACAATTTCTCGCTGATGGTGTGCCAGATTCCGTAGCACTATGGCGGCAGCTCATCACAGAATTACGCATTGGTCGCACACAGATTGAAGCCACGGTAATCTATCAGCACAAGCTATGATATCATACGATTTGCATACACAAAAAGCGGCATCTCCTTGTATCGGGAAATGCCGCTTTTTCATATCAAACGCCGTTTTACAGAACATATCGTAGAATGGCAACCGCCTGTAGCAGACAGCCAATATTCACAAACAAATGGAAAATGCTATGCACATAACGATGCTTTTTTCCCATCCCATAAAGAATCGCGCCGATCGTATAGAAAATACCTCCTGCAAGCAGCCAAAGAAACCCGGTAATCGTCATGGTATGGATGGTTGCACGCAGTACCGTAATCACCGCCCAACCCATGGCAAGGTAACATATCATGCTCAATTTGGAATACTTTTTCAAATCAATGGCAGTGAACACCGCTGCAACGGCAGCACAGCCCCACTCCACGCCAAACACCGCCCATGCTTTTGTAGGATCGCTCTCGCGTATACCTGCCAACAGAATTGGCGTATATGTTCCTGCAATCATAAAATAAATGGTGCAATGGTCAATAATCTGCATCACGCGCTTGCCCATGCAGTCTTTCAGACCATGGTAGATACTGGATACCGAAAACAATGCCACCACGGATGCCCCATAGATGCTGCCACTTACCACAGCCCATGGATCCTGATGCTTTGCTCCGATAAGGACACTGAACACCAAAATCAGCACACCGATTGCCGCGCCCACAATATGGGTTGTCATGTTGGTAATCTCCTCGCCGCGTGTATAAGTGGGCATCACACGATCACGCAAAGGCGTTCTTGCACATACCATAAGTCATCTTCCTTTCAAAGGTATGAAATTGAGTAATCCGTTGCTTCTTACAGTTCTATGATACCCCATTCGCACGAAAAAAGCAACCTACTCCACACCTATGGACACTCCCAATACGAGAACACCAATTCTACCGCTAAAAACCACGTATCCGCGTGCATTCTACTGCTGGTGGAATAGCGCATTTCATCGTAGAATCGACCATTCTACCATAGCAAAAGCCGTGTTCTACATAGAAGCACGGCTTTCTGTTTCATTGACTGCAACTGCAAGGATCACTTCAAAGCTTTTTTTCGCTTGATGCAGGCTTTGCCTTTTGCAGTGCAGCATCGCTCAAGGGCTCACCTACCAGGATGCCCAACAGCATCCACAACACGGGTGTCACTGTCAGCACGGATACGCCTACAAATGCGGTCAGCGCAAAGCAAATCACGCCGCCAACCGCCGCAAGATACGCCCAATGCTTTGTCTTACGATAATGCCCGATACCCATCCACAATGCAACCGCAAGCAGTGCCACATACAGCAGCAGTGATGGAATACCACGGGTCGCTGCAATGTAGAGGTAATCGTTATAGGGTCGGTCGATACTATTGGCATTCTGAAAAATCTCCATACTGGAACGCAACTGCGAATAGGTGAAATTATCTGGGCCTGTACCCACCAAAGGATACTTCTTCATGACGCTACGACCTTCCGCGTGGCAATATTGAAGCACAGAGGCTGCATCGTAGATATCAAAATCATGCTCCACATAAGAAGCGTAGGGCCCTGAAGTTGCCAAACGGTAAAAGCTATCATCCCAGACGATCCCGCCATCATAAAACTCGTAGCCGTTTTGCAGCGATTCGTTGTTGTAGGTTTTGTAGGAACCATTGAGCGTAGGGGAGATCCAGCTCCAACCAAAGGATACCATCAATGCGCCCACTAATATCACAGGAGTAAGCCAATGCTTTGCGGGGGCTGACTTATGCTTCATGCACCATAACACAACCACGAGAACCACTGCAACTGCCGCCGCAATCACGCCCGCAATGGTTTGTGTTTTCAGCAACAACACGCCACTGATTCCCAAGCATATATAAGCAAGTGTACGCTGTTTTGCGGATTCGCTAAGCATTGCACAGGGAATAGCAACTGCAAGCATCATGCCAAGCAGCATTGCAAAGGTGATAGGACTATCGGTAAATCCAGATGGCAGATACAGATTCTGATACAGCAGCGGATCCACCATGCGATACGCATTGGGGAAGGAGGGTAGCGGCAGGCTCTGTATCAAGCCCCACACCCCCTGTGCGATGCCTAATCCCAACAGCAGGGTGACGATTTTACTGAGATTCTCCTTGCGTCGCAGCATTGAACCAAGATAGAACACGCAACCGTAAATCAGCAGTGAAAGAAGGCCTTCATCCCTACCATTCAAGCCGAAAAACGAGGTGCTGTTGTCAAAGGAATTGATCAGCGAAACCGTGCCCCAGACCAATCCGCCAAGCACCAGCAGATAAGGCAGCGCAGTAGCTTTGCTGAACTGACCGCGCATGAGACCGATGACCGTGGCAATCATGGTAACAACACCGCCAACGGAAAACACAACTGAAATACTGCGCAATGCGATTAACAGCAGCGCAAGCACGCTGCCAAAGCCGCCATCACCGAGCATATTAGAAAGTTCACCATTAACGGCATAGGTCAACTGAAAAACGCAGGCAGAGCCTGCCACCGCCACAAGCATTGCAAACAACAGCTTAACGCAAAATGCGCGGTAGCGGTCAAGATCAAGATTCAGAATAAAATTGGATTGTTCCGTAGTATGAAATATGGTTTTGGGCATAACGGCACTCCTTTGCAAAAAAGCGCATGACCGTCCATGGCGGAAAATCATGCGCATCTGTTTGCGATTATTTTGCGACTTCTACCGCGCGACTCTCACGAATGAGATTGACCTTAATCTGACCAGGATACTCCATCTCATCCTCAATCTGCTTCGCGATCTGACGTGCCACCAGAACCATCTTCTCATCGTTGATGACCTCAGGCTTGACCATCACGCGAACCTCGCGGCCTGCCTGCATAGCGAAGCACTTCTCCACGCCCTCATAAGAGGTGCAGATTTCTTCCAGCTTTTGCAGACGCTTGATGTAGCTGTCGATATTCTCACTGCGTGCGCCAGGGCGAGCAGCAGAAATGGCATCGGCTGCCTGCACGATACACGCAATCACGGTTTTCGGCTCCACATCATTGTGGTGGGCTTCAATGGCGTGAATAATTTCATTGGATTCCTTATACTTGCGGCAAACATCCACGCCAATGGCAACGTGAGATCCTTCGATCTCCGCCGTCAGTGCTTTTCCGATATCGTGGAGCAAACCTGCACGGCGCGCCATATTGGCATCCACGCCAAGCTCAGAGGCAAGAATACCCGAAAGCATTGCGACCTCGATGCTATGGTTCAGCACATTTTGGCGATAGCTGGTACGGAAGGTCAGGCGACCCAACAGACGCACCAATTCGGGATTCACACCGTGGACATTGGTTTCCAGAACGGCGCGTTCTCCTTCCTGCTTGATACGCTTTTCCACTTCTCTGCGTGCCTTATCCACCTTCTCTTCAATGCTTGCCGGGTGGATTCTGCCATCGACGATGAGTTTCTCAAGGGCAATGCGCGCGACTTCTCGGCGAACGGGATCAAAGCAGGAAAGGGTGATTGCCTCGGGGGTATCATCAATGATGAGATCCACGCCTGTGAGTGTTTCCAAGGTGCGGATATTCCTGCCCTCACGCCCGATGATCCTGCCCTTCATTTCGTCATTGGGCAGCGGCACAACGGATACCGCCACCTCCGAAACCTGCTCGGCAGCGCACTTGGCAATCGCCAACGCAATATAGCGTCTTGCGATATCTTCGCAACCAGTTTTAACCTGCTGCTCATAGGCGGTGATACGCACTGCCTTTTCGTGGGTCAGGTCGGCATCTACCTGTGTCAGCAGATAATCTCTCGCCTGCTCACGACTAAATTCAGAGATACGCTCCAACATATCCAACTGGCTTTTCTTGAGCTTTTCGATCTCCTCCGCAGAAGCTTTTTTTGCAGCCTCCGCCTCGGCAAGATGCGCATCCGCAGCGCGCAACTTTTCCTGCAAGGCTTCTTCCTTGCGCTCATACTGATCAGCCTTTTTGTCGAGGTTTTCCTCTTTCTGCTGCACTCTACGTTCTTGGCGCGACATCTCTGCGCGACGGTCTTTCAACTCACGCTCTGCCTCAGAACGCAACTTGAAGATCTCGTCCTTTGCCTCCACCATGGCCGCCTTTTTGCGGCTGTCAGCATCCTTTTCAGCAGTGGCACGGATACGCTCCGCTTCGGTTTCCGCACTACCAATGGCGGCTTCCGCCTCCATTTTTCGATGAGCAACGCCCTCATCGAAGCCCTTTTTTGTGGCTTTTTTTGCCGCAATCACTGCGCCCAGACCGCCACCAGCGATCAGTGCGATGAGAATTGCCGCAATCGCGATGGGATTACTAATCGCCATCATAAGAGTACACAACAATTCAATTTCCTCCTGTCATTATCAGTTGCCGCTGGGAGAAAGCCCTCCTCTATTTCGGCAGTATCTATACGATACACCCTGATTCTGCGACAGGAACCACACCGTTTGATAAATTCCCTTATGTTTTTCGCTTATGTAGAAACGCAACGGCAGCACGATTATCTCCATACCTGCCAATATCAACAGCCTGCTGCCCCAAGCGGGAAAGCGGCACTGAAAAAAGAATAAGAAAATGAAATCAACAAAAACGGCGCGTCCGCGCCACAGAACACCCGTTGCATAAGTGCTTCAGGGGTGCAATGCAAAATACATACTTATATTATACTATACTCCCATGAGATTGTCAAGTATTTTTCAGCCACGAACATATTTTCCGTCCCAAAAAAAGCAGGCAGACAGCACGGAAACCACTGTCTGCCTATGCAACGGAATCACGACTTGCACGCGTCGATAAATGTACGCACCTCACCAGCAATCGCTGTCATGGTTTCTGGCGCAAAGATATCATCAAAACCGCAAATCTCCGCAGCACCGTTGATTGCATATTTGCCATCAGTGGTAGAAACCTTCGCGATGGCTTCATACATCTTTATCGCCTCGTCAAAATCATCCTGCATAGTAATATAGATCTGCATGGCAGGTATGGCAGAAACAGCGTAGCTGACATAATAGCCCGGGCTCTCATACAAATGGCTGATATCTTTAAGGATATAGCCCGTATGCGCAGTTTCATTGATCTCATAGAACAGTTCCACCACTTCCTCGGCGGTGATCTCATCCAGCTGTTCCATCACGCGGTATTCAAACTCCCCTACTGCTAGACCGCAGACAATGGAATCCACGATATCATACAGTTCTACCATTTCCAGATACTCGGCATTCTCCCCAAAAATGTCGTCATAAAATTCCGTGTACAGCATACTCAGTCCCTGTGATTGCACCTCGGCGATATCCACACAGTTGACCTGATAAAACATCGAAACATCATCGCGCCACCCAGCATGAAAATGCCCGAACTCATGAACAGCGGTAGAAAAATCATAGAACTCATGATTCTGGTAGATATACAGCAGTGCCTTTTCTTTCCCTGGAATGGAAATGCAATAGCTTCCCGTATAGCACGCATCGCCTGTTCCGATGGTATACCACTGTTCGTCAACAAGCTTCTTCGCAGAGTCTGCAAGCTCCGGAGAAAGTCGTGCAGCATATTCACGCACCGTATCAAACAGATCATTCACGCCCAATGCATCGGTATACAGCTCCTGATACTTTGGATCTTCCACCACCATTTCATACAGCTCATCGTAGAGGGGACGCAACTCCGCAATCATCTGCGTATACAGTGCTGAAGCATCTGATGCTTCGTAGTCCCGCGCATACATATCGTACAGATACTGGCTGCAATCATAAGTTTTCAGGTTTTCCAGATACATTTTGGCACACTCCAAATCCGCTTCATCTGCGTCCACGGAAGTATCACCCGAAACATCATAGTAGTCATTCAACGCGCCGTTATAGTAGGCATTATCCGATTGTCCGTTACGGATAATCCGTTCCAGCGAACTGGTAACGTAGTAATCTTTATAACTCTGATCGTCTGCAATATCACTGAGGTATTCACCAAAGATCTCGTCATAGGTAGATTTGCTGTAGCCGTTGAACAACGTCCAATAAAGAATCTCACTGACAACATAGTAATCCTCAGAGGTTTGATTATACATTGCTTTCACCGAAGGATTCTCCCAGTCGGCGCAGTAAGCAAGTTCATTAACAAAGTAAACCTCTGCCGCAGCATCAAGCTGACCGATCATCCACTCAATATCTTCACGCAGCTGAGCATCCTTGTCAAGATGTGTCCATGTATCGGACATTTCCTCTGCTTTACGCCGCATCCCCTCAACATCAAATCGCTGTGCCTGCTGCTCTTCAGTTAACTCATAGGTTTCAATCCCCAAAAACTTTTTCACGAGTGAATCGCCCAGCGCACAACCGTTGCAGCTGACCGTTATCGTCATGGCGGCAAGCACCGCCAGACAACGTTTGAACTTCATTCCATGCTCCTCCTTAACAAGATAATTTTATTCTAACACAATCGCCTATAAATGTCAAGCATTACGGCTCATAAACGCCGATGCTTGCGTACGCCTTTCGCAGTTGCAGCAGCGCACGTTTTTCAATGCGTGATACATACGAACGGCTAATCCCCATAGCATCGGCAACCTCACGCTGTGTTTGTGGCAGATACCCCAGCAAACCATATCTTCGCGCGATCACGGTGCGTTCACGCTCTGTCAGCCTATGTTGCAGATAATCATACAATTGTTTTTGCTGCATTGTCTGTGCAACTTTCTCCTCAAGATCCACATCATCACTGATAAAATCCTTCAAAGTCAGCGCATTACCGTCTTTGTCAAACTCGAGCGGCTCATCAAAAAACACCTCTCCTGCGTGTTTGCGTTTGGCGCGGTATTGCATTAAGATTTCATTCTCAATACATCGTGCAGCATAGGTGGCAAACCGCGCACCCTTGTCAGGGTCAAAGGAGTCAACCGCTTTCATCAGACCCATTGTCCCCACGGAGATCAAATCTTCCTGTTCGCGGTCGGGAGAATAGAATTTCTTGGTCATATGCGCTACCAGCCGCAAATTGTGGGAGATGAGTTTTTCCCGCGCCCAACGTTCGCCTTGTTTCAGGCCTTCCAGACACGCCTGTTCCTCTTCTTTGCTCAATGCAGGAGGAAATGCCGCCGCCACATCCACATGAAGCAGCAGTAACATCATTCTGCCTAATATACCCGATAAAAAATGCATATTGTCACCGCCTTTGCTCTCAGTATATGCGGCAGAGCTTGACTCTTTGACACCAAGCAATCCGCTAACTTAATTGCGGAAAGGCAAAAAACCACCCCTGATGGCATATCAAGGGTGATTTTTTACTTTTGTATGCTTTAGACAGTTACAGGCACAGATGCAATTGGGTCTGCGGAATGCACGGGTTCATCATGCAGTTTCATTGCCTTATGGTGGAAAGTCGGCACCAAATCTGCCAGAAGTTCCACGGTTTCCTGTTCTTGATTGGCATTTGCGGCATCGCAAAGGGTATTGAGTTTTTCCATAAACACAACGGGATCAATGGAAATCTGCTGCCCGATAAAGATCTTTTTGTTAGTGGTATTGGTCAGACCTTCCTCGTCCATCAGCAGTTCCTCAAACAGCTTTTCACCAGGGCGCAAGCCCGTAAAGTGAATCTTGATATCTTTATACGGCACCTTACCATACATACGGATGAGATTCTCCGCAAGCGTTACAATCTTGACTGGTTCGCCCATATCCAGCACGAATATCTCGCCGCCATGCGCCATGGCACCTGCCTGCAACACCAGAGAAACCGCCTCAGGGATAGTCATAAAATAGCGAATGATATCGGGATGCGTAACCGTCACAGGCCCACCCGCCTCAATCTGCCGCTTGAACAGCGGAATGACCGAGCCATTGGAGCCAAGCACATTACCGAATCGGGTAGTGACAAACTCGGTATCGGTCTTGCTTTGTGCCATATATTGTACGATCATCTCGCAACAACGCTTCGAAGCACCCATAACATTGGTAGGGTTAACCGCCTTATCAGTGGAGATCATCACAAACTTTTTGACGTGGAAGAAGTCAGCAAGAGTTGCAACATTTAATGTACCAGCAACATTGTTTTTGATTGCCTCCATGGGAGCGTGTTCCATCAGGGGTACGTGCTTATGAGCGGCGGCATGGAACACAATATCGGGACGATAGCGATCAAAAATCTGGGTCATGCGGTGATAGTCACGCACAGAGGCAATCAACGTCACAAGGTTGAGTTTTTCACCATAGCGCATGGTAAGCTCCGTCTGGATATCATAGGCATTATTCTCGTAGATATCCACGATCACCACTTGTGCAGGCTGATATTCGGCAATCTGACGAACTAATTCCGAACCAATACTGCCGCCACCGCCAGTGACCATGCAAACCTTGCCTTGAATCAACGTGCGGATATCGTCCTTATCAAATGTGATCGGCTCACGCCCAAGCAGACCCTCTACATCAATATCGCGCACCTGAGAAAGCAGCACACGCTCCTCTGGGGTATCGCCCAACACCAGCTGCGAAATAAAGGGCAGCACCTTAATGGGCAGTTTGGTTTCGCCACAAATATCCAGAATGCGCTTACGATCCGTTTCATCGCAGGAGGGAATGGCAAGCACGATCAGGTCGATTTTTTCGCACTTGCAAATCACAGGGATCTCTTTGGTAGAGCCCATGACCTTCACGCCCTTAATCAAATTGCCCACCAGCGATGTATTATCATCAATCATGCACACCGGCAGGTAATGATACGCTGGGTGTTCGGGATCGGTATGTGCATTTTCGATATCTGTCAACAACATCGTTCCAGCCCTGCCTGCGCCAATGATCATTACGCGCTTGGTATTGCGGTCCACGCTGCTGGTCGTTTTCTGCACCTCGGGCAAAAACGCTCTGCGAAACAAAAAGCGAAACGCGATCAATGCCACACAGCCAAACGCCATAAAAGACACCCAGAACACAATATGCATGGCATGATCAGTCGCAAGCATAATGCCTGCTGCGATAATCACACCGCTTGCCATACCGTACACACATCGCAGATAATCCTTGCGGTTGGAATGCCGCCATTGCTTTGCGTAAGCCCCGCAAACCCACAATGTCAACATACAAACAATGGTAGAAACCATACCCACAACGACAAGCTTCGTGGGTGGCATACCATTCAAGCCCAGCAGCATTGTCACATAATGCGAGAGAATGGTACAGACCATCAACGTTACAAAGTCCGCGATGAGCAGACACGCCTTACGATAAGTCATATGAAACATAGTTTTTGTGTATTCTCCTTTATGTTTTTCCCTTTTTTCAACGCTTTCGCGACACGTCTGCAATCTGTACTGCTTATCGTTACACTTCCTTTGCAGAGAGGGACGCACCGTGATGTCATATCAGACACTATATTTGCTGATTATACCATAACAACCGACACAATTGCAAGACGTAAAGCACATTATCAGCCCCTTAAATGATATTCTTATCACAAGTGGCAAAGATTTCGTATATATTAGCGATGATCGCTCAGCACGTCCGCCAAAATATCCGTTGCTGATGCGATACCAAGCTTGCCTGTATTCAGCACCAAGTGGTAATTGGAGCAAGCACCCCAATCCAGACCCGTATAGTAGTTATAGTGTCTGCGGCGTGCCTTATCCTTACGCATCACTGTAGAGGCCGCCTTCTCGGGGGCAACGCCGTATTCTTCCACGGCCCGCTTGACACGCGCGTCCATATCCGCTGTGATAAACACGCTGAACAGATTTGGATCTTCACGCAGGATATAATCGGCACAGCGACCAACAAAGATCGCGGAACTGTGCTGCTCCGCCAATGTTTTAATGATGCGGCTCTGGGTCAGGAATACATAATCCTGAGGCACAGATTGCGCGGTGTTGCCGTGATAAAACGGCGTATAGTTCCCCGTAACCGCAATGCTAAACAGGAACGAATTGGTCATGCGCTCCTCGTTTTCCTGAATAAACTTGGTCGAGTAGCCGCACTTGTCGGCGGTCATATCAATCAGCTTGCGGTCATATACTGGAATTTCCAACAACTCCGAAAGGCGTTGTGCAATCTCGCGTCCGCCGCTGCCGTATTCACGGCTGATGGTAATCAAAATTGGATTCATACGATTTTCCTCCGTTATATATATGCAATCAGTTCAATTATGCTGTGGTAAAATCAACAAAAACTGTCGCTTTTCATTCATTATAACAGATTTCATCCCGTTTGTCAATCATTTTCGCCATTTTCTTTCATGGAAACCTCATCCATCGCGCAGGTGTCACCCGCTTTGCTGAAAACGCAAACCAAAGCCCACACCACTTAGGGCGCGGGCTTTGGGGGCACAGAATGGACTGCTTAATCCTCATCAACAGGCAGGGCAGTATCTATCATAAAAATTTCATAGATCCGACGCACAGCTTCTTCAAAGTCGCCATCCAGCAGACCGATGATGATGTTCAACTCGCTGGAGCCCTGGTCGATCATCTTCACATTGATGCGCGCATGGGCAAGTGCCGCAAAGATTCTTGCAGCGGTGCCGCGTGTGCGACGCATTCCTCTGCCAACTACTGCCAATAGGGAAATACCATGCTCAATTTCGCAACGATCTGGATTCACCGCCTTGCGAATGCCAGACAGCACGGTTTTCTCTTTCCCGCGGATGGCATCTTCAGGCAGAATCAAGGACATCGTATCAATACCCGAAGGCATATGCTCAAAGGAGATTCCATTCTCTTCCAGCACTGCCAACACCTTGCGGCAGAAGCCAAGCTCTGCGTTCATCATGGCTTTTTGGATATTGATGGCGCAGAAACCCTTTTTACCCGCAATGCCTGTAATGGTGTAACCAGTTTCCACATCGCTTTCGGCACTGTCATCGGGCACGATTAGCGTTCCAGGGGCTTCAGGGGCATTGGTATTGCGGATATTGATGGGAATGCCAGCCGCTCTGACGGGGAAAATGGCATCCTCGTGCAGCACTGTGGCACCCATATAGGAAAGCTCACGGAGTTCCTCATAAGTAACGGTATTGATGGGCAATGCCTCGGGAACGATACGGGGATCGGTAACCAATACACCCGAAACATCTGTCCAATTCTCGTAGATATCGCTGCGTGTGGCTCTTGCAACCAGCGAACCTGTCACATCAGAGCCGCCACGGGAGAATGTAACGATCCTGCCGGTATCGGTCGCGCCATAAAAGCCAGGAATCACTGCACGTTCCACGCCCTTCAAACGCTCACGCATTTTCCGAATGGTATCATCCATGCGAAATGCGCCCGATTCGCTAAAGCACACCACTTCGGCAGCGTCCACAAAGGGGAAGCCCAGATATTCGCTCAGCAACATACCATTCAGATATTCGCCACGACTTGCCGCATAATCCTTGGAGGCTCCTGCTTTCAAATCCGCTTCAATGGTAGCAAGTGCTGCGGTGGGATCAAACGCAACGGAAAGCGACGATGCGATTTCCATATAACGATCACGGATCTTTGCAAGGGTCGCGGAAAAATCCTTTTCCTCGCTTGCAAGCTGCTGGCACTGGTAAAGCATATCGGTAACCTTGATATCCTTGCTGTGACGCTTACCTGGTGCAGAAGGTACTACAAAGCATCTGCTGGGGTCGGCATCAATAATCGCCTTTACCTTGCGAAACTGTGCCACATCTGCAAGGCTACTGCCACCAAATTTAACGGTCTTTCGCTGTACTGCTGCCATGAAACAATCCATCCTTTCCTTCTTCCAAAAGTCATATTACTACTGTATACACCAGTATACCTGATTTGCAGGGAAAAATCAATAGGCCGCTTTCACAAAGTTTTTCGTCTCAAAACTGTACTTTTCGTGAAAACGGTTGTACGCCAAGGAAGTACATCCAAAAAAATGTGGATTTTCCGAAGAAAATTAATCAATATTAAAGAATTTATTAAGAATCCCGTAAATCTCTGGACAATCGCCGCAAATTGTGCTACAATAATAGCAGAAATTGCGAGATTCATCGCCGTCATTTATGATTGATAACGGCGTGCTATAGGATCATCTGCCCCTTTGAACCGGAATAGAGGAAATGAAAATGCGACAAATCTTAAAAGAGAAACCATCGTCCCCCACCGCGCAGAAAGTGACACCTGCCTTTCCACAGCGCATGAAAAGTGCCCTGCGCGAACGCTTTGCCAATATGCAGGCTGGACGCAACCGTAATCAACAGGAATATCGCAGGCTCAATGCCGTGCTGACATGGCTGTTTCCTGTGTTCATCGTATGCCTTGCAGAACTGAACCAGTTTGTGCAGATTTCCGAGTTCCTCGAATTTTGCATTAACCGCACCAGTGTGCTGCTGTTTGATTTTCTCATGGCGTACCTGATGTACTGTTTCCTGCTGCTGCTCACCAACCGAGTATGGGTCGCAGCGTGGATTCAGGGTCTGACATATATGACCCTCAGCGTAGTGGAACTGTTCAAATTCAGCACCAACGGCAATCACCTGAAGCTGGTCGATATCAGCCTTGCCCCTAATATCAAGAATCTTTCCAGCTTCGCGTACATACAAATCACCTTACCACTGGTGATCTATGTGCTGCTGCTGTTTGTAGTCATGGGCGTAATCTTCTGGCAGAACCCTGCCTTTACCATGCACGGCAGAAGACGTGTGCTGCCCGCAATGGGCTGCCTTGCCGTTTACACGGGCATTGTGTGTGTACCAGGGATTTCCGAAACAGTCTACGGTTTGTTTCAGTTGGATACCACCGCTTCGGAAAACGCATTCTCTATCAACGAAAAGTACGACAAGAACAGTCTGCTTGCCTTTATTGTGGAAACCACCTCTGAAAAGATTGGTGCAGCACTGCAAAAGCCAGCTGACTACAGTCAGGAATTGGTCGACAGCGTGCTGCTCCAGGGCAGCGACAGTACCAGCGATATCCAGCCTAATGTGATCGTAGTGATGTCTGAGGCGTTTGCCGATTTCCGACAGCTGGAGGCTCTGCATTTGCAAACCGATGCCTACGATGCCTTTGATTCCGTTGCACAGCAAGGCGCACAGTTCACTGTTGCCGTACCAACCTTTGCATCCTATACCGTGCGTACCGAGTTCGAACTGCTGTTCGGTCTTCCCGTGCGCAGCTTGATGGATACCATCACGCCCCAAGCAAAACTGGATGTGAAACAGCCCTCTTCCTTCGTATCCTACTACAACAGCTTAGGATATCGGACGGCATATGTACACCCCTTCACACGCACATTCTACAACCGCGATGAAATCTATGGCACCTTCGGGTTCGATACAATGATCTTTGATGACGATATGACTGTGCCAACCGAAACTTTTGGCAACGGCTATATCAGTGATGCCAGCGTCTTTGCGCAGATTACAAAGCTCATCAAGGAAACCGACAAGCCAATGTATATCCACACTACCACCATGCAGAATCATCAGCCCTACGACTGGAAAGAGAATAACTCAGAACTTACACTCTATTTGGAAGGCATTCGCGAAACTGGCAAGGCGTTGCAGCAGCTGACCGCTGAACTGAATGCCTGCGGTGAGCCTACTGTGCTAGTATTCGTGGGGGATCACTTCCCCTCTATGCGTGGCGAGGATAACCTGTATTCGTCCATTGGCATCGGCAGCAGCAATTGCAGCGTGCTATACAATCAGACAGCCTTTGTCTGGAGCAATTATGCAATTGACACTACTTGCCTGCCCGATGAAACCTTCTCCGTGTTCTACCTTGATCATCTGGTGCTGAAAATGATCGGCGCACCCATCGACGATTTTCATGCAACGATCCTCGCACAGATGGATACCGACCCATTGTACACCTCCGTTTTTCTCGATGATGAACACCGCAATGCCACGCTGGATCTTCTCACCTATGACCGCGTAGCGGGCGAAAGCTTCTCTGGTACCAGAAACGATTCCACACAGAATTAACGGATTTTATACAAATTTTCGATTTGCTATTGCTTTTTCTTGTGATTTCTGATATAATATTCCTATCGTATCCATATAGATTGCACATAATCTTCGGATACGGTAGGATTTTTTGATTTTGGAGGAGCATTTTCCATGAATGAAATCGGCAGCAACAACGGCACGCCTTTTCTGGAGGAGCCGAGTTATACGCCCAAACCGCAACGCACAGGTCCTGCACCGGTTGACCCATCGGTGCTGTTGGGCGATATGGGCGATGATACACCCAAATCTACAGCACCACAATCGCGCTACCAACAGCTCAGCGATGAACAGATCGCGATTTTGCAGCAGCAACGCGCTGAAAAAGGTCAGCCACCATACACTCCAGAAGAGATCGCAGACCTGAAAGCTGAGTACATTGAACGCCAACGCTTACAGATGCAGCAGCAGGCATTCGCACAGCAAAGCACCCAAAGCAGCGTACTGTTGGAGGAATCCACCTATGTCGCCCCAGAAAAGAAAAAAACCGAAGCACTCCCGCAGGTGGATGCTTCGGCACTACTGGAAGCACCTGCCCCCGAACCCGAACGCCGCGTTACGCTGAATCAGGCGGATATTGAAGCTGCCAAAAAAGCTGCTGCGAAGCGTGCGACGGATTCATTAAAAGAAGCTCCTGCTGTCAAAGATCCTGCTGAGGCGCGCCGCCAAATGGAAGCCCTGCGTCAACAGCAGCTTGCCGATTTGGCACAAGCAGGCTTCCCCGTGTCCATCATACTAACCATCATCGGCGTAGTAGGTGGCGTATTCATGGCACTGTTTGCATCTCGTCCTTTCCCCGAAAGCATGGAAAGCAACGCATTTTTCGATATTGCCTCGAAGTTTTATCTTTATGGCGGCATCGTGCTGGCGGCACTTGCCATCACCATTGTCCTTCGTATCCAACCGCTGAAAGGCTTTACATCGTTCCTATTTGGCGCGTCGTCGGTGCTACTGCTGTTACCTGGCATCGTGATCCTGCTGAATAAAAAAAGCGCAGATGGCTTCGCCCTCACCTGCGGCTTCTTCGTAATCGCGATTATTTGCTGCTTTGCCGTGACTTTTGTACTCTCCACCAGCGATAAGATCAACGCCTACTACGGCAAAAAAGAGATCATGTACGACTAACACACATAAAACAAAGCCGAAGAAGCTAGTACGCTTCCTCGGCTTTTTGTTGCTCATGGAGCAGCAACATCCTCTATCAGTGTGGCAGTTACATTGACCTTTGTAACGCCGCTGACCCATACACCCGTTGCGCTCTCAGGGAGCGTAAATGTCACCGCGTGGGAGAATGTGCCCTCTTGGGTAATAACCGCATTGTAGAGATTCACGGTTGCGGTGATATCATCTGCGGTAATTTTCGATACCGCATCTGCGGCACCGATGAGCGTAATCTGAAATCTGCCACGCTGAATCTCAAAACCATAACCAGAGATGCCGTTAATGATGGGAATATCACCAGCATTGATCCAACGAGTGGCTGCCACAAGATCGGTTTCATCCAGCGTGACATACACCGATTGCAGGTTGGAACGGTCAGTGCAGCCCTCTGGCAATGTCACAGGAACCTCAATCGACATTCCACCCAAGGTCAGTGATGAGATTGGTACCGTACCAATCACCCAACTGTCGCGTTCTTTCAGTGTTTTTTGCAAATCGGCATTGCTGGTTTCGATGGTAATAGTCAAGTAATCGTCATTGTCGCTGTAACCAGGCAGCGTATAGGAACGATCAGCGTTCAGGCGCAGACGCTCCATTAGGGAACCCGTATCAAAACCCGCAGGCACACCCGAAAGCTGAATGGTCACAGGAAGCGTATAAGAATAGTACACAGGCACCTTCACCACGAAGCTGGCCGCTTGCACCTGAAACGCCGCATTGGAAATCACATTGCCCTCAGCATCCATCAAATCAAAACGGTCACAATCGGTAAAGGTACGGGTTTCAAACATGGTTGTGGCATCCTCAAGGGTCACGCGGATATGATGCACCTGCGCAAGGGCAGATGACGGCCCATAGATCGTAACAGACGAAGGGTCACACACAATGGCATCCTGATCCAGCACCACGGTTTCATCCATGGGTGAAAGATTTGGACAAACCACCTCGCTGACAGGAAACATCTCGCTCTCGTAGCGATCCATTTTCACATCTATAGTGGATACGGAAAGTTCGTAATCGCTCAATTCCGTGCCGCCAACAGTTCTGATGCGGATGGGACGGCGTTGCGTACCAATGGTATCGCTGATATTGGTATCAAAATCCACATAGGCGATAATGTCGTCACGGGTCAGACCACCAATAGAGGTACGGTCGCCCGAAATAACCACATTCACTGTTTGGGTTCCGCTTTCTGGCGAAAGCACACTCAGCCCATAGCCTGCCGCAGTGGTGTCGGCAATGTCAATCTGCACTGGTACATTATTAATGTGTACCGAGTAGGAAGGATACACGGTCACGGCAATATAGAACCACAACGCCAGTGCCAGCCCAAATGCCAACAGCAACGGCTTCCAGTTGCTGCGGGCATCAAAAAACAAATGCTTGGCACTCTTTTTGACCGCTTTCGGAGGAAACTTCATTGCTTACCCTCCTTTTTGGTTCGCTTGGATTTGCGACTGCGCCTACCCAAAAACGGAATCCCTGCAAGAAAATCTTCTCGCGCCTGTTCTTCCTCGGCGGGGATCAATGCATTGCGCAGCAGCTGCTGTAGAGAAGGACCGTTATAATCTCTGGTGATCTTGCCGTTTTCCGCCACTGAAATCTGACCTGTTTCTTCGGAAACCACGATGATGATCGCGTCGGAGTTTTCGCTCATGCCAATGGCGGCGCGGTGCCTTGTGCCCAAACGCTTGTCGATGCCCTCATCCTTCTGCGGACGAGGCAAAAAGCAGGCTGCTGCAACAATCAATCCATCGCGCATAATCACTGCACCGTCGTGCAGGGGCGTTTTGGGGTAGAAAATGTTGCCGAACAACTGTAAACTGGGCTGTGCATTCAACACGGTACCGCCAGATATCTGCTCACCAAGCCGAGTATTACGCTCAATGACGATCAAAGCACCAGTATTATTCTTTGCAAGATCAGCAACCGACTCGCAGATAATGGGGATGGCTTTCTCCCAACTGCTACGGGCAGATTCCGCAAACAGCGAGGTATGAAACGCCGAATTGCCGAATTTTTCCAGTACTCTGCGCAGCTCTGGCTGAAAGAGGATCACCACTGCCAGCACACCAATGCCCAGCAACTGCTGGGTAATAAAATGGATGGATTTCAACCCAAGACCGCTGACGAGATACACCACAACCAACACCAAAATGCCCTTCATCAGCTGCACGGCACGGCTTTCGCGGATAAATCGCATTGCCATATAAACCAGATAGGTCAGCAAAGCAATATCAATGAGGTCGATCACATGGACAGATTGCACCACATTGTATATGGAATGAAACACATTCAAAAAAAAGTCTGCCATTGTTTTGAACACATCAGCCATGTGTCTGCTCCTTTCGTTTTTGGAATGGGTGCTTTTTCTTTCTACGCGCCACTACACTCCTATCATTATAGCATAACTCACAGAGAATTTCAACCGTTTTTTTGCGATCATTTTGCGCTTTTTGCAATATGATTCTGTCACAGATTGCACAAAAAAGAGCGTGCCCTACATTGGAACACGCTCAGTTGATATATGCAAAGCTTCACTACGCAAAGCAAGCGGCATCTCAGGATTGCCAGCTCTTGATAGATTCCAGAACCTTTGCGAGTTTTTCCTCTGCCTTTGCAAGCTTTTCGCGCTCAGCGGCGATCAGCTGCGCGGGTGCTTTTTCGCAGAAGCCAGGATTTTGCAGCTTCTTCTGCACAAACTCGATATCCTTGCGCGCCTTGACAACCTCCTTATCCAGACGTGCCAGTTCCTTTTTCTTATCCACCAGCTGCTCCATGGGAATAAAGATCCTTGCGCAATCGGTAACCGCGGTGACGGCATTCTTCAGGTTGAAGTTTGCACCAAATTCCAGTTCTGAAGCAGAAACCAGGTTTTCAAAGAACATGGTGCAGGATGCAAACAGCTCCACCTCAAGGGTTTCAAAGTACAGCTTTGCCTTCACAGAATTGGGCACATTCAGCTCAGTACGAATGGCGCGCACTGCCTTAATTGCCGCGATGACCTTCTCGAAATCGGATGCGGTTTGTGCAAACGCCAACGCCTCATCGTATACGGGGAACTGTTCCAGCATAATCACACTTTCGCCATCAGTCAGCACTTGCCAAATTTCCTCAGTAATAAACGGCATAAATGGATGCAGCAGCTTTAACATACCACGCAGCACATACACCAGCACCTGCTCGGCATCAGCCTTGCTCTGACCACCTGCGCGCAAACGGGGCTTGGTCAGTTCAATGTACCAATCGCAGTACACGTCCCAAATGAAATCATACAGCTTAGTGGAGGCAACACCCAGTTCAAAATGCTCCAGATTCTCGTTAACATCCTTTGCCAAACGGTTGAATTTCGAGATGACCCATTGATCCTCCATACGCAGATTCGCAGGCAGCCCCTTAAATGTAAAGTCCTCCGGCAGATTCATCATGACAAAGCGGGTAGCATTCCACAGCTTATTCGCAAAGTTTCTGGCTGCCTTGACCTTATCGTCCATAAAGCGCATATCGTTGCCAGGAGAGTTACCCGTTGCCAGCATAAAGCGCAACGCATCGGCACCATATTCGTCAATGATTTCCAGCGGGTCAATGCCGTTGCCCAATGATTTGGACATCTTTCTGCCCTGTGCATCACGCACCAACCCGTGAATCAGCACATTTTTAAACGGTGCAACGCCATTCATATGCTCCATACCAGCAACGATCATGCGAGATACCCAGAAGGTAATGATATCGTAACCAGTCACCAGCGTATCGGTGGGATAGAAATACTGCAAATCGTCGGTACGGTCAGGCCATCCCAACGTGGAGAACGGCCACAATGCAGAGCTGAACCAAGTATCCAGCGTATCGGGATCCTGACGCATTGCCTTGCCGCACTTCGGGCAAACTGCGCTGTTCTCCTTTGTGACCAACAATTCGCCACAATCATCGCAATAAAACGCAGGAATACGATGCCCCCACCACAACTGACGAGAGATGCACCAGTCACGGATATCCTCCATCCAGTTGAAGTAGTTCTTCTCAAAACGCTGCGGCACAAAGGATACCTCGCCATTGCGTACTGCTTCAATGGCAGGCTTTGCCAGCTCCTCCATCTTCACAAACCACTGCAAAGAAACTCTCGGCTCAACGGTAGTTCCGCAACGATAGCAAGTACCCACATTGTGCTGATGATCCTCCACCTTGGTGAGGAACCCTCCTGCTTCCAAATCTGCAACGATTGCTTTTCTCGCCTCAAACCGATCCATACCGGCGTACTTGGGGTAATCATCCACGATGCGCGCGTCCTCGGTCATTACATTGATTACAGGCAGATTATGACGCTGACCCACTTCAAAGTCGTTGGGATCATGTGCAGGTGTGATCTTCACAACACCAGTACCAAAATCCATATCCACATAGGAATCGCCTACAATGGGAATTTCTCTGCCCACCAGCGGCAGCGTCAGCATTTTTCCGATGAGATGCTGGTACCGCTCATCTTTGGGATTCACCGCAACGGCAGTATCGCCCAACAGCGTTTCAGGACGCGTAGTTGCCAGTTCCACATAGCCGCTGCCATCGGTCAACGGATAACGTAGATGCCAGAAATGTCCTGCCTGATCCTCATACTCCACCTCAGCATTGGAAATGGAAGTCTTGCAGTGAGGGCACCAGTTAATGATACGCTCGCCGCGGTAGATCAGTCCCTTTTCATAATACTTGACGAACACTTCCTTGACCGCCTTGGAACAGCCCTCGTCCATGGTAAACCGCTCACGATCCCAATCGCAGGAAGATCCCAGACGCTTGAGCTGCGAGATAATTCTGCCGCCGTACTGCTCCTTCCAAGCCCATGCTCGTTCCAAAAAGCCATCGCGGCCAACATCTTCCTTATATAGACCTTCCTTTCGCATTGTTTCCACAATCTTCGCCTCGGTAGCGATGGATGCGTGGTCGGTGCCAGGCAGCCAAAGCGTTGCGTACCCCGACATTCTTTTCCAGCGAATGAGGATATCCTGTAAGGTATTATCCAGTGCGTGACCCATATGCAGCTGCCCTGTAATATTGGGTGGCGGAATCACGATGGTGTAAGGGATCTTTCTTGCGTCTGCTTCTGCATGGAAGCAGTGCTTGTCCATCCACATTTGGTAGATACGACTTTCAAAGCCTGAGGGATCATAGTTTTTTTCCAATTCCTTCAAAATGCTCACTCCTTGTTTGTGATTGGCAGCAAAGACTGCTGTGTTTGGGGCAGGGCAATAAAAATTCGCCCTGTTGACATAGAAAAACGCTCTATGCTCAGGGCGAATGCTCTTACATGAGTATCCGCGGTACCACCTGAATTCGGCAGCCTTGCCACACAAAAAATCGCAGCAAACACACCGCACTTACGGCCACGCACGATGGCTGACCCACTCTGTCACGGGAGTACCCGTCGAACACTACACACGCATAAACGCTTTGCATCCGCTGCTCCAAGACGACTTCCGCAGACCCTTCACGCCGCTTTCCACCAAACAGCGGCTCTCTGTGCTTCCAAGATGCTGCGTACTACTTCTTTTCAATGCCTTTTTCTCATTATAGCTGATTTTTCTTCGTTTGTCAAGTTTTTTCCGCAGAATCCTGTGCAGCCTGCAAATCAATGCGGCAATCCATGTCCGCTGCTGCTTTTAACTTCCGAACGCCCATGCATGCAGGATTCCGAACCATTCCCTGACCCAGTAGGTCGGCAGCAAATACCAGGCTGTATCAGCTGATACAGCACTGCAACGCATACCATACTGCCCTGCAAGATTCTGCGCACGATACTGATGAAACGCATCAGTCGCAAGCATATACTCTCCCTGCAAGCCTTGCTGCACCAGAATCTCCTCAGAAAACCGCAAATTTTCGGCTGTGGAGGTAGATTCGTCCTCACAGTAAATGCGCTCTGGTGCAATTCCCATTGCAACGAGCTGCTGCTGCATACACGCCGCCTCAGAAATGGACGCATCGCTGCCCTTCCCCCCTGAAACGATCACGGGTACCTCGGGGTGTTCACACAAATACGCATATGCCGCATCGATGCGTGCTTCCAGCATACGGCTGGGGTTTGTGCCATAGACCTTGCAGCCCAGCACAATCAACGCAGTTGGCGATGTTTGCGGTTTGCGATTGGCAGCGAAAAGCATCATACTGGAAAGCACAATGCAAAGTCCCACACCGATTGTCAAAACCGAACCGCCAATCCAAACCATCCATTTGCCGATGCGGTACTGCCACAGCCTATCAAGCATCTTACGCAGCCATCTGCGACAGAGCAGGGCTGTCAGTAGCAGCATACTGACCGCCAGACCAGACACATTACCGATATTGATGATACCCAAAAACATGGGCAGTGCAAAGATACACACCCCACACAGAGTGATCAACACCAGCACTGCCCACAATTTTCTCCATTTATTCTGCTTCATTGGAAAGATATCTCTTCAGGGCAACTGCCAACTGGTCGGGACAAGAGGTCGCCTTATAGCCACATCGGATACCCTCCAAACGAGCAATGACCTCATCGACTGGCATACCCTTCACCAAAGCTGCCACGCCCTGACTGTTTCCATGACAGCCTCCAAGAATGCGTACCTCGCTCACAATGCCGTCGTTCACATCAATGACCATTTTACGGGCGCAAACGCCCCGCGGGACATACTCAAAAACCATAGGTTCTCCTTTCAGATACGAGCCACTCCGTCAGCGACAGCCGCCTCTGCCACCGCCTTCGCAACCGCTTCAGATACACTGGGATCAAAAGGATTGGGGATCACACACTCGGGGCTAAGGGCATCCTCGCTGACGCAGCCCGCAATTGCCAAGGCTGCTGCGCGCTTCATGCCTTCGGTAATATCCGATGCGCGCACAGAGAGCGCACCCTTGAAAATACCAGGAAACGCCAGCACATTGTTGATCTGGTTGGAAAAATCGCTTCTGCCCGTACCAATCACGAATGCACCTGCTGCCTTTGCGTCCTCGGGCATGATCTCGGGCACAGGATTAGCCATCGCGAAGATAAAGGGCTTCTCGTTCATAGAGCGCACCATATCCTGTGACACAAGATTGGGTTTGGATACGCCGATAAACACATCCGCACCCTGCATAGCATCTGCCAGGCCGCCGTGAAGCTTTTCTCGATTGGTTCGCTGAGAAAGAGAAACCAATGCTTCGGAGGAGAGCTTGTCACCCTCGCAAATAATACCCTTGGAGTTCAGCATCAGGATATCTTTGACACCAAAAGAGAGCAGCATTTCGGCAATGGCAACGCCTGCAGCACCTGCACCGTTGATGACAATCTTCAAATCGGACATTTGTTTGCCTGCGACCTTACAGGCATTCAGCATAGCGGCGGTGGCTACGATGGCAGTACCATGTTGATCGTCATGAAACACGGGAATATCCACCAGTTTTTTCAGTCTGCGCTCAATCTCAAAACAACGGGGCGCAGAAATATCCTCCAAATTGATACCGCCAAAGCTTCCCGCAATCAATTGTACCGTATGGATAAACTCATCGGGATCTTTGGAATCCACACAAATGGGAAATGCATTAACCCCAGCAAACTCGCGGAATAATGCGCATTTTCCCTCCATAACGGGCATGGCAGCCAATGGCCCGATATCGCCCAGCCCCAGCACTGCGGTTCCATCCGTGATGACAGCCACCAGATTATTTCTCGCGGTGAGATCATAGGAGCGTGCAGGATCTGCCTGAATCTCCAGGCAGGGCTTGGCAACGCCGGGAGTATAAGCGACGGACAATGCTTCTTTATCGCGAATGGCAACCTTGGAGTTGATCTCCAACTTGCCACCCCATTCCTCGTGTGCTTTCAGTGCTTTTTCCATGATATCCATGTGATTTCGTTCCTTTCGTTTTGGTAATATGTCATTGCTCGCTTCTGGCAAGCAGACGCGCAAATTCTTCCCTGGTTGTGGTATCGGAGCCAAGGTGCGATGGCTTCTGATTATACAATCCGTGGAAATCTGATCCACCTGTCACGATCAAGTCATGACGCTTTGCAATCTCCCGAAGCACGGCACGGTCGGCATCCGCTGCGGAATAATGGTCAACCTCGACCCCATCAATCTTCCCCTGTATCGCCAATTCTTCCAGCAGTTCGGTATTATCGTAAAGCATCGGGTGCGCCATAACTGCTACACCATGGGAGGCATGAATCAGATTGATGACATGTAACACATCGGGGTATGCGCGATTGACGATGCAGCTGCCTGTTTTGGGGTGAAATAACTGCGCATCGAGCTCTCCGTAAAACTCCAACGCGTAGCCATAGTCAATCAGCGCGCGCATGATATGCACCTTGTAGATGGATTCGCAGCCCTTGCAATGGCGCAAAATGCTTTCAGAGGTTATGGGAAACTTGGCTTTCACCTTTTCGATCATTTCAATGCCAACCTCGCGACGAATCTCACGAGAACGCAGACAAAGCATCTCCAAACGGTCAGGTTTTCGGGGCAAATAGCACAAAATATGCACCTTTGTCTGGCGTTTGGTATCCCAAGCAGTCATCTCGACCCCTTGAATGATGCGAACACCGAATTTTTCGCCCAGAAATTTTGACCTTGAATACCCCGAAAGCGTATCGTGATCGGTAATAGACAGCGTGGTGATGCCAGTCGCGGCGGCTTGCCGAATGATTTCCTCAACGCCCAAAGAGCCATCGGAAAGGGTGCTATGGCAATGCAGATCAATCATAGTCAAGCTCCAATCCTGCGCAAGGCAGATTAGTGTAGCCAGCGGTTCTGTTCGCCGACTCAGGCGGTGAATAGAGCAATTATATTGTTATTATACCACATTTCTCTGGAAAAATCAAGTGCAGCACTGCAATGCGGCACTATGTGAGCAAATTTTTAAGGGCGCCTTTTTTCTTGACAATTTCAGTGGAATATGCTATAATAGAATGAATTGTTGCCGTTTTTTGCGGCATCGAATACAGAAAGGAAGATTCCCGCTATGAAATATCAACCCATTGCAGGTAAGCCCGATCTGCCGCAAATCCAGGAGGATATGCTGCAATTTTGGCGTGAAAATGGTGTTTTTGAGCGTTCCGTTGCGCAAAACAAAGAACGCGAGGTTGTTTTTTACGATGGCCCTCCCTTCCCGACCGGTAAGCCCCACCACGGTACTGTGCTGGTTTCCTTTATCAAGGATATGATCGCACGCTACTGGACAATGCAGGGTTACTCTGTGCCCCGCGTCTGGGGCTGGGATTGCCATGGTCTGCCGATTGAAACACAGGCCGAAAAAGCACTTGGTATCACCGACAAAAACGAGATCGAGCGGAGCATCGGTATTGGCAAATTCAATGATGCCTGCCAAGAGATCGTTTCCGGCAACAACGAGGCTTGGAAGGAATATGTCGAACAAATGGCACGGTGGGTCGATTACGACGGCGCATATAAAACCATGAATCTCTCCTACATGGAATCGGTCATGTGGGCTTTTAAACAGTGCTACGAACAGGGGCTGATCTATCAGGATTACCGCGTGACCCCCTATTGCTATCGCTGCGAAACCTCTCTGTCCATTTCCGATACCAGAGAATCCGATTCCACTCGCCCCCGTCAGGATAGGTGGATCATCACCAAATTCAAAACGCCTGAATGCATGAATGGCAAGCCCGTGTACTTCCTTGCGTGGACAACCACGCCGTGGACTCTGCCCTCGAACCTTTGTCTGGCTGTGGGAGAATCGCTGACCTACGCCTTTGTGGATGTTGGCGAAGAAATCTTTATTGCCTGCAAAACCGTGTTGCCCCGTTATGACAAAATCTTCGGCAAAGAGCCTGCAATTGTTAAAGAAACAAAGGGTGCAGATCTCGTTGGCATGACCTATGAGCCGCTGTTCCCCTATTTTGCAGAGTTGAAGGAAAAGGGCGCATTCCGCGTTGTAACCGCCGATTATGTCGGCGCAGATGAAGGCGTGGGTATCGTACATACCGCCCCTGCCTTCGGTGAGGATGACTACTGGACTTGCAAAAAGAACGGCATTCCGCTGATCAATCCCGTGGATGCAAAGGGACGCTTTACCGCAGAAGTTACCGATTTCTATGAGGCGGAAAACGCAAAAAATGTCATTGAAATGAACCCCACTGTCATCCGTTTCCTGTATGGCGAAGGTAAGGCAGTCGCCGATGGCACCATCGAGCATAACTACCCCCACTGCTGGCGATGCAAACAGCCCCTGATCTACAAGGCGATGAATGCATGGTATTTCGATATCGGCAAGATCAAAGACCGCCTGATTGCACTGAACAAAGAAGTTCACTGGGTGCCCGACACAGTCAAAAACGGCAGATTCGGCAAGTGGCTCGAAAACGCCCGTGACTGGAATATCTCCCGTAACCGCTACTGGAGTACTCCCATCCCGATTTGGGAATGCGACGAGTGCCATGAGCGCGTTGTGTTGGGTAGTCTGGATGAGATCGAAGCAAAAAGTGGTATGCGTCTGGATAATCTCCACCGCCAGTATGTGGATGCCGTCACATTCCCTTGCAGCAAGTGCGGTCACACCATGCACCGCATTCCAGAGGTGCTGGATTGCTGGTTTGAAAGTGGCTGTGTACCCTTTGCGCAAAAGCATTATCCCTTTGAAAACAAAGAATGGTTTGAATCTCACTTCCCCAGCGATTTCGTCGTGGAGTACACTGGTCAGATTCGCTGCTGGTTCTACTATCTCCATGTGATGGCTACCGCATTGTTTGATCGTCCTGCATTCTCCAACTGTGTGGTACATGGCACGGTGCTGGCAAAGGATGGCAAAAAGCTTTCAAAATCCAGCAAGAATTACACCGATCCCATGGCACTGATGAAGCAATACGGCACCGATGCCTTCCGCCTGTATATGTATCAATCCAACGCTATGCTCATCGGCGATTTGCAGTTCGACGAAAGCGGTATTCAGGATGCCTTGCAGCAAGTGCTGCTGCCTCTCTGGAACGCGTGCAACTTCTTTATCTCCTACGCTAATCTTGATGGCTATCATCCCGATGCCGTTGCAACACCCGATTCCAACAATCAGCTTGACCGTTGGATGCTTGCACTGCTGCAACATACGCAGAAAACCATCACTGAGAATATGAACAACTATCAGGTCAACCATTATGTAGATGCTCTGGTCGCTCTGGTAGATGGGCTGACCAACTGGTATATCCGTCGCAGCCGCAGACGCTTCTGGGGCAGCGAAATGAACTCCGATAAGAAAAACGCTTACGATACACTGCTGTATGTGCTGGTAAACACCTGCAAGCTAATGGCTCCTGTTGCGCCGATCCTCGCTGAGTATCTGTATAAGGATCTCACTGGTGAGCAGTCCGTGCATTTGGCAGCATGGCCGGAGATCCCCGAAAGTTTTGCCGATGATGAACTGCTTGCGCAGATTGCGCTGGCACAGAATGTCATCTCTCTGGGACGTGCCATCCGCAGCAAGAACCGCGTGAAGAACCGTCAGCCCTTAAGCGTGCTGCGCGTTGCACTCGCCGTCCCCGAGCAGGCAGATACCGTGCGCAAGTTTGCTGATGTCATTGCTGAGGAACTGAATGTCAAGCAAATTGAAGTGGTGGAGGATGTTGCTGCCATCGCCAATGTGCAGTATGCCCCGAATTTCAACACCATTCGCGCTCTCTACGGTGACCGCATCCCCATGCTCATCAAGGCGATTAAAACCAAGGCGTTCCGTCTGGCAGATGGCGTAGCATATCTCACGATCGACGGCACCGAGGAAAGCTTTGACGCAGATGTGGTTCTGGTGACTTATCAGGCAAAGGACGGCGGTCACATTATGAGTGAGCATGGCGTGGTCGTATCCCTGGATCTGACCATTACCGAAGAACTGAAGGCTGAGGGCGTTGCTCGTGAGCTGGTACGCAATATCCAGGATGCCCGTAAGCAGAGTGGCTGCGAGATTTCTGACCGTATTCTCATTCAGTTGGATGGCGACTACCCTACTGCGCACACGGAGTATATCTGCGGCGAAACCCTTGGCATACTTGCAGAGATCACCAATCCCGATGTAACCGTTACTGTTCAAACTGCAAACGGCGATATTACCGTATCCATTCAAAAGCAGTAAGGCTGCACAGATTCCCCAAAACACCAAACGACCCGAAAGGTACAAAGCCTTTCGGGTCGTTTTTCATGATCATTCCACCAATGTGGCACGCACACACACGCGACTTTTTCCGCCGAGCGTACAAGTAAACAGTGTTAAATCCCACGCATTATCGACATCAGAACAGAGCATTTCTGTATCGGTACCGTGAAGCGTTTCCAGATTACAAACCGTGTAGCGATATACCGTTCCATCCACAGCACAAAAAACCAACGCATCACCAATGCTCAAATTCGCGATTCTGCCAAAATGCGAACGATAATTATGCGCCGCAACGATGAGATCATCCGTATCGGCGCGACCCATATAGCGGCACGGGCTGATTTTCAAATTGGGATAACTCCACGTACTTAGCACAGGCAACTTCACATCCAACGAAGGGATCTCGATTACGCCAATATAGGTTTTGCCATCAACAACGGTTTGTGGCTCTGGTGGCAACGTCATCTCAGGGGGTTCATAGGGCGCGTAGAGGTCATCGGTCAAAACAGGCAACGAGGTCTGAACAGGGGTGGTGGCAGGCTGCGTTTCTGGTATCATGGTATCCAACTGCTCCAGAACCGCCTGCGCCTCTTTTGCGCTTTTTTGACTCTGATAAGCATTGCACACAACCAGAACACCAGCTGCCAGAATCAAAAACAGCCCTATCAGCAGGATGAATGTGCTTCTAGAATGATTCGTTTTCGTCATTGCGGTTTTCCATAGCGCGGAAGCGCAGACCAACAGCCACCAACAACACGCCCAGCAAACCTAGCACAGGCACCGGCCACCAAAGCTGTCCAGTCTGCGGGATTCGTTCGCTGGTTGCGGTGGTGACTAATGTAGTAGAAGAAACGGTCGTGGTCGTTTCCGTTTGATCGGTTGATATACTTGTCGTTTCTGGTGGTGGCACAAGGACATTTTTGATCAGATACTGCGTATCATTACTGTCATACTCTACGCGGAAACCATCGGGAACCACAACCTCGCGCACGCGGAAATCGTAATAGTCAAAATCCCTCCACTCATAGTACCAATCGTTCTCTTCAGAAAGCACAACCGTCTGATACAACTCCAAATCGCGGTAGATTTCCACAGTAATCTCCGTTGTAGGATCGCACAGCTCATCTTCCTCATTCAGCCATACTTTTTTCACGGTGTAGCGTATTTCCTGATCGTATTTGGTATGGTACTCCACCTTCGGATATGCATCCCAGTCCATGGTTGTATAGCCACCGTTGATCTCAAACAGCAGCGAGGACGGTACATACACAGCATCATCGACTTCCAAAATCTCGCCGCAAACAAGATACAAGCCGTTTTCCAACTTGTCAAAGGTCAGCGTACCAGTCGCATCGGTTGCGCCCTCAAAATCGGGCAGGATGGCATCATCCAAAACGGCAATATTCTCCAATGTTTTGGCATATGCCGCCATAGCTTCATCAGAAAAGTCAGCAATCACAATATCGTATGCAGCAAAATTGCCATCCATCACAAAGGTATCTCCACTGCGCGAACCAACACGATACACATCCCATTGCAGATTTTCAAGAATCACATCATCTTTCACGCAGTGCAAAGTCAGCGAGCCTTGCCCATCAGCCGCAGTTGCATCGAACATTGCAGAGCCACACAAAAGATTCGCCGCTGCCAACACCACGCCACAGCAGGCGGTCAAATATTTCGCCAGAGATGTACGCATGAGGCATCATCCTTTCTGATTTATCATCGGGTCATAAAGCATATAACGCACGCTTTGCGTATTCTTTCGGTTTTTGCCACCAAAGACCCAATACAGGATCAGCAGCAGCACAAAAGGGGCAGCAATCAGCGGAACGATCAGCACGGAATCCACCTTAACGGCTTCCGCCGTTACCTTTGCATGGGAAACATACACTGTTTCGATTCGCTTTGCTTTGAGCAGCAGTCGCTGTGTGTTGATACCATAAGGTGTGCAGGTCATCAGCGTAACAAAATCTGCGCCTGGCTCAATCGCAAGCTGGTCAAATTCATACGGCTCAACGATGTGAATCTCGGCAATCTCGTAGGTATAGGTCATACCAAGCACACTGATGGTGAACACATCGCCTTCCACAAGCTTGTCAAGATCGGTAAACAGGCGCGCAGAGGGCAGCCCACGGTGTGCAGAGATCACGGAATGTGTGCTTGCGCCGCCCACAGGCAACGTAGAGCCTTGCAAATGACCTGCTGCATTATTCAGCACAGATTCGCTTGTGCCGTGGTAAATGGGTATCTCCACCTGAATCATCGGGATGGAAATATACCCCATGATACCCGTACCAGAAAGGTTCAGGATATTATCGTAATCGGGCACCTTTTCGTAATCACTGAACGGCTTGGAAAGCGTTGCGAGCTGCTGATTATACTGGTGCGCTGCTTCGAGCATGGCATCGACTTCACTGGTATCCACCACCGCGATTGTCTGCTCATAGTTTTCAATGGCGCGGCTGGATACTTTGGCATTCCACCAGTCACTGACGGTCGGGTAAAGCATCACGGAGAGACCCACGAGAAGCATAATGGTAAAAAATATAGTTGTAAGTGTGTTGATCCGTTTTTTCATGGGTTCCTCCCTAATGGTCGGCGGCAGCATATGCCACCGCCGACAAAATTAGGTTTACAATTCAATTGGGTTGATATGCAGCTTACTGCTCAGTGTTCTTCATGCGCTTTTTTGCGATGAGATATACACCTGCAACACCAACCATCAGGCTGCCGACTACATAGAAGATGGTTGTACCGATACCACCAGTGCTGGGCAAGGTTGAACCCTTCTTGTTAGCAACGGTTACAGATACTGCACCCAATGGTGCGCCGGTTGCATTTGTGTATACACCCTCAGCCAAAGTATACACATTGCCAGCTGTTACAGCTTCGTTGTTGCTGTCAAAGCCTTTCAGAGCTTCGGAGCCATCGGTCTGGTCTTTGGTTGTGCTAATGGTAAATGTAATACCATCCACACCTGTGTAACCATCAGGAGTCATTGTTTCCTTCAGCACATATGTACCGTCATCCAAGCCTCTGAACTCAAAGGATGTGGCAGTGGTGGCATCACCAGTGTTGTAAATAGGAGTAATGCCAGTTTCTACAGGGTCTTCATCACCGTTCACTTTCTTGTAGAGCGTAAATACTGCACCTGCAAGAGGCTTCTCGGTAACACCATCTATCTTGTTGACGATTGCCTGATAAGTAAACGCAACAACGTAATCTACAGGGGATTTGCCCGTTGTGTTGCCAACAGTACCTAAACCATCCCAGTTGGGGTTGTTGGAGTACTCAAGATATGCACCGTTCCAGTTGCCAGTTGCGCCAAGTTTTGCTTCCTTCGTCAATGTTGCTGTATATTCTACTACAAACTGACCAGTAAAATCGACTCCCTCTTTATTGAGTAGAGCTTGGATGCCTTTGATATCAGCGCATCCCACGGTAAAGTCCAAGGCTTTATCGGTATGTGAACTATCACTATCGAATTTATCATCGTCTCCCAAACCTGTAGTGACTATTGTAAATGCACTTGTTACTTTCAGCTTGATCTCCGATGTTGAAGTATCAGAAGTAGCTGTTTGAACATAGTACACCTCGAACGAATCCTCATTCAGTTCAAACACATCTGCCTGCAAGTCATCATAGAACTTCAGCGAATACTTAGTGTACTCACCAATGTTACTGGGCATTTGTGCAATCAACTGAAAGGGCACCGCATCGCCGATATCATGGTCAGCAGCCTCACCGTAGGTGTATGTATCAGCAGCATCAGATGTATCATTTCTGTCGCCGATCTTCTTATCAAAGGTGGGGTACTCACGCTTGGGGGTAACTGTCAGTTCATCTGAATCAGTCGCAACCTTCAAAATGCCCAGCGTATAGGCAGTGTAATTGGCCTTTGTCGCAGGAGATGTATCTACAATAATGTAGTAACCAGTGCCTACACTAAACGTAGGAACTTCTGCGGTTGTTTCCGCCTCAGTGCCAGTACCTTGCACACAACGCGCAGCGATCTTTGCAAATGTTTTCGCATTAGCAGGATTATCGGTAAAAGTTGCAAGCTTGTCTGCAACCATCTGGGCACCCGTATTACCACCAGTAATTGCATCAATTGCATCAATACTGCCAAATGCAGAGAGCATACTGGCATCTGCCTTCAATGCTTCTTTCAGCGCATCCACGTCAATACCAGAGCCCCAACCTTTCACGACGAAGGATGATTCTCCAACCATCTCCGCATCAAAAATCTGGAATGCTTTCAGTTCGGCACTGGTGCCTGATGCCGTAGTATCAGTAACTGTAATTGTTGCAGCTGAAACGTTCATTGCAACCATCGGAATAGCCGCGCAGGCTGTTATTGTTGCGGCCGCCGCCAGAGCGACCAATCTTCTTGTAGCTTTCATGATAAATCTCCTTAAAAAATAATGTTTGGTTTTGATGGGGTGCGGTTGGCACCCCACCGCTTACGTTAGTATATCTCTAGCGTGGCCTCGCCCGCCTACGCTTAAGACCAATGATTCCGACGCCGCCGAGAAGCATGATGCATACTCCCACAACGTAGATATTTGCCTTACCCTCTCCGCCGGTAGAGGGCAACGGGCGTTTCACTTTGCCCGTGCTTGTGTTGGTTACAGATACACTTGCTACGGATGAATCGTTTGCATTGAGTACAACACCGTTGTTGTATCCGCTTACGATGTACTCTGTAGTGCCTGCTGTGAATCTGCCGTTCTCAGCAACTTCCTCGATATAATAATAGTAGGTGTTCCCCATTTCATCGTATCGACAAAGATTTTCGAGAACCGCACTCCACGCCGCAGTTTTGCTTGCTTCACTCAATTGGATACTATCGGTGTTCATGCCGTTGCCGACCAAATTAAGTGTTGCACCAGTTGCCGTGAGCTTAATCTTGCCAACGAGATTGGTGCGCATTGCAGGAATCTCCGCAATAGACGGTGCTTGCTTCACTGTCAAGACCACTTCACCGCTTGATGAGTCAAAGGAATCAGTAACTTCCAGCGTGACTTGACCCTCAGCAGCGTATGTGTTCACGACACCTGTTTTGGTACTTAAAGTCAGAATCTTGTCAGTGCCTTTGGTTACGGTAATCATCGTGCCGCTGGCATTCGGAGTAGCTGTATAACCATCGCTAGCCTTCGCAGACCATGTCGCTTGCCCTACCAAAGAATCTGCATAGAGTTCGTCCATATCCACGCGGCTGTTTGTATTGATGATGTAGGTACTTGACAACAACGGCTTCACGGTCAACTGCACGGCATCGGATTCTGCACCGTTTTTGGTCGCGCGAATTGTTACAGTACCAGCTTTGCCATCAACAGGTTTCACAACACCACTCTCATTGATGGTAACAATGCCTTGCGGTTCAACGGTAAATGCTGCCCCATCCACAGATGTAAGCTGTGCAGTACCGTTGCTGCGTATAAGCGTCTTGTCAATGCCGAGTGGCACCTTCACAGCAATGGTAGCGGTTGCACGTTGACTACCAGCACTTGCGGTAATCGTAGCGACACCATAATTGTTCGCTGTCACCTTGCCGCTGGCATCAACAGAGATGACACTGTTATCAGAAGATTCCCACTGGATGCTTCCACCTGTGAAGCCTACCGTATTAAGCTTCGCCGTGCCATTGAGAGTAAGCATTTTTGGTACGCTCGCAATGGTCGGGCCGCTAAATGGTACACGAATGGTAATCTTCACTTTAAGGTCACTCGCTCCACCATCACGCCACCAGCTATCTACCATCAAAGAATCAATGGTTGTTGGCTTATCAGTATCATAAGTCACGGTTTTGTTACTTAGTTTGTACTCACCAATCTTATTGTCATCGCCAGTACCATTCAAGAAAACTCCACCGTTCGTCTCTCCGAAATTGCTTGCTGTAAACTCGAGCTTGATCGAATCCACCTTAACGCCTTCCAGCCCCAGTGCCGCAGCTGTCAGGTAAATATAGCGCGGTGATGCATCCTGCGCTGGAACAGATAGCTGCTCAAGCTCCACTTGATAGTAATCATCATGCCCAGCAATCGTATAAGAAAAACCCGAAGTTACGATATGCGTGTTGGACTGCCCAGATGTGGAACTGCTACTGCCACTGCCACTACTGCTGCCACTGGTATTGCCCTTGGTATTGCCACTGTAGCCATCAGGGAGATACAC
This sequence comes from uncultured Ruminococcus sp., assembly GCA_964463355.1. GTDB lineage: Bacteria > Bacillota > Clostridia > Oscillospirales > Ruminococcaceae > Firm-04. The sequence goes on along the minus strand of CAYXBP010000005.1, from coordinate 80,110 downwards.
TGTTTCGATGCCCTCAATCACGGTGGAAAGCTCGCCTGTTTCGTAGAACGAATACAGACCTGCCGCTGCACCTACAAGACCTGCATTGAAATCAATAGAAACCTCATTACAGCAGTAGTCCTGTACGTGATCGAGATAATCGTGGTATTTCATCAATTCGGGGTAACCTGCAAGTTGCCTCGACTCACTCGAATGATCGCCGAATGCAGGCCCACCAACCAAACCGCCAATCAAAACATGACCGTCCTTATCGTAGGTGGTATTGACCTCAAACTCGGCATCGGAATCATAACCTGAAGCGGCTCTATGATGTGCCCACTTTGCGGAGTTCGGTGCAAATCCTGTTACCAGACAAACAGACTCGCCTTTGTTCCACGTATTGTTGCCAAGCAGCATATCCATTTGCCCTTGTGCCCACGTCTTACACCGATTTGCAAAATCAGGTTCGCTACTCTCCCGTGCTTTCGCGGTTGCCAAAGCAACCAACTGTGCGGTAGCATTGTGTCTTGCACTGCCCCAGTTATGAAATGACTGGTACTCTTTGCTATCAATGAAGCCATTCAGGAAGTTCTTGACCGAATCCCAATCGTTATTTACCACGCCCTTCAGATACGCAGCACCTATGCTGACATCATCCCAATGATGATAATTGGATGCACCACAATTGTTCAGTGTACCAGTATAACTGTCCTTATTAGCAGGATCTGCCAAGCACAGCCAACCAGCTGCCCAAGCCTGATCGTCACTGAAGCTACTAGAACTGTAAAATCCTGTATGCTGTGCGCCGACCGTTGCACCATTTCGCTTAGAGAAATCAAACAGTGCTTTTGCATACTTGAGATAAGTATCATGTTGCGGATCATCGGGGAAATTGAGTGCCTGTAGCGCGAGTGCCGCAGCATATTCAGCAGCCACATCACCCGCACCTTCGGTAACCCAATACATCTGGTCAGAACGGTCGTCTTGATTTTCAGGTGCGCCCCAGTAAGCGTGATCAATACCGCCGCTGCCCTTCTGATACAGCATCCGCTTCACGGTTCCATCGGTGTTCAACTCTGTTGCGTTCACAAAGAAGTCACAGAATTGCTTCATGATAATCTTATAGTGTTCGGTCTGACCAAGCGCATCATAGGCATCCTTGAACGCGTAGTAGCCCCACCCAACGGTAGAAGCTGCATAGCCCTGCGCCAGTCCAAACATCACATGGTCACCAGCATCATGATAACCGCCCTGCACTTCGTCCTCGGTATGGCAATTACCACGCCACGAAACTGCACTGTTTTGCTGTGCTTGATCGCCACACATATTCGCATCGTAGAAATACAACGAATATTGCAGTAATCTTGCGTAGTCGCGCTGTACAGATGCGGGATCGTCGCCATAGGGCATATCAGAATACTGACTATTTGGCGCAATCACCGATTGATACAGATTCAGAGTGATATCCTCGGGACGCTCATCTTCCGTGTCGTTTTCCCAATTTTTGGAAACGGAAAGGCTGCTCTGCTCGATCTTGAAAGTATTCTTCAGTTCGATTTCCTTGCGTTGACCGACTTCCTCAAGCGTTGCTGTAGAGTTTGCAGTCATTTCCCAGCCATACGGAAGATTCATTTCACGCACACGGTACTCTTTGCCCACCGGCAGATTCGAGAATGTACCTTTCCAACCACTTGTCTCCCGCAGTATCAGCACCTTACCAGGAACATCCTCCCACTGATCACCATCTTTCCATTGCAACTGCAAATGCAGCGCATTCGGTAGATTCACATTCTTGTAACCACTGGAATCCCAAGTTTTTGTAACATCAAGATCTGCGGTTTTCAAGGTATTGGTAATCACGTAGATACCGCCGACATTGCTTGGCTGTGAATCACCATAAGACAAAGTGTAGCGACTCGAAAGAGTAGCATCCTCAACTTCCTTAACGAAGTAATAATACAACTGTTCATCTTCAGATTGGCGCGGCAAATCTTTCCAGAGATGTGTCCAATTATTTGCAGCTGTCAATTCTACACAATCCTTGCCATCAATGCTCACACGTTCCGCATTTGTGCTGCCTGCCGCATCTGTTGACCGCCACAATTCCACTTGAATCATTGAAGGACGTATTATCAGCAAATCGCTGTCGCCTTTCCAGTGTTTCTCCACACGGTAATTCACTTTATCGCCCAATGTATCATTGGCAATCTGAAGCACCGAATTGTTAATTGCTTGGTACGGGTAATCCTTGATATAGTTCGTCCCAGTACAGTCACCAAATTGGTAAGAACTGTTTGAATCAAGCCCTATGTTGCCATACTCATCGCCAGCCCAAAGCTTCACTTTATCGGCTGTCTGGAACTGAATGTTGTTCTTGCCACTACCACCAGTCGTTAACTTGACACCGACGACATCTTCCAAGCACAAATCTCCAAGATTCAATGGACTCCACCATTGTGCACAAGAAGAACAGACTACATTGTTGATTGTAGCACTTGTACCATCCAAATAATACAGTGTCAGCTCATCAACCGTAACAGAGGGAATACCTTCTCCATTAATAGACCAAGCAATCTGATCCAAATCATAGACTTTTGTACTTCCAGTATCTATCACGGCCTTCAACGTATAATTACCGTTGGCTTTTTTCTTAACCAGGAAAGCATATGTTTCAGTCGGCAGAACATACTGTTTATCGGGACTTGTAGGTGTGCCTATCTCCCTGAGATAATACTCACCTACTTTGAGGAAGCCTTCTTTGATATACTGACTGTTGGTCAGGCTCGGATTGTTCTCAATCAGCGAACTCAAATCCACTGTTCCGTCCGCACCAGTTGTAATCAAGTTGTCTGTGCTTGTGTCAGTCGGATAAACCAACGTATGATCCGCGGCATACAGCGCAAATTTTGCACCTTGCAGCGCAATCGAATGATCTTCTCCATCCACTTTCTTCAGCGCAAGCTTGACACCGTACTGTGGCTTATCCACCATGGGTATGAGATAGTAGCCATGATCGCCACCCTGCGGCTGCAACTGATTCCAAGCTGCATTATCGGAAGAAATCGAGTACGTTGCGTTCAGATCATCGTCCACAGTAATCTTGAAATAAACAGGTGATGCGGTCTGATAGCCGTTTGGCGTTTGCGTTTCTTCAAATCGGAAGATGTACTCCCCTGCCGTTCCCAAATAGGTATCCAGATTCATCACGGTAAAGGCATTTTTTTTCACAGCGTCCGCATTAAAGATTTTTGTATCTGTTATTTCCTTCCATGTATCGCCCACCAGTTCCGACATCTTGATGGTTGCGCTGGTAACAGGTTCGTTGGCTTCATCCAACTTTTTGAACATAACACCCGCACGATTGGTGAATTGCACAGTCGCGTTTTGCTTTGCGGCAAGTGCAGGAACCACCATCATATGCTCAGGGTCAAAGCGGAACTGACTGCTACCTACGGTAAGAATGGCAGGCTCTGTCAGGCTGATATCCTCCTGCTTTGTACCATTCACACGTAATTCTGTAACTGCCTGCTTTGCGGAATCAATCACCATAACGAACGTACAGCCATTGACTGTTACAGTTCTGATATTGGTTAAATTTTCGTTGTACTCATCACTGATTTCCCACTCTACGGTATGCAGCGGAACACTGCTGTCGCCTTTATAGAATTCCATTTTCGTGATGGTTGACTTGGGATAATGATGGTTGCCATTTTGTCCGGTTGCGATTTGTGTCAGGTCGATGGTTTCCGAAACCTTTACAGTATACACGGTAGCATCGCCGATATAACCTTCAGGGGGCTGCACCTCTGTGATGCGGTACTGCTGCGTAAAGGTCTGGGTCATGCTATCCCCTACAGCCCTGAACGCCACTTTACGAATCCCTTTGGCTCGCATTGCCATGGGTGTGATCTGCCCTTCTGCTGCATACGTTTCCGTTGTGTCATCAGAATATGTAATGGTGTAGGAGTTGATGGTGAAGCTATCTTTAGCAGTGATCTTCAGCGCACTTACCGCACTATTATCCGGTATATAATAAGCTTTCAGTGTGCCACCTTCACCGCCACCCGTTAGACTTGTCACAACTTCATTTTTAGCGTTAAGCATTGAACATTCAAAATTAACATATCCGCTGCTTGTAACTATCAGTGTCAAATCTTTTATCCGCTTTCCAGTGGTATTGTTGAGGTTGATTGTAAAGCTTTCGCCATTGTTCAATGTAACAGGCAGTTGTACATCTCCCTCACTAACTGTAATCTCTACGCTAGCATAGGTAACACCATTTAACACCAAGGAGTATGTCACCTTACCTGCCGCTTTTGCGGTTACGGTCATGTCACTCAGCGTAACAAAGGAGCCGCTCTCGTCACTGCTGGTCAGCGTATGACCCGTGCCCTTTGTAATACTCAGTGCGGTAGAGTTTGGATCGCCATCCACCATAATAGTACTGTTCGTTGCAGTAATGGTAACCGGTTTGATTGTAAAACGATATGTCGCGGTATTGGTTGAATCGACGTCGTCGGTTACTGTAATGGTCACTAGCGTGTCGCTATCCACATTGCGTGTAGTGATTGTGTTTCCACTGATCACCACAACAGAATCGTCGTATGACCATTTTAAACTGCCGCTGCCGCCTGTCAGCTTGCCTTCAAGCAAAATCGTTTCGCCTTCGAAAACCTCTGTTGACAAGCCACTGTCAAATTGCAGCTGTGCACTCACAGCTTTCACATCAACATTCAATGTCGCGTAGGTGATGCCATCCTTTGCCACGCCAATCGTCACACCCGAAGCTTCGCTCACTGCGGTTGCTTTTGTGCCGCTGATCGTGACAGCCTCCGAAGAAGATGACCAATTGTAATCCGCAGCTTTTCCGCTGTTCAGGTTCAGATCATATTCCTTACCAACGGCCATTGTGCTATTTGTGGAAATCTGCAATGGCTTGATTTTCACAGTATGCGTTACCGAGTTTTCAGCGGTATCCTTTACTGTCAAAGTAACAGTGGTATCTGTGTCGATATTGGCATTGGCGTACAGCTTATCACCCACGATTGTTGCCACGCTGGTATTATCAACCGACCAAGTATAAGTGCCACTTCCACCTGTCGCCTGCCCAGAGAGATCAAGGCTTTCGCTCTCGTACAGCTCAGAAACAAGTGAACTATCGATCTCCAACGAACCATAGCTTACTTTGATATCTTTTGTAAACGATTTACCACCGAATGAAAGCGCAATGGTTACTGTGCCCGCGCCTACTGCCGTCACCTTACCAGTGCTATCCACCGTTGCGATACTATCCTGACCAGAGTTGCTCCAACTGCCGCCCTGCAACTGAATCTCGCCAGCCCCATTGGTTACAGTCAATGTTTGCGTATCGCCAACAGTCATGGTATCATTGCCCTTAAGCTCGGGCAGATACTTGGTTTCGCCGCTGTAATCAATCATCGATTGCAACGGAACCCACCATGTTTTTCCATTTGTGATATGCTCCATGAAGGTGCTGAACGTGCTGCCGTTATCCAAGCTTTGTTCGATTTTCAGCGCAGCACCAGAGAGAAACTCTCCATTGCCATTCAACTTATCGACAGGCATTGCATACTCGGAAACCAAACCGAGAATATCACTGCCGCCGCGGTAGGGGCGATAACCGAACTCAAGACCGCCCTCAAAGGACTTCGCAATCAACGCACCCGAAAGGTGTCCCGAACACTCGCCCTTGTCGGATGTCACATCGGCATTGGGTGCCAAAACTGTACCGTTGAAGTTGCCATCGAGTGTCATTGTGGTAGCATTATAGAAATTGTACAGCACACAGGATGACCACTCGTGATTATTCATCCCATTGTTGGCTTGGTTGTGAATCCCTGTATCGTTGATTGTAGTAGCGAAGTTGTTGCCGTCACCACGCAGTTCTACTGCCTCGCCGCCACAGTTCACGATAATACTAACGGGACTTCCATCTGCCTTTTTGGGAATACCCACAAACTCGACTGCATTCCACGCTTTATCCCAAGAATCCAACTCAAAATACACGGTATCCACATCTTTGGCACCGGTATATGTAAATGTCACCGTATTGCCACTGACCACACCAGGAATACTCTTTACCTGTGACAATCCCTGTGAACGGCTGCGGATTTCCGAAAATACCGTAGTAATAATCTGGCGAATATCCGTATACCCATCAACAGGATTATACTCATACAGCTGTGCAAGCTCGTTGACCGTTCCCAAATATGCGTGCTTGGTAATATCTTTTGCACAAGTATCGCAATCACTGGGGTAATCGTGGTGACAACTGGTCGAGTAGGGAATATCTTGTCCATTATCGCCATCCCAGTGGCGAGATGCACTGACATTACCAACCAAGAAGGATTTGAAACCGCCGTTTTCGGGGGTGTAGTACACGGTATCCCCACTGATATGCGCTCCACTTGTAATCGCACCGGTCGTCTGTACTGCTTTATTGCCCGTGGACAAGGTATTGATGCGGTACAGCTTACCACCTACGAGCGCACTGGCAAATCCCGTGATTCCTTGATAAGGGCCTGTTTTGTGAATAGGAGTCATGGACTGGTAATCACCGCTGGCGATCTGGTAATTCCAGATACTGGAACCAGTCTGCTGGAACATCAAGTTGCCGCCCACTGCCACACGACCTTCCGCGTCGGCCTCAGTTGGAACAAAATCTCCCTCGATAAACGCACAAAAATCGCTTGCCATACCAAGAAAATACTCATCCTCAGCTGCGCGCAGTGCCTCGTCCAACGTGGATGCATCTTTCATCCAATCAAGCGGCGTACCATCATTCTTCACGCCAAACAACAACTTCAGTAGCTCAACCTCTTTGGGGCTATATGTCACGCTATTAACGATGTTGCCATCCTCTTTCGCGGCATTGGTCTGCAAATAACCAGCTGTAGCAGTTCCTGCTGCCGAGATCAGTGTCACCTTACGGTAGCATGCCTCAGTATGGGTATGGGGGGTAATGGTACAATTAGTGCCGTAATCACACGCCTCATTATGCGTATGCGCGACCATGCCGCAAATAAGCTGACCTGTTTTGCTATCGGCATTCTCAATCAGACCAAGCGGCACAATAAAAGTGACCACCAGAGAAAGTACAATCAACACCGCCAGATATCGTTGGCTACGCTTTAAACGCTCCAGATATCCCGAAAGCATACGATTAAGCTCCTTCACTTTTAGTCACCTCATTTCTATGATTCCAACACTATAATGGTTCGATTTGTTCAAAGGGCCAGATCCGCAAGATCAATCTGCCGATAATGTATTCATCTGCAATGCAACCGACCATCGCCGTTCGGCTGTCCACTGAAGTTGACCGATGATCGCCCATCACAAAAATTCTGTTTTCCGGCACCTGATACGGAAATTCAATATCACACTCACCGAGTGCTTTTTCATCGATATAGGGTTCATCAAGAATCTCGCCATTGCGATAAACTGTGCCATCCTCAGTGACCTCAATCCAATCACCCGGCAAACCGATCACGCGCTTGAGGAGAATCTTATTATTGAAATAAAACGCCACGATATCCCCCTGCGCATAATGACTGCGTTTGCTGCAAATTACCAGTTCATCATTATATAATGTAGGTGTCATGCTAGAACCAGTCACGCGCAGCACAGGCAAAAACAGCAGGGAGATAATGACTGCAAATGCTGCTACCACAACCAGCGAATTGATTGTTGTGGCTACGGTTTTGAAGAAATTCCTGCGATATCGCAGCCTTCGCATTTCGGCATACAGCTGCTCAGTGGATGGAAGATCGCGTCTTTTTTCACTGCTCATGCTGTGATCTCCTTGCTTTGTCTGAAGATCCCGCAGAATCCGCAACAGCTGATTTTACGGCATCCACAATCTGCTGCAAAGCCGCCGCAGAAATTTCACCTTCTGCCTGCTCCAATTTTTGTTTCAACGATTCATTTTCCACTTTCAGCTCGTCCAGTTCTTTCTGGATGTAGAACATCATCTCCAGCAATTCTGCACGGCGCAGTTTTCGCAATTGTTTATCAGTCATCTAGTATCTCCGATGGGTAGTATCCATTTTTGTTTATTTCTATCGTGGTTATGTTCTTCATTATACCCCCTTCGACTGAAAAAGTCAATATAATAATTGTGTATTCTACAGAATATACAAAGCTTTCCTCTTCTTTTTGTGCATATTGCATATTTTGAACGATGAAAACGGTGCTCGTGCTCCTTTCGCAAACGTGAGGACGATTCACACAGATTTTGTTGAAATGCCACCGCGCAGAACAGATAATGACATTGCATAGTGCCGCCTATACAAAGCTTTCGACCTACGATCTCATAAAGAATCCCGAGGTATTACCCCCCGGGAACATCCTTCCCTTTACACTGTGAACAGTGGCAAGCACAACGTGCAGACAATCAGTAACACGGCAAGAAAGCCAAAATTGAATATCGAGAACAACCTGACATATGCCCCGATTCTCTTGGGGTAGTGCGTTGCGTACTCTCGAAACGTGATCAAACTAGCAAGCGATGCAATCAGTGTACCTGTTCCGCCGATATTCACGCCCATAAGCAGCGCAGGGTACGCTTCGGTAAACTGGGAAAGCAAGATTGCAGAAGGCACATTACTGATAAACTGGCAAGAAATTGCTGAAACCCACAGCGGATTCATCGCAAGCAGCCGAGAAAGCAGCTCCTGCACTGGTTCCACACGGGCTAGATTGCCTGCAAAGATAAAAAACGCAAAAAAAGTGCCCAGCAGACCATAATCCACCTTAACGAGAGATTGCGGTGCAGCAATCAACAAAACCACGGTTATGCCGATCAGAACAATCCACCACGGCAACACACGCATTACCATCAAAATCGCGCAGGCAAACAGCACCAGATACAAGGCGGTTCTGCCCTTAGGCAATGGCGCAGCATTCTGCTCTGCAATCACCAGTTTCTCCTTCTTGATGGTCATACAGCATACAAAGATCAGCAAAACCGCTGCCGCAAAAGGAATCACCATAATGGAAACGAACTCGCTGTTGGCAATGTGGAATTTCTCATACAAAAACAGATTCTGCGGATTGCCAAAAGGTGTAAGCATACCGCCCAGATTCGCGGAAATATTCTGCATAATAAAGGTAAAGGGGATATGCTTTTCCTGTTTCGTAGAACTTAACACATCGTAGCCCAGCGGCAGAAAGGTCAGCAGTGCCATATCGTTTGCCATAAACATAGAGCCGATAAAGGTAATGCCCATCAGCGCGAGAATTGCCATGCGTGTATTGCCTGCCAATGTAACGATCTTACGCGCCAGATATGTAAAAAAACGAATGCTTTTCAGCGCGCAGACCACCGCGAGGGTGGAAAACAGACAACTAAGGGTTTTCCAATCAAAGTAAGCTGCATAGGCGCGATCAGGGGGTATCACAATCATAGTGAGCAGTGCAAGTGCCGCAGCAATCAGCAGCATAGCATTCTTTTTGCAAAATGCTATCATGCCATTCAAATGCAGACCATGCCCCGTATGAAACAGCGTAGCGGTTTTTGCCATCGTATCATTCTTTCATCATAAAGTTGTGCGAAACGCACCAAGAATACATGATAGCACAATTCCCCATAGATTGCAAGTTTTTTTCACTTTTTCACTGCAAAACAATCATTTTTCCGCAAGTTTCACAAGATTTTTCATGAAAAATCGTATGATTCCATCAATCCCGCAAGAATACCGCCCAGCACGGTCAAATGATTCACATCAAGGGTACTCCATTTACGAAATCTGCCGAAGAGCCCAAATGCGATTACCCCTACTTGCTGCTCGCCTTGCATCATGCGATACAGCACCGCCCCCAGCATATTTTGCTTGGCAAACCAACGGTAGGCATCATCCGCAACATTCTCCAGCGCATTGATATTATCTACCACACAAACGGCATCTTCCCCAAACCCTGCTGCAAAGGGTTGTGCCAACAGCACATCTGCCGCACCATTGACAGGATGCCCCCAGCTAAAAACTGCCTTTTGTTCAGGGGCAGTAAAAATGTGAATTCCATCTACACCAAACTGCTCACCGATCCCCTGCAATAGAGAAAACACATCTGGCAGCGGTTGGTGCAGCAAGCTACGTGCAACATCTGCTACAAAGCCCGCCTTGCTTTGCGTAGATTTTGGCACATTGGCATACAGATCCGCCGTGGATCGCGCGCTGTTGGGCAAAGCCTCACCGTGTTTTTTCACATCATATATCACATAGCGATTGTTGCCCTTTTCCGTAGCGATATACAACGCCTTATCTGCCTGCAAAAACAGCTCGTCATAGGATTTTGAATCAATGGGATAACACGCAGCACCCATGGAACAAGTCACACGGGGGCGACTTGTTTCATCCCCGGCATCTTCCCACGCCCATTCCAATTTGGTACGAATGGCGCGAAGGACGCTGCGCAAATCTGTTTCATCAGCGATGCCCTCCAGCACAAACAAAAACATCCCACCGCCGATTCTCCCCGCCACGCCACGGCTTCCGATCTCCGATTGCAGAATCTGTGCCATGGTGAATAATACTTCATCGCCGAACATATGCCCATAGCGGTCGTTGATTTCCTTAAACGCATCCACATTGAGAATCACAAGGCTGACAAGCCCCTCGGGCTGCGCCGCCAGTACCGATTTTGCATGGGCTGTGATGGCGTTCTTGTTCAGAAGGTCAGTGGCAGGGTCGCGCTGTGTTTCCTGTAGCCAGCTTGGCTCTTTGCTTTTGAATTTGGCGTGCAAAAAACTGATGGTTCCCAGCACGGTACGCTCACCTGGCACATCACTGCGGGTCACGCCACGGAACATACAGTACTCCATTCTGCCACCCATAGAGCAAAGGCTTGTTTCTAATTCGCACTGAAAACGTGGCTCACCATGTTCCATATCGTTACAAAGTTTTTCCAGTTTATAGATATCCTCGCGCGCAACCATTCCCTTTTCGATCGCCTGCTGCTTCCACTCATCCAACAGCATATCCGTAAGGCAGCGTTCGCGGCAGCAGTCATATACCGCAATACAGATATGCCGTGTGCGAAACGAATACCGGAACGTAAGGTCACGCATCAGATTCAGATAAAAGCGATATTCAGTATTCTCGCGCGCAGAATCCATCAACATCCGCTGCAAGCGGAATACATCAGTAATACGCAGTTGATACCGACGCTTTGTGCCTTCTCCGTGGGCGGTCAGCCATACAAGCATCCAACGCCAGTCGCCGCTGCGCCCACGCATACGCAGCACAATCTGCTCCAGTTGACCATCCCGCAGCTGATGCGCCACTTGCACCAAACGCTCGCTGTCCGCTTCGTGAATCGTTCGCAGAATCGAATAAATGACATCATCACCAAAGTAACGGAAGTAATCCGCATCGGCATATTGCATATGAAAATGGGCATCAGTGGTCACACAGCCAACACTCTGCCTGTGCTTGCGCCACTCCTCAATCATCGACATAGCCAACGCTCCTTTTATGAACAATCTTGCTTTTATTATAGCAAAAAATACGAAAATTGTCAAATAACCCCCTTAGAATCTGCAAAATGTTCCGAAGTGATGCGCATCACCTGATTCTTACAAAGTTTTTTGAAATTTGCCCTTGACAAAACTGCCAAAATGGTGTATAATAATTCTCGCAGTGCTGGAGTCATCGGTGCATCCTGAGTTCTGCTATGCGAGTGTAGTTCAATGGTAGAATTCCAGCCTTCCAAGCTGGTTACGTGGGTTCGATTCCCATCACTCGCTCCATATGCGCCTTTAACTCAGCTGGATAGAGTAACTGCCTTCTAAGCAGTAAGTCATTGGTTCGAATCCAATAAGGCGCGCTGTTTGCATACAAATCGGAAACGGTTGACTGCCGCTTCCGCATATGGCGGGTGTAGCTTAGCTGGTTAAAGCGTCGGATTGTGGTCCCGAAGACCGTGGGTTCGAGTCCCATCTCCCGCCTTGCAAGATCCTGTACTTCGGTATGGGATCTTTTTTTACCCTGTCGCAGATATGGTTTCCGCTGGTCGCATTTGCTCCACGCAATGTCGGAACACCGCCTCGCAACGACGGTAATATCCGCACCTAGGGCACGCAGCATCGGTTGTAGCACGCGACTGATGCGCCCTGCGCCTAAAATCGCGCAATGCAGCCCGCGGATCGTCACAGGTAATTCCTCCATGGCTAGCTGCAACGCACCTTCTGCGGTGGGCACTGCATTGCGCACGGCAAATTCCTCCCGCATTGAATAATCAACTGCCCTTAAGCCCGCCTGCGCAACAATTTGCCGCTCGGATTCCGTCCATCTTCCGCCCATCACCATGCCGCCATGCTTCACCAAAGGCAACAGCGATTGCAGGCTGACCGCGCTGCCGCTGTACATGGGCATATGCAAAAAAACGCCGTCCCGTGTGACGGGCATCGGCAGGATCAAGTGATCCAATGTACCCTGTGCCGCCCCCGTGGGCAAGGTAGGCAGGTCATTTGCAACATCAAAGCCGATCACTTCAACTTCGTGATGCTTTGCAAGCCGCCTTGCTGCCGCAATCTGCCGCAGATCGCCACCTGCCACCAGCAGCCTTTGTTTCTGTTTCACCATACTGTAAAGCTCCTTTCATACACTGCCGCAGTAAGGAACGCCCTTGCTGCGGCTTACTGGTATTCTATGCGATCACGCCCTCTGTGGTGTATGCCTTTTCGACAGCATAACAAAAAAAACAGCACCACGCCGAACGCTTGCTTCGGTTTGGTGCTGATTCACATTATTCTTATTTTGCGCCATCACCCTTGAACAGGTCGCGCAGCTTGCTGAAGAAGCTCTCGCGTTTAGCGTAATTCTTTGCCTCCAGCGATTCCTCCAGCTGGGATATCAATTCCTTCTGGTGTTTGTTCAGCCCCTTGGGAATCTCCACATAAACCTTCACATACTGGTCGCCGCGATCTTCGCTATTACGTCGCTTCACGCCTTTACCGCGCAGACGGAAAATCGTCCCGTTTTGTGTGCCTTCACCAATGCGGTACTTCACATTGCCATCGATGGTAGGCACCACGATCTCATCGCCCAAAACCGCCTGTGCGTAGGTAATAGGAATATCGCAATAGATATCGTAACCATCACGGGTATACAGCGGATGCGGCCGCACGGACACACCCACAAACAGATTCCCGTTTGGCCCGCCGTTAACACCCACATCGCCCTGCCCACTAATACTGAGCGTACGCCCGTGGTCGATACCAGCAGGAATGTTAATGGTCAAAGTCTTGGGCACGCGAATGCGTCCCACCCCGCGACACTTCTGGCAGGGATTCTTGATGACCTTGCCCTTACCGCCGCAGCGCGGACAGGGCTTCGACTGGGAGATCAGACCAAAAGGTGTGCGCTGCGTTGCCTTAACGGTACCTCTGCCTTGGCACTCCTTACAAACCTCTGCTTCGCTGCCTCCTGCTGCACCAGTACCGTGACAATCGGTACAGGTTTCCATACGGTGAATCTGAATGGTCTGGGATTTGCCGTTGCAGGCATCCATAAAATCAATCGTGATATTCGTGGTAATATCTCTGCCCTGACGGGGTGCATTGGCATTGGAGGCTCTGCCACCGCCAAACATACCGCCCATGCCACCGAACAGACTTTCCAAAATCTCGCTGACGTCGGAATATCCACCAGTATCTGCGCCCATGCCGCCGTTTTCCAAGCCATCATGACCGTACTGATCGTAGATACTGCGCTTCTCGCTGTTGGAAAGCACCTCATAAGCCTCAGTGACTTCCTTGAACTTTGCCTCACAAGAAGGGTCATCGGGGTGCAGGTCAGGGTGATATTGTCTTGCCAGCTGACGGTATGCCTTTTTCAGTTCCTCGTCCTTTGCATCTCGCTTGACGCCCAACACCTCATAATAATCGCGTTTATCCGCCATATCCGAACACCCTTTCGATGATTTTTCGTATTGCTTGCCGTGCGCGATGGGATCAAGATGCATGATTCATATCGCGCACACACTCATGATTATTATAGCACAACTGCCACAAAGTTGCAAGGGCTTTTCCTGCTTTTTGCAAATTTTTTCGCTGCCTATAATAATGTCGGGGACAGAGTCCGCACTCTGCCCCCGGCTGCTATTCTCGCTTACGCCTCGGTAAAGTCGGCATCCACAACGCCGTCATTGTTGTCATCGCCGCCCATATTGCCCATATTACTCATGTCAGGAGTCCCTTCAGGGTTCGCCTGCTGATACACTTTGGAGCTGAGCGCATAGAATGCGTTCTGCAATGCTTCGGTCTTTGCCTTGATATCGTCGTAATTATCGGTCTTGAGGGCTTCCTTCAGCTCATTGACTGCGTTCTCAATCGGTGCCTTATCTTCTGCGGAGACCTTATCGCCAAACTCGCCCAATGCTTTCTCACACTGGAAGCACAGAGCTTCGCCGTTATTCTTGATATCCACCTGCTCCTTACGCTTCTTATCCTCTTCGGCAAACTGCTCTGCCTCACGCACAGCGCGGTCGATATCCTCCTTGCTCATATTCGTGGAGGCGGTAATAGAGATCTGCTGGGACTTGCCGGTGCCAAGATCCTTCGCGGAAACATTTACGATACCATTTGCGTCGATATCAAAGGTAACCTCAATCTGAGGAATCCCACGAGGTGCGGGGGCAATACCATCCAGGCGGAACATACCCAGCTGCTTGTTATCCTTTGCAAACTCGCGCTCACCCTGCAACACGCAGATATCTACAGCGGGCTGATTATCGGCAGCGGTGGAGAACACCTGCGACTTACTGGTCGGAATAGTAGTATTACGCTCAATAATCTTGGTGCAGATACCGCCCATGGTTTCCAGACCCAAAGAAAGCGGTGTCACATCCAGCAGCAGCAGTGCTTCCTTGACATCGCCGCCAAGCACGCCGCCCTGATATGCAGCACCCAGTGCCACGCACTCATCGGGATTGATGCCCTTAAACGGCTCCTTACCAATACGTTCTTTCACAGCCTGCTGTACGGCAGGAATTCTGGAAGAACCGCCGACCATCAGAACCTTATCCAAATCGGCGGGGCTGAGGCCACTATCACGGAGTGCCTGCTCTACAGGACCCATGGTGGCGCGCACCAGATCAGCGGTCATCTCGTTAAACTTAGCCTGTGTCAGGTTCAGGTCAAGGTGCTTCGGGCCATTGGCATCCACGCTGATGAACGGCTGATTGATATTGGTCGTGGTCATGGAAGAAAGCTCAATCTTTGCTTTTTCGGCTGCTTCCTTCAGACGCTGCATAGCGGTCTTATCGTTACGCAGGTCAATGCCTTCTGCCTTCTTGAATTCCTCAACCATCCAGTCAATGATGCGCTGGTCGAAGTCATCGCCGCCCAGGTGGTTGTTACCTGCGGTTGCGAGTACCTCGGTTACGCCGTCGCCCATATCAATGATGGAAACATCGAAAGTACCGCCGCCCAAGTCGAACACCATGATCTTCTGCTGATCTTCCTTATCAATACCATAGGAGAGTGCCGCAGCGGTCGGCTCATTGATGATACGGCGTACATTCAGGCCTGCGATCTGACCTGCGTCCTTGGTTGCCTGACGCTGAGAATCGGTGAAGTATGCAGGCACGGTAATAACCGCCTCGGTGACAGACTCACCCAGATAGGCTTCGGCATCCGCCTTCAGCTTCTGAAGAATCATTGCGGAAACCTCCTGCGGTGTATATGCCTTACCAGCAATCTGTGCCTTCTGATTGCTGCCCATCTTTCGTTTGATGGAAATGACGGTGTTATCGGGGTTGGTAATTGCCTGACGCTTTGCGATCTGACCAACCAGACGCTCACCAGTCTTGGAAACCGCCACCACAGAGGGAGTGGTTCTTGCGCCCTCGGCGTTGGGGATGACGACGGCGTTACCGCCCTCCATCACTGCTACACAGGAATTGGTTGTACCCAGGTCAATACCGATAATCTTGCTCATAATAAAGTTCCTCCTTCAAATGTTTGGGGTAGTTATGTTAACGGCATCAGACGCAGTTTGCGACAGATACCATTGCGTGGCGGACAATACGATCGCCCAGTCGGTAGCCCTTCTGGTAGACCTCGCAAACGGTGTTCTCGCCGAAGTTTTCGTCCTCTATCTGGCGGATGGCATTATGCACCTTGGGGTCAAACGCCTCATTCAATGCAGGAATTTCACTAACACCGAGTTTGGAAAGGGTTTCGCACAATTGCTGATAGATCTTCTCCATACCGTTCCGAAATGCGGCATCGGTACTTGCGACTGCCATGGCGCGCTCGAAGTTATCCACAACGGGCAGCAGCGTCAGAACGGTTTTGGCAACGGCATCCTGATAGCTTTCGGTTTTTTCCTTGGCAGTGCGCTTGCGGTAGTTATCAAACTCGGCAAACAGACGCATATACTTGTCATTCGCCTCCTGCAAAGCCTTCTGCTCGGGGGTCTGCTCCACAATTTCCGGCTCGCCGTCATCGGTTTCGGAAAAAGGTGCCTCCTCTTCAAGGAAATCGTTCTCCTGCTCAGGGGCGGTATCCTCCGGTGCGTTGTTCTCGCTATACGGTGTATCGCTCATGGGTTTTCATCCTCCTTTTCAGAAATCAAATCGGTGATCCTTTGGGTGATATATTCAAGGTAGGGAATAATCTTCGCATAATCCAGCCGCATGGGACCGATCAAACCCAACCTGCCTGCTTCCCTGCCATCCTTGTGATACTGCCCGACAATCATACTGGAATTACCAATAACGAATGTCTGGTTTTCTGTGTCAGCATTTTCGCCGCTGAACTTCACATGAATGCCACTGAATGTTTCGTTGAGCAATGGCATGATCGCGTCCTGATGCTCCATAAACTGCACGATATCCATGGTATTCAACTCTTCGCAAGCCAGCAAGTGGCGCGTTCCGTTAACGGTCAATTCCTGCTGCATCATATCGCGGCTCAGCTCATACAGCCCCTGCACCAGCGGCCCCAGCGTGACCATATAGGTACCCATCGCGGTGATCAACTGCTCCATGCGTTCCGGTGAAAGTTCATTGAGGGAAACGCCATGAAGATGCTCTGTGAGGAACGACTGAAAAAACGCAAGCTGCTCCTCGTTCAAATCAATCTCCAAGCGGCAGGCTTTGTTTTTGATGTTGCCTGCGGAGGTAATCAGCAGTATAACATACAGCCGCTTCCCCGTAGGAATAACCTCCACTTTAGATATCACCGAAAACTGCGGCATCGCATTAACTGCCACAGCAGCACAATGCGTGATCTCTGCCAGTGCGTTGGTTGCAGATTGGATCAGCAGTTCCTCGTCGTAGGAATCCGCTTCTTCAAAGATACGATCAAGCTTTGCTTTATCCTCTGCGGGAACAGGTCGCGCTGGCATACACTGATCAATATAGAGCTTATACCCCTGAAAAGTCGGCACACGTCCTGCGGAAGTATGAGGTTGTTCCAGCAAGCCCAACTGTTCCAGCATTGCCATATCATTGCGAATGGTTGCAGGTGATACATTAATATCTGGCAAAGCTGCAATCGCCTTGGAGCCCACTGGCTCTCCGGTGGTCACATAGGTATCCACAACAGCTGCCAGTATTCTTAGCTTTCTGTCATCCATGCTCTCACCGTCCTTCGCTATGATTTCGCAAACCTTGTTTTCATGTGCTAGCACTCATTCCTCTCGAGTGCTAAGACTAGGATACCACTTTTTTCGTCGATTGTCAAGCCTCGCACAACACTTTCACCTTTTTTTGTGACTTCGCACAAATTTTGCTTGAAAATCGACTGCCTTTTTTCGATGTTTTAGACTGCACGGTACTCTCTTTGGATAATTGTGCAGCAAAAAGCGAATATTGTTCATTGCTTTATGAGCAAAAAAGCAGTATACTATATGATATAGTGGACAGGGCAAGGAATATCTCTGCCCCACACTGCAATACGGCTTATCAATTACAATGAAAAGGGGTAACTACAATGGGAACAAACAATATGCGCTTTGCGGCTGCTCTCTGTGGTGCTGCAATTCTGTTTGGCAGTATGGCGATGCCTGCAACCGAAGTACCATCTGCGGTGGTTTATGCCGAAAGCACAGTCGCAATTACAGAATCAGGCGGCTTTTTTGAATCAGCCTACTGTCAGTGGACACCAGTTGCACAGGCTGAAGGCTACAATGTATACTGCAACGGCACTCGCATCGACAGTATGTTAATCCGCCAATACAATGGCTATTACCGCGCTGACGCGGTGGGGCTTGCGGCTGGTAGCTATACCATCAAGGTTGTACCTGTCGTTGGTGGCAGTGAGGATACTTCCAAGGGAAACGAGGTCAACGTGACCGTTACTGCGCATGACCGCGAAGGATTTGCTTTTGCCAACGGCAAGGCACTGGGTGCTTACAATGCAGATGGTACACTCAAATCCAATGCCATTGTAATTTACGTCACGGACGCCAACAAAGATTCTGTCACAGCGGAGATCAATTCCGATGGCAAGGGCATAAAGACCATCACTGGTGTGCAGAATATCATTGCCGCATATAAAAAGGGCAAGGAAACTCGCCCTATAGCGATCCGCTTCATCGGCAATATCACCGACCCTGCTAATATGCCAAAAGGTGACTTGATGATTGATACCGTCACAGCGGGCATGACCCTTGAGGGCATCGGAAATGATGCCACCATGAATGGCTTTGGCATTGTTCTGAAAAACTGCGCGGATGTTGAAGTACGCAATTTGGGCTTTATGAACTGCGACAGCGACGAAGGCGATAACTGCGGTTTGCAGCAGGGCAACAGCTACTGCTGGGTACATAACTGCGATTTCTTCTATGGCGATGCAGGCTCAGATGCTGATCAGGTCAAAGGCGATGGTGCGTTGGATACCAAAAAATCCCACCACATTACCCACTCCTACAACCACTTCTGGGATAACGGAAAGTGTAATTTGCAGGGTGCAAATGCTGGTGACACCTCCAACTACATCACATACCACCACAACTGGTATGATCATTCTGATTCCCGTCACCCCCGTGTGAGAGTGGCAACTGTTCATGTATACAATAACTACTATGATGGCAACGCCAAGTATGGCATCGGTTCCACCACAGATTCCGATATTTTTGTCGAGAACAATTACTTCCGCAACTGCAACAAACCAATGATTATCTCCACCCAAGGTTCCGATACCGAGAAAACCCTTTCGGGCGAAACAGGTGGCATGATTAAGGCATACGGCAATGTGATCATTGGTGCAGGCTCCTATAAACCTTACAGCCAAAGCAACAGCGATTTTGATTGCTATGATGCTTCTTCCAGAACTGAACAAGTACCCTCATCTGTAAAAGCGACAAACGGCGGTGCATCATACAATAATTTTGATACCGCGAGTGATATGTACAGCTATGCAGTCGATCCAGCTGAGGATATCCCTGCCATCATGGAAGCATGGGCGGGAAGAATCAACGGAGGCGATTTTCAATGGGATTTTAACGATAGCACGGAAGACAGCAATTCTTCGATAATCCCAGAGTTAAAAGCCGCCCTGGGCAGCTATGATGATGCAATCGTATCCATCGGCAGTGGCTCTTACATCGGCACGACACCCGAACCCATTCAGACTGGAACCACTATCAGCAGCACTTCCACCTCTACTTCTACCACTACCACAACGACCAGCAGCAATGTCGTAACTGATCCAATTGTGACTTCTGGATACATCCACAATTTCACGGAGCATGGCACATCCAGTGATTATTATACAATCACAGGTAATCTTTCCAATGACAAAGGCAGCATGCATTACGGCGATCTGGAACTGACCACTTGTCTTAAAATGGAATCTGCCACCAATATTGAATTCACTACCACCTCTGCCGCAACCCTGACACTGGTGATGCAGAACGGCACATCCTTTCAGGTAGATGGCAACAAATATGATGTGCCCACAAACGGCATATTCACCATGGAACTTACCGCAGGCAGCCATACTATTAAAAAGGGTGATGGTTCAGTGTTCCTGTATTACATGGCAGTCAGTATGGATAATACAACGCAAAGCACAACTACTACAACAACCACAGAACCCACCGAAGAACCGACCCCTGCTGTAACAATAACAGGCGATGTCAACTGCGATGGCTTTGTAAAGATCAATGATGTAATTTTACTGAATCGTTTTCTGTCAGAGGACGCAGCGGTTGAAATTTCTGACATTGGTATGGCAAACGCCAATGTGGACGGCATTGAAGGCGTGGATAGTAACGATGCTGTAGCTATTCTGAAAATTCTGGCAAGCCTTACGGAATGACCGATAAATGCATTAAACAACGACCGTACTTCATCAAGAGGTGCGGTTGCTGTTTTGTATAGGTTGTAAACTGTAGAACTGCACAAATAAAGTATCAAATTTTGTGCAACGTTACAATATTCAATATGGAAGAGTGCTTCCTATTGACATTCAAAAGAAATGTGGTATAATATATATATATATAACGTTAAAAGTACGGTTCATTTTTTTGTAAACAGCCTGTGAAGTGCATCATTGAGAATGCGTTATCGTTTGTATAGCAGCATCGTCATTTCGTGTTTTCAAAAGGAGGTACCCGATGATTCAAACCACAAATCTTGAAAAAATATACTCCATGGGTAAGACATATGTAACTGCCTTGCGGGATTGCTCCTTGCATATTCAAAAGGGAGAGCAGGTTGCCATCATGGGCAAAAGCGGCTCAGGCAAATCCACTCTGCTGTATTTACTGGGCGGATTAGAACAACCCACGGATGGAACGGTTATCGTTAACGGACAGAATGTAACCGCCATGAATGCCACACAGCGTGCGCTCTATCGAAGAAAGGAAATCGGATTTGTGTTCCAAAGCTATCATCTCATTCCAGAAATGACCGCGCAGGAGAATATTCTACTGCCCACTATGTTAAACGGTACACAATCTGCAGAAGCAGAATTGGATAAGTTAACGAAGCAACTTGATTAACAAAATCGGCTCAACCATTATCCCTCGGAGCTTTCTGGTGGCCAACAGCAACGCGTTGCCATTGCACGTGCTGTGATGCATCATCCTACAGTTTTGCTTTGCGATGAGCCAACTGGTAATCTGGATACAAACACAAGGACAAGATGTTCTTAATATGTTAAAACAACTTGCTGTAGAGCAAGAGATCACACTGGTGATCGTTACCCATGACCCAGATGTTGCAAAACAGATGAACCGGGTGATACATATCTCCGATGGCCACGTGGAGGTGTGATATGAAACGATTGCACAGCAAGCATCTCCCTTGGCAATTGGCAATACGGTATCTGCTAAAGCATAAGATGCAATTTGCTGCCATTGCTTTGGTGATGGGTTTGTTTGCATCCACATTGTTTTCTGTTCAACTGCTGCGAGGCTGTGTACAGCATACATTATTACAGATGCGGCTGGATACCTACGGGCATTTTTCCGGGGCATCATTATGGGTGGATCCCGATACAGTAACCGCCGAAAAGCTGGAGAAGGGGCATGGCGGTCTGGTACAGGTTTACGGAGAATTTCTCATTGAGGAACAAAACACGCAAATCTCCTATGGAACATTGGATGCTACCGCAGCCCACGCCTTGAAACTGCAATTCAAAGATGGTACACTGCCGCAGCAAGCTGGGGAAATCGCCTTGCCGTACACCGTATATGTACAGCTGAAGCAATTTGTGAATGTAGGAGAATCCATTACCCTGCCCATTGCAGATGCCCAAGGGAATGCCCACGCAACATATACACTTTGTGGCGTTTTCTATGATGGATATGATCAATGGGAGCAAGCCTATTCCTTGCTGGAAAACACCACATTGCCCGATGTTATTATGTACCCCACCGGTGAAACGCCTTCGCTTGCGCATATTATCTTTGATGATAGCTACATCGGTAAAATGGAAACAACACCAGACGCCCTCTATTGGTGCGATGGCAAGTATTATGTTAATTGGTGTTCAGTGCATCGCACAACATCCACTGAAGAAGAAGAAAACAACAATATCGTTTTGTTAACCACCCTTGCTACGATTCTGCTTTCGGTGCTGGTGTTTTTCGGCATCCGCAATGCAGCTTGTATGATGCTGCATGAGCAACAAAAAAATCTACAGCTGCTTCGCTGTATTGGTATGACGCCCAAGCAGGTGATACAAACTCTGACGATACAAGGGCTGTGGCTTGCACTGGCAGCTATGATCATCAGTGTTGTGGCAGGTACAGGAATTTTTGCGTTGGCTGTGGCAATCTATCGGCAGATGGGAAATTCCATGCAGTTTGCATTTCCATTGAAAACGACTGCGTTTGCTGCTGCGCTGTGCTTTGCTGTGATATTGTTATCCTATGGTGTGCAGGTAAGCCGAATGTTGCAAACAGCGGAACGCAACATCGAACAAAGCCCCCGACCCCATAACAAGAAAATCGCTTTGCCAAAATATGCCAGCCTCTGGCAGCTTTATCGTGGATCCATCGGCAAGCACAAGCAAAGGGCAAATCGCTCTGGTGGAGTCATGCTCGCATTGCTGATAGGGATCATATCCTTTGGCAGCTTTGCGGTCAATTTGTTCATTATGGATTATTTTAAAAGCGATTGGCGCATCAAAGAGGACATTGGATTGGAATACTGCTATCGCGAAGTAAAAGGAAATGAGCTGATAAGTGAACTGAACAGGGAAGCAAACCGCAAGATAGGACTCTCTGCGGATCAGCATAGAATCGCACCAGAGTATTCCATGTTGCAGTTTTATGCTTCTATACAAAAAAATGGTGAAGCAATATTCGCCAATAATGGTATTCCATCGGGCATGGATTTATTGGAATACCCCATTATGGGCATTCCATATGACCAGCTAGCTTCTTTTTCAGCTGATTTGACAGAGGGGGCACTCTCAGAACAGGCTTTTTCCAATGGTTTGCAAGCAGCTGCTTTCGGCTCTGAATTTACGATTGGTGATAAGGTTACTGTGTGGGTTTTGGAGCATCCTGAAGATGGCGGCAAGCCACGTACAACTTGTATGGAAGTTGAAATCGCTGCAAAATACAGCGCGGACAGTGACACAAGCCGCCTTGCGCAGCTGCTGCGCGGTCGCGCTGGTGCGGAATGCTTGCTGCTGTCTGATCAGATCATGGCAAAGGCTGATTCCCAACTTCAGTATTCTTATGTCTGGATCAAGCGGCTTTCTGACCCTGCAAACGAAACCGAAAATGCAAGGCTGGAAAAAAAGCTGTTGGATATCTACACAGAATGTGAAAACAGTAGCCTCGCATTCAAGAATTATGCAACCTTAGCGGAACAGCAACAACAATTGGCTGCCGAATATCAGGCACCATATATTTTTCTAGGTGGTTTGCTGATGATGCTGATTCTGCTGTCACTCCTGTTCAGTACCATTACACGAGTTAGAATTGCCTGCAAGCAATATGCCATCATGCATGCAGTCGGCATGACACCCAAACAGTTGTGTATGCTTACGCTGCGAGAAAATATCTGCTTTGCTGTGCGGTATGTGTTGTATGGCTGTTTGCTTGGCTTCCTTCTGATATTCGGCTGTTCCTTTTTCACAAAAACCGCGCTGGATATTCCGCTCGCACTGCAATGTGTTCTGCAAACTGGTGGTATTACAGCAATTTGTTTGCTATTTGTTGCAGGTATATCTACGTTCATTTCTGCATATCAGATGCAGAATGACAATATCGTCAGCAGAATGAACAATGACGCGCAATAAAGTAAAAGCCATGCAGTTCACCTTGACTGCATGGCTTTCGTTTATCAGGAAACCCCATTGAAATACTCCTCTTGGCCATCTACAGAACACCTTCAAGGAAAATACATAGCGTATTTCCTCGCCCTGCTCATTGCAGCAATCGGTCTGGAAGCGTTCTTTTTTCGTGCAAGGAGATCAAAAATCGGTCAGAGCAAAAGCCCCGACCGATTTGCTTCGTCACTGTATCGGCGCACCCAACGCATCATATGAGATTGCGCCAACCAGATACTGCAACAGCATTGTTGCGTCTTTGCCATCAATTTCGCCATCAGCATAGCACTGTGCATTGGCAATGCCCTGCACACTGACCGTCACTGCATCATCCTCTGCGACAAAGCGGTTCAGCAGCACCACATCATCGATTCTTACATAGCCATCGCAATTCACATCGCCATAAACGATTTTCGAAACAGGCTGCGTGGTTGCAGTGGTCTGCGAAGGTGTGGTAGTAATCGGTTCGCCATTGGGGGCGGGATTTGCACTGACAGACCCCTTGCCTTTTGTGCCGTCCGGCTCAGTGCCGTAGATCAACGTACCGCCCTCATAAACGGTAACATACTCAGTCTGAATATTGTCCTCGCCGTTCAATCCCTGTGCGGAATAGTCGTTGGTAGCATCCCAGCCGCTGCCATAATTGGGGTAAACCAACGCCAGCAGAATCTCACACTGATACTGCCCCTCGGAGATCGGCAGCACCACACGGCCATCGGAGAAGGTGACCTCAACATAGTAAATATTGCCTTCATAGTGCTGCATTCCCGATACAGTTGCGGGTGTATATCCCTTACCAGCATACATCTCCGATTGATTACGGTCGCAGCGAATGGCCACATCACTTGCAGAAAAACCTGCATCGACCACTTCGCTGAGGTCTACATAGTAGCGCATGGAAAGATCATCCACCACACGGGCAGGCCATGCGGTTTTGTTGGTCATTTTCAGTGAGATGGTAGAACAGGAAGCATCTGCTTTATGCTTTGCCTCCACGAACAGTTCATCATCCCGAACCTCTGGATAAGGGAACTGCGGGTCGCTCTTGCCGCCATATTCGCTCACCATTCTGCAAAGCTGCGCGGTGTACGCTGCGTTATAGTCCGTTGCGACCTCATTGTTGATGTAGTTATTGCGGTCGTCTACATATTCGCCGGTCTGCGTAGGGCCGCCCACCAATGCGCCATACAGAATATGTCTGCTCTGTTCCGGATCATAGAAGCTGTTGTTGGGTGAGCCGTGCGCAGTACGATGATGGGGATTCAGCGGTGCTGTTTCATCGTAGCCCACTGCATATGCTCTACCGTCGGGATTATCCCCCAAACAGTAATCGATTTGCGTTTCCGCAAGCGCGACATAGGCATCGTGCTTTGCGTCATTCGCAAAAAGGGTATCCGCAGCAACGCCTGCAATCCAGCCCACACCATTTGCGTATCGAAGGCAGCCCCAGCTATCTACATAAACTGCGCCGCCCTGCAATTTGCTTTCCGATTGATCCCAATATTCCAGATGCTTTCTGACCTGTTCTTTCCATATAGCATCTCCAGTATTAAGGGCATAGAGCAGCGTACCACCCTGCTGCACATCATCCCAACAGTGCGCCCACGAGTATTTGTACTCATCCGTTCCAAGTTCCTTGCCCAAATTGGGAATATACGATGCAGCCTTTTCCAGATATGCCGCATCCTCAGTTGCCATATACAACCAGTTTGCACACCAGAACAGCTCATCATAAAAATGCGAGGAGCGGTAGAAATTCTTAGCGTCAGAATCCATATAGGTGTCATCGCTTCGGTCGGCATCCGCCATGGTAAAGTAATTCTTTGCATGGGTAAGATAATCATCCAGCACGGCTGCATCCACTCTGCCTTGCAACGCGCAATAACCAGCCGCCAAGGCAGCACCCATTTCCGCTGTTACCGCAGAGCAATTTCTGCCTTCCAGGTGACCTCTTGGCTCGCTGACGCCTTGATCCAGCATACCATATTCTACCAGTTCTACGCTACCCCACCAGCTATGGTCATACTGACCGTTACCAACCTGAAAAATCACACTGTCGCCAAGATCACAGGCTGCGAGATAATCCAGCACCCACTTAAGGTTGTTCACATAGTTTGTCATTTCGCCGCAAGCTTCCACGCCATCGGGATACTGGTAAAGCCCCCAGGCAAGCATCGTTGCGGAATAGGACATAGGCAGATTGAATTTCACATGATCGCCTGCGTCATACCATCCACCATTGAGATCGTCCCCCACGGTGGAGTCCCCGCGCCATTCCACGCGATTCCACTCTGGCAGTTCGCCGGCCTGTTGACATTCGTAAAAAAACAGCGACATCTGCAAAGCCTTTGCATAGTCAATATCAGCCGCCGCTGATACGGTTGCAGACTGTAGCTGTACACTGCCACACAGCACAGCCGCTGCTGCGGTCAGTGCCTGTATGCGATGTTTTCTTTTCATAAAACCCTCTCCTTTTCTCAGATGTGAAAGCATAAAACCTCACAATAGCATTATGCCATATTTCGCCTCACTTGTCAAGTAGGATTTGCAACAACTATATAGAAGGATTCCTCTCGATTCAAGATAACAAACGACATTCTTCCATCAAAAATGATTTGTGCGGCACCTTGTTTTTCATGGCAAAAAAAACGCCGCATGATGCGACGTCAACTGAACAAAAAGTATGATCAAGATACCGTGCAAGCCTTTCAGGGGCTTGCCTGTGCTGCTCTAAAAGAGCTGCACGTACATCCCCACTGCGGAAAACACTGCCACAGCAGCCCATACAACTGCCTGCAACTGAAACTGCGGAATCTTGCGATCTTTCTTCATACCGACTCCCCCTTTGTGTAGATCTTCCCCTGTTTTCAATCC
The DNA here is from genome assembly GCA_964463355.1 of uncultured Ruminococcus sp. Lineage (GTDB taxonomy): Bacteria > Bacillota > Clostridia > Oscillospirales > Ruminococcaceae > Firm-04. The sequence goes on along the minus strand of CAYXBP010000005.1, from coordinate 53,496 downwards.
CCGATAGACCTATAGCCCACTCATTTTCCATGGCAATATTGTAACATATTTGGGTGCAGATTGCAATAGCTGCACATCATTTTCTACAACGATGCCAACTATTTCACGGCTCGTATCTGGCATTTGTGCATTCAGCATAATCGCAATAGCACAAAAGTGCAACTTTTATTTCTCCAATTTTCGCAGATTTTTGCGTTCTTGTTAAAATCCAGAATAATTTTGCAGCTTCCGCCCAGCATGACAGGCTACGAAAATTCCAAAATAGCAATATTATTGCAATACATAAGCAATCGCCCCCACACAACGGCAGGGGCGATTTTGCATTATACAAGGGATTTTATGCTTCTTCTCTAGCGGCAAAGCGTGCAGCCTGCATCATAATGGCGCATTCCAAACGCTTTTGCTGCAACTTGCAGGAAATCTTATGCGGCTTTAAAATATCTCCCTCATAGAGATAATTGTTGGCATTGCAGCCGCCGCTGCAATAAAATTTCGCCCAGCATTCACGACATTCGGGCTTATTGCCCACATGCGCAGCCGCAAACTTTGCCTTCAGTGATTCATCAAAGGTGCCATCAAAAATGCTGCCCATACGGTAGCCCTCCATGCCCACAAACTGGTGGCATGGGTAAATATCACCATCGGGCGTAATGGCAACATAATCGTTGCCGCTGCCGCAGCCGCGCAGGCGTTTAATGGCGCAAGGGCCGTTATCCAGATCAATAGAGAAATGGAAGAAATTGAACTTGCCGCCCTTCTTTTCGTTTTCCAGCATCCGCTTTGCAAGCCGCTCGTACTCCTTGGCAATCGCATCCAGTTCTGCCTCTGTGAGGGCATAGGGCATATCTGCGGGTGCAACCACAGGCTCTACCGAAATCTGATCAAAGCCCTGCTCGTAGAGATGCCACACATCCTCAGAAAAATCGAGATTATACTTCGTAAATGTGCCTCGAACGTAATAATCCTTCGGCCCGCGCTGGGCAACCAGCTTGCGGAACATGGGCAGAATACGGTCATAAGAGCCGCTCCCATTGGGGCAGGGGCGCACACGATCATGTACTTCTTTTCTACCATCGATGGAAAGCACCACATTGCTCATTTCCTTATTCAGGTAATTGATTTTGTCATCATCAAGGAGCATACCATTGGTGGTCATCGTAAAACGGAACCGCTTGCCGATGTCTTTTTCCAGACTTCTGGCATAAGCGACAATCTCTTTGACGGCACTCCAGCTCATCAACGGCTCGCCGCCAAAGAAATCCACCTCCAGATTCTCGCGGTCGCCAGAATGCTCCACCAGAAAGTCAATGGCTTTTTTACCAGTTTCGGCATCCATGAGCATTCTGCCACCGCCAAAATCGCCAGTTGCGGCAAAGCAATAGCTGCAACGAAGGTTGCAATCATGGGATACATGGAGGCACAATGCCTTGATGGGCGATGGCACAGAAACCACGCCATACTGTGTAAAGGTATCCGCAGAATCCAACACATTTGCCGCTGCAAGTTCCAGGATCTCGGCGTAGCAGGCAAGGATCTCCTCACGGGCATAGGTTGTGGCAAGGGCATCCACCACTGACGCAGGGCACTCTGCGGGGAAGGGCGCAGAAACGGCATCCAGCAGTGCATAGGTCAGATCATCCACCAGATGCACACCGCCGCTGTTGACATCCAGCACAATATTGAAGCCGCCCAATTGATACTTATGAATCATGATGTATTTTCCTTTCTTGCATCTATAAAAGCACAAAAGGGACAAAACAGAATTTGTCCCTTTTGCAGTGTTAGCTTGTAATTAACGCTCCTGCGGATCAATCGCGCTCGCACTTCTGGTTTGCAACAGTGCAAGAGGTCTTGCAAGCAGACTGACAGGATGCCTGACACTTACCGCAGCCGCCCTTCTTAGCAGTAGCAGCCAACTGTGCCTTGTTAATGGTCTTGATATGCTTCATGGTATACCCTCCATTCATGCGTAAGTATATTCTATAGTATATCATAAATCACGATGCTTTTCAAGGGTTTTTGCCCTTTTTTCAATTTTTGAGTATTCCACACAATTTCAATTCCTATTTTTTTGCATTCTTTGTTGATTTTTCCGGTACTTGCCACGGCTTACGATATCTGCGCTTACGGCAAGTATCTACGGCGGCATGGAATTGCTGCCGCACATGGATATCACAATGACTTTGCTTTTTTGCCCTTGGAACAGGCAAATTCACGCCATAAACGCCCCCGATCATGCCACCCAGCATTCCCCACAGTGTCGAAAAGCCGATTCCCGCATGACCATTTATCAGCCATGCCACACAAAACCAGAACGCCGTCACCGCCAGCCCGCACAAAAGCCCATGCAACAGTCCTCTGTGCCGATGGACACGGCAATGATACAGTGCTGCGAAAAATCCTCCAGCTATCAACGCAACGGAACCACATAGGATATACATCACAGCTGAAAACTCTTTTGCAGTAGCAAACGCTGCCCCTGCCAGCAACAGCATTGCCGATATGGGTATGCCCACAAGCAATACGCCCCTGCGAAACGATCGCATCTCATCACCTCTGCAACAGCATATGCCACAATACGGACAAACAGAAGTTGCAAGAACTGCGCAAATATAAATTTTTTGTGAATTTTCACCGTAATTTGTACAAGGTCATACAAGTACTGCTCCAAAGTGCCCCCTGTTCGAGTGGTGCCAGACACTCACTGCACTGGAAGGGAGGGATATTCATGAGCGATAGCATCATTGTTGCGTTGCTTTCCTTACTGGGAACCATTGGCGGCAGTTTGGGTGGCGTTGTCATCTCATCTAAGCTGACGGATTTTCGTCTGCGCCGTCTGGAACAAAAGGTAGATGAACATAACAACTTCGGTCGGCTGATTCCTGTAATGCAGGAACAGATTCGCAACCTGTATAGCACCGTTGCCGCACTGCAAGCCTATCATTCCCACGACAAATAAGCAAGAAAACATTTACACGGCACACAAACAGCCCCGCAAATGATGTTGCCACCATGCCGAAACGGGGCATTCCCCTGCTTGCACGCATCGGAACGCCCCCATTTAGAAAAAAACAGCAAGAATCATCGCGTTTTCAGATAATTTTAATCTTCCTATGCCATAATCGTATACATAGCAAAAGATGCTGCTCCTTTGCAGCAAACTCCCTCACGACAATACATGAAGAAAGGTTTGGTTTTCTATGAAAAACGCGGATAAACGCGCAGGCGTTCTGACGGTTGCAATCGCAGCCATGACACTGGCAGTCGGCGCACAGGCAATGGTTTCTTCGGCTGCGACAACCAGTTTGCAAGGCGATGCCAATGCAGATGCTGCATTCAATATGGCAGATGCCGTATTGTTCAGCAAATATCTCGGCAATGCTGCCACCCTTAGTACACAAGGCGCGGCAAACAGCGATATGAACGGCGATGCCGTACTGAACGCCATGGATCTCACTTTGATGAAACGTCAGCTGCTGAACACTGCACCTGTTGATCCCAACGCAGACCATCTGGTCACTGCAATCACCTACAGCGAAAGCAGCGTAACGCTTAAAAATGCAAGTGGCGTGGTAGTAAGTGCTGCTGATGCTTCCAATGTTACCGTTGCCAACAACACCATGGTAACCATCACTGCCCCTGGTGAATACGATGTTGACGGTACCTGTACAAACGGTCAATTACAGGTAAACTGCGACAAGACAACCTATGCGGATGGTCAGGTCACCTGCAATCTGCTGGGGTTGGAACTAGCCAACAGCAATGATTCGCCCATTTATGTTGCAGCTATTGGCGATGAGTTCGTGCTGACCGTGAAAAAAGGCTATACCAATACAATCTCTGATGGAGCAAGCTACACCAATGCCGATGCGGGCATCGGCGCGATTTATTCCTGCGATGACATGAAGATCAAGGGAAAGGGCACATTGATTGTGAATGGCAACTGCGAGGATGGCATCGTTTGCAAAAACGATTTGAAGATTTGGAACGGCGATATTCAGGTCACTGCGGTCGATGACGGCATTCGTGGCAAAGATTCCGTACGCATCGGTGACCCAGATAGTCTGGACGATTCTTCCCTGAATGTATCTGTAAAATCCACATCTGGCGATGGCATCAAATCAACCAGCACGGAAACTGGCGATGGTTTTGTACGTATCAACGGCGGTACGGTTAAGATTGACGCAATGTATGATGGCATCAAAGGAGAACAGGCTGTTGAAATCAATGGTGGCACAATTGGTATTCTGACCTATCAGGTCGGCAGCAGCTATTCTGGATCAGGCTCAAGCTCAGGAAACTACGGTGGCATGGGCGGTATGGGTGGCCCAAATGATGGCGGTAATCATAATTCCACTACTGAAAGTGCAAAGGGCATCAAGGCAGTTGGGCTATACGATGAGAGCGGAGAAACGTATCAGAGCGGTGGAAATATCACCATTACTGGCGGTACGATTACAGTGGATTCCGCAGACGATTGCATCCACTGCGCAGGCACTCTTTCTGTAACTGGCGGACATTTGACCTTATCTACAGCGGATGACGGAATGCATAGCGACACAGATCTGTATATCGGCGCACAGGGCACAGTCAGCTATGACGATGTTGTGATTGATATTCTTACCTGCTACGAGGGCGTAGAAGCAATGAATATTTATCAGTATAGCGGCTCTGTAATGGTCACATCCAGCGATGATGGCTATAATGCCGCTGGTGGTACAGATGGTTCTGGCAATAATGGCCCAGGCGGATGGGGTCAGGGCGGTATGGGTTCAAACAATTCTGGCTCTTATACGCTGAACATTTATGGCGGCTACGTTTACCTGAATGCCGCTGGCGACGGACTGGATTCCAATGGAACGCTTTCTGTCAGCGGTGGATATGTATTTGTTTCGCAAACAGGTGGTGGCAACTCTCCAATTGACTGCGATACCACATGGACATACAGCGGTGGCGTTGTGATTGCAGGCGGTTCTAGCGATATGTTTGGTGAATCTATTCCCGCAAGCTACCAGTTTGTGAATTCCTCGAACGCTGGCATCAGCGCAGGTGAAACGATAACCTTTGCAAATAGCAGCGGAACGGTTCTTGGAACAATGACCTTTGCAAACAGCGCATCTGCTATCGTAATTTGCGCTCCAGAAACTGGAACTGCATATAAAGGCGGCACACTCAGCGGCACAACATATTTTGAAGCAACTGCTGCAAGCGGTGGAAGCAATATGAAGGCTGGTTATGATGGGACAATTTCTGGCGGTTCAGCTTTGTCATCTTCCAGCAGCGGCAACAATCCTTGGGGCTGGTAATCAACACCGCATTCAAGCACATCTCATATGGCAGACGCACAGCATCAATGGCTGTGCGTTTGTTTTTGTGGATAACACCGCACAGAGCCTGTAGTATATGCTGGCCGTAACTTGTAAAATCAGACATAGACACAAAAACCCCCTCTGTACAGCACAGAGGGGGAAATTATATATGCGAATGTTCTCTTACTCGGCAGCAGCGGTTGTCTCAGCAGTAGAGCCAGCATCGCCTGCGAGATTTGCATCTGCATCATAAATGATAGGCATGGACTTGCCATTCTTATCATAAATGGTGATGTTATCAATGTAGAAATCAACCTGATTCGCCTGACCCCAACGCATGATAACAAGAGTTGCGCCCTCATAATTATCGGCATAGCCATTCACAGCCAACAGTGCAGGCACTTTTGCATCAACGCGCCAAGTCTGCTGCTCATTCTCCCAATCATTCAGGCTGAACTCATAGTGGGTAGCCCAAGTGTTCTGGGTGGTAATGCCGTCTGCGTCAACGCCTTTTTCTTCAGCGATATTACCTGCGATTGCACCCAAGAAGTTACCTACAACCTTGGATTCCGTGCCGTCATCGTTGACCCACACGCCTTCTGCCTTACAGGTAAAGTCAACAGAGATCTGGCCAATCTCGCCAGTGTTCTCTGCACCAATCAGTTCTGCGAGATTGAACACAATCTTCGGAACCTTATAGTCACCATCCTCATTCTTGCCCAGAACCTGTACACGCAGCTTTTTATCGCCATCCAGTTCCTCGATAGACAGCTCACACTCAGCCTCATCGTTGGTGAAGTTGCTTTCAGCCATGCAATGACCAGTATACAGCGATGCGGTATCAAAGGTGATCGCATTTGGGTCCACCTCAAGCTTTGCGGGCGCAGTAGTAGTGGTCGTGGTGGTAGTCGATGTGGTGGTAGTTGTTGTTGTGCTGGTAGTGGTTGATTCAGAGCTTTCCTTACCGCCCTCATCACCACAGGCAGTGAACGCGCACATCAGGGTCAGAGCAGAAAGCAGAGCCAATGACTTCTTGATTTTCATCGGAATGTCCTCCTTATGGTTTCAAAAAGAATGCCCTCTGCAAGTGAGAGGGCATAGCTTGTCAATACAGATTGCAAGAGAGCAAATCAGTTCTTCTTGCGAGCAACATATGCAGCGGCACCAGCAGCAGCCAAGCCAGCAACTGCCAAAGCGATACCTGCATCACCAGTCTTGGAGCCAGCACCAGTAGTGGTGGTGGTAGTAGTGGTGTCATCACCAGAAGCAGGAGCATCGGTGGAAGCTGCGCCCAGAGCCTTGCCGTCAGAGCCGAGCAGGGTGATGTTATCAACAGTCACATCGCCGCCCCACCAGTTCTGAATCCAAATCTGAGCGTATGTATCGGAAGAAGCAAAAATAGCACTGCTAGAAGTGTAGGTGAAATCACCGTTATCATCAATAATGATGTCCTTGCCAGAATCAGTATTGCCCCACTCAATGGACTTCCAGCCAGTGGAATCGGAGTTAAAGCCAAAGCCGCCGCCGCTGCCGTCAGTCCAGTCGCTAACAGTCATCTCAACCTTTACGCCATAAACAGCAGTAGCATCCACGCCCTCTGCCAAGAGATCATAGGTGTAGAACTTCTTACCGTCATCGCCAGTAGCATTACCATTGGTAACCTGAGCAGAAGCGGTGATTGCCATTGCGGAAACAGCGATTGCGCAAGCAGAAACGCTTGCCAGGAAAGTCTTCAGTTTCATAGTGTTCATCCTCCATAGTCATGTGTCCACAATTCTGGACACTCAATTCATGGCTTTATTATAACATTATTCGGGAAAAAAAGCTAGACACATCATGCACAAAGATTCGCGATTTTTTCACAGTAATTTTCATCGCTTTGCATAAATCTCAATTGATTTTCGTTAATTTTCCTGCAACTTTGTCGTATTTTTAGCAAGAATCATCAAAACATCCTGCATCAACGTGATTGCACGCTCGCCATTCTGCAATCGCACCGCGATAAAGTACGGTACTTCGCGATCATTGAAGGCGATGCGGTCGTAATATTGCTGCATCATGGCAGAAAGCTGGGGTGCCGTAGGTGAGGGCATATAAAAGAACAATGCACCGCGCTTCTGTGATATTTCGCGAATACCAAGCTGACCCGCTGTATTGCGCAGCAACGCCGCATCCAGCAACCCCATCATGGATTTGGGAGGTTCGCCAAAGCGATCAATCAGTTCATCCACCATATCCATTTTATCCGTTTCATTTTGGATGAGCGCGACTCTACGGTAGATTTCCAGCCGTGAGGTCATGCTCTCGATATAATCCTCTGGAATATGCGCCTCCATCTGGATGTCAATCGTACAGACAGGGGGCGTAGGCGGCGCTTCACCTTTTTCCTCCGCAATGGCCTCGTTGAGCATCCGCATATACATTTCGTAGCCCACCTGCTCCATCTGCCCGTGCTGCTGACCGCCCAAAATACTGCCCGCACCGCGCAGTTCCAGGTCGCGCATGGCAATGCGAAACCCACTGCCGAACTGCGTGAATTCCCGGATTGCCTCGAGTCGCTTTTCAGCGATTTCATTGAGCGATTTATTCTTTTCGTAGGTAAAGTAGGCATAGGCTCTGCGATTGCTTCTTCCCACTCTGCCACGCAGCTGGTAGAGCTGCGAAAGCCCGAAGCGGTCTGCATTTTCCAGAATCAACGTGTTGGCATTGGGCACATCCACGCCTGTTTCGATAATCGTTGTGCAAACCAGTATATCGATCTCATGCTCCATCAGCTGCCGCCAAATCTCGCTGATCTCCTGCTCGTTCATCTTGCCGTGGGCATAGGCGATACGCGCATCGGGAACCATCTCCTGCAATTTCGCGGCGCATCGCGCTATGGATTCCACACGATTATGCAAATAGTACACCTGCCCACCGCGCTTCAGCTCACGCTGTATTGCCTGCGCGACAATGCCTTCGCTATACTCCACCACATAGCTCTGCACGGGATAGCGATCCTGCGGTGGTTCTTCCAGCACGCTCATATCGCGGATACCCGAAAGTGCCATATTCAGCGTGCGAGGAATGGGTGTCGCAGAAAGTGTCAGCATATCAATGCCGTGGAACGCCTCCTTAAAGCGTTCCTTGTGCGCCACGCCGAATCGCTGTTCCTCATCAATGATAGCAAGCCCCAGTGCTGCAAACTTGACATCCTTCTGCACCAACCGATGCGTACCGATGACAATATCCACCTGCCCGCTTGCCAGCTTCTTCAGCACCTCATTCTGCTGCTTTTTCGTGCGAAATCGTGAGAGCAGCTCGATGTGCAGCGGAATGCTTTCAAACCGGCGCAGTGCTGTCGTATAATGCTGATATGCCAGCACGGTGGTGGGTGCTAGAATCGCGCACTGCTTACCCGAAAGCACGCATTTCAATGCCGCACGGAAGGCAACCTCGGTTTTGCCGAAGCCCACATCGCCGCACAACAGACGATCCATGGGGCGTTCCCGTTCCATATCGCGCTTAATCTCGGCAATGCTGCGCAGCTGGTCATCGGTTTCCGCATAGGGAAAGCGTTCTTCAAATTCGCGCTGCAAGGCATCGTCGGGATCAAAACGGAAGCCCTGTGCCTTTTCTCTCGCCGCATACAGCTTGATGAGCTGCGCTGCCATATCCTTGACAGCTTTTTTGACGTTACTGCGTGTTTTTTGCCACTCTGAAGAACTAAGCTTGTTCAGCTTGACGGTGTTATCATCCCTGCCGCCAATGTAGCGTGATACCTGATCCAGCTGTGTAACAGGCACATACAAGCTATCCGTACCTGCATACTGAATGGCGATATAGTCCTTGGTGATGCCTTCCATCTCCAATTTTTCAATTCCAATAAACCGCCCGATGCCATGGCTTGCGTGTACCACAAGGTCACCCTCAGCGATTTCCGAAAGGGCGCGTATCTCCTGCCCTTTTTTGAAGCGGCGTTTGCGCAGTACCGTGCTTTGTGTTTTCGTCTGCGCAATGCAGGCAGCTTTCGCCATGGGATACGAAAAACCGCCAGAAAGCCCCCCGGAGCAAAGCAGCACCTTTCCTGCCAGTGGCACGGAATCGGTATCGGCAACCTCGCAGGGGATATCACTTTTGCGCAGGTCATCCAGCAGAATCGGCAGCGTTTTTTCGGTACCGCCGCATACCATCACCGCATAATTCTGCGCAAGCAACTCCTGCAAATCCTCCGTCAGAACACGAGTACTGCCGCCCCAAGGCGCATTTTGCAGCGTTTCCTCACTCAACAGTTTTTGATATCGGAACAGACTTGCACCACTGAAAAAGGTACCCATACAAACCAATCCCGTGGTTTCCGCAAGTGCGTTGAACGCCGCCGGATCCAGAATACATTCGCTGAGCTTACGGCAGAGGGTACCGTTTTCCAGCAGCAGCCGCACATCCTCATGCACGCGCAGATGTACGCCGCGCATGGTTTCCAAAACTGCGGATGCCTCGCACAGTACGGTGATCTCACGGCAATAATCGAACAATGTTGCAGGGGTTTCATACAGCAACGGAAAATACTTATCAATATGTGGAATTCGCACACCGTTTTGCAGCTTTTCGGCATCGGCAAGCAGGTTCTCTTTTATGATCGCCGCCTGCTTACCGCGCAACGTTGCAGCCAACTCCCTGATTTTTTCGGCAAGCTGCGACAGATTTCCAATCGCTTCAACCGCAGGCGCAATGGAAACAGTATCCATAGCATCGGTACGGCGTTGGCTTTCAGGCTCAAAACAGGAAATGCTATCAATCTCATCGCCCCAGAATTCAATTCGCACGGGCATCTCGGATTGCACAGGAAACACATCGAAAATATCGCCGCGCACCGAAAACTGACAGGATGCGTCAATCTGATCGCAGCGCGCATAGCCCATATCCACCAGTGCAGCAATCAGCTCTTCACGGTTGTACTCGCTGCCGCTTTGCAGCGTAATGGTAGATGATTGCAGTACATCGGGGGGCAATGTATACTGCAAAGCAGCCTCCGCAGATGCCACCAGCACCCGACATTCGCCGTCTGCTACCGCAGAGAGTGCCGCAATGCGAAGCTGTTCATACTCGCGGGAGATGCCCGTCATTTCGGTAAAATTCAGTTCCTTGGCGGGGTATGGTCTTGCGGTTTTGCAGCCTGCCATGAAGTTGATATCCTCGCACAGCAGACGAGCTGCTGCCTCGTCATTGACAACCGCCAAAACGGGCGCATCCTGCGAAAGTGTCAGCAGAATCTGCGCCCTATGAATATGTGCCGCGCCCGAAAAGGCAATCGGCGAAATATGTTTTTGCAAGCACCGCCGCAGTTCCTGCACGGAGCGCAGTGATGCACAAACTTCAGTGAAAAAACGCATGGGTTCCTCAATCTTTCTGTCTAAAGAGGGGTGGATCCGTTCAAGCTTGCGGCGCAGCAGGTGGATTCCCGTTGTAACGGCTCATTGCCAGATCTGCCTTGCCCTGAAGAATCAACGGAATGGCTTCTTTCACACGCTCTGCCGATGCTGCCAGCACGGCAAGCTCTTCACGGCTGAACGCCGACAGCACCCAATCCGCAAGGGGATATTCTGGGTGAGGCTTGCTGCCTATACCGATACGAATACGCGGAAAATCATTCACGCCGCTGAGATAGATGATATTCTTCATGCCGTTATGACCGCCATCACTGCCTTTTTTTCGAATGCGCAAACCACCCACTGGCAAAGTGATATCATCGTACAAGATCAATGTATGCGTCGCATCAATATGATAAAACTGCATTGCCTCCTGCACCGCCTGCCCGCTGAGGTTCATGAAGGTTTCGGGCTTCATCAACAGGCACCGAACACCCTCGCACTCCACATCAGTGCATACCGCGCGAAATTGATGTTTCTTCCATTGCGCACCGTACTTCTCGGCAAATGCATCAATGGTAATAAACCCTGCATTATGCCGAGTATTGGCATATTGCGCACCAGGATTCCCCAACCCCACAATAATCCACTGGGGAGGGCCTGTCGGCACAGGGCGCGAGGATGCTATCTGCTGAAACAAATCGAAAATATTGCTCATTTGTCGCCCTTGCCGCCCTTCTTACTCTTCACGGCGAATTTCCGCAAGCTGTATCCATCCTTGATGTGCAACATACCGCGATCAATAGCTAGCGCATAGTCTGGAATATCGGTGGTGACCGTTGTGCCAGCTGCGGTATAGGCGTGTTTGCCAAGCTCTACGGGGGCAATGAGATTGGTATTGCATCCCACAAAAGCGTGGTCACCGATCACACAACGGCTTTTTTTCACGCCATCAAAGTTGACTGTTACACAGCCACAGCCGATATTGACGCCCTTGCCCACATCGCTGTCGCCCAGATAGGCAAGATGCGCAACGGCGGTATTTTCACCGATGGTGGTGTTCTTAATCTCCACAAAGTCACCGATCTTTGCACCGCTGCAAATATGGCTATCCGGACGGATATGCACAAAGGGACCGATTTGTACGCCTGCATCAATTTGTGATTGATACGCCTGCACCGCATTCAGATGTACTGCATCGCCGATGACTGTATCCTCAATTACGCAATTGGGGCCAATCACGCAATTCTCGCCGATGACTGTATTGCCGCGCAGAATCGTACCAGGCAGGATCTCCGTCCCCGCACCAATCTTCACACTGCGCTCAATGATGATGCCATCCGTGCAGGTAAAGCCCACGCCGTTTGCCATGTGCTGACGCATCACTGCCATTCTCGCAATCGTATTCAGGTTCAGCAGTCCCTGACGATCATTGGCACCAATTGCCACGTCGGGGTTCTGTGAGCGATATGCCCCTGCACGCATACCATTTCGCAGCGCAATGGCAATGGTATCAGTAAGATAGTATTCGTGCTGCGCGTTATCGTTCGTCAGCTTGCCCAGCAGTGTAATCAAATCAGCCGTACGGAACCAGTAGCATCCAGAATTGATCTCCGTGATCCTACGCTGTTCTTCCGTGGCATCTTTTTCCTCTACAATACCTGCAATACCGCTATCGGTACGAACAATTCTGCCAAAACCAAAAGGATTCTCCACACTTGCAGTAATCACGGTAACGGCATTGCCCTCCGCCTCATGAAGTGCCAAAGCATCGGTAATGGTTTCACTGTCGATAAAAGGAGCATCGCCGCAGAGTACCAATGTGCTGCCATCCGCAGCCTCTTGCAGAAAAGGAATCGCCTGCTGCACAGCGTGCCCCGTACCCAGACGCTCCGCCTGTAGCGCGGTACAATAGCGACCGTCCAAATAATCTTCAATTTGTTTTGCCTCATAGCCAGTCACAACGCATATGCGTGAGAGTGCCGCCTGTTCACAGGCACCCAGCACCCATGCAAGCATCGGCTCGCCCAAAACTTGAAACATCGGCTTAGGCATAAGGGATTTCATACGTTTTCCCTGCCCGCCAGCCAAAATCACAGCCTGATTCATCTTTCATTGTTCCTTTCCGATAAAGCACTAATATTATACATATTATAGCGAATAAAAAGCAAAAAATCAAGAGCATTCAGCAGAATCATTTTGATTGCTTGGCGGATTCGCGCTGCCCTTTTTGCGAAACACCACCAGCTTGCTGAACACATAATTGGCAACCAGAATAATCACCTGCACCAGAACAGTCATCAGCGCAAAATTCCAGTAGAAACGGGTAACGGTCAGCCACATGATGCCCAGCTCCATGAAAAACGATACCAGACGGGCACCGTAAAAGCTCGACATCTCACGCAGCAATGCCGCTTTGGTTTCGGTTCTGCTCATAAACACATATTTTTTGTTGACGACGAATGCAAAGGTCGCACAAATGATCCACGAAACGGTTGTGTTGACCATGTTGGGGATATCCATTTCCATGTTGTATCCCCCCAGAGAAAACAGCCACTCGCCCAAAAGCTTGGTGATAATAGAGAGCAAGGTCGTCCATGCACCATAGTAGCAGTAGCGCAGACCGCTTTCATAGCGGTAAAACAGATTCTTGATGGGCTTTGGCATCAGCTTCAGCGCAAATTGCAGTAATGCTTCCAGCATACGGGATTCCTCCTCTATCGCATCTCTTGTTGCTCCGTTTGATGCATCGTTGATTATTATAGCACAGATTTTCTGCTTTGGCAAGTGCAAGTATACGCCTGCGCGCAATCGGGTAATGCTTGACAATATCATCAAAATGTGATAGAATAATCCTGTGAGCAGACTGTGCAATCGCGGCGGCGTTTTAGCCGACGAGGAAAGTCCGGGCATCACAGAGCAAGGTAACTGCTAACAGCAGCCGGAGGCGACTCTAGGGCAAGTGCAACAGAAATAGACTGCCGGCATCTGCCGGTGATGGTGGAACGGCGGGGTAAGAGCCCACCGGAGCGTATGAGAATACGCTGCCATGTAAACCCTACCCGATGCAACGCTGATTTGGTGTGTTTTGTCATAACATCTGCTCGGTGGACAAGGCACAAAGGCGGCTTGATCCATTCGGCGACGAATGGGCTAGATAAATGATTGCACCCGACAGAACCCGGCTTACAGGTCTGGTCACACACCCCTGCCGATGCGAGAAAATTTCCGCATCGGCTTTGATGTTTTCACCGCTTTTCAACTGAAAGGAACGCGAATCATGCGACGTTTACGAACTCTGATGCTGTGTATGGCATTCTGTTTTGGCTGCACAGGCTGTATCTCAAACCCTGCGCTTTCTTCTGTTAATGAGGTGGAAAGCACCGCTGAGGACTCCATTGCGTTGATCCCCACTGCTTTGCCGGAGTACTTTAACATCACAATCCCCGCAGGCTTCACAGCAACTTCCTCTGCCGCCTATGAGGAATACTACATCCTGAATGACGCTTCCATCATCATCACCGATGACCCCATCGCCATTTCGGGCGAACGTCTGGAAAACTACGCCGCCAAGGTCAAAGAAATCTATGAGGAAACCGCCGATCATTATCTGCTGCTGAATGAATCCAAGGAAACCATTCACGGCACCGAGGCGGTGCTGCTGGAATTTACCTACGCATTGGTAGGAGAGGAGAAAAAACAGGATCTGCAAGCAATGGTCTGCATTATGCTGCATCACGATGTGGCTTATGTCATCACCTGCAAGAGCAAGGCGGAAAACTTCATGCAGTATCGTGCTGGATTCCGCGAGGCGATTCACACCATCGAGATTGAAACGCCCCCTGCCAACACCGAAAATGCTGTAACGCGAACAGGCACACAGAAATCCACCACGACAACCTCAGAAACTACCGTCGCATAATTCGTCAACTTGCACAAATACGAGAGCCGAAAGTTGCACACAATCACAAACTTTCGGATTTTCTTCAAAAGGGATTTGACAAATCCGATATTTGTGGTATAATGGAACAAGGTATTCGTGTGCAGTTTGTATGATGCGCTCAGCGTGCTGCATTGGATATATCAATCATCATGCTATTTCTCTGCTAAACAGCAGAGAGGACGACTGCGCTACCTGACCCACAGCGTCCCGAAAGGAGCAATCTTTATGTCAAAAATGATCGCCGTAACCTCCGGAAAAGGCGGTACCGGCAAATCCTCTATCTGTGCCGGCATCGGCTATACCCTTGCGAAGCAAGGCAGCCGTACCCTCATCATTGAATTGGACTTCGGTCTGCGCTGCATTGATATCATCTTCGGTATGACAGGGCAGATCAAGTATGACCTCGGCGACGTGCTGGCTGGCAAGATCTCTGCACTGGATGCTGTTACCCGTGTACCCATGGCGAGCAATCTGTTTGTACTGTGCGCGCCCAAGGATCCTTTTCTCTCTGTCACCGTGGAGCAGATCACCGAAATCTGCCGTTCTATCCGCAAGTATTACGATTATATCATCATTGATACTGGTGCAGGTATCAATAACCATGTGTTTGATATCGTTGAGCAGGCGAACCTGATCCTGGTTGTCACTACCCCCGATCCCATCTGCGTGCGCGATGCACAAATGATGTCCGATGAGTTCTACTCGCGCGGTAATCGCCGTCAGCGCCTGATCATCAACAAGATCAGCAAACGTGCCATCGGCGCAGAGCTTGTGCGCGACCTTGACGAAATCATCGATACCATCGGCGTGCAGCTAATCGGCGTGGTACCCGATGACTACGATCTTGTCATCTCCACTGGTAAGGGTGAACCTCTCCCTTCTACCGCGCCCAGCCTTGCTGCATTTGATGCCATCTCCCGTCGTCTGCGCGGCGAGAATGCACCCCTGACCGTCAAGATCGGTTAATATTGCACCGTTACATTTTTTGCAAACAATATAGTAATAGAAAGGAATGACCCAACCATGACCATTGCCTTGATTGCCCACGACGCGAAAAAAGAACTTATGATCCAGTTTTGTACCGCCTACTCGGGCGTGCTTTCACGCCATACCCTTTGCGCCACCGGTACCACCGGTAAGCAGGTCAGCGAGGCAACCGGATTGCCGGTCAAACGATTTCTCAGCGGTGCCCAGGGCGGCGGTCAGGAAATCTGCGCGCGCATTTCCTGCGACGAGATTGATGTGCTGCTGTTCTTCCGTGATCCCAATAATCCCAAAATGGCAGACCCGAACGATATGAATCTGCTGCGCTTGTGCGATGTACACAGCGTGCCCGTCGCAACCAATATTGCAACGGCAGAGGCACTGATCCTCGCGCTGGAGCGCGGCGACTTGGATTGGCGTGAAATCGGCAATCCCATTTGAGCAGGCAACCCAATGACCATTGCCCCTTTGCAGAAAAAGGGGCAATTTCTATGCAAGGGAAGCAAACAGTGCGCTATCCCGCGGAAAGGAAGAAATCATTATGGCAACCAACTATATCCAGCGTCCCATCGGCACCGAAGATGTAACTCCGAAAACCATCCACAAATGGCTAACCGTGGAAAAAGTCGTGAAGGAAACCGCCGAATGCTTCGGCTTTTCCGAAATTCGCGTGCCCACCTTTGAAACCACCGAGCTGTTTCATCGTTCAGTGGGCGAAACCACCGATGTCGTGCAAAAGGAAATGTACTCCGTAACCGCCAAGGAAACCGTGTTCACGCTACGACCTGAGGGCACAGCAGGCACCATTCGCGCAATGCTGCAAAACGGTATGCTCGCCGAGGCTCTGCCCCAGAAGGTGTTCTATGTGCTTTCCTGCTTCCGACACGAGCGTCCCCAGAAGGGTAGATTGCGCGAGTTTCACCAGTTTGGCATCGAGATGGCAGGTAGTGCCTCACCCTATGCCGATGCCGAAGTTATTATGGTGGCAAAGCAGATTCTCGATACACTGGGGCTGAAGAATATCGCACTGCACATCAACAGCATTGGCTGCCCCAAGTGCCGTGCCAGGTACTTTGAGGCGTTGCGCGCGTTTTTTGCCGATTCAGAAGAAAAACTCTGCGATACTTGCCGCAGCAGAATGGAGCGCAACCCGATGCGTATCCTGGATTGCAAAAGCCCTATCTGCAAGGAGATCGCCGCAGATGCACCCAATATTCTCGATTACCTCTGCGAGGAGTGTGAACAGCATTTTGCAACCTTCCGCAGTGCGCTGGATGCCATGAACATTGAGTATACCATCGACCCCACCATTGTGCGTGGCCTGGATTATTACACCAAAACCGTTTTTGAATTCATTACCACCGATATCGGTTCGCAGGGTGCTGTTTGCGCCGGCGGCAGATATGATGGCTTGATTGAGCAATTGGGCGGTCAGGCAGTGCCTGCGCTGGGCTTTGGCATGGGCTTGGAACGCTTGATTTTAACCATGGAAAGCCAAGGCTGCGACTTTTTGGAGCCTTCCCGCTGCGAGTTGTATATCGCGCCCATGGACGATGCCGCTAAACCAGAAGCCATGCGCCTTGCCAATGTGCTGCGCCAAAACGGCAGCCGCGTGGAATTTGATCTGGCAAACCGCACTTTTAAGGCGCAAATGAAATACGCCGACAAGCTCGGGGCAGACTACCTGCTGGTGCTTGGTTCCGATGAACTCGCCACGCAGCAGGCAAAGCTCAAAAACATGAAAACCGGCACGCAAACTCCCATCTCGCTGGGGGATGATTTCGAGGATGCGTACAATGACATCGTACTGGCGGATATGTTCCGTGACGAAAAACTGGAAAGCCTGCTGAATGCGCAGAACTGATCACTCCCCCGCCCCAAGGAGGCTTACCTCATGCAACCCATGAACTCCATGAAAGAACGATTTCGTCAGCTGTCACAGTGGATCCGCAACGGCTTTCTGGTGCTGCTGATTCTCGTTGCAACAGTACTGGGCATCTATCGCTTGCTGTATGTGCAGCTGCTCACAAAAGCGGACACCACTCCGCCAAAGGTAAACACCTCGGTGTATACACAAGTGATAAACGCAACCCGCGGCAAAATCGTGGACAGCAACGGTGAGGCGATTGTATCCAACAAAACTGGTTATAACTTGATCATAGAAAAAGCGTATTTTCCCGCCGATCATGCCGAGGGCAACCGCATTCTGCTGGAAACAGTCGGCATACTGCAAACAGCTGGCTGCGAGTGGAACGACACGCTGCCCATCACACAAACAGAACCATACCGTTTTCTGTCTGACAATGACGCTGATGTCGCAAAGCTGAAAAGCAATCTAAAACTGAACGACTACGCAAGTGCCGAAAACTGTATGGATAAGCTGATAGAGGATTACAGCATCGCCGCAGAGTATACCCAAGAGCAGCAACGAATCCTTGCCGGTATACGCTATGAGATGTTGCTGCGCGGGTTTTCTATGTCCAATGCGTTCTATCTCGCGAACGATGTGGATATTGCCATCGTCACGCGCATCAAGGAGCTGCGAACGGTACTGGGAGGCGTGAATATCATTGAAGAAGCCATTCGTACCGTGGAACGCGGCGACGTGCTGCCCCATGAGATCGGCTATGTCGGGCCAATTTTTAACACAGAAGAATATGAAACTTTGCTGAAAAACGGTCACGATGACTACCGCCTGTCGGATTTGGTGGGCAAAAGCGGTCTGGAAGCTGCCTATGAACCGCTGCTGCGCGGTATCAACGGTACAAAACAGATCACGCTGACCAACGGAGAGGTTTCTGATGTAACTGTTACCGAAGAGCCTGTCGGCGGCAACACCATTCAGCTGACGCTGAATAACGATTTCCAAACAGGTTTGCAGAATACCCTCGAGGATTTCTGCGCCTACCTTCGCAAGAGCGACGCAGAATGCAGAAATGTCTACTGCGGTGCCGCCGTTGTGCTGGATACCAATGATAACGCCGTGCTGGGGATGGCAACTGCCCCAACCTACAATCTGACTGCGCTGCTGGATGATTACACCGCCGTGATGCAGCAAGAGAACCAGCCGCTCGTCAATCGTGCCACGGACGGATTGTATCGCCCTGGCTCGACTTTTAAACCCATTACCGCAACAGCAGGGCTAAACAGCGGTATCATCACTGCCAACAGCAGCTTTTACTGCAATCGCAATTTCCATTATATTGATACCACATTCCACTGCACAGGCAATCATCAGTATATTTCGGTGTCCCGCGCCATTCGCGTATCGTGCAATATCTTTTTCTATGAGGTTGGCCTGAAGCTCGGTATTGACCGGTTGGTGGAATACGAAAAACAGTTCGGGCTTGGCTCCTCGCTGGGATTAGAATCTGGCGACAGCGGTGGATACCTCGCCTGCCCCGAAACCTTTGAAAAGCTGGGAATCGACTGGTATGTGGGCGAGATCACGCAGGCTGCCATCGGACAATCAGAGATACAGGTCACACCCCTGCAAATGGCAGTGGTGGCAAGCACGCTCGCCAATGAAGGCGTACGCTATCAGCCGCATTTGGTGGATTCAGTATGGAACAACGCCATGACAAAGCAAATCTCCCAAACAGAGCCTGTCATTGCAGCAAACATCGCTGCACAGTATGACGGCGTATACGATGCCATTGAGCAAGGTATGATCGGTGCTGCCTCCTCCTCCATGCCTGCCGAGTATTCTCTCAGCGGTCTGGGATTCAGCGTTGCCATCAAGACAGGTACGCCACAATCGCCCCGTGGCACCGATAGCTTTGTCATCGGCTATGCCCCCGCAAGAGATCCCGAAATTGCTTTTTGTGTGGCGATTGAGGGTGGCAAAAATGCCAAGTATGTGGTGCGTAAAATTCTGGAGCAATACGCCGCCTGCTATCCCGATTCAACCATCGGGCAGGCATTGCAATCATAAGGGGGCAAAAAGCAGCTATGAATATTCAAATTTTTGGCAAATCCAAGTGCTTTGCGACCAAAAAAGCAGAGCGATTCTTTCAAGAACGCGGTATCCGGTTTCAGTCGGTGGATCTCCCCAAAAAGGGTCTGAGCCGTCGGGAATTGGAAAGCGTTGTGCAAGCAGTCGGAGATATCATGATGCTGGTCGATGAAAAGCATCCCGATGCCACACTGGTACGGTATCTGCTGCCCGATGCGCAATTTGAAAAACTACTGGAAGAACCAAAGCTCTTGCGGACACCCATTGTGCGCAACGGCAGGCAGGCAACTGTCGGCGAAGCACAGGATGTATGGCTTAAATGGGTACAGGAATCTGTTTCCCTGCAACCATAGATAAAAGAACACACCCGCAAAGGGTGTGTTCTTGCTGTCTTAGGCATACGCCCCTATTTACAGGCTTCAAGCGAGATTCGTCTTTTTCTCACATAAAATAGCCCTTTCCGGGAAAATGTGCAAGGCGGTGAATGTCATTTACAAACCTTTCTATAGGAAGAAAATCTCATGTTTTTTCTCGCCCGCGTAAGGTTCGGATATGGGTTCCACCGACCTGCACTTTCCCGATTCTGCGTTGCCAATAAAGGCATCATTCTTACATAGTCTATGGGCTGAATCTGATAAACCTTTGCGCATAGGCGCAACGGCGACACAATTCCTCCGTGGCACAGCGGCGGGAAAAACCTTCATACATTGCCACAGCCCGCGGCGATGCTAAAATTTCGGCAAGAGGCTGCGTCAGCACATTGCCAAGCGTGATGCAGCCTTCGCTATCCAAACAGCAAGGAACCACACTCCCATCGCAGAGAATGCCAAAATGATCACGCATCCCGTAGCAAAAAAACTGTTTGCCCTGCACCGCAGCCGACAAATCAGGCCAACCAAAACGGTCGCCCCATTCCAGATACAGCTTTTGACGGATACGGTAGCCACGGCTGTTTTCTTTCCATTCGCCGTCTATTTTTTTCCGCAGATATGCAAGGATTGCTGCATTTTTGTCGCCTACGCAGCCCTTATTCCACAGCCGCAGAGACACAATCACATCGGCAGCGGAAGCTTTTTGAGCAAACTGTATCACCCCATCAAGATATTGCAAAAGATCCGCAGCAGATCCTTCCTCAAAGCTGTGCAACGATACACTGACTTTATACAGCCCTTCTGCAAGCAGTGCCTGCCCGTGCTGCGGCAGCAAAGTGCCGTTGGTGGTAATCGCAGAATGAAATCCCTCGGCTTTGGCAAGACGTAAAAAAGCGGGCAACAAAGGATGCGTCAGCGGCTCACCCATCAAATGGTAGTAGAGATATTCGGTTTTGCCCTTCAACTCACTGAGAATATGCGAAAACGTCTGCATATCCATGCGCATGGGAGCACGGTGATGCCCATGACAGAACGAGCAGTGCATATTACAAATGTTCGTGATCTCTACATAAACGCGTTTATACATTGTATTCACAGTGTGCATACAACGCTTGTACCGCATCTTTCAGCTGCATCTTGTTTATCTTTATCATCAAACATATTTTTGCCGATCATGTAAGCTACAAAGCAGGAGAAAAAACAGATCAGCCAGATAAACACCAGCATACTCGCACGGAACACAACGGCAGGGCGACGATGACGACGACGGCGTTTCTTATCAGAGGTCGTCTTTCGAATCGGCTTACTTGCCGATGGGGTGGTCTGATTCTGTAGCACTGGGCGACTCCTTTCCGCAGTATGCACTGCACAACAATCCATACCACCATTATAAAGGAAATGTGGCTTTTTTGCAAGTGCTTTTCTCATTTTTTCAAGCGTGCAAAAAAAAATTTTCGAAAACTATTGTTGTATTGGAAATTTTGTGCTATAATAAGAGCGTGGTTCATTTTTTGTGATGGGAGGTTGCTTACCATGAAACAAGTCGTCAAAGTTTTACTGCTGATCGCTATTTTCTGCACTGCGCTGATTTCCGTCCGTTATGCGATGGAGCTTTACCGCACCAAGTATCGTCCCCGTTACTTTACAGGCAATGCCTGCTGATGTGTTTTCACATCCGCAGAGAACATTATTCTTATTCAGAAAAGAGGAACTGAAAATGAATATTCGATTTGAAAAAGCAACTGCACTCAAGCAGAAGCCTGCCGATGAAACGAAGTTGGGCTTCGGCAAAATCTTCACCGATTATATGTTCATCATGGACTATAAAACCGGTGAGGGCTGGCACGATGCGCGCATCGTACCATATGGCAATTTGTCACTAAGCCCCGCTGCCCTGTGCCTGCACTATGGGCAAGAGGTTTTTGAGGGCATGAAGGCATATCGCCGTGCAGACGGTGGAATTCAACTGTTCCGCCCCGAGGAAAACTTCAAGCGTCTCAACAGCTCCAATCAGCGTCTGGTCATTCCTGAGCTGCCCGTGGAAACGGCAATGGAAGGGTTGATGGAGCTGCTGAAAATCGAGAAGGACTGGGTTCCCTCTACCGAAGGTGCGGCACTGTACATTCGTCCTTTTATCATCGCGGTTGATCCTTTCCTGGGCGTGCGCCCTGGCGATGAGTATATGTTCATCATCATTCTGTCGCCTTCTGGTGCATATTATGCTTCTGGTCTGGATCCTGTCAAGATCTATGTGGAGTCCAAGTATGTCCGTGCAGTTCGCGGCGGCATGGGCTACACGAAAACTGGTGGTAACTACGCTGCGTCTTTGATTGGTCAGGACGAGGCGCACAAGGTCGGTTATTCTCAGGTGCTTTGGCTGGATGGCGTTGAGCAGAAGTACATCGAAGAAGTTGGTGCAATGAACATCTTCTTCGTTGTGGACGGCGAAGTTATTACGCCTGCCTTGCAAGGCTCGATTTTGCCTGGTATCACCAGAAAATCAGTCATTGAGCTGTGCAAGAGCTGGGGCATGAAAGTGACCGAGCGCCGCATCTCCATTGCAGAGATTGCGGAAGCATACGATGCAGGCAAGCTGGATGAAGTGTTCGGAACTGGTACTGCTGCTGTGATCTCGCCCGTTGGCCACCTGAAATTTGGTGATAAAGTTATGGAGATCAATGGCAACAAAATCGGTGCTGTTTCCCAAAAGATCTACGATACCATGACTGGTATGCAGTGGGGCAAGATTGCTGATCAGTTCGGTTGGATTGTTCCTGTAGAGTAATTGTAATTGACGACATACAAAAAGCCATGTTCCTCTGTTTTGCGGAACATGGCTTTGTTGTATTCTGTTGAGATGCTGCAAGCTGCATTCAATCGAAAGAACAGTCTGACGAACAGCTCGAAAGATAACGGTTTGTGATAAAGAACAGCGTTACACTGATTTCTTCGTTTGGAGCAAGGGTACCGTCATAATCCACCACTGGACGTCCCCCGCTGATCTGCGCGTTCCAATCAGAGGTCATAGTGGTAACATAGGTACAGTTGTTCACACAAACCGTTGCTTCGATATTGGAGGCAGTTGCATTGCCTTTGTTTTGCAGATACACCTGCACCTTCACAACAAACTTCCCGTCATCGTTTTCCTCGCAGGAAACGAGCCGAGTTCGTTTTACCGTCACGTCTGCCTTTTTCGCGATTGTGGTAGTAGTGGTTGTGGTCGTAGAAGAAGTCGTTGTGGTCGACGTTTTACGGGTCGTAGATGTAGTAGTGGTTGATCGCTGCGTGGTGGTTGAAGTTGTAGTCGAGATCGTTCCATGGGTTGACGTTGTACCAGAAGTGCTGGTTTTGGGTGTTGCCGCACTATTTCGCGTGGTAGAACTTGCTGGTGTGGTCAGATTCTGATCGGTGTCTGCCGTTGAAAGCGTCGTCATCATCACGATGTTGCTGGCAGTCAGTTGGGGCAATGTGGTAGAAACCACAGAATCCTCTTGATAAGTGGTGGGTTCTGTTGTCACGGAGATCGTTGATGGCGCAGTAGTCACGGCGGTAGTCGCCGCACCGTTGGCATCACCCTTGGATTGGTCGTTGCTACTGCCATCGGTGGTCTGGTTTGTACCCGATTCCGCAAGAGAATCACTAGCAGATGTATTTGGGTCACGCAGTGCATCATCAGAGATGCCAAAACGGATGCCTGCTACCAACGCCGTTACAAAAACGGCACCCAACACCACAAAAACGAGTGCGCGCTTTCCCTGCTCCGCCACAGCGTCCAGATTCACAGCACGATGCCCCAAAGCCCTGCGCTGTTCTTTCATGAATGCTTCTGTCGCGCGGTCAAGATGATCAATATCGGAAAAATCAAACTTGGAACGACCATCAACATTTTTACGATGTTTATCAGGTGTGTTATACATAGGTTTTCCTCCTCTCAACGGCATTGCAAGGTGTGCGCCTTACAGATGCAGTTCGCATACCGAACAAGCATCCCTTTTCCTTTCGTTGGAAACCCCACAAATCAGAGCATGGTTCATGGTGCAGTGTGTTCAGTGTGTGTTTCATGTATTTCGCGTGTTTATGTTTTATACTATATATGCTTTTTATGAGAATAACAAGCGACAGCACCTCTCTTCCCACTCTAATATCATAACACATATCATACGAAATGTCAAGAACTTTGCGGTAAACAGCATTACTTTTTGGATAATTTCCCAAATGTGATGCTTGTTCTCTGTGCATATTGCTGATTTTTAGAATCGTTTTGGGCTGTACTGTGCTGGGATAACTGTGTTGATACGTTTCCCTTAAGACTCGTTTCTTTTTTCAAGCATGGTCACGCGCAGCACCAGATATTCTACAGTCTGTCCATGGTGTGTGCCGGATTCCTGTTCCAGCTTGCCCTCTACGGTAATCATATCTCCCTCCGCAAGGCCGTCATAATTGTCCCAGTCCAGCTCAATGCCCAGACCTGCACCATCCTGCTCACAGTACACGGAATAGATCGTTGCGCCATTGTCAGTATCATCATGAACATACAGTTCGCCAACCATATGATACTGCTTGCCAAGATACGCCTCTGGATCAGAATACATATCGTAGAACGTTTCGTACATTACACTGGTTTTGATATACTGCATTTCGTTTTCCTCTCCGCAACCGCAAAGGAGTCCTCCACACAGCAGCAGAAAAAAGGCAATTTTTGCTTTTCTCATACGCATAGCACACCTCACAGCGGCATCGGCGTAATGAGCAGCACTGCGCGCTTCACCAGCGTATAATCCGCCGCATCCAGTGCGTTATCGCCGTTCAGGTCAGCAACGATGCCCCAATGGGTGGTTGTCAGGGGGGCATCCCCCGTAAGATGCTTTGCAAAACGAACGATATCCGCCATAGACAGCTCACCATCCTCGTTGACATCGCCTGCCAACAACGCTGTCGGCGCACTTTCTGCCATATAGATGCTCTCGTAAACAGTTTCTGCCCAGATTTTGCGCATGGCATTATAGCCATCACTGCTGGGATGTACACCATCACTGCTGAGATAAGATGGATTATCTTGAATGATTCCGTAAAAATCAGGCCCTTTTACCACATCGGGATACGCTTCGTAAATCGCATACACCTGCGCATTATAGCTGTCGATATAGGGGATGATACCAGGTTCCGTGGAATAAGGAATTGTTGGCAGCACTGCGACCTTGCCTGCTGCCTGAATCGCCTCTACCATATATGCAAGATTTTCATAATACTTTGCCGCACCCGTCTGATTGCCCCAGCAATCGTTTGTACCATAAGCGATGCTGACATAGGTGCCAGGGAAATCGGCCAGCCATCGATCAATGTTGTTTTTGCCATCGGTACTAAAAATACCGCCAATGCCGCCGTTTTCCTGCGCAGGATAGTAGTTGGTGTTCAACGCGTGGATATGATCTGCAAAATTGCCTTCACCCGTTGAAAAGGTCGTCATTCCACCTGCCGTGATGCTGTCGCCGTAGAATATCCAGCTGTCAACGCCCTCAGCGCAGTTGTGGATATCCACATTCAGCGATACGCTGCCGCCGCTCATGGCAGTATCAATGGTAATCTGCACCCAATTGTAGCCTGTCATCTCCACCAGATGCTGACGAGAATGGTATACGTTATCGGTAATCTTTGCCACCGCCACCCAGCCATCGGTGGGGTAAGCACCACCCTCTGCGGCATTCACCGAGATGGTATACGCCGCAGGTGCCTGCTGACCGTTTTCATTTTTCACGGTGTAGTCGTAACTGTTCCACGCGGTAGAATACCATGCAAAATTGATCAAACTGCGCTCTGCAACAGGCACTGCGGACAGATCAAATGCAAGATAGCTGCCCTCGTTGCCACGCCATGCATCATAATAAATATCATTGCAGGAAGCATAGGCAGTAGATTGCTGATCAGAATATACTGCGCCATTCCGGTTAATAATGGGTGATGGAGATGCCATTGCCGACGCTTGTGTGATTGGCATAACTGCGGCTGCTACAGCGGTTGCTGCCAGCACAGACATGATACGAATCTGTTTGGTTTGCATAAAAGAATCCTCCTGTTTTTCAAGCTTTATTGAATGGAAGCAAGGAATCGCAGGAAACCCTGCAAGCCTTGTTCTGTGCGCGGATAAACACCGCAATGGGTCAGCACCTGCAAAAATACCTTACCGACTTCTTCACGCAAAACAGCATCATAATCGGTCGTTTCGGGATAATCTGGCAGCCATTGCTCCACCCAATCGGCGTGCTTTGCCGTTGCTTCATCTGCACGCAAATCACCGCCTGATTGCAGCAGATGCTTCAGCTGCTCCAATTCGGTTTTTAGCCGCGCGGGCAGCACCGCCAGACCCATCACCTCAATCAGCCCGATATTCTCCTTCTTGATGTGGTGCAGTTCTGCGTGGGGATGATACACACCCATAGGATGCTCTGCCGTAGTGTGATTATCGCGCAGTACCAAATCCAGTTCATAGGCTGCTCCCCTGCGGCGCGCAATGGGCGTAATGGTATGGTGCGGCACACCATCCGTTTCAGCAAAAAGCTGCATATCTTCATCCGTATAAGTGCGCCATGCCTGTAGAATCACATTAGCAAGCGCCGCAAGACGCACAGGATCCTCTCCAGAAATGCGCAGCACCGACATAGGCCAATCCACAATGCCGCAGTGCATATCCGCAAAGTTCGCGATTGCCACAGTCTGCACAATGGGTGCTGTGGTCATGGGAAAACAATCAATCCCGCCTTGAAAATGCGCATGGCTTAGAATTGATCCCCCAACAATGGGCAAATCCGCGTTGGATCCGATGAAATAATGTGGGAACACCTTCACGAAATCCAGAAGCTGTGTGAAGCATTTATGGTCGATCTGCATGGGCGTGTGCAAACTGTTCAAGGCAATGCAATGCTGCGGATAATACGCATAGGGCGAATACTGCAACCCCCATTGTTCCCCCGCCGATGTGTAAGGTACGATGCGCAGATTTTGCCGTGCAGGGTGGTCAAGTCGCCCGGCATAACCAACGTTTTCCACGCAAAGCTGGCAGGTGGGGTAACCCACTGGTTTTGCCGCAGCAGCAGCGGCAATCGCCTTAGGATCTTTTTCAGGCTTGGAAAGATTGATGGTAATGTGCAAATCACCATATGCCGTATGTGTATCCCACTGTACATTCTTTGCAATGCGCTCCTGCTGGATGTATCCGTTTGCACAGCAGATGCCGTAAAACCAATCGGTGGCAGCCTTCGGAGATTCGCGATACAACTCAGCAAAGCGGCGGTTGACTAGGGAAGGCGGTGGCGTGAGTATCCCCATAAGCTTCGTGGCAAACAAATCACGCTGTGTCACCGTATCCTCTGGTATCATGCCCTTTTGCAGCGCAAGTTCGGTATAGCTCTCCAGCAATGCCGCCAGCGTTGTGTTTTCTGCTTGCGTTGACAATGCTGCGTGGAGTGCTGCGGGTGCATCATAGCCGTACAATGCAGTCAAGAGATTCTCACAATACACGGCATCCTCCGCAGCAAGCAGCTTCTGTTGCAGAGCGTAGTCGATCAAGGGTTGAAACGCCATCTTTCATTTTCCTTTCTGTTCGCATACAAATTGCACTGCGCATCTACGCCATGCTACTTGCAGGACGGAAAAAAATATGGTATAATGACCCCATAGAGATCAAAAAGGATTAGGGGGGAACAAGCATGAACAGCCATCAGAAGCCATTCACACCGCTCTATCGCAGGATCATCAGCATTGTGTTCACTGTCATACTCATTGGCGTGATGTGCTACGGTATTCTGATTCTTTCACTCGGGCTATGGGAGTTCCATACGCTGCAAAAGGCAAAAAGCACCTATGCAGCAGTACCTGTATGTGTCACAAGCATCACCCGCACCGATACAAGTGTCAACCGGGACATCATCACACTGGAGCCAATTGATGCCAAAGCCAAGGAAAAACTCGGCGCGACCTGCACGACATCATCTCAAAGTGCGCTGCAAATCGGGGAAATTCTAACCATGTACTATGACAACAACGACCCGCACACGCGTATCGTAGACTTTCACACCACAACCGATCAATTGCGCATCGGCTGCTTACTGACCGTATTTCCTGCCGTTTTGGGCATTTCGGTGCTAAGCGTTCGTAGACGAAAAAAGAAACAAAAACCGCCTGCCGTCACAATCTGCCCAGAAGAATGACCAAAATCTTCTTGCATTATATCACGGTTTTGCAAAAAATGCAAGAAGCACCAGTGGCTTCCCTGTGTTACAGGCTGCCAATGTGAAAATTTGCGTAAAATTTCGCTAAAAGCATTCCATTTTCCAGAGATTTCTGGTATACTATTTGATGTGAAAGGGTGGATGTGATAGATGGAAGCGGAGCTGCTAAAGAAAGATTTACTGCATATGACAAAATGGTCAGTCATATTAGATATCGCTGCGTATGGAATCAGCATTGCATTTTTGGGGCTGACACTGCCCATCGCCATGGGACTTCTCCTTGGTACAGCCGCCATGCTGCTCTCTATGTGGCTGCTGAGCCGTACCGCGCTGAAAATTGCTGAATGTGCCAAGCAAACAGGCACACATGATAAACGCTATCTCGTAAGCTATTCCGTACGATTGCTGATCGTTGGTGTCGCCTTTGCGATTGCCTACCGCTTCCGCCCAATTGCAGGATTGGGTGTTGCCATCCCGCTGATGTATCCGCGCATTATCTATACCGTTGGTGCGCTGCTGCCCGCAAAAAAGCAGCCACCGACACTGTGATTTTTACATATCTTGCCCCAAAGGAGTGAGCATTTCCCATATGGCTATTCCCTCTTTTTTACAAGGTTCCTCGGAGCTGACGGTATCTGGCCCTAAAATCATCGCATCCTTCGATGTGTTCGGTATCACCATTCGCTTTACCGAAACAGTCGTGCTGCAATGGTTTGTTATTGCAGTCATTCTGGGGGTGTGTCGCTTTCTGACCCATAAGCTGACGGTGAAAAACATCTCCAAACGGCAGGTTGTTGCTGAAATGCTCGTGGAGTCCGTGCATGATCTGGTGCAAGCTACTATGGGCAAGCGATGGACATTCATGACACCGTATATCGCCACGATTTTTGCATTCTCCGCCTGCGGCAGCCTGATTAGCTTGCTGGGACTGCGCGCCGTTACCTCGGATTTTTCCGTGGTGTTAACCTGGGCGGCGATCACCTTTGTCCTCATCACTGCCACAAAGATCAAGTTCAACGGCATCGGTGGCTGGCTGAAAGGCTTTGCCGACCCCGTACCCATCATGCTGCCCATCAATATCCTTAGCGAAATCGCAACGCCTGCTTCCATGGCGTTGCGTCACTTCGGTAACATTGCAGGCGGCGCGGTCATTACGGCACTGCTGTATTACGGTCTTACAGGGCTTTCCCACATGATCGGCTTGGACATCCCACTGTTTACCATCGGCATTCCCGCGATACTGTCGGTTTACTTTGATCTGTTCTCCAGCATTATGCAGGCCTTCATCTTCGTGATGCTGACCATGGTATTCATCACCAATGCTGCCCTCGATGAGAACGAAGGATAAGCCTTCTGCCCTGGTTTTTCTTGCAGCTCGCGGCGAATAGCCGTACTATATCAACAAACTATTATGGAGGTTTTTATTATGGAAATGAGTGAAGCAATCGTACTGGCAGGCTCTGCCATCGGCGCAGGACTGGCTATGATCGCGGGTATCGGCCCTGGAATCGGCGAAGGGTATGCCGTTGGTAAGGCTTGTGAAGCCATCGCACGTCAGCCAGAAGCATCTGGTGCGGTCACACGTACCATGTTCGTCGGCTGCGCAGTTGCGGAATCAACTGGTATTTACGGCTTGATCGTCGCATTGTTGCTGATGTTCTTAAAACCCTTTACCTGACCTGGATTTCATATATCGCTGACAAAACTACGGAAGGAAAGGCTGCATTATGCTGGATTTTTTGTCCATTGATGTCGGTACCATACTGTTCACGCTCATCAATACGATGATCCTGTTTTTCGGTCTGAAGCATTTTCTGTTCAAGCCTGTCAACGCGATACTGGATCAGCGGAAACAGGCGGTGGATCAATCACTGCAAGACGCGGAGGATGCTCGCTCCGCCGCAGAAACTGCTAAGGCAGAGTACGAGGAAAAGCTTGCTGCCGCCAAGGAAGAATCTGCGGAGATGCTGCGGCGGGCAACCCGACAGGCGCAACGTCGCGCCGATGAAATTGTCGCTGAGGCAAAGGCAGATGCCGCCGCCGTGATGCAGCAAAACGCCGATGAACTGGAACGTGAAAAGCGTCGCGCAGCAAAAGAACTGCGCAGCGAAGTTTCTGATCTGGCGGTGCTGGTTGCCGAACAGGTCATGGCACGTGAGATAAATCCCGAAGATCACGCAAGACTCATCGACGAGTTTATTGACGGTGTGGAGGACGTGGAATGAGTACGGAGATTGGTACCGTGTATGCAGATGCACTGTTTGCTGTTGCCAAGGAAGAAGGCGATTCCGCACTGCGTGCCACCCGCGAAGCTCTGAGAAACTGCGCTGTACTGTTTTCGCTTTACCCCGATTACAGCAGGTTGCTTTCTCTGCCCACAATGCGTGCGGAGGAACGCATCGCACTGGCACAACAGGCATTTGGAACCGAAGGTCTTGTGCCGCACTTGCTACAAATGCTCATCGTGCGCAACCGTGTGGCATGTATCTGCGAAATTGCCGATGCCTTTGATGCGAAAATGCTCGCCTACGAGAATACTGTTGCCGTAACGGTCACCACCGCTGTGGCACTGACCCCCAAGCAGCTTGACCGCCTAACAGAAAAACTGTCACGCAAGTTGCAGAAAACCGTACGAATCGAAGAGCATATCGACCGCGCGATTCTGGGCGGTGTGATCGTACAGTACGGCGATACACGCATCGATAACAGTCTGAAGCTGCGGCTCAAGGCACTGCATACACAATTGCAGGGATAGGTTTCCATGCTGCCCTGCCTCAAAATGCTATAAAGGTGTGGTACTTTTATGAATTTACGCCCCGATGAAATCACAAGCATCATCAAGGAACAGCTCATGAACTACAAGGCAAAGCTTGATCTTGCCGATGTTGGCTCTGTTGTGACTGTGGGCGACGGCATCGCCAATATCCATGGGCTGGAGCAGTGTATGTCCGGCGAACTGCTGGAATTTGAAAGTGGCGTTTCTGGCATGGCTCTGAATCTGGAGCAGGATTTTGTTGGTGCCGTTTTGCTCGGTTCCGATAAGGATATCAAGGAAGGCTCTGCTGTGCGGCGTACTGGAAAAATCGTATCGGTGCCCGTGGGCGAGGAGCTGTTGGGCAGAGTCGTCAATGCGTTGGGTGAACCAATCGACGGCAAAGGCCCGATTATTGCCGAAAACTACGCCGCCATCGAGAAGATTGCGCCTGGCATTATTACCAGAGAATCGGTTCATGAGCCACTGCAAACAGGCATCAAGGCAATTGATTCCATGATTCCCATTGGTAAGGGACAGCGTGAACTGATCATCGGCGACCGTCAAACAGGCAAAACTGCCATCGCGCTGGATACTATCATGAATCAGCACGATAAGGATGTCATCTGCATTTATGTTGCCATCGGGCAAAAGCGTTCTACCGTTGCCAATGTGGTGGAAACTCTGACCAAAGCAGGCGCGATGCGCTATACCATTGTCGTTTCAGCAACTGCCTCGGAGTTAGCACCGCTGCAATATATCGCACCCTATGCGGGCTGCGCCATGGGTGAGTATTTTCTCAATCAGGGCAAAGATGTGCTGTGCGTATACGATGATCTCTCCAAGCACGCGGTAGCATACCGTACCCTTTCGCTGCTGCTAAAGCGTCCCCCAGGGCGTGAAGCGTTCCCTGGTGATGTGTTCTACCTCCACTCCCGCCTGTTGGAACGCGCTTGCTGCCTCAATGCGAACTACGGCGGCGGCTCTCTGACCGCACTGCCGATTATCGAAACACAGGCAGGCGATGTTTCTGCGTATATCCCCACCAATGTGATCTCCATAACCGATGGACAGATTTTTCTTGAAACTGACTTGTTCAACGCAGGCGTGCGCCCCGCCGTCAACCCTGGTATTTCGGTTTCCCGCGTGGGTTCTGCGGCACAGATTCCTGCCATGAAGAAAGTTTCTGGTTCGTTGAAGCTGACCTACTCCCAGTATCGCGAGTTACAGGCGTTTGCACAGTTCGGCTCTGACCTTGATCGCGATACCAAAGAACGACTTGCCAAGGGCGAACGCGTGGTAGAGGTGCTGAAGCAGGATAAAAGTGCGCCGCTTTCTGCACCACAACAGGTCGTGATCCTATACGCAGTAGTCAATGATCTGCTGCGAGATGTACCCGTCAATCGCATTGCCGAGTGTGAACAGGCACTGCTGGCCGAAATGGAAGCGTGCCACAGCGATATCCTTGCCGAGATTCGTCAGACAGGGAAACTTTCTGACGAAACCGATGCGGCACTCCACACGGCAATTGAGGCGTTTGTGCGCGGCTTTGTCTGAAGATTCTGAATCCGTCAGGAGGTTTTTTTCGTGGCAGGTGCCAATATGAAGGCAATCAAACGGCGCATGAAAAGCGTGGAAAGCACCATGCAAATCACCAAAGCCATGGAGCTGGTTTCTTCCTCCAAGCTGCGCCGCGCAAAAGAACGCGCCGAGCTTTCCCGCCCCTATTTTCATCTGCTATATCAGACCATGAGCGAGATCGCTGCCGAGGCAAAGGGATTCCGTTCCGCATATACCGAACTACGCGAAAACGGTGCCGCATTGCTTATGATCGTGGCGGGTGACCGCGGTCTGGCTGGCGGCTTTAACATAAATGTATTTCGACGTGCGGATGCTCGCATCGCCGAGCTGGAAGCAAATGGTAGAGAGGTCATCCTCATGACCGTTGGCAAAAAAGCATCAGAGTATTACGCAAAGACAAAGCACCGCATTCTGGGCAGCTTTGATGCCATCGGCGAGACGGTAACCACCTATGCCACGTTGGATATGGCAGAGCATATCATCACGTTGTTTGAACAAGGACATTTGGCAATTGCGGAGCTGTTCTACACCGATCTCGTTTCACCGCTGACGCAGGAGGCATGCGATATGAAAGTGCTGCCTGTACCGTATATGCTGGAACAGGAAGGTCTGCATAATCTGACAAACTACGAACCAAGCGCAGAAGCGGTATTTGATGCGCTGATTCCCAAGTACCTTTCTGGCATTTTGTATTGTGCCATCGTGGATACCTTCGCCTCCGAGCAGGCTGCACGCCGTTTGGCAATGGAAAATGCCACTGATAACGCGCAGGAGATGATCAATCAACTCTCCCAGCACTATAATCGCGCAAGACAGGCATCCATTACACAAGAGCTGACGGAAATCGTCAGCGGCGCAAACGCGCAGAAATAATACGAAAGTGAGTTTTCGTTATGCAATCCAATGAAGCAAGCAAGCAGGGCGGCATCGGCAAGATCGTACAGATTATCGGCGCGGTGGTGGATGTTCGCTTTGACAAACATGAGCTGCCGCGTCTGCTCAACGCCATTGAGTGCGACAACAATGGGCAGAAATTGGTGTTGGAGGTCGCACAGCATATCGGTGATGATGTGGTGCGCTGCATCGCCATGAGCAGTACCGATGGTCTGCGCCGCGGCATTGATGCAGTAGACACTGGTGCGCCCATTCGCGTGCCCGTGGGCAGAGAAACACTGGGACGTGTCTTCAATTTGTTGGGTGATCCGGTTGACGAAAAGCCTGCCCCACAAACTGCCGAAAAATGGGCGATTCACAGAGATGCCCCCAGCTACGAGGAGCAAATTGCTTCCAGTGAGGTGCTGGAAACAGGCATCAAAGTCATTGACTTGATCGCACCCTACCTCAAAGGTGGAAAGATCGGATTGTTTGGCGGCGCAGGTGTTGGCAAAACCGTCCTCATTCAAGAGCTGATCAACAATGTTGCAAATCAGCACGGAGGGATCTCCGTGTTTACAGGCGTGGGCGAGCGTACCCGTGAGGGCAACGACCTCTACAACGAGATGAAGGCAAGCGGCGTTCTGGATAAAACAGTGCTGGTGTACGGTCAGATGAACGAGCCACCCGGTGCAAGAATGCGCGTGGGACTTTCTGGACTGACCATGGCGGAGTACTTTCGTGATGCGGAAGGGCAGGATGTGTTGCTGTTTATAGACAATATTTTTCGCTTTACACAGGCCGGCTCCGAAGTTTCGGCACTGCTCGGCAGAATGCCCTCAGCAGTTGGCTACCAGCCAACCCTCGCCACCGAAATGGGTGCGCTGCAAGAGCGTATCACATCCACCGGCAAAGGCTCCATCACTTCGGTGCAGGCGGTTTATGTGCCCGCAGATGACCTGACGGACCCCGCTCCTGCAACCACATTTGCCCACTTGGATGCCACCACTGTGCTTTCCCGCCAGATTGCATCGCTGGGTATTTACCCCGCAGTTGACCCCTTGGAGAGCAGCTCCCGTATCCTTTCCCCTGAAATCGTCGGGCAGGAGCATTACCGCGTTGCCCGCGCCGTGCAGACCATCCTTCAGCGTTACACGGAATTGCAGGATATCATCGCTATTATGGGCATGGATGAGCTTTCCGATGAAGATAAACTGACCGTCAGCCGCGCCCGAAAGCTCCAGCGTTTCTTAAGTCAGCCGTTTTCGGTGGCAGAGCCGTTTACTGGCATGAAAGGACAGTACGTGCCGCTTCAGGAAACTATCCGCAGCTTCCGCGAGATCATCGAAGGTATGCATGATGATCTGCCAGAATCGGCATTTTTGTTCGCAGGCAGCATTGATGATGTGGTTGCCAAGGCAAAGGCGATGGGGGCAAACACAAAATGAGCAGCTTCTCGTTAACCATTCTCACACCAGAACGCAGCTTTTTTACGGGCAAGGTACAAAAATTGGTGGTGCGCACAGCTGAAGGCGATCTCGGTGTACTCGCTCGGCACGAGAAATACGTTGCCGCACTCCCCTCTGGGCCAGTACGGCTGGTTCTGGAGGACGGCACAGCGCGCTTGGCAGCCATTTCAGGTGGGATGATTCGGATCTCACCAGAGCATACGGCAATTCTCGCGGATGCGATAGAATGGTCGGAAGAAATCGATATCGACTGGGCAAAGCGATCCCAAGAGGACGCACTGCGCCGCAAGGAAAGCGCAAACAGCCTCGCCGAACAACAGCGCGCTGAGGCAAAACTGCGCCGTGCGGTCAATCGTTTGAAAGTTTCGGGCATGAAAACACAGTGAACACCCATATCACAAGGAGGAATCGTCATGAAAACCGTACGCACATTGCGGCTGATCTGCCTTGTGATGCTTAGCATCTCCCTTGTGCTGATGTTACAGATACCCGCTTGGCTGCATCTGCGCAAAAATAATGTGGCGGATCCTGCACAAACACCCTTTCTTACCATGGAAAACAACGATCTGGTGCAGGGCGAAATTTACTATGTGCTGGGATGCGCCGCCACCGAACAAAACGGCATCTGGAGTACCGAATTGTACAGCAAAGGCGAAAAATGCTACTATGTACTGTGGCAGCCTACAGGGCAAATGATGCTGTATGCCACCAACGATGCCTACGAACAGCTGTGTCTGCAACAGATTATGACCGAAACCCTCACCTATACAGAATCCATCCGACAGTATCAGCAAAGCGGCGATTACGAAGATCTGGTGCCA
Organism: uncultured Ruminococcus sp.; assembly: GCA_964463355.1. Classification (GTDB taxonomy): domain Bacteria; phylum Bacillota; class Clostridia; order Oscillospirales; family Ruminococcaceae; genus Firm-04. The sequence continues at coordinate 17,865 of CAYXBP010000005.1, read as the reverse complement.
CCAATCACTACGCTGCAAATGCAGGGCGTAGTTTCTCGTATGCCACAGACGGTTGCCAAACAGTTTGACACTTGGCGCAATACAGAGGCAAGCATCGACAACGCACAGTGTAATACCATGTATTACATCTCGCATACAGGCTTCCACCGATATATGGTGCTTTCTATCATCGGGCTGTGCTGCCTGGCAGTCACGCTGATCCTGTTATGCACTTTGCCGTTTGTGAAAAAACGCGCCAAACGACAGTTGCAGCAGAACAAATAGAGAATACCCCAAAATTTCAAAACAGCAAGGAGTTATGCATATGATCGCAATTGCAAGTGACCACGCGGCTGCAACGCTGCGCACGGTTGTAAAAAAATACCTGGAAGAAAACAACATCCCGTATATGGATATGGGCACCGATGTGTCACCCAGCGACTACCCCGTTATGGCAACCGCAGTATGCGCTGCCATTGAAGACGGTACTGCCGATATGGGCGTACTGCTCTGCGGTACGGGCATCGGCATGAGTATGACCGCCAACAAGTGCAGGGGCATCCGTGCGGCAGTTTGCACCGAAACCTATAGCGCAAAGTATACTCGCCTGCACAACGATGCCAATGTACTCTGCATGGGCGCAAGAGTCGTTGGCGAAGGGCTGGCGGTGGAGATTCTGAAAACATTTTTAGAAACAGACTTTGAAGGCGGCAGACATCAGCGCAGAATTGACATGATGATGGCTTTAGAAAATACCGACGACTAAGCAGAGCAAAACTGAAAAAAGGAGAGGAACGCTATGAAGGCAAAAATGCAGAGGCTGGCAACAATGATGGCTCTTGTAGTCGCTACGGGTACCATGACTGCTATGCCCACACAAATCGCATCAGGTGCAGAAGGGATGATCTACGAATTTGAGGACGGTGTGTTCAAAGACTGCGAATACAACGAGGGCATCGCATGGACGGTCGTAGACGAAGATGCAGAAGGCAACCCCTGCGATATGACAGGCTGGTCAGGTGAGGGCTACGCCTATGTGGACGACAAGGATTCCTCGGTAAGCGTTACCGTTGAAGTGGAGGAAGCAGGATTCTACGCATTGAAAATCAACTACATACAATGCTTTGGCACGCCCCACAAGATCCAATACCTGAATGTAAACGGCGAGAGTCAGGGCGAAGTCAAGTTCACCTTCAATTCTGGCAAGGGCTGGGAGCTGTTGGATGCTGGCTATGTGAAGCTCAATGCCGGCAAAAATACAATAGAAATCGTTAGCTACTGGGGCTATACCTTCCTTGATTATCTCGTGCTGGAGCCTGCCCCCGCCTATCTTACCGATTTGCAGCCCACCTCCAAACTGTGCAACCCCAATGCAAGCCTTATGACGCAGAAGGTCTATGATTATCTTTGCAGTATGTACGGCAATCACGTGCTTTCTGGGCAGCAGGAATACTGCGGCTCCCACTGCTATAACATCAATTCCTTTGAACAGCAGGGGCTGCCCATCGACTACTTGATGGACAACGAGCAGGAGTTCACCCATATCTACGATACAACGGGCAAGTATCCAGCCATTCGCGGTATTGATTTCCTGTTCTACAATTCCACCGAACCGTATTACGATAACGCCCCTGAACGCGCCATCCAGTGGTTCAATGATGACGGCGGTATCCCTACCATCTCTTATCACTGGAATGTACCCACCGAGAAGGGCAGCAGCAAGGCTGCGTTCTACGTGGAGTCTGCAAGCGATACCTTTACCACATTCAGCATCACCAATGCTCTGCAAGAGGGCACTTGGGAGCATGAGGTGATTCTTGCAGATATTGCCGTGCTTGCCGCACAATTGCAAAAATTAGAGGACGCTAATGTGCCCTGCATCTTCCGTCCGCTGCACGAAGCAGAAGGTGCTTGGTTCTGGTGGGGTGCCGAGGGTGCCGCGCCATGCAAGGAAATGTACATCTTCCTGTGGGAAACGCTCACGCATGAATACGGTCTGGATAACATCATCTGGGAGTGGACCTCCTACACCTATTCTACCTCTCCAGAATGGTATCCTGGCGATGCATATGTGGATCTCGTCGGCTACGATAAATATAATGCAGTAAACTACAAGGCAAATCTCAGCGCAATTGCTTCTACATTCTATTCGCTGGTGGCATCCACCGAGGGCGAAAAAATGGTTGCTATGAGCGAAAACGACACCATTCCATCGCTTGAGAATCTTGTAGATGCAAAAGCGGCGTGGCTGTATTTCTGTCCTTGGTACGGCAACTACATCACGGATGCTGCACTCAATCCGGTAGATAACCTGAAAGCGATCTACCAGAGCGAGTATTGCATTACACTCGATGAATTGCCAGATTGGGATACCTATGAGATCTCTGCAACCACTGAAGCCGAACCCCCTGCGGAAAACGGAACGAAGGGCGATGTAAATTGCGACGGCTTTGTCAAAATCGACGATGTGATTCTCCTCAACCGTTTTCTGGCAGAAGATGATGCTGTAACACTTTCCACGCAGGGGCTTGCTAACGCTGAGTACGATGGCATTTCCGATATCACAAGCGGCGATGCTATTGCTATTCTGAAAATGTTGGCTGGGCTGTAGAACACAGGGAATCTTCCACCAGAACGTTTTCTATAAGGATTGAATGGTAAAAAAGCAATGAGGGGAAAGCGTTTTCGTTCGCTTTCCCCTCTCTGTTTGCGGGTATTGGCAAGAAAGATTCCGACCCCTGCCTTACGAATCATTTATAATTCGCGTCCTTTACCCATATAAAAGAGTGCAATGGTGCCTGGACCAGAGTGCGCACCGATAACTGGCCCGACATCGCCGATGATAACATTGGTTGCGCCATATTCTTTCATGATCGTATCTCGCAAAAAGTTTGCTGCTTCAATGTCATCGCCATGGCTGATGTAAACCTGCTGCGTGGGGTCATAAACCTCATCTGCAAAATGCTTTGCCAAAGCCAACAGCGCGTTTTTTCTTCCGCGAACCTTTGCTTTGGCGATTAGCTTGCCTTCATCACTGACATGCATCACTGGCTTGATGCCAAGCAAGGTACCCGCCACGGCAGAAAGAGAGCTTAAACGACCGCCACGATTCAAAAACATCAGGTCATCAACAGTGAACCAATGAATGAGATGCAGACGGTTTTCCAGCAAATACGCTTCCAGTTCCTCGATGCTCGCACCCTCGCGTTTTTTTTGCACGGCATAGTACAGCAGCAGCCCCTGCCCCATACTGGCAGAAAGACTGTCTACGGTAATGATCTTGCGCTCGGGGTATTCAGTGGCAAGTTCTTCGGCTGTAAGACGCGCAGTCGCATACATACAACTCAGCGCAGAAGAAAACGACAGAAATAAGATATCCTTGCCCTGATTCAGAATACGGATATATATCTCACGGAATGTGCTGAGGTTGGCAGCAGAGGTACAAGCAATGTGACCATCGCGCAATGCATTGTAAAAATCTGCGCCAACAAGTGTACAAGGTTGTGTGGGAGTATCCTTCATAAAGGCATTTAGGGGTACCAAATCCAGTTCCATGGATTCACGCTGTTCAAGGGTGAGGTCGCAGCCGCTGTCCGTTACGATAACATAATCATGGGTATTGCTCATGTGCGTGGTTCCTTTCCGATTTCAAAAAATGAGAGCAGGGTCGTATGTTCGGACGCTCTGCTTTGGCATATTTATTATACCATACTACAGAAAAAATGTCACCCTACAGTTTGCATTTGCAAGGAAACCCACCGGAGAAACCGACCAGAGAGTCCATTCTACCACTCTACCCACAGGAGAATCAGACGAAAAAACGGCTTGCATTCTACCAAATTTTATGGTATAATGAGTGCAGTATTGAGAAGGAGGGCTGTTATGGCTGAACTGAAGCAAATTGTTGCTCATAATCTTACACAGCTGCGCAAAGAACATCAACTGACGCAGATTCAGTTGGCAGAACAGATTCACTATTCAGATAAAGCTGTTTCCAAATGGGAACGCGGAGAGTCGCTGCCGGATCTGGTTGTGCTGAAGCAGTTGGCTGACTATTATCATGTGACATTGGATGCACTGGTTTGTGAAGAAGGCGTACATAATGCATCGGAAACAATAGAGGAGAACCTTGCGGAACAGACGGAGAAGGATCAGGCTGTGCCAAAGCCCTACAGAATGCGCAATCGCATTTTGATTGCCGGAATGGCAATCGTGCTGGTGTGGCTGATTGCGACAACCGTTTTTGTCATTCTGGATATTCTTGCGCCCACAGTGGAATATTCGCCTTTTATGTTTGTGTATGCCATTCCACTGACGATGATTATCTGGCTGGTGTTCAATTCAATCTGGTTCAATCGCCGTGCCAATTACCTTATCATATCGCTGCTGGTATGGACGACCCTTGGCACACTGTTTGTAACCTTTTGGTCGCATCGCCCATGGCAGCTGTTTATCATCGGAATACCAGCACAGATTATTATCGTGCTTTGGTCTGCCTTGCGCGGCAACAAGGAAAAATCAAAAAAGAAGCCCGATACCCCCCAAAAATAGTATCACTCAAGCCCCGTACTATTGCAGTTCGGGGCTTTGCTGTAGTCAGCGAAAAGTGCAAATCATATGGAAAAACAGGCATTTTGCCAAAGTTTGTGTAAAATGACCCTTGAGAAAATCTGCGAAATATGCTATAATATGAACAGTAGGAAAGTCGAATATTAGTGAAAAGGAGGCACGCGTATGTGCCCACAACCGCAAGTAGGTGAATTTGTACATTATGGCGGCACTGGAATCTGTCAGGTGATGCGTGTGGAGAATATGCCCTTCCCCGACGCGCAACATATGCGCCTTTGCTGTGAATTAAAGCCAATCAGCAATGGGGCAATGGTTATTCTCGTGCCACTGGATAATGAAACACTATGCGCCAAAATGCGCCCCTTACTAACGAAGGAAAACATCGAGAATATGCTGCAAGCTGCTCACAATCAGCCTAGTATCTGGATCGATGATCGCAAGAAGCGTAGTGCAGAGTTCCGGCGTGTGCTTTCTGTAGGGGATGCGCCTACTCTGTTACAGATGCTGCGTTCCATTGAACTGCAGCAGGCGGCATTGCGTGCCTTGAAAAAAAAGCTACCTGCCACCGATATTGCAGTACAAAAAGAAGCATATCGCATTGTTGGGGAAGAACTGGCCTATGCGTTGGGCATCTCCGATGAGGAAGCCGATGCACGGATTCGTGCTGCTATTACCGAGTAAAACGTTCAATGAGGGGAAAGCGCGCAAGAATGCTTTTCCCTCATTGTTTTTCAATGCAAGCCCCGCCGGAAAAGGAATTGTGAAACCTTCGCGAATGCTTTTTAGGGCTTGATGGATTACCTGCAAACTAGTAGAAATGCTTCATGATATTTCGACAGACTGTGATCTCTGAGAACAATGCTTCTCAGAGATTTTTTGATCTTCAACCGTGTATGCACCAAAAACGCCACACCAAAGCCTTGACTTTTCCTTTGAAATGATGTACACTAGGATACAGAACATTTGTTCTTCGCCGTTCGTCGCCGCACCCATCACCATAAGGAGGACAAGAATATGAATCAGACCACACAAGCCATGCCACTGAGTGCTGCTGCGGATTGCTATATTCGCATGGAGCAAGAATACCGTCAGGCGGTCACCGCCGTATTGCGGGCACGCAGTGCTGCCAAAGAACAACTGAAAACTGCACGCCGCAATATCCATATCACATACCAGTCTGCATTGCAGCAAAAACAAATCGAACAAAGAATTGATCTGCTCACCGATGAATACTTTTGCCTTTGTGATGCGCTGCGATCCATCTCCATCTACGCGCGCCATCAGGAACAGGAGGATGCATGAGCCGAAACCGAACCGTTTATTCCGATGCGGTATTGGAATATGATCCAGAGTTTGTCAAATCTTGTGCTGAGGCTACACAGGTTGCATTGGGTATGGCAGACCAGAATACCAACAAAGCCCAGCGCAAAGCACTAATCATGATACTGCATCGTGCTATGCGTACGGAGCTGACCGCCACACAGCGCAATTACTGCCTTGCTTACTACGAAGAAGGCATGAATATGAAGCAGATTGCAGCGCGTTATGGCGTGGATGAATCTACCGTATCCCGCACTATACGGCGGGGAAAACGCAGATTGTTTAAACTGTTGCAGGTCATCGCAGTTGCACGCTGAACATTCATCGTATATCGGCAGTACCATATCATAGAATCATCAAAAATGCAAAAACATGATGATGTATTCGTGCAGTTTCTGTGAAATCACTTGCAATTTTTTCCTGAATATGCTATACTGAACGCATGGGGTGAGGATTCACCCACTTGATGAAGAAAGGATTTGTATACGATGTTTTTACACGAGCTTGGCCCCATTGAATCGGAGGCTTTTCTGACGCTTGCTTCGGAAATTATTGAAGATGACGGAATTGTGGATATTGAGGAGGCTAAGGTGCTGGATCAATATGCCAAAGATATGCATGTACACGGGTTTTCCTATGACGCAGCCGCCTGCAACGCCGCCCGCGATACCCTCGCGCAATTGCCAGAGTTGCTTAAGCGCAAGGTGTATATGGAACTGTTCTCGGTCGCGATCTGCGATAGCTTTGAAGATGTCAATGAACGCCGCACTTTGAATGCTTTGCGCGATGCGTTCGGTTTTGATAACCGTATCTGCCGCGCGCTGGAATCCTGCGTGCTGGATCTGTACAGCGTCTACGCTGCCATTGATGAAGCTTTGACGATGCCTGCAACGCCTGCATCCATTGCTAAATAAACGAAACTGCGCAAAATTCTCCCTGTGTATGGAAACATACACAGGTTTTTTTTGTAAGTTTTCCCCCTTCTCAATTATGATTCAGGGCTTGCAATTTCATAGCGATTGTGCTATAATTGATGTTGTGTCGTTTTGTGCTGTTTTGAACATAGACATCGCCCATTCAGTTTGCTTTCAGCCTTTGGATGGATAATCATACCTTAGCTTCAAAGCATACACAAAACAAGATGAAAAACAGCCCTTTGGCTTTGTGTAGGAGTCGCTTTCTATGACTTATCATAATCAGGATATCACCGTCATCATCCCTTCCCTTGATCCCGATGACCGTTTGCTGCGCGTTGTGGAGAATATCCGCAAGTGCGGATTTACCGATATTGTACTGGTCAATGATGGCTCTGCCACTGAAAACTTGCACTACTTTGAAGAAGCCGCCGATCGTTTCGGCTGCGCGGTACTGCATCACCAAAAAAACTACGGCAAAGGCAGAGCCCTCAAAACCGCATTTCAATGGTATCTTGAAAACCGCCGATCGTCCATTGGCTGCGTGACCATTGATGGTGATGATCAGCATCACCCTGAAGATATTGAAGCCTGCGTGCAGCGTATGCGTGAGGACGGCGGCAAGAGCATCATACTCGGTTGCAGAGATTTCTCTGCGGAAATTGTACCGCCTAAAAGCCGCTTTGGCAACAAATGCACCTCGTTTGTGTTCCGCACCTTTTGCGGATTAAAAGTTTCTGACACCCAGACAGGCCTGCGCGTGTTTCCCCATGCGGTGATCCCTGCCATGTGCGAGGTGGACGGCGAACGCTTTGAGTATGAAACCAATATGCTGCTGGTGTGCAAGAGTAAGAAGATTCCTCTGCTGGAGCAGAAAATCCGCACCATTTATATTGATGACAACTCTACCACCCATTTTCGACCGATTCGCGATTCGCTGCGTGTGTACGGCATTATCATCCGCTTCTTTTGCAGTTCGATTCTCTCTTTCCTCATTGATAATGCCTTGTTTAATCTGCTGTTCACACCGTTTAAGCATCTTGTCGGTGCCGACCCCGCCGTGTGGCTTGCAACATGCATCGCACGTGTGGTCAGCTCACTGTTCAACTACACCATGAACCGCAAAGCGGTGTTCAAAAGCGATGCTCCCATCCGAACCACAGTGTTCCGTTACTACCTGCTCTGCGCGGTGCAAATGGCAGTTTCTGCTGGATTGGTATGGCTGCTGAGTGCCTTGCTCGGCAGTGGCGGCTTCCTTGTCGCACTATTCAAGATCGTGGTGGATACCCTGCTGTATTTCATCAGCTTCCGCATTCAGCAGAATTGGGTATTCCGCCAAGCCTAACCATCCATTCTCCCATTATCCCATTATCGGAAAGGAAATGTTTATGGCAAAGAATCCCCAAGGTCCCAAAAAGCCCATCGCACTGCCCCTCATGCTGCTGGGCGATGTTGCGTTGCTGGCAGTCTGCATTCTCTCCTTTTCTTACTTTCATCATGTGCGACCGCAATCCCTCGAAAACGACCCCAACAAGCTGACGCAGGCATCCATTCCTACCCGTGACCCGTATGCCACAAGCAGCACAACTTCATTTACCACCACCGTAGGCGGCTCTGAAACTACAGAAAGCAGTGCCTCGCTTGAACATCAAGGCGGCGAAACCACAGTTTCTATCCATACCGATCTTACAACGACCGCCTCTTACGTCAGCAACAGCAGCGGCAGCACATTGACCATCAGCACCACCTCAACTTCATCCACCACTGCCACCACTGCCAAATTGCCGGATCCTGATCCATCAGGCTGGGGCAGCAAGTGGCTTGATAAATTCTCTGCCGACGATTCCGTTGTGATTACCGAAAACTCCTATCGCAGCCACGATATTGCCATTGACATCGAAACACGTAAAGTGGGCAACAGTGTCGCATATATCGCAGATATTTATGTGCGGTATATTGATAATTTCAAAGCCGCGTTTGCCAAGGGACAGTACGGAAAGAATATCACGGAGAATACCAAGAAAATTGCCAACAACAACAACGCGATCTTAGCCGTCAACGGCGATTACTACGGCATCCGCGATAACGGCATCATCGTGCGCAATTATGTCATGTACCGCGATACCCCCCGCGCCGATGTTTGCTCAATCTTCTACGATGGCACCGTGACCGTGGAGGAAAACGGCAGCTACGACCTCAATGCCGCGTTGCAAAACGGTCTGTACCAGACTATGAGCTTCGGGCCAACACTGGTGAAAAACGGTGTTGCAAAAACCCAGTTCAGCCCCGGGATTTTGAGCGAGAACCCCCGTACCGGCTTTGGCTACTACGAACCAGGTCACTATGTCCTCGTAACCGTGGATGGCAGACAGGAAGGCTACTCTATTGGTATGACCATGCTGGAGTTCGGACAGCTCTTTATCGATCTCGGCTGCACTCATGCCTATAATCTGGATGGCGGTCAGAGCGCGATGATGATCTTTAACGGTGAGGTGTACAATAAACCGTATAATAACGGCCGCCCCACCAGCGATATCTTCTATATCGGGGAGGTGCAGTAACATGAAGGAACTGCGCACCATCGGCAGAGGTATCTACGCATTTTTGCCGCATCTGCTCATCACCTGCTCAATCATGGCACTGACCTTCTATTTCATCAATCGTGTCAATGAGGCAATGAGTTTTCTCACCGCACGCATCTCCACGGGATTCCAGAGCCTGTTTTACGCACTTGTCATCCTTACCGTTTCCCTTGCACTGATGCTCCGCAGCAAGGCAAAATGGGTGGGGCTGCCTGCCATGTTCGGCAGTGCCATTTTGTTTGTGCCGATTTTCCACGCTTTTCTCACCGATCATCCAGTGGTTGCTTCGGAAAAATGGTATCAAACCCTGCTCATGCTCAGCGCATTTTGCTGCTTGATCTTTGCAGTGGTACAGATTATCGTACAGCGCAAAGCAGCAAGGGCTGCATATCTTGCAGCAAATGCCAAAAGCTTCCCGCATGAAGAACAGCGAGCTTTCCCTTCGCCGACAGACTAACTGTAAATGAATCGCATATCCCATCTGCCACCGGGTAGAACACGGAATGTTCAGCATCCGTGGCACGCTTCGTTAGGTCTTTGAAGAAGCGTGCCATGGATGTTTTTGTTTGGAGGAATTGATATGAAATTACCGAATCCATTTTCCACTTTTACGCGCAGTGAATGGCTGCTGTGGGGTGGCTCCATGTTGCTGATTGCCATGGTGCTGCTCGTAAGCGGCGGATGCGACCCCATGGTGCTGACCGCCCTGCTGGTAGGCGCAACCTCACTGATTTTTTTAGCCAAAGGCGAACCGTTCGGACAGATGCTGTCGATCCTGTTTTCAGTGATTTATGGGATCATATCCTATCGTTTTGCGTACTGGGGCGAAATGATCACCTACCTCGGCATGACCGCTCCCACAGCGTTAATCTCCCTGATTGCATGGCTGCGGCACCCCTTCGCAAAGGGCAAAACTGAGGTGCAGGTGGCGCATCTGACCGCAAAGCACTACCTGCTGGTGATATGCAGCACAGCGGCGGTCACGGCAGTTTTTTACCCGATCCTTTCCGCACTGGGTACTGCACAGCTTCCCATCAGTACGCTCTCCATTGCCACAAGCTTTTCTGCCTGTATGCTGACAATTCTGCGCAGCCCTCACTACGCATTGGCTTATGCAGCAAACGATATCGTTCTCATCTTGCTGTGGTATCTTGCCTCACGAGAAAATGCAGCGTATATTCCCATGATCCTATGCTTTGTGATCTTTTTTTGCAACGACCTGTACGGATTCTTCAACTGGCGACGCATTCGCCGTAGGCAAACACACGGAACATCATCGCAGCAGCAGTAATTGCACAATGCTTGACAATATGACGAAAACAGAGTATAATACCTATGGCAAGAAAACGCTATCACGGAAGGAAGGCTGTCTATGAAAACCAATCAACCAAGCGATACCTACGGCAAACGGCTGTGGGGATTGTTCGCATCGTTTTTCCGCATCGGTGCATTTACCTTTGGCGGTGGCTATGCTATGATTCCACTGATCCAAAGAGAGGTTGTGGAAAACAAAAAATGGATCAGTGACCAGGATATCCTGAACATTGTTGCAATTGCAGAATCTACCCCTGGGCCAATCGCCATTAATACCGCAACTTTTGTTGGATACCGCGTGGCAGGCGTGTTGGGTGCTGCATTGGCAACCTTTGGTGTGGTGCTGCCATCGTTTGTATGCATTACGCTCATTTCCTATGTCCTCAACGAGTTCCAGTCCCTGAAAGCGGTGCAGTACGCGTTTTTCGGCATTCGTGCAGGGGTGTTGGCGTTGATTCTCAAAGCATGGTGGTCAATGTACAAACAATGCCCAAAAAAGATCTTCTCCTACTGCATTGCCGTAGTGGCACTGATCGTAGTGGCATTTTTTGATGTTAATGTGCTGTTTGTGATTATCGGCTGCGCACTGACAGGTCTTATCGCTTCGTTCATTCACGCCAGGCACGAAAAGCGAGGTGCAAAACAATGATTTTCCTGAAGCTGTTTCTCACGTTTTTCAAAATCGGATTGTTCACTTTCGGTGGCGGTTACGCAATGCTTCCCCTGATTCAAGAGGAGGTCGCCGCAAACAACTGGCTGTCACAGGCGGATCTCATCAACTTCGTAGCAGTCAGCGAAAGCACCCCTGGGCCATTTGCCATTAATATTGCCACCTACGTGGGCAACCAGATGGGCGGCATCTGGGGTGGCGTATGTGCAACCCTCGGCGTCGTGATGCCCTCCGTCATCGTCATCCTGATCGTTGCGCAGATTTACGACAAATTCCAAAAAAGCAAGATCATGCAGGGCTGTATGGCAGGGCTGAAGCCTGCCGTCATCGGTCTGATCGGCTCTGCCATGCTCTCCATGGGGCAAACGGTATTCTTTGCAAACGGATTCCACACATCTGTGTTTACCACTGCGGCATTCTGGGTATCCCTCGGGCTGTTTGCCGTCATGTCCGTGTTGGCATTGAAAAAGATCCACCCCATTATCATTATCTGCATTTCTGCTGTGGTGGGCATTATCGCAGGATACGCCATCGGCTTATAACACAAGTGCAAAGCATCCTACGCAAGCAATTTACAGGTTTTACTGAATTCTCCTTGACAATCGCCTCCAAATTTGTTATAATTAGCGTAGGGGATTGTATGTCGTCCCGTTTCCGATTGATTAAGATTACTTAGGAGGATACTACAATGGGCATTTTTTCCAGAATCAGCGATATTCTTAAGGCAAACATCAATGATCTGCTCGACAAGGCAGAAGATCCCGAAAAGCTCGTAAAGCAAATCATCAACGATATGCAGAAAGAGCTGACGAAATCAACACAGGCACTGGGCAAGGCAGTTGCAAGCGAACGCATGGTGGAAAAACAGTACCGCAATGCCTGTGCAGTTTCCGCAAGCTGGGAAAGCCGCGCAAAGGCTGCCCTGAAAGCTGGCGATACCGAACTCGCTAAGAAAGCTTTGGCAAGCAAGGTAAAGGCTGACGAGGATGTCGCGAATTATCGTGAGATGTATGAAACCATATCCAACCAGACCGAAGCAATCCGTAACCAGGTTGAGGTGCTGAAAGCAAAAATGCAGGAGGCGAAGAGCCGTGAGGCAATGCTGATCGCACGCTCTCAGATGGCTGATACTACCAAGGAATTGGCACAGAGTCTGGGTGGGATTGATACCAACAGCGGCTTTGATAAGCTCGCAAAAATGGAGGAGCGCATTGAGCGCAAAGAGGCAGAGGCTTCCGCATTTGCAGAGATTGCTGGCTCTGGCAAGCCCGAAGAGGTGGCCACCTTTGAGGAACTGGAGCGTAACGCAAAGGTGGATACCGAGTTGGAGCGTCTGATGGCTGAAATGGGTATGGCACCCGCGGTAGATCCGCTGGCGGGTTTGGCAGCCGATACTGACCTTGCAGCAGAAGTCCCCACTGTATGATGCCGTATGGGGCATAAAATCACTGGGATGGCTGCTCTTAGGAGAGGCATATTGTGAGATGGAGGTGATTACAGTGAAAGAAGTATACACAGCACCGGAAATGAAAGTAGTCGAATTTGAATGCGAGGATGTGATTACCACAAGCCTTATTCCTAGTTTTACCCCTGGCGATGACATTAACGAAACACCGTTGATGTAAGAATGAGACAGCATCGAAACAGACATCTTGTAAAAGGTGTCTGTTTCTGTTAATAAGGAGCAATTATGAAAAAAATCCTTTGGGTGTGTATTGCAGCCACGCTGCTGTTTGCAGCCTGCGGCGAGAACGGCAATACAAAAACAGACAGCGGCTCTGAAAACACCACAAGTACCACAACAACAAGCACCTGCCACTCAGGCGATCCTGACACAACATCGCAAACCGAAACAACAAATTCCACCAGTAGCACTGACCAGAAGGAATTGCCTATCATGAGCAACGAAAACACGGTTACCGATGTGAAAACGACCGATCCACCGAAAGAGAACACAGAAGAAACAGTAACGGAAACGGTTTCATCTACTACAAGCGATGATGTAATTAAACTGCCGTTCGTTCCCGCGGTGTAATCTATGAAGCATGTGTACAAAATCGGCGGAAAACGAATTGCGATCGATGCAATTTATAACGAAGTTCATACCCTCTGTAGGGATTATCTCTGCAATGAAACCGAAGATTTCAGTGTGAGGACATTGCAATGCGATATTGACCGTGAACGGGAAAAATCTGCTGCGGAAAGCAGGAAAGAGGGACGCCCCATACAGAATTACCCGGACAGCTATCTGGAAACCCTTGCGGTATATCGCCAAATTGCGGAAAACTTGCTTGAGTATGATACACTCTTGTTTCATGGTTCAGCTGTGGCGGTGGACGGTATCGGCTACTTGTTCACAGCCAAAAGCGGTACAGGAAAATCCACCCACACGCGCCTTTGGAGAATGTACTTCGGCAACCGCGTAGTAATGATCAATGACGACAAGCCGTTGATCCAGATCACCGAAAAAGATGTTATCGTGCATGGTACACCATGGGATGGCAAGCATCGACTAAGTAGTCGTATTTCTGTTCCACTGAAAGCAATCTGCATTCTGACAAGAGAAAGCGAGAACCATATTGCGCCAATTTCAAAAGCAGCGGCATATCCCATGCTTTTACAGCAGACACATCGCCCGCAGCAACCTGCAAAAATGCAGAAAACATTGGAGATTTTGGATAAAGTTGCGAGTAGGGTATCACTTTACAAGTTGGGCTGTAATACGGATATGGCAGCTGCGAAAATCGCATATGATGGAATGAAAGGAGAATATTTATGAAACTGAAAGAGAGTTTCATCACGCACGAAGCGGACGGCGAGCAAATCATGGTTTCTACAGGCAGCACAGGATTCAGTGGACTTGTCCGCAGTAACAGGACAGCTGCATCAATCGTGGATTGCCTGAAATCGGAAACAAGCGAGTCGGAAATCGTGGAAACAATGCTTGAAAAGTATGACGCACCGAGGGAAACCATCTGCAAAGATGTGAAGAAAATTCTGGACACTCTGCGCAGTATTGGTGCAATAGATGAGTAAATCCACCTTTGAGGAAGAAATCAACCGCACCGGCAAACTCATTTATACGAATGTCGGCGATAGCATGATGCCCTTGATTCGCCAAAATCGTGACTTACTCATCATCGAGAGAATAAACGGCAAACTGAAAAAATACGATGTTCCATTGTACAAAAGAGATTCGGGACAGTATGTTCTGCACCGAATCTTGAAAATCCGCAAGAATGATTACGTGATGTGCGGGGACAATCGTTGGCAAAAAGAGTACGGAATCACTGATCGCCATATGATCGGAGTTTTGACTGGAATTGTCCGCGATGGAAGGACAGTTTCTGTGAACGATAAAAAATACTGTTTGTATGTGCATTTGTGGTGCGACTTTTTTTGTATTCGTGCGTTGATACTGAGGACGAAAAATTGCTTGAAAAGGCGTGCAAAATGGAAAAATTATCATCGATAAAATGGCTGCTAGCAGTCATCGGGAAACAAAAAATTAGTATTATCGTGCTCACAATCATTCAGGCGGCTTTCGGCATCAGCAGTGTTGTTTTTGCTGTGTTTCTGCAAAGAATCATCGACTGCGCAACATCGCAGAATCAGAATGGATTTTTCTTTTTTCTAGTTTTGCTTGTTGCGTTGGTGATTGCGCAGATCCTGCTGCGAGGCGTTGCCCGTTGGCTGGAGGAAAAATCACGGTCATCCGTTGAAAACGCGCTGAAAGAAAGACTATTTTCGGAAATTTTAATGAAGGATTATGCTGCCGTATCCACCGTACACTCTGGAGATTGGCTCAATCATCTGACATCTGATACAGTAGTCTGTGCAAACGGAGCTGTGGAGATTCTGCCAAATATTGTGGGGATGCTGGTAAAACTGTTCAGTGCGCTAATCATGATCCTTGCATTAGAGCCAAGATTTGCAATCCTTCTTTTTCCAGGCGGTATAGCAATGATTTTCTTGACGTATTCGTTTCGGCGAATCCTCAAGCAACTACATAAAACAGTGCAAGAAAAGGACGGAAAACTGCGTATTTTTCTACAAGAGCATCTCGAAAATCTGTTGATCGTGCGCTCTTTTTCAGCCGAAAACCTGGTGAAAAACAAGATGCAAGAAAAAATGGATTCTCATCAATCTGCACGAATGAAAAAAAATCATTTTTCCAATCTATGCAATACTGGGTTTTCAGCAGCCATGAACGGCATGTATCTTGTGGGGCTGGCTTACAGTGGCTTCGGGATTCTGAACGGAACCGTTTCGTATGGCACGTTGACAGCCATCCTACACCTTATTTCGCAGATTCAATCGCCGTTTGCAAATATCACGGGCTATTTGCCGAAGTTTTATGCGATGATGGCAAGTGCGGAACGCCTTATCCAAGTTGAAGATATTGAAAACGATTGCTCCGATGCAATCATAGACAGCCATCAGATACAAGATTTTTACAGCAATGATTTCGCAGGCATAGCATTTGAAAATGTTGATTTTTCATATAGCAAAAACGGTGATATTGACGCGCTAAAAAAAGTGAATATTCAGATTACAAAGGGCGATTGTATCGCGGTAACAGGCAACTCTGGCTGCGGAAAATCGACACTCTTCAAGCTTTTGATGTCCCTTTATCAATGCGACGGCGGTAAAATCACATTATTAAAAAAACATGGTGAGGACGAAACGCTGTCAAGTCGATATCGAAGACTATTCGCCTATGTGCCGCAGGGAAATGGACTGATGAGCGGTACAATTCGTGAGGTGGTTGCTTTTAGTGACGAATCAAATATGCAGGATGATGCCGCGATACGATCTGCGCTCAAAATAGCCTGCGCAGATACATTTGTAGATGATTTAGACAACGGAATTGATACGGTTCTCGGCGAATGTGGTGCAGGGCTTTCAGAAGGACAGATGCAAAGAATTGCTGTCGCAAGAGCGGTTTTTTCCAATCATCCCATCTTACTTCTAGATGAAGCAACCAGCGCATTGGACGAACAGACAGAGAAATCATTGCTAGAAAACTTAAAACAGCTGCCAGATAAAACTCTCCTCATCGTGACACATCGTCCAGCAGCACTCCGAATCTGCAACAAAGTAATTACAATGACAAAACAGGCGTAAGAATCGAGGTACACCATGAAAGAAACCGCTTATGATATGCTCTACTTAGCAGCATGCGCTGTAAATAATATAAAACCGAACGATGAACGAATTGCTCAGATAGATTTCCACGAACTATTTCAGATATCTCAGTTCCATAGCCTTTCGGCAATTGTCTGTATGGGTCTGGAATCAGCAGGTATCGCAGATGCTAGTTTCATGGAAGCAAAATCAAAAGCAATTCGAAAAAACATCTTGCTTGATGCAGAACGAAAAATTATCCTTGATTTTATGGAACAGAACAAGATCCTGTATATGCCCTTAAAGGGAGTAATTCTGAAAGAGCTTTATCCCAAACTTGGAATGCGACAGATGTCCGATAATGATATCTATTATGACAAATCATATCAAATGCAGCTTTGTGCGTTCATGAAAAATCGTGGATATACCGCCGAAAGCGTGGGTAAAAAGAATCACGATACATACTTGAAGCCTCCCGTGTACAACTTTGAAATGCACACAGAATTATTCACTGAAAAGGAAAAAAAACTCCATGATTACTATTCGAAAATCCAGGCGCGCCTTATCAAAGATAAAAAAAACAAGTATGAATTCTATCTTTCTGACGAAGATTTTTATGTGTACATGATCGCTCATGAGTACAAGCACTATTTTCATGGCGGGATTGGCGTACGATCAATTCTGGATTGCTATGTATATCTGAAAGAAAAAGAGAATCTCCTAGACTGGGGTTTCATCCGAAGGCAAACCGATATCCTTGGGATCACTGAGTTTGAACAAAAATCACGTGACCTAAGCAAGAAAGTATTTGAAGATCCAGATCACTTATCTTTATCTGATGAAGAAAGAGAAATGCTAGAATTTTACCTGCTCTCAGGCACACACGGAACACGAAAACACGTTATTGATTACAGAATTGAGGAATTTACAGAAAAGACAGGTAGCACATCAAAATTCAGATATGTTCTCTACCGTATCTTTCCGCCGATAGAACACTATGAACAGCCGTATCCATTCTTTTATCGTCATAAAATTCTGCTGCCAATTGGGTGGGCATTTCGTTTGCTAAGAGGCATAACTGTACGCAGGAAAAACGCAAAGGAGGAACTTCATCTACTGCATGATTCAAATAAGCTTTTATGATGTTGACGACTTACATCGATTTACATCCATAAAACACAAAAGCTCCCATAGGGGAGCTTTTGCCTTGAAATTGGGGTAGCAGGATTTGAACCTACGAATGCCAGAGTCAAAGTCTGGTGCCTTACCACTTGGCGATACCCCACTGATACAGGAAAAGCCAGAGAACAAGACTTCTCTGGCTAGTGCCGGCATTGATTTATCTTCCCGGGACGCTTCCATCCAAGTATTTTCAACGCGAATGAGCTTA